>CAVRCL010000004.1:0-23410 GCA_963719555.1 Thermoanaerobaculia bacterium | reverse complement strand
GCTCCCAGTGGCGCGCCTGCGCCGCGAGCTCGCGGCAGGCGGCGAGGTCCTCGCGGCGGCGCGTCGCCATGACCTCACCCGCCTGCAGCTGCCAGAGGTCGTAGATCCTGGTGACCAGGGGAGAGGCCGTCGGTTGTGACGGACCGGGTTCGTCGCCGGCGAAGATCGTGAGGATGTCGACCGCGACGCCGCTGCGGGTGGCGCGCGCGATCTGGCCGCCGCAGGAGAGAGCGACGTCGTCGAGATGGGGCGAAAGATAGAGCCAGCGTGCTCCGCGTGCTTCAGCTGCCACGTTCATGCGCCGCGCTCGCGGATCTTCCCGGCGAGCGCCGGCCGGAAGCGCGCGAGGATCTCGAGCAGCGACTGGCGGTAGGCGAGCGAGAAGCGCTCGCGCGTGTGGTGCGTTCGCACCCACTCCCAGGCGCTGCGACTCATCGCTGCGAGCTCGTCCGGCGGCCGGCGGGCGAGCTCGAGCACGCGGTCGCGAATCTCCTCGTGCGTGCTGAACTGGAGCTCGACCCCGTACTCCGGGTCGAGGTCGACGCCGCTCTCGCGCGACAGCATGGGAATGAGTCCGGCGTGCATGCAGGTCACCGCGCCGCCGTTCTGCCCCTCGGAGCAGGACGGGTAGACCAGGGCCAGATGGCGGTGGGCGATGGCCAGAAACTCGGGGCTCGCGACGTCGATCCAGCCGTGGGTGTGGATGTTCGCCGTCGCGTAGAGCTCGCGGTGAAAGGCGCGCTCGAACTCGGGCTCACGATCGACCGGGCCGAGCACGGTGAGCTCGAGGTCGGGAAGAGCGGCAAAAACCTCGAGCACGCGGTCGAGCCCCTTGTGCAGGAGCCCGCCGCTGCCGAACCAGAGGAAGCGGCGGCGCGCGGCCGTGAAGTCCTTCCCGTCGGGCCAGGGATAGAGGAATGGCTGCGAGATCGGCACCGGCCACAGCGGCTTGCCGGCGTGGGCGTAGGTCGCCTGGGTGGCGCGGTTGCCCAGGATCGTGGCGGCATCGGCATGCTCGATCGCCCGGTTGGGCTCGAGCAGCTTGTAGGGTGCCAGCCGAATCCCGCGCCGGGCCTGGAGCTCGGCGAGGCGGCGAAGCTGCGCCGGGTTGTAGAACCCGCAGTGCGCGGTCTCGATGTGCATGACCTTGAGGCAGGCCGGACCGAGCGCGGCCGCCAGGCGCTCGAGATTCAAGCGCACGTCGACGAAGAGATCATAGGGGCGCTGGGGTGTGAACGTCCGGTTTGTCCAGTGCACGACATCGACCTCGAACCCGAGGTCGATGAGGATCTGCCCGATCTCGCGCGACTCCCAGAAATGGGTATGCGAATGCGGCTCGGGGCGGTCCGGCGCGAGGAGGTAGGGATCGAGAATGTAGGAGAGCAGCGCACGGCCGACCGGTTCAGGGACCGGCTTGCCGGTCCCGGGGGGCGGCGCCATCGTCACGACCCGGCTCTCCACTCGCCGGATCCGTCGCGACAGCCGCTCGAGGAGGCGCCGGCCGCGGCCGACGAGGGCACCCACACGCATGCAATTGGGCAAGGTATCACAGGGATTCGCGGGGCCGCTTTGCCGTATGATCGCGCTGTCTTGCAGCCCTTACCCGTCCTCGTCACCGGCGCCTCCGGCTTCATCGGCGCCCATCTCGTCCGCGCCCTGCTCGCGGCCGGTTGTCGCGTCGACGCGGTTTCGCGCCGGCCGCAGGTGGCTTCCTCGCCCAACCTGCGCTGGTGGCAGGCGGATCTCGCGGTCGCCGGGGAGATCGAGCGGCTGTTCGCCAGGTGCGCTCCCGAAGTCGTCTTTCATCTCGCCAGCCTGGTGACCGGCAAGCGCGAGCTCGAGCTCGTGCTGCCGGCCTTTCAGGCCAATCTCGAGAGCACCGTCCGGTTGCTCGCCGCGGCGACCGCCGCTCCGGCCGGAAGCTGCCGCCGGGTCGTGCTCGCGGGCACGATGGAGGAGCCGGATCGCAACGCCGTCGAGGCGCCGGGCTCGCCCTATGCGGTGGCAAAAGCGGCGGCAGCGCTCTACGCACATTTCTTTCATTCGCTCTACGCGACGCCGGTGGTGACGGCCCGGATCTTCATGGTCTACGGTCCCGGGCAGGTGGATCACACCAAGCTCGTGCCGTACTCCATCCTGCGGGCGCTGCGCAAAGAGCCGCCGCGCCTCACGAGCGGTACGCGGCCGGTGGATTGGATCTTCATCGACGATGTCGTGGCCGGCCTCCTCGCCGCGGGCGAGGTCGCCGGAATCGAGGGCGAGACCTTCGATCTCGGCAGCGGCGAGCTCATCACCGTCCGCCAGATCGTCGAGAAGATCTGCCATGCGCTCGCCGCGCCGCCGCCCGAGCTCGGCGCCCTCGCCGACCGCCCGCTCGAGGCCGTCCGGCGCGCGAATATCGCCAAGAGCATCAGCCGGCTCGGCTGGCGTCCGCAGGTCGGTCTGGAGGAGGGTCTGCACCGGACCATCGTCGGCCTCAGGGGCGAGCTCGCCTCGGGCGCCCACGTCGTCCGAGGCTGATGGGCATCCCGCGCGGTACGGCCCGTCTGCTGCTCGACGAGGCACGGGAGCGGCCCTTCAAGGGGAGCCTTCTCGAGCTCGGACGCATGTCGGTCTATGCGACCCGCGGCGAGCTCGAACGGTGGGCCCGGGAGCAGCGCACACCGCTTGCCGAGGTCCGCGACCTGGCGCTTTCGCACCAGCCGGAGCTGGCGGCGGCAGGCTGCCTCGACGACCGGAGCTTCTTCCGCCTGCTCGGCTGCGAGCGGGTCGAAAGCAGCGACGTCTCGGACTGGGAGGGCGCCGATCACATCCTGGATCTCAACCTGCCGGTGCCGACGGAGTTTTGCGGCCGCTTCGACACGGTGTTCGAAGCCGGCACGCTGCAGCACGTTTTCGATCTGCCGCAGGTCTTCGCCAACCTGCATGCCCTGGTCCGGGAGGGCGGCCGCGTGATCCACGGCATGGCGCCGTCGACGAACCATGTCGACCACGGCTTCTACATGTTCTCGCCGACCCTGTTCCACGACTTCTACACCGCCAACGGCTGGCAGATAGAGGCCGAGTACTTCTTCGAGTTCTTTCCCTTCTGGTTCCGCGGCCGCTTTCACTCGACGCCGTGGAAGATCCGCCGCTACACCCCGGGCTGCCTCGATTCCCTGGCCTACGGTGGTTTCGGCGCCAGGCAGGTGGCGCTGTTCGTCGTCGCGACCAAAGTCGCGGGCGCCACCGCCGACCGGATTCCCCAGCAGAGCTACTTCGCCCGCTTCCACCAAGCGCACGAGGAAAAATCGGTGACAGTTACCCGTTTTTCCTCTGCCGCGAAGCACGAGGGGTTGGGAAAACGGGTAACTGTCACCGGTTTTTCCAACCCCTTTCTCCTCAGGCTCAAGGAGTGGAAGCAGCGGCTGAAGCGCCTCCTCCCCCGCCAGCTGCCGCCGGTCGAGAAGCGCTACTAGTCGGAAGCGAGGGCCGCGTTGAGTGTGCGATCTGAGCGCCCCGCGGCGAGCTCGCGATAGCGCTCGATCTGACCGAGCGTCACTGCGCGCATGTCGGCGCCCCGATCCAGCTCCCGATACCAGTCCGTGATCCACTGCAGGCCGTCCGCGAGCCGCAGGACGGGGGCCCATCCGAGGAGCGCCCGCGCTTTGCTGCAGTCGAGCTTCAAGAAGGTGTCCTCATGCGGGCGGGGAATGCGATCGGCCTCCCACTGCACCTCGCGGCCCCACTTGATCGAGAGCTCGCGCGCCAGCCAGGCTACCGGCAGGCAATCTTCGTCGACCGGCCCGAAGTTCCAGGGGCTGGCGCTCTGGTGGTCGCCGTTGTAGAGATTCTCGGCGACCTGGAGATACCCGCGCAACGGCTCGAGGACGTGCTGCCAGGGGCGGATCGCCTGCGGGTGGCGCAGCACGAGCGGACGGTCTTCGCGCAAAGTCGCGATGATGTCGGGAACGAGACGATAGGGCGCCCAATCTCCCCCGCCGATGACATTTCCAGCGCGCACGGAGGCCAGGAGGGCGGCCGACTTCCCGCCCTCGTCCGGATTGAAGAACGACTCGCGATAGGAGTTCACGATGATCTCGGCGCAGCTCTTGCTCGCGGCGTAGGGGTCGCGGCCGCCGAGCTGCGACTTCTCGCGATAGGCCCAGTGCCACTCGTGGTTGGTGTAGCACTTGTCACTGGTGACGACGACGATCGACCGCACGCTCGGAGTGCGCCGGGCGCACTCGAGCACGTTCACCGTCCCCATCATGTTGGTCGAGAAGGTCTCGACGGGATCCTCGTAGGCGAGCTGCACGATCGGCTGCGCCGCAAGGTGGAAGACGATCTCCGGCTGCACGCGCTCGAAGGTCGCCCGCAGGAGGTCGAGGTCGCGAATGTCACCGATGATCGATTCCATGTCGGCCGCGGCGCCGGTGAGCTCGTGCAGGTTGGGGCGCGTCGGCGGCACGCGCGCATAGCCGTGCACCTGGACGCTCAGCAACTGCATCCAGAGACAGAGCCACGTCCCCTTGAAGCCGGTGTGGCCGGTGATCAGGACCCGCTTGCCCTTCCAGTTGAAGTCGCCCATGGCCTGAGGTCCTCGAGTGGCCCGATGTTGGATTGCGGAACCGGATCCAACTGCGGATCCGACCCGAAGGGGAATTCTATCGGGTGAGGCCGCCCGGCGCCTCCGGCCCAACCCCGCCGCCGAAAAACGCCAGGAATCTGCTGCCGAACCGCCACCAGAACCAGGCGAGGCTCGCCAGGCCAGCGAGGGCGGAGAGGGCGAAGCGCAGCCACAGCGCACCTCCGGCGGCCCACCAGGCGAGGGCGAAGAGGGGGATGGGAGCGAGGTAGACCTCGAGCAGATCGAAGATCAGCCGGCCGAGCCCGGCGCGGTCGATGCGGGCGATCGCCCAGAGCAGGATCGGCGCTCCCAGCGGCAGGAAATTGGCCCAGGCCATGCCGACCGGGCCGTAGCGGTGCGAGAGCCAGATGCCCCCCGCGACCAGGGCGCCGAGGTGCAGGAGCAGCGACAGGATGCGGTCGCGATCCCGGTTGCGGGAGACCAGGAGCTCGCCGCCGAAGCGGCCGAGAGGATCGACGAGCGGGGCGAAGGCGAGCAGACGCAGGAGATCTGCCTGGTCGGCGTAGCGCTCGCCGCCGAGAATCTGGACCGCGAGGTCGGCGTTGAGGAAGAGAAAGAGCGCCGCCGGCACCTCGATCGCGAGCAGCACCTTGGTCGCCAGACGGTAGGCCAGGAACTGTTGCTCCGGCCGGTCGCCGAACTGCACCAGCGCCGGATAGAGCGCGCGTCCGATCGGCTGCTGCAGGATCCGCGAGGCGAAGAACGCCCAGACGTAGGCGAACATGTAGCCGCCGACGACGGCGTCCGGAAAGCGGCTGCCGAGGATGAGTGCGTCGGCGTAGGTCACCGCGAAGGCGAGCAGCCAGATACTGCCCAGCGGAGTGCTGGTGGCGAGCATCGCGAGCGTTTTGCCGCGCTCGAAGTGCAGCACCATCGTCGGTCGCGCACGCTGCCAGAGGAGCGCGGCATAGATCGCCTGCGAGGCGATCATCGCCAGCACGAAGGACCAGACCCCCCACCCGGTGAGCGCCAGGGCGAGCGCCGCGACGCAGTAGCTGAGCGTCCGGGCGAGCTCGGGCACGACCGATCGCCCGATCCTGAGTCCGGCCTCGAAGTGGGTGAGCGGCACGCTCGCGAGGCCCTCGAGGAGCAGGTAGACCACCATCACCTGCAGCACCAGGGCGACGTCGGGGCGCGGCGTGCGGAAGGTCCCGGCGAGAACCGGAGCGCCGATGAGGAGCGCCAGCCCGAGAATTCCGCCCCAGGCGAGCTGCACCCGCAGGAGATTGCCGAGCGGGATCGGACGCAGCCGGACCACGTGGCTCGGCAGCCCGAGGTCGCGCACCGTGGCGAGGAGCAGGAAGAGCGCCTCCGCCCAGTCGCGCAGGCCCCAGTCCGCGGGCGGGATCAGGCGCCGCAGGGCGAGGTGAGTGAGCAGGATCGCCGCCACCCGCACGAACTGGGCGAGGGTCGCGGCGCCGCTCGAGCGCAGCAGACCCCCAGGGGTGTCGAGAGCCTCCGCGGGAGGATGCTGGCGGGTCGGGTCGACCGCCGCGATGGGCAGGGGCGGTCCGTCCGGCACGGTGCGTTAGCGGTCGTCTGAAGGCAGGATGGTGACCGGGAGGCGCACGGTGGAGCCGGGCCGTTTGGCGGAGAACCAGGCCAACTGCTCACGCAGGGCGTCGAACTCGAGAATGTAGTCGCCGGGCTTTCTGGGTGTCGCGATCTCGAGCTGGAGCTCGACGGTTCCACCGGGCGCGACATCGGCAGGGAGGGCGCTGCGCAAGCCTTCGAAGATGATCGCCTGGCCTGCAGTGTCGAGCCAGTGGTAAGCGACTGCCACCCGGGTCGCGCCGCGCGCCGGCCAGGTGGCGGAGCTCGCGTTTCTTACCGTCGCCGGCATGCGGACGAGCCGGTTGGCGCGCCATTCGCTGGGCGGCTTGCCGCCCAGCCACTCGAGTTGGTAGACATCGGCGTCGAGATCACCCTCCTCGCCGAGATAGGTCACCGCGGCGCCGACCAGGAAGGTGACCTCCTCGAATTCCTGCCTCGGCGCAGCGCCGGGTCGGGCCAACTCCTCAGCTTCCTCCTCGGTCGGCGGCTTGGCCGGGACGATCTCGGTGCGGAAGGTCTGGGCGGAGGCTTCGATCCACATCTTGTAGGCGAAGTAGGTGCTGCCGTCGTCCGCGGTCTCGGTGTCCGGCGACCCGGGGGTGAGGGTGATCCGGGTCGTGTTGCCGGGCGCTTTCTCGGACTCGAAGTTCGTGACCTGGCGGTCGGCGCCGAGGGTCAGCGCGACCCGGTTCGGCGCGATCGCACTCTCCACCTGGAAGACCGGCCGGACGAGCGGGCGATCGGTATGCACCCAGATCTCGACCGGCTTGCCGCCGACCGCCCAGAGGCTCTCGCCGACCGACGACAGGACGTCCCGGCGGCCGAAGAAGTAGACCCCGCTGCCGATCTGCCCGCGATAGCCGGGGATCTGCCGCGCCAGGGTGCGCTCGAACGGAAAGAACCGGAACGGCGAGTTGCGTACGTGCGCCTGCAGCGTCGGGCTGGGCACCGGCGCGCCGAACGGGGTGAAGAGGATCGGTCCGACGAAGATCCCGCCAAGGGCGAATCCGGCCACCGGCAGCCAGGCCGGCGCGATGCGGGTGACGAGAAAGAGCAGCGCCGGCAGGGCGTTGACGAAGTAGCGGTTGCCGATGAAACCGCCGCCGCCGTGCCAGTTGAACGGGATGAGCGTCAGGAAGAAGAACGCCACGCCGGCGAGGGCGGCAAGCACCCCCCAGCGCTCCGGCGAACGCCTGCCGTAGAAGAAGAAGAGCAGCAGGCAGAGCCCGGAGAACGGCGCGTAGAGGAGGAGCCCGGTGTGCCGGCCGACGAAGAAGTAGGCGAGGTTCTCCGGCAGGCGGCGATCGACCTCGGGCAGGCGGAAGATCCACGACCAGGAGTTGCGCGGTCCGCTCGCTTCAGGCACGGCCTCCTTGTACGCCTCGGAGCGGGCGATCGGCAGGTCGGGCATGCGGGTGAAATCTAGGACGCGCACGCCGGAGCGCTCGACCCCGAGGTAGGCGGAGGGGTGGCCGGTGAAGCCGATCGATATCGCGCAGACGACGATTCCGGCGACCGCCGCGCCCGCAATCCACTTCGCGGCCCCGCGCGTGCGCTCCGCGCGGTACGCGAGGTAGAGCGCCGGCAGCCCGAGGAGGGCGAGGATCGGCTTGTTGTAGGCGCCGGCGATGATCGCCGCCCCCGACCAGGCCGGCCGGCTGGCGGCGTTCCAGAACGAGCGCACGAAGCGGCCCCAGCGGCCGGTCGGAACGTCGATCGCGGCCGGCGTGAAAGCGAGGTAGAGACAGGCCGTGACCGAGGCCATGCAGAGCACTTCAGTGTGGATCCAGAAAACGTAGGCGAAAGCGTTCGAGAGCAGGAAGAAACCGGCCGCGAAGAGCAGCGCCAGCCCGTCCGGATTGAAGCGCCGGAGATAGAGCGCGCCCATCCAGATCGACAACATCAGCAGCGCCATGTTGGTGGCGAGGAAGCCATCGGCGCCGAAGATCGCCACCGCCGGCGCCGCGAGGAGCGAGACGAGGTAGGGCTTGCCGAACCAGACTGTCCGCCAGTCGTCGTCGGTCATCAGGATCAGATTGTTGGCGTTGTTGTACGGGAATTCGTTCGTCAGGCGCTGAATGTCCTTGGTCTCGCAGCGCAGATCGAAGTCGTGCACCAGCGACAGCGCCATCAGGTAATAGGCCGGCTCGTCGGATTTGAGGTCCTGCGGCAACCCCGGCTTCTGCAGGGTCAGCGGGAAGAGAACGAAGAACAGGGCGAGGCCGGCGAAGGTCAGGCGAACCATGCGGGACACGGGCCGGAGTCTATCCGCTTTGGCGCGGGAACCGCCCGCGAGGGCGCCCCGTCCGGACGCCCGGCAAGGTGCTCTGCGAGCGCCGTGAGATAGGCTTTCCCGGCCTTCATGCCGCGTCTTTTCCACTCCTTTCGCCGTTCCCCAATCCCAATTCTCGCGGGCCTCGCGGTCCTCCTGTTCGCGACGCTCTTCGTGCTGCGGCTGGACGGTCGCGATCTGCGCGGCGACGAGGGAACATACGTCGCCATGGCGGCTTCGCTGGCGCGCGACTTCGACCTGGGCTTCACGGCACCCGACCGCGCCTGGGCCGAAGGCCACCCGGGAGGGGCCGTCGCTTTGATCCTCCAGCGCACCGGCCAGGGACTCGCCTACTCCAAGCCGGTGCTCTATCCGCTGCTCGCGGCGCCGTTCGTCGGCCTGCTCGGCGACTGGGGGGCGGCGCTGCTGAATCTCTTGCTGCTTCTCGGCATGCTCGGTCTCGCCCAGGCCTTCCTCGAGCGCCTGGGCGAGCGCGGGGCGGATCCCGCAGCCGCGCGCGACACTCTGCTCACCTTCGTCGCCACCGGCATCGTCGTGCCCTATGTCGCCTGGCGGATGACCGAGGCGCTGCAGGTGGCGCTGGCGCTCGCCGGCCTCGCATTGGCGATGGCCGGCCGTTCCTCAGCCGGCTCCCGCGCCGCGGGCTGGGCCGCGCGGCTGCTCGCGAGCCCGCGGGCGGACCTCCTCGGCGGCGCGCTCCTCGGCCTCCTGATCTCCTTGCGCGAACCGAACGCGCTGGTCGCAGGAGTGCCGGTTCTCGCGGCGCTCCTGGGGCGTGACCTGCGCCGCGCCGCGCGGGTCGGCGGTGCCATTGCCGTCGCCTATCTCGCGGCACTGGGATTGACTTGGGTGCTCACCGGCGCGGTGAATCCGTACAAGGCAGCGCGCGCCACCTTCAACGCCGAGACCGGCTATCCGGTCGGCGAAGGAAGCGCCCCGGCGGCCGCCCGTTTCGACAGCACCGACGAGCTTGCGACCTCGTCGCTCGTTCTCGCGCCGCTCTTCGACGGCGGCCTGTCGGCCTACGCCACGCTCTACTTTTTCGTCGGCCGCCACACCGGTCTCGCGATCTACCTTCCCGCGGCGCTCTTTTTCGCCGCGCTCGCTCTCCGGCGGCCGCACCCGGCCGGCATCGCGGCGCTCGCCGGTTTTTTCTCCCTGGCTCTCTTCTATCTCGTCTGGATGCCGGCGAATTTCTTCGGCGGCGAGACCTTTCTCGGCAACCGCTACATTCTCGCCGCCTACCCCTGCCTGCTGGTGGCTCTGCCGGGTCTCCCGTCGCGCCGCCTGCTGCTCACGATCTGGGCCCTGGCGGCGGTGGTCGGGAGCTCGGCGCTCGCCTCCCAGGTCCGCTTCGGCGCGCTCGACGCGACCAGCCAGGCGCACGCCAACGCCGGTCTCTTCCGCTTTCTGCCGTACGAATCGACGGCGACGAATCTCGACGGCCGGCGGGATCGCTACTGGGCGGGTGACTTCGTGCGCTTCGTCGATCCGTTGGCAGCCGCCGGAGACTGGAGCTTCACGATCGAGAGCGACCGGCCGGGTGCGGAGCTCGAGATTGCGACCCGCTTTCCAGACGCTCCGATGCATTGGCTCGCAGTTGCCGACGCCGATCCGGTCACCCTCGTGATCCGGGATTGGCGGGGAGAGCGGCGCTATCCACTGGCGAGCTTCGCACCTGGCAAGGCGGGCGGCAGCGTGGTCCACCAGCCTGCCGCACCCTGGCGACGGCATCGCTTCTGGTGGTCACCGGTAGAGCGCTACTCCGTGCGCCTGGTGCGGCTGTCGGCCGAGGTTGCGGGCGCCGGGCGCGCCTCCGCACGCCTGCGGTACCTCGGGAGACAGGCGCCGCCGCAGGAAGGTTTCGCGCGCGAGGTCGGGCCGATCGCCCTGCCGGCCGTGGTCGACGCGGGCTCGCGGACGGCCGTCGCCCTGAAGGTGCAAAACACCGGCTCCTGGAGCTGGCGCCCCGCCGCCTCTCTGCAGGTCCAGCTCGGCCTCCGGATCGTGCCGCTCGAAGCCGGGAAGGGCACGGCGAGCGAGCCGCGCTTCCCCCTGCCGCGGGCGGTGGCGCCGGGGGAGAGCCTTGAAACCGGGATGACCCTGGAGTGGCCGTCGGTGCCCGGCCGCTACCGCGTGAGTCTCGACCTGGTTCTCGAGGACGTGGCCTGGTTCGGCGACAAAGTCGGGGCGCCGCTCGCGAGCGGCGAGGTCGAAGTCAGGGCGCGGTAGTTTTCGCGGCCACCGGAGCCGTGAGAGCGGCGCGCGCGGAGCCGGCCTCGAGCTCGAAGAGCTCGAGGCTCACCGGACGGGCTTCGAACGCGCCGAACAGGATCCCGAGCGGTGCGCCGCCGCGCAGCACGTCTTTCACCACCATTCGCTTCGGCACACCGCGCCGGGGGTCGCTCCACTCCGGAAACTCGATCACCCGCAGGACCCGGCCGTCGCTCGCCTGCAGATCGGCGCGCAGCGGCAACTTTCTGGCGCGCGAGACCACCCAGCGCAGACGCGGCGTCGCAGCGTCCCTGGCGTTCGCGACCAACTCGAACGTGACCACTCCGGCGGCCTCGGTAACCGCTGCGATCCGGTAGTCGCGGACCAGGCGCAGACCGAGGAGATCGTCGAGCGCCGCCCCCTGGAGCCGGTACGACGGTGCGAGCTTCACTGGCCGGGCGCTGCCGGGAGCGATGAAGTAGAGCTCGCGATCGCGGCGCAGCAGGAACTTGCCGCGGTCCTTCTCGGCCAGCAGGCGGACCAGCGCCAGCTCCTCCCCGCGCCGCCAGATCTCGAGCGGCATGCCGCTTGTGGCGGTGCCTTGGCGCACCTCGACTTCGACGCGAAACTCCGCCGGCGCGGCGGCGAACAGATCGCTGGCCGCGAGCAACTCCTGATCGGCGGCGGCGACCCGCGCCGCAGGCGCCACCTCTGCGATCTCCTCCACCGCCGTGGCTGGCGAGGCAAGGAAGAAAAAGCTGCTGGCAAAGGAAAGAAGCAGCCCAGCGACGAAGGTCTGCCGCCGGCTGCTCTCCCACAGGCCTTGCCGGGCCGGTGCCGGAGGACCGACGCGGCTGGAGCTCCCGCCGCCCGCAGGCTCGGCGCCGTGCTCAAACATGTCGCAGCGCTTCGACGACGGAGATGCGGGTCGCCCTGGCGACCGGGGCGAGAGCGGCAATCAGGAGGACGACCGCCATGACTGCGACGATTGCCGCGAACGCCTCCGGAACGAAGGCGAGCTGCAGGTCGATCGGGTCAACGGCGCCCGGGGGCGGGGGCATCTTGAGGTGCAGCGCGTTGATGCCGGCGATGGCGGCGGCGCCCAGCGCGTCGCCCAGGAGCGCGCCGAGCACGCCGAGCCAGAGGGCCTCCCACAGCACCATCGCGGCGATCTGGCCGGGAGCGGTGCCGATGGCGCGCAGGGTGCCGATCTCGCGCACGCGCTCCATCACCGTCATCACCAGCGTGTTCGACGTCGCCAGGACGACGAGCACGAAAACGATCGAGCCGAGGAACCAGAAGATCCCGAGATAGAGGTTGCGCACCTGGCTGTAGAAGGCGGCGCGCTTCTCCCAGGAGGTGACGGCGAGCGGCGGAGCGTGGCTGGCGAGCGCCGTCGCGACCGCGGCCTGACTGGCTGCCGTCGCCGCCGTGTCGTCGAGGCCGACGAGGAGATTCGACACCCGGTCGGTCGCGAGGAGTCGCTGGCCGGTGGCCAGGTGAAGCTTGAGAAAGCGCGTGTCGAGCTCCTGGACGCCGGTAGTCACCAGCCCGGCGACCTTGACGTCGAGAGCGTTCAGCATGCCGTCCGGGCTGGCTGCCAGGAGGGTCAGGATATCTCCGGGCCTGGCGCCCAGCGCGGCGGCAAGACCGAGCGCCAGGACCACTTCGCCCTCGCCCTCCGCCGGCGTCGCGGCGGCGAGCGACCGGCCCTCGCGCACCTTGGTCTCGAAGCCCATCCGCTGCTCGCGCTCGGGCTCGACGCCGACGCCGACGAAGGAGACCGAGTCGCCGCCCGGCTTCTGGATCATCCCCATGAGGTGCAGATTCGCCTGCACGGCGACGACGTGCGGCAGTCGCTCGACCCGGTCGCGGACCGCCTGCCAGTCGTCGATGCCCTGCTGCACCGAGCGGTCGAGCGCGGCCTCTCCGCGACTCTCGACCGCCGCCCGGCTGGCGATCTCGAGGTGTCCGAGGCCGCCGTGAATCATCGCTTCACGCAGACCGTCGAACGAGAAGCGGATGAACCCGGCGGTGAGCAGCAGCCCGATCGTCCCCGCCGCGACGATGGCGAGCGAGATCGCCGTGCGCCGCCGGTTGCGCGCGAGATTGCGCAGAGCGAAGAGCGCGAACTTCACTCGCCCGCCCCGGTCCGCAGAGTGTCGGCGACGACATGCCCGTCCTTGAGGTCGATCCGCCGCGGCGAGCTTGCCATCAGGGTGGGGTCGTGGGTCGCGAGGACGAAGGTCGTGCCGAGCTCGCGCTGGACGGAGAGCATGAGCTCGAAGATCGAAGCGCCGTTCGCCGAGTCGAGGTTTCCGGTCGGCTCGTCGGCGAGGACCGCCACGGGGCGGTGAACGAGGGCGCGGGCGATCGCCACCCGTTGGCGCTCGCCGCCCGAGAGACGGTCCGGCCGGTGGGCGCCGCGGCGCTCGAGACCGACCGCGGCGAGCATCGCGCGGGCGCGCTCCCGCCGTTCGCCGGCCGCCACATCGTCGATCCACAGCGGATACTCGACATTCTCGAGCGCCGAGAGCACCGGTACGAGGTGGAAGGACTGGAAGACGAAGCCGAGCCGGCGGCGGCGCAGCAGGGTGCGCTCGCGCTCGGAGAGGGTAGCGAGATCGTGGCCCTCGATCGCGACCGACCCTGCATCCGGAGAGTCGAGCGCTCCCAGCAGGTGCAGGAGGGTTGACTTGCCGCTCCCGGAGGGCCCGGCGATGGCCACGAACTCGCCGGCGCGGATCTCGAGGTCGACGCCGGCGAGCGCCACGACCTCGGTCTCCCCGAGCTCGTAGCGCTTGGCCGCGGCGCGGGCGGAGAAGAGCGCTTCGGTCACTGCGCGATCCTATGCTGTGCGGCGACCGGTTTCCGCCGCCGTGGCGTCCAGGCGGGAACGGCCGGGGATAGACGGCGGAGGGTCGGCGCCCGTAGACCAACCTCCGAGGGAGTTCCACCGATATGATCGAGGCGATGACCAAGAGTCCGGAGACCCTGACCGAAGTCCATGGGGCGATCAGCCCCAAAGTGCTGTTCGAGGAGCTGCGGCGCGGCGTCCTCGGTCAGGACCGCGCGCTTCGTTTCGCCTCGGTCGCCATTCACAAGCACCTGCTGGGCAAGGTGTCGGGCAACATCCTGCTGATCGGCTCGTCGGGCACCGGCAAGACGACGATCATGAACAACATCCAGCGGCTCTACGACACCGTGCCGGGCTTCGAGAACTTCCGTGCCGTGACGATCCTCAATGCCAACCTTCTGGTCGACAGCGATCGCACCGAATTCCGCCCCGACCGGATGTTCAGCGCGATCGAGCAGCGTGCCCGCGTCATCCTCGGCGAGCGCCCGAGCCTGGCGGCGCTCAAGGAGACGATGGAGCGCGCGACGGTCTGCGTCGACGAGGTCGACAAGATGTCGACCGTGATCGCCGGCAAGCCGAATCCGATCGGCGTCGTTCTGCAGCAGGGCCTGCTGACCCTGATGGAAGGCGAGCGCGTTCCCTACCGCCTGCACGCCTTCGATGGCGAGAAGGACCGCGAGCAGACGGTGGAGATCGACACCCGCAAGATGATGTTCGTCTGCGGCGGCGCCTTCGAAGGCCTCTACGACCAGGTCTACAACCGGGTCAGCCGCTCGGGTTCCGGCGAGCGCATCAAGACCGAGGCAGTGAAGACGGCGGACGGCGGCGTGCGTCTCGAAACGCGCTTCTCGCTGGCCGATTTTCTCAAGATCAAGGATCTCTTCGAGTACGGCATGGTGCCGCAGTTCATGGCGCGTTTCGACAAGGTCGTGGTGCTGAACGACCTCAACACCGCCATCCTGAAGGAGATCCTCCTCGGTAGCTACGACTCTCCTCTGGCGCGCACACAGCGTTACTTCGAGTCGCTCGACATCGTGCTCGAAATCGACGACATGGCCGCGGCCATGATCGCCGAGAGGGCGTCGCAGGAGAACCGCACCGGCGCGCGCGCCCTGCGCGACGTCTTCTCCGAGATCGTCAACCCGATCGAGTTCGATCCTTCGCACGAAGGCAAGGTTGTCGACAAGGGCATGCGCCGCATTCGCATCGACGTCGAGCGCGTCAAGCGCAGCTTCCGCTGATCCCGGCCGAAGTCCGCCGTCCGCCGAAACCTCTTCAGGGCGCTTTGAGGCGCAGGGTGATCTCACTGCCTTCACCCGAGAGCAGGACCTTGTCCCGGTCGATGCGGTCGATGCGTCGGCCGAGGACGAACTCGCCGACGCCGACCAGGCGGCCGTTGAGGTAGGCGAAAGGCGAGGTCTCGGAGTAGACGATGCCGCCCAGCTCGAGCCTGGAGCCGTCGGCAAATTCCACGCTGCGCAAATAGTCGCCGGAGCCCTGCGACACCGCCTTGGCCGGCGCCGACGTTCTCGGCGCTAGCGACTCGCTGGCGCTCGGCAGCGACGGTGACGGCTTCAGCGCGGTTTTCGGTAAAGGGGGTGTTGCCAGGGGCGGCGCCATTGGCTGGCTGCCGCCCGGCGCCGCCCTGGGCGATGGTGAGCCCGGGCTCGGAGTCGACGACTCGTCCGGACGCGCTCCCGGCTGCGGCCTCGCGAAAGGGTTGGAGACCGCGGTTGTCGCCGAAGCTGCCACCGGAGCTGCCACTGCAGGGGTCAACGGAAGCGCGCGCGCCTCGGGCGCTGCCGCCGTTTTTCCCTTTACTGGAGCTTCTTCTCCTCCTGTCGGCCGGAAGAGCAGCAGCGCAATCGTGATCGCGGCGGCGCTGGCGAAGAGCGCGAGGGCGGAAACGAGGCGTCGCCTGCGGCGCCCGCCGCCGCGGGCGCGGTAGGGCTGAAGCGGGGCGTCGAAAGGCGCCGGCGCGCCTTTGGCGCGCGCGTCGCGCGCCGCGGCGTCGCGTTCGGCCTTCTTGAGTGCTTCGCTGACCAGGCTCACGAGGGCTTGCCCTCGAGCTCGCGGATGGCGCGGCCGATGAGCTGTCCGGTGAGGTGATCGACCCCCGCGACGTAACCGGCGAGGAGCGAGGTGTCGCAAACGGCGTTGATCAGCCGCGGCACGCCCTTGGAGTAGCGATGGATGCGCGACATCGCCCAGCGGCTGAAGGTCGGCCGGCCGTTGCCGCCGGCGACCTGCAGGCGGTAGTAGACATAGAGCTCGGTCTCCTCGCGCGACAGCGAGTCGAGGTGGTAGCGCACCGTGATCCGCTGGCGGAGCTGGCGCAGGCGCGAGTCGTCGAGCATCCGTTTGAGCTCGGGCTGGCCGATGAGGACGATCTGCAGGAGTTTTTGGCGGTCGGTCTCGAGGTTGGACAGCAGGCGCACCTGCTCGAGGAGCTCCATCGAGAGATCCTGCGCCTCGTCGATGATCAGCACGACATCCTGGCCGAGCGGCACCTGGGCGAGCAGGAACTCGTTGAGCATCTCGAGGTAGGCGACGCGATCGATCCGCCCCGGGACCGGGAGCCCGAGCTCGACGAGGACCGTCCGCAGCAGCTGGGTGGAGGACATCACCGGGTTGAGGATCAACGCGGTGCGGAAGGTGGGTCCCAGGCGCTCGAGGGCTGCCCGGCAGAGAGTGGTCTTGCCGGCCCCGACCTCGCCGGTGATCTGGACGAACCCCTTGCGCTCACGGATGCCGTAGAGAAGGTGCTCCAGGGCCTCGCGATGCCGGGCGGAGTAATAGAGAAAACGCGGATCGGGAGTGATGTTGAACGGTGCCTCCCGGAATCCGTAGTGCTCGAGATACATGCCGCGGGCGAAGTTACCATGGACCTCGGGTACGATCTGGCCTGCCGGCGGCGGGGGGCGGGTCCGTGGGCCGGCGGAAAGGCAGGACTGCGATGGATCGTTCGAGCGCGTGGGGGATCGTCACGGAACACGTCGCCGCTGCGGGGCTGCGGCGGCACATGCTCGCCGTCGAGGCGGCGATGCGCTTCTACGCCGGAAAGCTGGGCGAGGATCCCGAGCTCTGGGGGCTCGCCGGCCTCCTGCACGACTACGACTGGGAGATCCACCCCACCCTCGAAGCCCATCCGAAAGCGGGCATCGCCCTGCTCGCCGAGGCCGGTGCGCCCGAAACGGTGCTGCAGGCGATCCTGTCGCACAACGAGGCGGGGACCGGCGTGGCGCGTCGGGCAGCGATCGACTTCGCGCTCCTGGCGTGCGACGAGGTCACCGGCCTGGTGATCGCGGCGGCGCTGGTGCGGCCGTCGAAGGATGTCCGCGACGTCGAGCTCAAGTCGATCCAGAAGCGCTGGAAAGAGAAGTCGTTCGCCGCCGGCGTCGACCGCCCGCACGTCGAGAGCGCCACGGCCGATTTCAGCGCCGCCTGCTTCGCCGGCGGTCTCGACCTCTGGCAGCATGTCGGCAACGTCCTGGCGGCGATGCAGGGTGCCGCGGCAGAGCTCGAGCTCGACGGGCGGATGGCGAGCAGGGGTGAGGAGGTCGCGATGACCCGATTTGGCCGTTCGATGATCCCTCATTTCGCTCTCGATCCCGCGATCACCTACCTCAATCACGGCACCGTCGGGGCGCCGCCGCGGCGCGTGCTGGCGGTGCAGCAGGCGATCCGCGACGAGATCGAGCTGCAGCCCTCGCGCTACCTCCTGCGCGAGCTCTCCGAGATCCGCGTCGGCGCGCCGCGTGCCGAGCCGCCGCGCCTGCGCACCGCGGCGGCGGAGGTGGCGGCCTTCTTCGGCGCGCGCGGCGAGGACCTGGTCTTCGTCGACAACGCGACGACCGGCGCCAACGCGGTGCTGCGCTCGCTGCCGCTCGTGTCCGGAGACGAGATCCTGGTGACCTCGCTCGGCTACGGCGCGGTCACCAACGCGGCGCGCTATGTCGCTCGCCAGCACGGCGCCAGCGTCCGCGAGGTGGACGATCGCGCCCGCGACGAGCGGCCGGAAGAGGTGACCGCGGCGATCGACGCCGCGCTCGGCGCCCGGACGCGCCTCGCGATCGTCGATCACATCGCCTCCGACAGCGCGCTCCTGCTCCCGGTCGAGGAGGTGGCGGCGCGCTGCCGCGCGCGCGGCATTCCGATCTTCGTCGACGGCGCCCACGCACCCGGCGCGATCGCCCTCGACCTGCCGTCGATCGGCGCCGACTGGTACGTCGGCAATCTCCACAAGTGGGCCTGGGCGCCGCGCAGCACGGCCATCCTCTGGGTGCGCCCGGAGCGCCAGGCGGCGCTCCATCCGCCGGTCATCTCCTGGGGGCTCGACCAGGGCTTCACGACCGAGTTCGATCTCGTCGGGACGCGCGATCCCTCGCCCTGGCTGGCGGCGCCGGCGGCGCTCGAGCTCCTCGCCGAGTTCGGGGCGGAAGAGGTGCGGACCTACAACCACGACCTCGCCTTGCAGGCCGGCGAGCGCCTGGCGCAGCGCTGGGGGACCGAATTCCGCACCCCCCGCTCGATGGTCGCCTCGATGGTCTCGGTGCCGCTGCCGGAGCGCTTCGGCGGCTCGGCCGCCGAGGCGGGCGCGACTGCGCGACGCCTTGCTGTTCGAAGAGCGCATCGAGCTCCACATCGCGGCGCGTGGCGACCGGCTCGCGGCCAGAGTGGCGATCCAGATCTACAACGACCTCGCCGACGTCGATCGCCTGGGCGAAGCCATTGCCAGACGCTGAAGCAATCGCAAACGCTGACGCGCGAAAGGAACGGCGGCCATGTGGAGACTCCTGCTGCTGTCCAATTCGACCAACCATGGCGAGCGCTACCTCGCGCACGCGGCGGACGAGATCCTCGATCTCCTCGCGAGCTGCCGGCGAGTCCTCTTCGTGCCGTTCGCGCTGCACGACCGCGCCGGTTACACGGCGAAGTTCCGCACCCGGCTCGAGGAGCTCGGGCGCAGTGTGGACGAGCTCGCGGCCGACGCCACCGGCCGGCGCCAGATCGAAACCGCCCAGGCGGTCTTCGTCGGCGGCGGCAACACCTTCCGCCTGCTCAAGACGCTGCAGGAGGCCGAGCTCCTCGCGCCGATCCGGGAACGGGCGCTCGCCGGGATGCCCTACCTCGGCGCCTCGGCCGGCATCAACCTCGCCGGTCCGACGATCCGCACCACCAACGACATGCCGATCGTCGAGCCGCACGGCTTCGACGCCCTCGGGCTCGTGCCGTTCCAGATCAATCCGCACTATCTCGACGCCGATCCCGGCTCGACCCACATGGGCGAAACGCGCGCGCGAGCGCATCGCCGAGTACCACGAGGAGAACGGCGCCACCGTCGTCGGCCTGCGCGAGCGCGCTTGGATCCGCGTCGAAGGTCCGCGCGGCTGGTTGGAGGCGAGCGTGGAGCGTGCATCTTCCGCCGCGGCAGCGCTGCCGGAGGAGCGCTCGACAGGCGACGCGCTCGACGATCTCCTGGCCTGAGGGATTGCGGCGGCGTCAGTGCCCGCGCGCCACCGCGCGCGCGGCGATCCGATCGATCAGTCCGGGTGCGACGACCGCACCTAGCGCCCGAGACGCCCGCGCAGCGAAAGCAGCGCCATTCGCCGCCGCGCGGCTCGCCGCCCGAGAATCAGCGCCGCGCAGTCTGCGGCCGTCATGATGCGCTCCTCGCGCAGCGGGCTCTTGCCGACCGGCTTGCCGTCCGCGCCGAGCGCCCGCCGGTGGATCTCCGACTTCACGAAGTCGGGACAGACGAGGGTCACCGAGACGCCGCTACCGGCGAGCTCGATGCGCAAGGAGTCGAAGAAGCCGTGCAGGGCGTGCTTCGACGCCGCATAGCCGGTCCGCGTCGGCACCCCCGTAAGGCCGGCGAGGCTCGAGACCACGACGATGCGGCCGCGGCTCGCCTTGAGGTGCGGCAGCGCGAAGCGCGTCAACCAGGCCGGCCCGAGGTAGTTGACGCGCATGATGCGCTCGAGGACGCTCGCGTCCTGGAGCTCGTCGAGGCGCACGCCCATGTCCTGGCCGGCGTTGAGCAACAGTGTGTCGAGGCCGCCGAAGGCCTCGACCGTGCGCTCGACCGCCCGCTCGGCAGTCGGCCTCGATGCCGACGTCGGTCGGCACAACGACGGCCTCGGCGCCCGCGCTCGCGGCAGAGCGCCGCGACCTCGTCGAGCTTCGCGACGTCGCGCGCCGCGAGCGCGAGCCGGGCCCCCCCGCCCCGCCCGCCGGCGAGCTGCAGGGCCATCTCGCGTCCGATGCCGACCGAAGCGCCGGTGAGCAGAACTGCCTGATTCCCGGGAACGCCATCGCCAGAACCTGCACTTGACGGGCTCGTCCCGGAGAGATATATCCTTTTATCCGGATTTAAGAATGCAACCTCGATGAAGAGCCGACCCTCCCACTCCCCCGACCTCCTGCTGGCGCGGCTCTCCTCGCTCGCCGACCCGGCGCGCCTGCGCCTGCTCGCGCTGCTCGAGCGCAGGAGCTCGCGGTCTCCGAGCTCGCCGAGGTGCTGCAGATGCCGCAGTCGAGTGTCAGCCGCCACTTGAAGCTGCTCGCCGACGGGGGCTGGGTGGCGAGCCGCGGCCGCGCGTACCGCGAACCTCTACCGCATGGCCAATGGCGAGCTGCCCGAGAGCCCGGCAGCTCTGGCAGCTGGCGCGCGGCGAGCCCGCGAGTGGCCGGCGCTCGCGCACGACCGCCTGCGCCTGGCGCGCCGTCTCGAGCGGCCCGGCGGGGGCGCGACTTCTTCGCCGGCGTGGCCGGCGAGTGGGACCGCCTGCGCACCGCCCGAGCTCTACGGCGACGCTTCACCGGCCGCGGCGCTTGCACGCGCTGCTGCCGCCCGACTGGGTGGTCGCCGATCTCGCCTGCGGCACCGGCGCGGTGGCGCTCGCCCTGGCGCCCTGCGTCGGCCGGGTGATCGCGCGTCGACCGCTCGCCCGAGATGCTCGGCGCGGCGCGCGCGCGGCGCGCCGGGGTCGACAACGTCGAGCTCGAGGAAGGCGACCTCGAGGCGCTGCCGCTGCCGACGGCGCGCTGCGACGCCGCGCTGCTGCTGCTCGCGCTCACCCATGTCGCCGAGCCGGCGGCGCGGTCGCCGAGTTGCGCGCGCATCCTCAAGCCCGGGGGTCGCGCCGTGATCGTCGACCTGCTGCGCCACGACCGCGAGGATTTCCGCCGCGAGATGGGCCAGCTCCGCCCCGGCTTCGAGCCCGACGAGCTCGCCCGCCTGCTCGCCGCCGCCGGCTTCGCCGGAGTCCGCTGCCGCCCGCTGCCGCCCGAGCCGGAGGCCAAGGGCCCGGCGCTGCTGCTCGCCACCGGCACCCGCAACGCCAATGTCCACGCACCGTTCCCGCCCACGCGAGGCAAGAAAGGAAGAGCCCCGATGACCACCGTCGTCGACCGACAAGCGAAGCCACCGGCCTCGACTTCCGGGTCGCCGACCTCGCGCTCGCCGAGTGGGGCCGCAAGGAGATCCGCCTCGCCGAGCAGGAGATGCCCGGCCTGATGGCGCTGCGCGAGGAGTACCGCGCGACGCCGCCCGCTCGCCGGGCAGCGCATCATGGGCTCGCTGCACATGACGATCCAGACCGCGGTGCTGATCGAGACGCTGCACGCGCTCGGCGCCGAGGTGCGCTGGGTCTCCTGCAACATCTTCTCGACCCAGGACCACGCCGCCGCGGCGGTCGCGGTCGGGCCGAAGGGCACGCCGGAGAACCCGCAGGGCATCCCGGTCTTCGCCTTCAAGGGCGAGTCGCTCGAGGAGTACTGGGACTTCACCGCGCGCGCCCTCGACTTCGGCAACGGCCTCGGCCCGACGCTGATCGTCGACGACGGCGGCGACGCGACGCTGATGGTCCACAAGGGCTTCGAGTTCGAGAAGGCCGGCGCGGTGCCGGCCGTCGACCGCGGCGACAGCGAGGAGTACGCCTTCGTGCTCGCCCTGCTCGCCCGGGTCCGCAAGGAGGACCCGCAGCGCTGGAGCCGCATCGCGCCGGCGATCCTCGGCGTCTCCGAGGAGACGACCACCGGCGTGCACCGCCTCTACGAGATGGAGAAGGCCGGCGACGCTCCTCTTCCCGGCGATCAACGTCAACGACTCGGTGACCAAGTCGAAGTTCGACAACCTCTACGGCTGCCGCCACTCGCTGATCGACGGCATCCTGCGCGCCTCGGACGTCATGCTCGCCGGCAAGGTCGCCGTGGTCTGCGGCTACGGCGAGGTCGGCAAGGGCTGCGCCCAGGCGCTGCGCGGCCAGGGCGCGCGGGTGATCGTCACCGAGATCGACCCGATCTGCGCGCTGCAGGCGGCGATGGAGGGCTACGAGGTCGACGACGCTCGAGGACGTCGTCGCGACCGCCGACATCTTCGTCACCGCGACCGGCAACTTCGACATCATCACCGCCGCGCACATGGCGCGGATGAAGGACAAGGCGATCGTCGGCAACATCGGCCACTTCGACAACGAGATCGACATGGCCGGGCCTGAAGAAGTTCGCCGGCATCGAGCGCATCAACATCAAGCCGCAGTACGACGAGTGGCGCTTCCCCGACGGCCACTCGGTGATGATCCTCGCCGAGGGCCGGCTGCTCAACCTCGGCTGCGCCACCGGCCACCCCTCGTTCGTGATGTCCTGCCGCTTCACCAACCAGGTGCTGGCGCAGCTCGACCTGGCGAGGAACGCCGGCAAGTACGCGAAGAAGGTCTTCCTGCTGCCCAAGAAGCTCGACGAGAAGGTGGCCCGCCTCCACCTCGACAAGCTCGGCGTCAAGCTGACCACGCTCACCGACAAGCAGGCCGCCTACATCGGCGTCCCCGTCGAGGGCCCGTTCAAGCCGGAGCGCTACCGCTACTGAGGGGGCGGCGGCGTAGCTCTGGTTCAAGGGCCCGGCGGTTCGCTGCCGGGCCCTTTTTCTCCTGCAGGCTGCTGCGCCGCTGGGTGTGATCTGTCTTCAGGTATTGACTAAGTTCATGACTAAGTTCATAGTTGCGCTATGTCCAAGATGGCGCAGGTGAGCGTGCATGAGGCCAAGACCGACCTTTCGAAGCTCCTCCGCCGGGTCGCGGAGGGCGAAGAGATTTGGATCGCCAACGCTGGACGTCCGGTCGCCAAACTGGTTCCGTGGAAGGGGCGCGGCTGCCGCGCAAGCTCGGCCGCGACGCTGGCCTGGTGCGCATCGCTGACGACTTCGACGCGCCTTTGCCCGAGGCGATTCGCAAGAGTTTCGAAGGATGAGGCTGCTTCTCGACACGCACTGTTGGTTGTGGCTGGAGAGCGCGCCGGAGCGCCTCTCTGAACGGGTGAGGCGACAACTGGTGGATCCCGAGACCGAGCTCCTGCTTTCGGTGGTGAGCGTCTGGGAGCTGGCGATCAAGACGGCGCTCGGCAAGCTCGAGCTTCCCGAGGCGCTCGCGACCTATGTTCCGAGTCGCCTGCGGCGCAGCTCCGTTGGCACACTCCCGGTGCGTCTCGAGCACGCCCTTGAGGTCGCTCAGTTGCCGCCGCACCACGCGGATCCTTTCGATCGGATGTTGATCGCGCAGGCCCGCGCCGAACGGCTGCCCATTCTGACTGCCGACGCAGCCTTCGCGGCCTACGACGTGGAGCTGCTCGCGCCTTAGGCCAGGGCGGCCATGCGGACGGTCAGTTCGGCTTGGGGGTGCCGGGCGTGAAGATCTTCGTCGCGTCGGCGAGGTTCAGGAGCTCGAGCTCGAAGATCAGCGTGCCGTGGGGGCACCGGGGAAGCCCTCGTTGCGCGCGGCGGAGATCCAGCACCGGCGAACCTCGCCGACCGCCATCCCCTCGACACAGTCGGCGAACGAGGTCATGACGCGATCGAGCGGGAAGA
>CAVRCL010000003.1:0-466057 GCA_963719555.1 Thermoanaerobaculia bacterium | reverse complement strand
ATGGCGGATCACCTGATGCAGGAGCAGCGCGGGCAGGGCGAGGCCCACCGCCGCGACCGGCTGCAGGACTACGCGAGCTATGTGCGCCACCTGAGGACGGCCGCGATTTCCCGCTGGTCGATTTCCGCTCGCGCCACAGCGCCGCGACCGAGGCGGTCGGCTACGGCAAGTCCCTGATGGGCTTCCACATGCTGCGCCGCAAGCTCGGCGACGATCGCTTCCGCGCGTGGGCGGCGGGCTTCTACCGCGAGATGCGCGGGCGCAAAGCCGCGTTCGCGGACGTGCGGCGGACGATGGAGGCGGTGCTCGGAGAGGGCGAGGGAAAGAACCTCGGCCGCTTCTTCCGCGACTGGACGGAGCGCCCGGGAGCGGCGGCGCTGGCGGTCGAAGTGTCCGAAGTCGCCGCCGTCGCTCCCGTCGGCGCCGGCTTCGAGGTGCGCGGGACGCTCCGCCAGACGCAGGGCGGCGAACCGTTCGCGCTCGACGTGCCGGTGGCGATCCAGACTTCGGGCGTCACGGTGGTCGAGAGCCTGCGTCTCGAGTCGGCGGCGACGCCGTTCGCCATCCGCGTGCCGGAGAGGCCGCTGGCGCTCCACGCCGATCCGTCGTTCGATCTCTTCCGGCGTCTCGACCCGCGCGAGATCCCGGCGTCGATCGGCCAGGTCTTCGGCGAGCCGCGCCTGCTCGCGGTGGTCGCGGCGAGCGCTTCAGCGGAAGAGGCCGCGGCGTGGCGAACGCTCGCGCTCGGCTGGCAGACCGACGCGCACGCCGTCGAGGTCGTGACCGACGCGGAAGTGCAGGAGCTGCCGGCGGATCGCGCGGCCTGGCTGCTCGGCCGCGGCAATCGCCTCGCGGCGCGCTATTTCGGCGGCGGGACGGTGGCCGGTCTCGCGGTCGATGAAGCCGGCGTGGAGGTCGACGGCCAGCGCGTCGCGTTCGCCGGCCACGCGAGCGTCGTGGTGGTCGCGCCATCCGGCGAGCGCCGAGCGCGCGATCGGCTGGATCACGGTCGATCCGGCGCTCCTCGCGGCGCTCCCGGGCCTCGGCCGCAAGCTCCCGCACTACGGCAAGTACAGCTACCTCGGTTTCGCCGGCGCCGAACCCACCAACCAGGTCAAGGGGCAGTGGGCGGCGACCGATTCGCCGCTGCGCGTCGATCTGCGGCCACTGGCTCGGCGAGCGCAGCTCGGCTGCCGGCGCTGCCTCGCGTGCCGGCGCTGCCTCGAACCGCGCCAGGCGCTGGCCGCTCTGCCGCCGCCGGTCCAGCGCCGCCCGGCCAGCCGCCGGCGCAAGCCGGCGCCGGTCACCGTGCGCCTCACCACCGCGCTCGGCGAGATCGATCTCGCAGTGGACACCGTGCGGGCGCCGGTCTCGGCGGCGAACTTCCTGCGTTCGGTCGACGCCGGGCGCTACGACGGCGGCAGGTTCCACCGCACCGTGCGCCCGGACACGGAGACGCGCAAAGAAGTGGCGATCGAAGTCATCCAGGGGGGAGTGGCGCCGGCGCGCGAGAAGGACGAGTTCCCGCCGATTCCCCTCGAACGGACGTCGGTGACCGGGTTGCGGCACCGCGACGGCACCCTGTCGATGGCGCGCGCCGAACCGGACACGGCGACCTCCGACTTCTTCATCTGCGTCGGCGATCAGCCGCTGCTCGACTTCGGCGGCGCGCGCAACCCCGACGGCCAGGGTTTCGCGGCGTTCGGCCAGGTCGTGCGCGGCATGGAGGTCGTGCGGCAGATCCAGGCCTCGCCGGCCCAGGGCCAGGCGCTCACTCCGCCGGTGCAGATCCTCAGCGCTCGCCGCCTGCCCTGATCGTTCAGGCGGCGATCAGGGGGATCTGCGCGGCTGCCTGCGGGTGAAAGCGCAGGAGGGCGCGGAGGAGGTCCCGATCCGAAGGCGCGTCGGGAAGGTGGATGTAGGACGCTGCTGCGCAATCGCGCCAGCGCAGCAACTCGCGCAGATGAGAGCTGCGCTTTTCCAGTGAAATCGTCAGGTCGGTCAGGGCGAGCACGCGCTCCATCGCGGCGTCGCGCCGCGTGGCGTGCTCGACAGACCTCCACTTCGTCGCGCGATGGAGCTCGTTGGCGATCATCAGGATCTGCCGGGCCTCGTCGAATTCCGCCCAGCGCTCGGCGGTCAGGCCGGCGTGCTGGGCGGGCTGAGGTGGCGGGGTGGACGGAGCCATCACGCCAGATCCTCGCCGTCGCCGAGGAGGCGGCGGGTCAATGCCAGGACACTCTGGCGGATCTCAGGGTCGACGATTTCCATGCTCGGGTTGCCCTGGCTCGGGCGGATGTTGATCAGTGCCGTGTACTCCACAGCCTCGTCACCCAGAGCAGGATAGTAGTTCGCGCCCCAGAGGTCTTCCTGACGACTGCCGTCGGCGAGCAGCAGGTGTTCAGCGTCCGCGTGCAGCTGACCGCCGACTGCGGCGACGCCGCGCCGGAGATCCACGACGTACTTGACCATGTCGCCGAACTGGCTGCGCACGAGCCGCGCGAGCTCAGCGGCCTCGATGCGCTTGGCGACGATGACGATCGCGCGCTCCATACTCTCAGCGTAGCGTAGCGCCAGGATCGAAGCCAGACATCTCACCCAACGACTCGAGGCGCACGCGGACGGCGGGGCGGAGGTCGCCCGCGCGCACGCGGATTTCGAGCAGATGGGGCGCGCTCGACACCTCGAGCGCCAGGCGGGCCGCGGTGGCGCCGGCCGGGACGGCGAGCGGCGGCAGGAGGCGGCCGTCCCACAGCACTTCGAGGAGTGCGGCGGAGCGGGCGGGCTCGGCGAGCTCGAGCGCGAGGCCGGCGGCCGGGCGCACGGGCAGCAGGTCGAGGCGCGAAGCGCCCTGGTCGAACCACCAGTCGGCGGCCTCCCACGCGTCGCGCGCGAGCGGCGGTCCGGGGACGACGCCCACCGCCCCGAGGCGCTCGGCGAGCGCCCGCCAGGCGAGGCGGACGCGAAAGGCGCGGTGCACCCGGAGGAGGGTGGCGCGCGCCTCGGCGATCTCCTTGCGCGCCGCCTGCTGCTTCGCCTTGTAGGTGAGGAACGGCGCCCAGGGCTCGCTCCACAGCTCCTCCGAGCGGCGCTCGAGGAGGTCGGCGCGCGGCAGGTCGAGGGCCGCGAGAGCGGCGAAGGCGGCTTCGCTGCCGGCGAGCGACGAGCCGGCGAGCGAGGCGAGCCGCGACATCGCGCCGCTCGCGAAGGGGCAGTCGCGCACCAGGCAGAGCGGTTGCGCCCAGCGCAGCCAATCGTCGGCCGCGCGCACCTGCGACTCCTGCGCCGGGCCGGGCGGCAGCCGCCCGAGCGCCTGCTCGACGAGCGGCGCGAACTCGGCGTCGACCGGCGCGGCGGCGAGGATGGCGCTGAAGTCCCGCCGCGCCTGCTGCAATCCGGCGACACCGCCGAGACCGCCGCCACCGCCGCGGGCGTCGCCGTCCTGGCGCGCGCTGGCCGCCGCGAGATCCGCTTCCAGGCGGGCGCGCAGGCTCGCGCGATGGCGGGCGGTGAGCGCGGCGTACTCCTCCCAGGACTTGCGCTCGAAGGCGGTGGCGGCGAGGCGCTTCCAGGTGAGCGGCCGGTCGGGCAGGAGGGTCGCCGCGCGTGCGAGCGAACCGGCGATCTCCACCCAGGGCGCGAAGAGCCGGTCGAAGGTGTGCGGCTCGAGGAAGGCTTCGCGCAGCAAGGCTTCGACCTTCAGGCGCTTTTCTGGCGTGAGCGCCGGCCAGACTTCGAGATAGGCGGCGGCGAGGAGCCGTCGCGGCTGGAGCTCGGCCGGCGCGAGCTCGCCGGCGACGAGGAGCGGGCGCTCCCAGTCCTTCGCCAGCGAGTAGAGCCGCGGGTCGCGGTTGCGGCTGCGCTCGAGGCTGACCGCGGCGCCGAGGAGCATCGCCGCCTGCCAGCTGGCGGGTTCGGCGCGCAGCGCCTCGCGCGCGAGCTCGCGCGTCGCCAGCAGGCGCTCGGCGGAGGCCGGCGAGCCGGGCTCGGAGCTCGCGATCTCGAGGTCGAAAAGGCGCGCCGCGAGCAGCACCCGCGCCGCCGTCGGATCGCCCTCGCGGCGCAGGCGCACGGTGAGCTCGGCGAGCTCCGCGCCGTCGAGACCGAGCGCTCGCGCCTGGGCGGCGAGACCGTCCTGGGCGGCGAGCCAGCCGCGGTGATGGACGACGGCGACGGCGGCGAGCGCGGCCACCAGGAGGGTGAGCAGAATCGCCGCGCGACGACTCGATGTCGAGCGCGGCAGCCGGGGAACGAAGCGAGAGCGGGGAGGGCGGCGGAAATCTGCGCCGGCTCGGTTCGCGGCACGCTACGGGTTATCTCTTCCAGTTCGGGACCTCGGGTTGGCATCGGCGGAACCGGGCGATCATGACGCATCGCGGCCCCGGTTTTCACGCCGCCAGCAGGGAGTGCTCCTCCGCCGAGCGTTTCTGTTTAGTACCGGAATGTGATACTAGTCAGCGGGTGAATCGCCGGCACGAGAGGACGCTCGCTGCCATCTTCGCGCATCCGGTGTCGGGCAACATCCGCTGGCGCGACATCGAAGGCCTGTTCCGCGCTCTCGGCGCCGAGGTGGAAGAACGCGCGGGTTCCCGCGTTGCGGTCGTCTTTCACGGGCAGGTGCAGGTCTTTCACCGACCTCACCCGCAGCCGACGACGGACAAGGGTGCCGTAGCGAGCATCGGCAGATGGTTGGCGGCGAACGGAGTCAAGCCATGATCAATACGATGAAGATCCAAGGCCACACGGCCATCATCAGTTTCGACCCCGACCTCGGCAGGTTTCGCGGCGAGTTCGTCGGCCTGAACGGTGGCGCCGATTTCTTTGCGGAGAGCGTCGAGGCTTTGCGCAAGGAGGGCAAGCGCTCGCTCGAGACTTTTCTCGCGGTCTGCCGGGAACGCGGTATCGAGCCGTACAGGAAGTTCTCGGGCAAATTCGTCGTCCGCCTGCCGGCGCCGCTCCACGAGCGCGTCGTGAGCGCCGCGTCCGCGGCCGGGGTGAGTCTGAACGAGTGGGTCCGCCAGGCGCTGGCGCGGGAATTCGCCGACCCAAGTGCCGACCGGAGTGCCAGCCGATGAGCGTCGCGAGCTTTCGCTTCGCTCCGCCCGAGGTGCCGGTGACGCCGGCGCTGCGCTGGGTGTTGGCGCGGGCCTATGCCGCCGGCGACACGGCGCTCGTCGAGACCGAAGGCGGCGCGGCCGTCGCCCTGGCCCACGCGCTCGCGATCGCGGCGCGCATCGCCGCGGTGCAGCCGCAGGCGCGGCTCGCCGGCGAGCTCGGCGCGCCGGCGGTGGCGGAGCTCAAGCGGCAGCGCGCCATGGCCGTGGCGCAGGAGATGCGCCTCGGTGCGGCGCTCCAGGCGGTCGACGCGGCGGCGGCCGACCTGCGGATTCCGTATGCCCCGCTCAAGGGGCAGGCGCTGGTCCTCGGTGGTTTCGCCCCGGACGGCGGGCGGCCGTCGTCGGACCTCGACCTGCTGGTGCCCGAGGCGAAACTCGACAAGTTGCAGGACGAGCTCCTGCGCCTGGGGTTCACGGTCGCCGGCGAGGCCTACGAGCACCAGGCGCCCGGGTTGCGGCACGCCGACGGTGGCCTGGTCGAGTTGCATCGCGTGCTGCCCGGTGTCCGCCTCGAGCCCAAGCGCTCGGCCACCTTCGAGAGCCTGGTCGCTGCCGGGCTCCTCGCGCCGCCGCCGTCGTCGATGAGCTTCCGGCCGCGCGGCGACCTGCGGTTGCCGCGGCGCGAGCTGCTGACCGCGCACGCGCTGGTGCATGCGATCGCGCAGCACGGCCTCGCGCCGGCGGTCTTCCCGGGCTTCCTCTTCCTCGGCGACCTGGTGGACCTCGCCTTCCGCGGCAGCGGCGGGCGGGCGACGCTGGCGGCGATCGTCCCCTGGATCGAGCGCGAGGTGAGCTACGAGGAGGCGGAGGCGGCGCTCGACCTCGCCACGGCGCTCGCCGCCGGCGACGGCAAGCTGCTCGAGGAGGCGGGTGCCGGGCGTTCGCGCGCCCGCCGGCTGCTCGATCACTTCCTCGCCGGGGTGACCGACCCGGGCTACGCGCTGGCGTTGAAGACGCGGCTCCTCGAACACCCGCTCTCGGACAGGTCCCAGGCGGTGGCGAAGGCGGGTCTCCTGGCGCGCACCCTCGCGCCGCGCCAGGGCGAGTCGATCTTCTCCCGGTTGAAGTTCCTCGTCCGGCGACTGGTCTCCGTGCGCGCCGCCGGCAAGCGAAAGTAGAACACTGCTTCAGCGACCGGCGACTCCTGTAATATTCCTACCAGGGAGATTCTTACCATGAGGATCACGAGCAAGGGACAGGTCACGATTCCGATCGAGCTGCGCGAGCGCCTCGGACTCTTGCCCGAGACGGAGGTCGAATTCGAGATCGATGGCAGCGCTCTGCGCCTGCGCAGGGCGCACCGCCCGAAGGGTGGCGGACGTGGCGCCGCCGTCGTGGCCCGGCTGCGCGGCCGAGGCGATGTCCGGATGACGACCGACCAGATCCTGGCGCTGACGCGCGCCGAGCCCAAGCCGCAGTAGTGAGCGCCGTTCTCGTCGATTCGAGCGTCCTCCTCGACGTGCTGACTGTCGACCCGGAGTGGGGCGAGCGATCGGCCGCCGCACTTGCCGCCGCCGCCGACGCCGCGCCGCTGGTCGTGGATCCGATCATCTACGCCGAAGTTTCGGTGCGCTTCACGAGTATCGAAGAGCTCGACGCGGCGCTTCCAGCTGCGATCTTTCGCCGTGAGCCACTGCCATGGGAAGCCGCTTTTCTCGCCGGCAAGGTGTTCCTCCGCTACCGGCGGGCGGGCGGAGCGAGGTCAGCGCCGTTGCCCGACTTCCTCATTGCCTCTCACGCCGCGGTCGCCGGCTACCGCCTCCTGACCCGCGACCCACGCCGCGTGCGCCGATACTTCCCGACCGTCGAATTGATGCAGCCGTAGCCCTTACCGGCGCATCACCGCTGCGTTTCGCCGTGCTCTTCGCGGCGCACGGACGACGGTCCGGTGAGCGGCGGCAGGAGCGGCCGGAAGCGCTCCTCGATCGCCGCGGGCTCGCCCAACGCCACTCCGTCGACCTCGACCCAGGCGTGGGCGGCGATTCCGCTGCCACCTCCCGACTCCTTGCGCACGCCGATCCGGAGCGCCGACGGAATGCCGCGCTTCGCCAGCATCCGTTGCAGCGCGAGAGCGCGCGGCAAGCAGGTCATGGCGGTGAGGTGATGGGCTGCGGCGCGCGCGACGGCCAGGCCGACCGCCTGTGAGGTGCCCACCTGCGAGGTGCCCGCCGATTCGGGCGGCGGCGCCAAAAGCCCGGCCAGTGCGCGCGCAACCGTCGAGCGCGGCGTGAAGCGCAGACGGGCTGCCGCGTCGAGGAGGGTCCACCAGGCCTCGAGGAGCAACCGCTTTTCATCGCTCGGCACCTCGAGGAAGCGGCTGAGGATCGAGATGCGGGTCGGGAGGCTCACGACGAGGCCGATGCTACGATGTTTGTCCCACCAGGGAACGCCTCTTCGATGCGCACGCCTCCTGCAATGACCGCCCGTTTTCGCCCCAAGCCGGGCGTCCTGGTGCGCGAGCTCGAGGGCGAGGCGGTGCTGCTCGATCTCGAAACGGGGCGCTACTTCGGCCTCAATGCGACGGGTGTCCGGATCTGGGCGCTGCTCGGCGGCGACGAAGAGCTCGGTCGCATCGTCGATCGCCTGGAGGGCGAGTACGCACCGGCGGAGACCTCGATGATGGACGACATCCTCGAGCTCTGCACCGCGCTCGAACGCGAAGGCCTAGTCGCCCGCGTCGGCTGAGGGCCACGGCAACCCGGCGCGCCGACGCCGCCAGAGCTCGCCGTAGATCGCGTGCAGGTAGCCGATCTTCTCTTCTCCCTCGGCGGGGGTCTCTTCGACCCAAGTGCGGACGGCAGATTCCTCGATGAATCCGCGCCAGAGGGCGTCGCGATCGAGGAGGAGCTCCCCCGCCCAGCGCAGCCGTTCGGTGGCGAGACCGCGATCGAGCACATCGTAGAACGCCGCCTTGCCCTGCCGCAGACGGATCTCCTCCGGTACGAGCCCGCGGACGGCGGCCCGCAGCATCGGCCGCGTCTGCGTCCCCTGTTGCAGCAGATGGTCCGGCACCGCGAGCATGAACTGCACGAGAGCGAAGTCGCGCAGCGGCGTCCTCTGCTCGAGGCCGAACGGCTCGGTGTAGAAGCGCTCGACGTTGGCGCCGTGAGCATCGAGCAGCGCCAGCACCCGTTCGGCCTGGCGCGGGCGGCGCGCGGACTCGATTCCGGGCGGCCAGTGCGGCCGGGCGGCGAGCGATCTCCGCGCTTCCGGCGTCAGGTAGCGCGGCAGCGCGCGGCGCAATCCTCTCGTTCGCGGAAGCAGAGGCCCGAACAGATGCGACCGCAGCGTTCGTCTCCAACCGATCTCATGGGCGACGTCCCGCAGGCGGTCGATCGTGCGCCCGGGACCCTCCGCTTCGAGGAGGTCCCAGGCCCAGTTCCGGGCGTTGGCGTAGAGCGCATCGCCGCAGAAGCCGGACAGGACGACGCGATGCCCGAGTGCGGCGGCGCGGGCGTAGCTGCGCTGGTGGAACCAGCGGAAGGCGGTCTGTTCGGGGGTCGCCGGGTGGACTGGCCACTCGGCGAGATTCGAGAACGGCACCGCGTCGTCGCAGTCGATCCACTCGACCTCGATGCCGGCCGAATCCGACAGCCGGCGAATGAGCTCGCTCTCGTCGCCTCGCGGATCGCTCACCCGCCAACTCAGCGCGGTGACGGCGGGGCGACCGCCGCTGTGGGCGAGATGGCGCGCGGCGAGCGCCGCTATCGGGGTCGAATCGAGCCCGCCGCTCATCAGCACAGCGACGCGCTCCACTCCCTCGAGGCACCGACGAACGCTTGCAGAAAGCAGCTCGGCGAACTCCTCGACGTAGTCCTCCCAGTGCACGCGTTCGATGCGCGCATCGAGGCGCGGCCGGGTGAGCCAGCGTCGCCGCACCTTCCCACGCTGGAGTACGACCATCTCTCCCGGCAGGAGAGCCTGCACATCTTCGCAGAAGGTCGACGGGCCGGAGAGCTCCTCGAAAGCGAAGAACTCCGCGAGACGCAACGCGGAGGGTGGATCCGTGGCTCTCGTGGCGGCGCGCAGAGCGGCCTCGTCCCGCGAGGAGACAAGCTCTCCCGCACTCACGCAATAGGCCAGGGAGTGGTTTCCCATGCCGTCGCGGGCGATGGCGGTGAAGTGGTTGGCTGGATCGGAAAGGACGACAGCGAAGGAGCCGGTCAGGCCGTCGAGGAAGGCCTCACCCCGCTCGCGATAGCGCTCGAGAAGGATGTTCTCGGCGCTGCGAGTTGGCCGGTCGTTGCCGGTGCCACCTGGCGCTCGGAGCAGATTGTCGAACCGTCCCCAAAGTTCGAGGGTCGGCTCTGTTTCCAGCGTCTTCCTGCAGCGTGCTTCGACAACCAGGCTCAGGCGTCGCGACTCTTAAGGCTTGAAGGTCCCGGGACCGCCACTCTCACCGACACCGGGAGTGGGTCCCATGGTGAGTTGCCGGACGTCGCCGTGGACCTCGAGCTGCGGCTTCTGCCAGCGCGGACGCGGCTCGGCGGTCTGGGGCTGAAGAGCGGTCTTCGAGTCTTCCCGGCGGCGGTCCATAGACACTCTCCGATGGCTTGTGACGACGAAGGATAGCAGAGCCGACTTCAGCGCCCAAGTTGTCCTCCTTCGGCGGATGAGCGGCAGAGATCTCGGAGTCGAAGTGGACCGCGATGGCAGCCGGATTCTCGACCGGGTTCCCGAGGGCTGTCGGTCCCTGCAAAATCGTGTAGAATTCATCGAATATTCCCTGTTGGCTCCCGGCTGACAGCATCCTTCGCCCGGGGTACCTCGGGGAGTACTGTAGGCACGGGTCACGATCGTTGGGATGCAGCATCGCAGGGCGCCCTGGCCGGGCGTCGAGGAGATCGAGGATGTCACGCAGCCTTCTCGCCAAACCTGAATCTGCCCGGCCGCGAAGCCGGCGACCCGGCGCGGCAGTTCGTGCTTGCGGGACACCCCGGCTGTGCGATGGCCGGCATGGGCTTTTTCCGGCCGCCAAGTCGCGTGTGGCAGGAGCCGGGATACCGATCCGTCTCAGTAGCGCAGCACAAAGCGCTGCGCTAAACTGGATCGTCCAGTGCCTTGGAGCTTGGGCTGCGCCCGCGAGAAGTGCGGAAAGGTGCCAAGAAATGGGCCTTGCGCGTGCCGAATCTTGTCTTTCAGTCCTCCTCTACAGGCCAAGTGCTGACAAGTCAGAGAGATACCGAAATGCGTAAGTGGCTCGCTTCTTGCCTCGCTTCCAGCAAAGAGGCGCCGCAAGGCCGCTTCCGCAGAGGTGGAGCTGTGCGTGGAACGAGCTTGGTGGCCGCAAACCTCGAGCGCGAGGCGAGCCCAACCGGAGAACAACTGATGCGAATCCCGTCGACTGCCAAGGCAATCCTCGCCCTCGTGGCTCTGATGAGTCTCAATGCTGCCGCGGCTCGCGCCCAGATCGGCGAGACCTACTACATCCCGCTGCCGTCGACGCAGGTCAAGGTCTGGGCGGATGCGCAGACCAACCTGGCCGAGAACGACACCCTGCGCGTCGTGATCGCGCTCACGGTCACCGCGCCGGACACCCTCGTCTACTGGGATCACTGGGAGGACGGCTTCGAGTTCGACATTCAGGATCCGGCGAGCCCCGGAACCGGCCTGGGGGCCGAGATCTGGGGCGACGGGGACTGCGCCAATGGCTACCGCCCCGACATCGTCGGTCCGTGCGCCGCCGCCGCCGACAGCTTCGCCGCCGGCGACGTGCTGATCCTGTCCTCGGACGTGCCCGTTCCGGGCGACCCCGGCGTTCGCGACCCGGCGCAGATCCGCTTCGACGGCGGCGACAAGCTCTTCTCCACCGACCTGCTGGCCGTGACCTACGCCAGCTGGCCCTCTTCGGGGATCGAGGCGCAGCTCGGCGACGCCATCGAGGTTTTCCCGAGCGAGAAGTGGGGTTCCACGTTCACCTCTCCGGTCGGGACCAACCTGCCTGGCGCGCCCGCAGCGTTCGAGTTCGTCGCGCTCTCGATCATGGCGCGCGAAAACAGCACGCAGGTGGCCGTCGATGTGGACGGAACTGGCGGTGGTGCAGCGGTGGTCTTCACCCTGGATGAAGGCGAGAGCGTACTCGTGCAGGGCATCCTGGTCGGTGCCACGGTGGCGGCCACGCCGTCGAGCGGCATCGGCACCCGCGCGGTGCAGGTCGACATCCTCACCGCCAACAACGCCTCCACCTACGAGGGACGCTGGTTCAACCTGCCGTCCACCAACCGGTGGGGGACCAGCTACTGGGCGCCTGCCGGCACCACGGTGGCCGGCGCCACCAACGCGGCCATCGTCTACGTGCACAACCCCGGGGCGGCGCTGATCAGCGTGAGCCAGAGCGACCTCACGGGGACCGTCGCGTTCAACGTCGGCGCGCGGGCCACGGTTGCCCGAACCCTGCCGCTCAACAATCCCATCTCCGCGGCGCACTTTTTTACCACCGGCGCGACGCCGCCCTCTTTCTACGCGGTCTCGGCGATCGCGATCAACCAGACCATCTTCGACTGGGGCTACGCCCTGGTGCCGGAGGAGTTGCTCACCCCGGCGGCCGTGGTGGGCTGGGCGCCGGGCTCGACCGACTTGAACCGCGACGTCAGTCCGATCTGGCTGACGGTGGCCAAGACGACCGCTGGGGCGACGACGATCTACGTCGACGAAGACGGCGACCCGGCGACCGGGCCGAACATCGACGCGAACGGCAACCGCTACAACGTCGCCTGCGTGGTCAACAATCTCCAGTCGATCCGTATTTTCGATGACGGGCCGAGCACGCCCAATCCGCCGCCAGCCGGCAGCTGCGCCATTCCGAGCGGCGACAACAGCCAGACCGGCATGCGGATCTACACCCTCGACGGCACCAAGATCGCCGCCGCCTGGGGCCAGGACGTCTCGCTCGCCGCTACCGGCCAGCCGACCGAGCTCGACATGGGAACCACGGTGCTGCCGTTCTCGAGCCTCAACGCCTTCAAGGACGGCGCGCTGCTGGTCGACTTGAACGGCAACGGCGGCGTCGACGTCGGCGACACGATCCTCTACACGACGGTGGTGCGCAACACCGGCATCACCCCGGTGACCGAGATCTTCGTCACCGACACGCTCGACAGCGGCACGGCCTACGTCCCGGGGACCTTCGAGGTCGACGGTCTGCCGGTCGCCGACGATGCGTTCCCCAGCCAACCGGCCCAGCCCAACGCCTATCCGCTCGACACCGATACGCCGCACACTGGCGGCTTCGTGCTCGTCGAGTCGCCGGCCGGCTCGCCGCCGCCGGTCTACGCCCTGCCGCTCTTTCCGGGCGCCAGCATCTCGATGACCTACCAGGTGGTCGTGCTCCCCGCAGCGACCGACCCGATCGTCAACACCGTGCAGGTGCGGTCCGACACCGAGACCTTCGTCGATACCTCGACCAATCCCATCCCGACGGCGCTGCTGACGGTCACCAAGACGTCGAATGTTCCGGGCGACGCCATTCCGGGACAGAACATTCTCTACACCGTGCAGGTCACCAACAACTCCGCGACCGCGGCGGTCACCGGCGTGCGGCTGACGGACGGTCTGCCGGTCGGCACGACCTACGTCGCCCAGAGCACCTCGGTCACCGGGCCGCAGCAGCTCTACGTCGCCGACCGCTTCGGCACGGTGGCGCAGAGCTACGCCAACAGCAACGGGCCCAACACCTGGGCCGACGGCGCCGACGCCGGGACCGTGCCCGATCCGTGGGTCGAGGTGGACGGCGGAGTCGCCGGGCCGACCGGCGGCGACGTGCAGGTGCAGATCGCGCCCGGCGGCGGGCAGCTGCTGCTCAATCACACTTCAGGGGGAACACCGACAGCCACCCGCCTGGTCGACTTCTCCGGCTATGCGGGCGCCGCGCAGATGCGAATGCTGCGCTTCACCTTCGTCGGCGCAGGTGCCGACCTCAACGAGGTCCAGACGACCATCGGGACGAACAACCAGGACGCGATTCAAGTTCTATGCGATAGCGATGGCGCCGGCACCTTCACCCTCCTGGGCAATATCGACTGGCTCGACGGCGTCAACGGACCGCTGCTCTCGGGCGCCTCCGGCTTCGAGATCCCGACCGGCTGCGTCTCGGCGACGACCCGCCTGCGGTTCAGCGTCAGTGAGTACGACGACGCCGCCGATTCGTTCGTGATCGACAACGTCGAGGTGCGGGCGGTCGGCGATCGCCAGAATCCCGCCACGGATCCGTTCGCGGCGCTTCCCGGGGGTGGTACCGGTTGGATCGCCCCATGGGCCGTCAGCAGCGCGGTCGCCGTGGCTCTCGACACCGGACGGATGCGTCTCATCCTCGATGGCGCGACCCAGCCGCAGGCGACACGGGCTGTCAACCTGAGTCTCGTCAACGGCAGGCGACCGGTGCTCGCTCTTCTCACGCTCAATCTCACCACGAACAGTGTCGAGAACGGCGACATTCCTCCACATCGAGGCCTCCGCGGACGGCACGACGTTCACCACCCTGGCGTCGTTCGTCGATGACACGAACGCCAATGCGGGGTTCCGCAGCTTTGACTTCACGCCGTACATCTCGGCCACGACGACGATCCGCTTCCGCGGGCAGAGAATCGACGGGGGCGACCAGTTCTTCGTCGACAACGTCAACATCATCACCGGCGGCCAGGTCGCGATCACCAAGGACAACATCCCGGCGGGCACGCCGAACCTCATCGACGGCGTGCCTTCCTCGCTGACCCTGCCGGCGGACAGCTTCGCGCTCGCGCCGGGGGAGTCGGCGACCGGAACCTTCTCGGTGACGGTGAACGACCCGATTGCGCTGACGCGCATCGTCAACACGGTCCAAGCTTCGGCGTTCGAGAGCCCGCAGCGCGTCCACGCCACGGTCATCGACCCGGTCTCGCCGGGCGGCCAGGTGGGCGATCGCGTCTGGCTCGACGTCGACCGCGACGGCGTGCAGGATGTGGGCGAGCCGGGGCTTTCCGGCGTCACGGTGGAGCTGCGCAACGGCATCTGCACCCCGGGGGTGAACTGCCCGACCCGGTCACCGACCTCAACGGCAACTACCTGTTCGACGGGCTGAAGCCCGGCTCCTACACCGTGTTCGTGATCGCCGGTGTGCCTGCCGGCCTCGGCGTGCCGCCCTATCCGCCGAGCCAGCCGAGCGTCATCGTCAACGGCGACGAGGTCTTCACCCACGTCGACTTCGGCTACGTGCCGTCCACCGGCACCGCCGTCATCGGCGACCGGGTGTGGGCCGACGCCGACGGCGACGGCATCCAGGATCCCGGCGAAGTCGGGATCGGCGGCGTCACCGTGCAGCTGCGCGGCGCCGGCGCGGACGGGATCTTCGGCAACGGCGACGACACCATCGCCGGCACGACGGCGACCGATCCGGACGGCACCTATCTCTTCACCGGCGTCGTCCCCGGCCAGTACATCGTCCAGGTGAGCGGCGCGCCGCTCGCCGGACGCACCGCCACCAGCGGCCCGCAGAGCGTCGGGTCGGCGACCAGCCCGCCGGTTTCGGTCGTCGCCAACCAGGTGCTGACCGACGTCGATTTCGGCTACAACGCGCCGGGCACCTTCACGGTCACCGATACCCTCTGGGTGGACGAAGACCTCGATGGGATCTACGACGTCAATGAGCGGCCGATCGCCGGCGTGACCGTGAACCTCGTCAACAGCCTCGGCCAGGTCGTCGGCACTTCGACTTCCGGGACCGACGGCAAGTTCACCTTCTCCGGCGTCGCCAACGGCAACTACACCATCGTCGTCACCGACAACGGCGGCGAGCTCGCCGGCCGGCAGCGCACGACCCCGGATGCCACCGCGGGGCAGCGCGCCATCACCGTCGCCGGCGCGAACCTCACCGGCGCCCACTTCGGCTACGCCCAGCCCGGCCTGATCGGCGACCGGGTGTGGAGCGACAGCGACGGCGACGGCCTGCAGGATGCGGGCGAAGCCGGCATCGGCGGCGTCACCGTCGAGCTGCTCGGTCCCGGTCCCGACGGTCTGCTCTTCACCGGCGACGATGCCGTGCTCGCGACCCGAATCACCGCCGCTGACGGCAGCTACGAGTTCGACAATCTGGTGCCGGGCGGTTACCGCGTCCGGATTCCGGTGCAGCCAGCCCTCACCGGCTACACCCAGACCGGCGACCCGAACGTGCCCAGCGGCCCCTGCGCCGGTCCCGCCTGCGACCGGCAAGGCTCGAGCACGCTGACCTTCGGCGCGACCGACCGCAACCTCGACTTCGGCTTCCAGAACAGCGGCCGGCCGGACATCTCGGGCACGGTCTTCGAGGACCGCAACCGCAACGGCGTGCTGGATTCCAGCCCGCCGGCGGAGACCGGCATCGCCAACGTCGAAGTCGCCCTGGTGAATGCCGGGCCGGACAACATCTTCGGCACCGCGGACGACCTCGTGGTCGCGACGACCACGACCGCCGCCAACGGCACCTACTCCTTCCTCGACGTGCAGGACGGCAACTACCGCGTCGAGGTGCGTGACGGCCGCGGCGTGCTCGACGGCTATGAGTTGACGAGCGGCCGCGACCAGATCCCGGTCACCGTCGCCGGTGTGAGCATCACCGGCATCGACTTCGGCTACGCGCGCAGCACGGCGACCGGCTCGATCGGCGACACCCTGTGGATCGACGTCGATCCGCCCGGCGGGAACCCTCCGGACGGTCAGCCGGGCCCAACCGAGCCGCGACTCCCTGGAGTCACGGTGCAGCTCTACATCGACGTCAACGGCAACGGCGTGATCGACGTCGGCGATGGTGCAGCGGTCGCGACGACGGTGACCGACGTCAACGGGCAGTACCTGTTCAGCGGCCTCGCGGCCAACCGGTATCTCGTCGACGTGGTCGAGGCGACGCTGCCCGACGGCCCCACGAACCCCGGCCCGGATCTCGTCGAGACGAGCTATCCGCCAGGCGGCAACCCGTCGCGGGTGATCAACCTCGCCGACGGTCAGCGCTATGAAGCCGCCGACTTCGGTTACCGCCCCGCGCCCGGGACGGTGATCCTCGGCGACTTCGTCTGGTACGACACCGATGGCGACGGCCTGCAGGATCCCGGCGAGGCCGGAATCGCGGGTATCGGCGTCAATCTCATCGGGGCCGGGCCGGACAACACCTACGGCACCGGCGACGACACGGCGTTCTCCACCACCACCGACCTCGACGGCAGCTACCTGTTCACCGGCCTGCCGCCCGGGATGTATCTCGCCACCTACAACCAGGCCAACATTCTCGGCCTCGGTCTCACCAACCAACCGACGAACCTGGGGACGGGGCAGCGGACCTTCAGCCTGACCGCGGTCGCCGGTGACGTGCTCACGACCCTGGACTTCGGCTTCAACGCCCCTCCCGGCACCTTCGGCTCGATCGGCGACCAGATCTGGCTCGACGTGAACAACAACGGCGTGGTGAATGCAGGCGAACCCGGACTCGCCGGTGTGACGGTGAATCTGCTCAATGCCGGCGGTGTCATCATCGCCACGACGACGACCGACGCCAACGGCCTCTACACTTTCTCCGGCCTGCCGGCGGCCAGCTACCGCGTCCAGGTGACCGACATCGGCGGCGTTCTCACCGGGCTGAACCTCACGACCGGCACCAACCCGACGGCGCTCATCCCGCTCGCGGCGGGTCAGAACTACGTTCTGGCCGACTTCGGCTACGTTCCCTCGGGCGGTTCCGGCACGATCGGCACCTCGATCTGGCACGACCTGAACCTCGACGGCACCCGCCAGGCGAGCGAGCCGCCGATCGAGGGCGTCACGGTGGATGTCTACTTCGACACCAACGGCAACGGCCTGTTCGATCCCGGCGTCGACAACCGGATCCGCACCGTGGCGAGCGACTCGAACGGCAATTTCGAGCTCCTCGGGCTGCCGGTCGGCACCTATTTCGTCGACGTCACCGACACGGCCGGCGTGCTCGCCGGCTTCACCCTGGTCAACGGACCGAACGACGGCGTGGACGACAACAGCCAGGTCGATCCCTACACGGTGGTCCTCACCGGCGGCTCCCCCAACAACGTCACCGCCGACTTCGGCTATCGCGACGACATCGTCACCGGAGCGCTGTCGATCAGCGGCACGGTCTTCGTCGACGCCAACGTGAGCGGGACCTATCAGCTCGGGACCGAAGTACCGGTCCAGAGCGTCGACGTCCGGCTCTACCGCGTCGTCAACGGCAACCTGGAGCTGATCGGCATCACGACTTCAGCGGTAGATGGGACCTATTCCTTCGGTGACCTGCCGCCCGGCGACTACGCCGTGAAGGTGGACCCGACTTCGACCCTCGTCGACGGCTTCCTGCAGACCACCCAGACGACGACCGGCGGCGTGCAGTTCGTGACGCTAGTCCCGTTCGCCAACTCCACCGGCAACGACTTCGGCTTCTACGACGGCGGCATCACGACCACACCGGTCACGCTGTCGTTCTTCGAAGCGGTCGGCGACGGCAGCTCCTTCACCGCGCGCTGGGCGACGGCGACCGAAGTCGGCCACGTCGGCTTCGATCTCTGGGTTCTGGATGGCGGGCGCTGGCGCCGCCTGAACGAACAGCTCATTCGCTCGGAGGTCGGCGATTCGCTCGAAATCCGGAGCTACGAGTTCCGTGCCGCGGCGCCGGGCGGCACGCAGCTGCTCCTGCAGGAGGTCGACGTCAAGGGTCGCAGCCGCTACCACGGTCCGTTCGAAGTCGGCGAGTCCTACGGCCACAAGAACCTGGCTCACGAGCGCATCGACTGGGTCGCGATCGGTCGCGAGCACGCGGCGAAGGTGGCCGAGCGGCAGGCCCAGGCGCGCTCGGAGCTCGCCTTCGGGGTGAATCCCACCCTGCTGCTGGAGATCGATACGGACGGCATTCACCGGCTGACCTACGAGCAGCTTGCCGCCGCCGGCCTGGATCTCGCCGGGGTCAACCCGGACGACATCGCGGTGACCCACCAGGGCGAACCGGTGGCGATCCGGGTCGACTCCGCCGGGCCGTTCGGTCCGGGTGCCTACGTCGAGCTGGTCGCCGACGCGCTCGATACGCTCTACACCGGCACCAACGTCTATCGGCTCTCCGTCGACAGCGCGCAGGCGCTGCGGGTGGGAGTCGACGCCGCGGCGCCGACCGGCCGCGTCGAGAGCTCCTACCGCGAGCCGATGCGGGTCGAGCGCCAGCTGAGTTACAGCTTCGCGCTCCCAGACGAACGATCCCTGGTACGACACCGGCGATCCTCGCCTACACGACGCCCAGCTCGGCCGACTTCCCCTTCACGACCGAGGGCCGCGTTTCCGGAACGGTGAGCTTGAGCGTCGACCTCTGGGGCGTGACCGACTGGGGCCAGTCCCCGGATCACCACGCGGTGGTGAAGCTCAACGGCGCGCAGGTCGGCGACGGGGTCTTCTTCGACGGCAACGACCTGGTCACCCTCACCGCCAATGTAGCGGAAGGCGATCTGCTGCCCGGTGTCAACACGCTCACGGTGGAGTTGCCGGGCGACACCGGAGTCGATTTCGATCTCGTCGATGTCGACGGCTTCACGGTCGACTACCCGCGGCATCTGGTCGCCGTGGGTGGCAGGCTCGACTTCACCGAGCGCCGGCGCCGCCTTCGAGGTGCAGGGTCTGCCGAGCGGCGACATCGTCGTCTATCGCCAGAATGACGACGGGCTCGAGCGCCTGGTCGGCGGGGTGGTCACGGAGGTCAGCCCGGGCAACTTCAGCGTCACCTTCCCCGGTCTCGCCGCAGGCGGCCCGCTACCTGGTGGCGAGCGCCGAGGCGACTCTGGTGCCGGGCCTTTCGCCGGCGCGGGAGCCGAGCGACATCCGCAGCGGTCCGGCCGAGCTGCTGGTCATCGCCCATCCGGACTTCATCGAGCGGCCTCGCGCCGCTGGTGCAGCAGCGCGAGTCCCAGGGCTGGAGCGTCAAGGTGGTCGACGTCGAGGACGTCTACGCCGAGTTCGGCGGCGACCTCTTCGATCCGGCGGCGATCCGCAGCTACATCACCTTCGCCGCCGCCAACCTCGAGACCCGAGGCCGTGCTGCTGGTCGGCGGCGACACCTACGACTATCGCAACTACCTCGGATACGGCGGCCTGAGCTTCATCCCGTCGCTCTATGCGCCGAGCGGCGACATCGTGAGCTACGCCCCGGCCGACGGGCTGTTCGCCGACACCGACGGCGACCGCATCCCCGACGTCGCCATCGGGCGTTTCCCGGTGCGCACCAGCGCCGATGTCGACGCGCTGGTCGAAAAGACCCTCCAGTACGAGACCCTGATCAACCGCAAGAGCCTGCTCCTCGCGGCCGACGGCTACGACGCGCCGACGCACTTCAGCTTCTCGCAGAGCAGCGAAGAGCTCGCCGCCTGGGTGCCGCCGGCCTGGCAGATCGATCGCGTCTACCTCGACGCCATGACGGTGGCAGACGCCCGAATCGAGCTGCTCGTCGCGGTTGAACGCCGGCGTCGCGGTGACCAGTTACATGGGTCACTCCGGCCCGATCGCCTGGACGTTCGATGGGCTGTTCAACAACGCGGATGCCGCCGGACTCGGCAACGAGGACCTGCCGACGGTCGTGATGCAGTGGGGCTGCTGGACCTCCTACTTCGTCGAGCCGGCCAACAACACGCTGGCGCACAAGCTGCTGTTGAGCGGCACCAGCGGCGCCGCGGCAGTCCTCGGCGCGACGACGCTCACCGAGGCGCGCTCCGAGCGGGCGCTCTCGCTGGAGATCTTCAGCCGGTCTTCGAGCCGGGCGCGACGCTCGGGCAGGCTGTCCTCGAGGCCAAGCGCAGTCTCGCGGCCGGCGGCGATCCTGCCGTCCTCGACGTGCTCCTGGGCTGGAATCTGCTCGGCGATCCGACCCTCGGGCTCGGCGGCGAGGGCAGCGGCGCGGCCAGCGAGATGCCGTTCCTGAACGGCTTCGAGGCGGCCGACCGCCCCTGGTCGGCGATCCAGCAGTAGCCGGTCGCCTGTCGAGTGCGCCGGGTTCACGCCGGCGCACTTCCCGCTGATCCAAGGGCCGCTTCCCCGCAAGAGGGAGCGGCCCTTTTCTCGTCTAGGCGGGGAGCCGGGCGAGGACGGCGAGCGTTTCGGCGAGGCGATCGAGGTCTTGCGGGGTGCGCAGGCGGTAGACCGGCAGGGTCGAGCGCCGCCGAGGCGCAGGCGTTGAAGTGCCGCGCCAGGAGCTCGCGGTCGAAGAGCTTGGCGGCGACGGTGGCCCGAATCAGGCTCTGGATGGCGCTGGGAGGAGATTCGCGCGCCAGCGCGGCGGCGGCGCAGCCGGCGTCGACTTCGAGCTCGACGAGGGCGCGCAACCCGACCACGGGAGCCTGCCCGGCCGGGTACTGGGCGTCCGGCGGGAGCTTCAACTGCGGAAAATGGGGCAGGGCCGCGGGCGCGCGCCCGAGTCGAACCGGGAGCTGATCGTCGGCGACGCGGCGGAGACCGAGCTCCGGCGAGGCTGCGGCCGCGGCGGCGAGCGTCGACTTGCCGCCGCCGGACTCGGCGGTCAGGGCGATGACCGAACCGTCGCTGGCGGTGAGCCCGCTGGCGTGCAGGAGGTAGATGTCGCGCAGGGCGAGCGCCAGCGCGAGCGGCGCGCCGAGGGCGCGGGTGATGTGGGTGAAGGCGAACTCGTCGCCGCCCCCGGCGCTCGCGGCGTGGCGGCGGATCGTACCGCCGTCGGCGGCGACGAGAAAGTCTCGCCATCCTGCGTGCGTCACCCGGTAGCCGCCCAGGTCGCCGCGCTCCGAGCGGATGCGCTCGACGCCTCCGGCCAGAAGGCCGGGCCCGTCGTAGATCGGCGTCCACGCCGCGTCGCGCACCGGGTGCGGCTGCGAGCGCAGGTCGGCGGCGGCCGCATCGTGCGTCAAGGGGAGATCGCACCAGACGTTCTCGCCGGCGAGCCGCTGCAGGAAGCCGTGGTCGGCGCTCTCGCGGTCGAGCTGGACGACGATGGGCGCGACGGGAGGGATCGGGGTCCGCCGGACGATCGGGGGGGTCGGTGGGTCGGTTGGGGACGAGGGGCGCCACGGGAGGGAAGTCTAGCCCCGACGCGATAGATTGCATCGTCATGCGCGTTCCCCGGCACTTCGTGCTCCATCTCCTGTCGCTCGCCTTCGCGGTGGCGATCGCCTTCGCGCTCATCGAACCGGTGCCGCCGGACCTCGAGAACGCGACCCAGGACATCGTCTTCCCGCTCGACAAGCTGGTGCACTTCGCTCTCTTCCTCGTCGCCGCGGTGCCCTGGCGGCGCTCCCTCGCGGTGCTCGGAGTGCGCTCGCCCGGAGTCGCGGTCGTCGTGACGGCGGCGGTCTATGGCGGGCTGCTCGAGATCGCCCAGGGGCTATGGACGCTGCGCGACGCCGAATTCCTCGACATGGCGGCGGGGGCGCTGGGCGCGCTCGCGGCGGTGGGGATCCTCAGAGCTCTGCGCGTCAGGCGGACACATAGCGGCTGAATGAGTTGCGCTCTCGCCACGGACGAGTGGCCGCAATGTGTCCCCGAGAGCTCCGCACTCGGCTCCAGCGATGCCGGGCTGGGCGTAGGTGCTCTGGTCGTAGGCGGTGACGACCTCGCCCGGCTTGCCGTCGGCGACCAGGTGGCCGTGGTCGAGCCAGAGTGCGCGGGTGCAGGTGTCGAGGACGAGCTGCGCCGAGTGCGAGACCAGCAGAATCGTCACCCCGGCGTCGCGGAAGTTCTGCAGCGTCTTCTCGCACTTGCGCGTGAAGGCGGCGTCGCCGGCGGCGAAGACCTCGTCGAGGATCAGCAGATCCGGCGTCCAGGCGGAGGCGATCGCGAAGCCGAGCCGGCCGAGCATGCCGGAGGAGTAGGCGCGGATCGGCGACTCGATGAAGTCGCCCAGCTCGCTGTACTCGACGATCGGCATCGAGGCGCTCGCGGATCTCGCGCCGCGTCCGGCCGAGCAGCATGCCGTTGAAGGAAGATGTTCTCGCGCCCGGTGAGCTCGTGATCGAAGCCGGTGCCGAGCTCGAGGATCGGCGCGATGCGGCCGTCGAAACTGCATCGTCCCGGTGGTCGGCTCGAGGACCCGCGAGACGATCTTGAGCAGCGGCTCTTGCCGGCGCCGTTGCGGCCGACGATGCCGACCACTTCGCCGCGGTCCACCTTGAAGCTGACCTCCGACAGCGCCCAGAACTTCTCGTAGACCAGCGTGCCCTTGACCCAGTGGATCGCGTAGTCCTTGAACGACGGCAGGCGCTGCTTGGCGAGCCGGTAGCAGAGCGAAATGCGGTCGAGCTCGAGCAGGGGCTGGGCCGTGGCGGGTGCGGTTCACGAGGGGCAGCATCGCATTCAATGGCGTCAGAGGTAGAGGGTGATCCGCCGGCTGGTGCGGCTGAAGGCGAAGGCGCCGATGGCGAAGAGCGCGATCGCGAGCAGCGCCGCGACGGTGAGATGGCTGGCGGGCGGGACCTTGCCGTAGAAGATCGGGTCGCGGAAGACCTCGAGGATCGAGCGCACCGGGTTGAAGCGGACGATCCACAGCCAGCGCTCGGGCAGGATCGCCATCGGATACATGATCGGCGTGAGGAAGAGCAGGATCTGCAGGACGACGCTGACGAGCTCGACGATGTCGTGGAAGAAGACCGCGAGCGGCGCCAGCAGGAGGCCGGCGCCGAGGGTGAAGACCGCGGCGATCGAATCGAGACCGGCAGGAAGAGCATCGCCGGACGCAGCGGGTGTCCGGTCACCACCAGCAGGACGAGGAGCGGCAGCAGCGCGAGGAGGAGATTGATCACGCCCGAGATCACCACGGCGAGCGGGAAGACCGACTTCGGCACCGGCAGCTTCTGGATCAGCCCGCCGTTGGCGCGCAGGCTGTTCATCGAGCGTGACGATGCTCTGCGAGAAGAAGTTCCAGAACAGCAGGCCCGCGAGGACGTAGACCGGGTAGTTGTCGACGTTGAAGCGGAAGACGGTGCTGAAGGCGATGTGCAGCACGCCCATCATCAGCATCGGCTGGAGCATCGTCCAGGCGAAGCCGATCAGCGAGCGCCGGTAGCGGACCCGCAGCTCGCGCTGCACGAGCTCGGAGACTGAGGTCCCAGTAGGGGAAGGCGAAGGCCATCGATTCGCCATTCTATCCCGCCGCTGTCTTCGTCGGCGGCTTCGCCGACCCCTGCGCCGCTGCCGTCGCCTGCGACGGCCCGGACGGCGGACGCGACGGCGAGCGCCTCGCTGCTGCCGCGCGCCGCGCGAGGCGCAGCAGGCGCAGACGGCCGCCGCGAGGAGCGCGGGCGCGCCCGGCGCGCCCACGCCGGCGCCGCGATGCCGGCGCGCCCAGTGCAGCAGGTCGAGCCAGAGCAGGTCGAGGCTGCTGCCCCGTAGCCGGCGCGCGCTCGCCTGGCCGAGCGAGACGCCGCCGAGGTGGTGCACGACGACCCAGTCGGCGAGGACGCGCACGCTGCCGCCGGCAGTCGCCAGGCGCTGGCAGTAGTCGAGATCCTGGGCATAGTGGCGGTAGCTCTCGTCGAACGGCCCGATGGCGCTCCCAGGCCGGCGCGCGACATCGCCAGCGCGGCGCCCGGGGCCCAGTCGACAGCGCCGCCGCCGAAGCCGGAGGGCGGCGGCGTTCCGGTGGCGGAGGGCCGGAAGCGCGCGCGCCGCGGCCGAGGCCGCTCGCGAGCGCGAAGAGCCAGAGCAGCGAGGGAAAGGCGCCGCCGCTCCACTGCGGCCGGCCGTCCGGATAGACGAGCCGGGCGGCGACCGCTCCACGGCCCGGCGGCCGCCGGTCCCTCCGACACCGCCGGAGTCCTCGGTCGAACGCCGCGCGGAGCGCGTGGTCGCCGCCTTCGGTGACCTCGGCGTCGCTGTTCAGGAGCAGCAGCGGATCGCCGGTCGCGCTGGCGAGGCCGCGGTTGACCGCGGCGCTGAAGCCGCGCGCCTCCGGATGGCGCAGCCACTGCGTGGGGCGAGCCCGGCACGGCGCAGCAGCTCGACGCCGGGATCGGTCGAGCCATCGTCGACGACGATGATCTCGAGCGGTGTCGTCCAGCGGCTGAGCGCGGCGAGGCATGGCGCCGCGAGGTCGCCGCGGTTGTGCACCGGGATGACCACCGAGAGCGGCGAATCGGAGGAACATGCGCGGCGGCCGGACTACGGGGGCGGAGGGCGAGGCATGCCGCCATCAGCTACGGGCGTCGGGCCGCCTTGGCAAGGAGAGAGGACGATATGATTTCGCGCATGAGCCCGAATTCCCGTGCCGCCGCTCACCCGCCCGCCTGCGCCTCGCGGCCGACGGCGCCCGGTCCGCACAGCCGCCCGCGCCGCGCATCGGCTGGCTCTCTGGACGGTCGGGCTCCTGCTGCTCGCCGTGGCGTTTCTCCTCGACTCGGCGTTGAAGGACGCCTTTCGGCTCCCCAAGGCGCTCGCTCGGCGAGACCCTGGCGCTGCCTCGCTCTTCTTCCTCGCCTGCGCATGGAAGGGCCCGCAGGAGTGGCGCACGCTCGCTGCGCGCGCCGTTCGTGGATCCTTTCGGACCGTTCGTGGTGCTGGCGACGCTCCTCTCTCTCGCCAGCCCGCACGTCGCGCATGTGCATCGCGGACTCGCCGGACTCTGGATCGGGGCGCTCGCGGTCTGGGGCTGGAGCGTCGGATTCTCGCGCCAGGAGCTGCGCGGGGCGCTCTCCTTCGCGCTCGTGCCGGCGACGATCCTGGCGGCGATCGCGATCCTGCAGTTTCACGGCCTCTACCAGCCCTACGCGTTCGTCGGCATCGCCGAGTCGTCGCGCTTCGCGATCGGCTCGCTGGCCGGCAACGTCGGCGATCTCGGCGCCGCCCTCGTGCTGCCGGTGATCCTGGCGCAGGCGGAGCTCGCCCGCGGCAGACGGGTCGTCCTCTCCAGCGTGGCGCTCGCGGTCTGTCTCTACGGCCTGATGGTGACGCAGACTTTCTCGGCGATCGCCGGCGTCGCCGCCGGTTCGATCGTCTTCTGGGCCTTCCGGATCTCGCGCCGGCGGGTGGCGATCGCCGTCGCGGGCGTCGCCGGCGGGCTGCGCTGCTCCTCGCCCTCGTCGCTCCGTTGCGCGAGCGCACGGTGGACAAGGTCGCTCAGGTGGCGAGCGGCGACTGGAACTCGGTGCTGACCGGCAGGCTCGACGGCTGGCGCGCCGCGGTCTGGATGCTCGGGGAGCACCCGTTCACCGGCGTCGGCATGGGCGCCTATCGCACCGAGTTCATCCCGGCGAAAACCGCTCTCCTGCGCCGGGGCGTCGCCTTCTTCGACGAGCAGGTGAACATCGTCTTCGCCAACGCCCACAACGAGCTGCTGGAGGTGGCGGCAGAGACCGGCTGGCCGGGGCTCGCGGCGCTCGTGCTCGGACTCGTGCTGCTGGCGCGGCGGCTGCGCGGCGCTCGGCACGCAGCGCGACCGTCGCGCTCGCCTGGGCGGGGCTCGCCGGACTCGGTGTCCTGGCGCTCGCCAACTTTCCGTTCCGCATCGCGGTGGCGCTCTGGCCGGCCTGCCTCTTTCTCGCCTGGATGTTCTCGCCGCCGAGGAGCCGGCATGAAGGTCGTGCAGCGGTTTCTCCTGCCGGCGCTGCTGGCGTGCCTCGTCGCCGTCCAGGTGCAGCGCAGCTCCGGCCTGATGCGGGCGCAGCGTCTGCTCTACGGCGTCGAGCGCCGCACCATGGTGATGCTGCGCAGCGGCGATCTCGACAAGGTGAAGCTCCGGGGCAACCTCGAGGCGCTCGCCGATGCCCGAAGCTCGATCCGGCCGAGGTCGCGATTGTCGCCCTAATGGGAGCCAGCACCTGATGCTCGGTGAGCTCGAGCCGGCGCGCCGAGCCTATGTCGCGGCGAACCGGCTCGAGCCGCGGCCGGAGATCCTGGTCAACCTGGGCAAGGTCAATTTTTCACAGGGGGCGAGCGTGCGGTCCGCTTCTTCGGCCAGGCCGTGCTGCTCGATCCGCACCTGATGAAGGAGGTCCCGCAGGACCTCCAGGGGTCTCCGGCGTGTCAGACGCCCTGCGAAGTCAGGACTATGCGGACGGTGCGGACGAGGATTGACAGGTCGAGCCAGAGGCTGTGATTGGCGATGTAGGCGAGGTCGTAGCGCAGCTTGTTCTCGGGTGAGGAGTGGTACTCGCCGTTGACCTGGGCGAGGCCGGTCAGTCCCGGCGGCGCGGCGAAGCGCTCGGCGTAGCCCGGGACCCCGGCGAGGTGCTGCTGCACGAAGCCGGGCCGCTCGGGGCGCGGACCCACGAGGCTCATCTCGCCGGTCACCACATTCCACAGCTGCGGCAACTCGTCGAGCCGGTAGCGGCGGAGGAATCCGCCCACCGGCGTCAGGCGGGGATCGTCGCGCTGCGCCAGCATCTCTCCCGAATCGCGCTCGGCGTCCCGCTTCATGGTGCGGAACTTGACGACCTCGAACGGCCGGAGGGCGCGGCCGATCCGCTCCTGGCGGAAGAGCACCGGCCCGGCGGAGGAGAGGCGCACGGCGAGGGCGACGAGGACGCAGACCGGGGAGGCGGCGAGCCCGAGCAGGGCCGCGCCGGCGAGATCGAAGAGCCGCTTGACCGGCATCGCCGCCCGCCAGTCGCCTTCGCGCATCACTTCGATGAGCGGCAGGTCGTTGATCCAGCGGTAGCGCATGGTTCCGATCAGGCTCTCGAACGGGCCCGGAAGGAGCAGGATCGTCGGCCGGCGCGGGCGGGTGCCGGCGATCTCCTGGATGAGGGCGGTCTGCCAGTCGTCGGCCTCCGGCGCCAGAATGACGTCGTCGACCTCCCCGGTGGCGAGCAGATGCGCGAGCTCGGCGGCGCTCGCGAGACGCGGGCCCAGGGCGCTTCGACGCCCATCAGACACGGAACTCCTCGCCGGACTGCTTTCGAAAACGGAACCCTCGCCAGGGCTGCTCTCGGAAACGGAACCCTCGCCAGGGTTCCTTGCCGGCACGGGCAGATAGCCGCGGACTTCGAGGCCGTGAAAGTGATGCTCGCGGATCTTCATGGCCACGTCCACGGCCGCCGGACCGCAGCCCACCAGCACGACCTGCCGCATCGGCGTGCGGACGAGGCTCTGCAGGGTGACTCGCCAGAGCACCAGAAAGGCGATGTTGAGCAGCGCGAAGAGCACCAGCACCGAGCGCGGAAAGCTCTGGCTGGCCAGGAAGAGCCCGGTCGCCAGCGCGAGAGTCTGGATGAGGACCGCGAGGCTGACCCAGCGCGCGATCTCCAGCCGGGGGCGCTTGGTCTTCGATTCATAGAGGCCGAAGAAGTAGAGCGCGACCGGCTGCGAGAGCACGACCCAGATCCAGACGAGGTCGAAGTAGGCGAAGCGCTCCCGAGGGCAGCGTGTCGGCCGAGCCCGGCAGCACCGCGGCGATGCGGATCTGGAAGGCGAGGTAGAGCGCGATCCAGGCGACCAGGAGGTCGCCGACGAACGACCAGGAGCGCCAGGCGGTCGCCTGCGAGGAGTCGCGGTGCACGATACGGACTCTATCGGACACCGGCCGGACACGGTTTCGCCCTCCAGGGCGGACCACCGGCAGGGCCGGACGCCGGCGCGTTGACAGCCCCGGCTGGCGGAGCTACGCTTTTCCTGCATTCGGAGCGGTCCGAACGGCGAGGCGGCGAACGGAGTGCATCCGGGCGACCTGCCAAGCGCCTCGGGCTCGGCAACCTGGGGCGGACACCCAAGGTGCCCTCCCGCCGCGAGAGCGACGGGGATGCGGTCGCGCCAGGCCCTCCTGGAATCGGGAGGCGCCGGCGAGGCAACCAAGTGTCCGGGCTCGAGAACCCGCTCCCATTGCTGCCGGCGAGCGGGTTTTTGCTTGGCCGAGGATTCATGAACGGGGGGCGCGCTTGAAGGTCATCGAACACCTGGAACGGGCCAAAGAGCCCCTGATCAGCTTCGAGATCATTCCGCCGCTGCGCGGCGGCAACGTGCGGAATCTCATGGCCCTGATCGAGGACCTGGTCGAGTTCCGGCCGCCGTTCATCGACATCACCAGCCACGCGGCGGAGGTCTTCTACGACGAGACGCCGGCGGGCATCCAGCGCCGGGTGAAGCGCAAGCGCCCGGGAACGATGGGCGTCTGCGCGCTGATCCAGAACAAGTACGGCATCGATGCGGTGCCGCACGTCCTCTGCCGCGGCTTCACGCGCGAGGAGACCGAGGACTTCCTCATCGAGCTGCGCTACCTCGGCATCGACAACGTGCTCGCCGTGCGCGGCGACGACAGCGGCTACCAGAAGCCGCTGCGCGAGGGACGCAGCGCCAACCGCTTCGCCTCGACCTGGTGAGCCAGATCGACGCCATGAACCACGGCCGCTATCTCGCCGAGGATCTCCTCGACGCCGAGCCCTCGAACTTCTGCGTCGGCGTCGGCGGCTATCCCGAGAAGCACTTCGAGGCGCCGAACCTCGCCGCCGACGTACGCCACCTCAAGGCCAAGATCGAGGCCGGCGCGAGCTACGTGGTGACCCAGATGTTCTTCGACAACCGGCACTATTTCGCCTTCGTCGACGCCTGCCGCGAGGCCGGCATCACGGTGCCGATCATCCCCGGGCTGAAGGTGCTCTCGGCGCGCTCGCAGCTGACGACGATCCCGCGCAACTTCTTCGTCGAGATCCCCGCCGCGCTCGCCGACGCAGTCGCCGCGGCGCCGGAGCCGAGGTGCTCGAGATCGGTGTCGCCTGGGGCCGCAGGCAGGTCGAGGAGCTGCTCGCGCGCGGCGTGCCGTCGGTGCACTTCTACGTCATGCAGAGCGCCGGGCCGGTGAAGCAACTGATGAAGGATCTGCGATGATCCGCAAGGAGGAATCGTGATTCGAATTCGGAAGCAGGCTGGCATCCTGTCCCTCGCTCTCGCCGTGCCTGCCACCCTCTTCGCGACGGGCGAGAAGCCTGCCGAGAGGGTGGAAGCCGGCCCCTCCGCGCGTCCCGTGCTGTCGATTCCGCTCGGATCCCTGCCGATCGCTTTGCAGCCGAATCCCTACGTCGACAAGGCCGAAGACCGCATCAACCCCCTGGCCTTCGAGCCCGATCAGGGCAAGCGCGGCACCTGGGGACGGAGCTCGGTGCCCGACGATCCGCTGGCGGCCACGGGCTTCGACCCGAATCACCGCACGCCGGCGCCCTTCCTCACTTTCGCGGGCACCGGAAACCCGATCGCCTGCGGCGGCTGCTCGCCGCCGGACACGGTCGGCGATGTCGGTCCGAAGCACTACGTCCAGATGGTCAATTCGACGAAGATCGCCATCTTCGACAAGGGAGGCACTCTCCTCTTCGGACCGGTCGACCTCTCGACCTTCTGGTCCTCGGGAGCCTGCGCGGCCGATGCCGGCGATCCGGTGGTCAACTACGACCCGCTCGCGGACCGCTGGCTGCTGGCGCAGTTCAACGGCGCCAACAGTCTCTGCTTCGCGGTGTCGAAGACCGCGGATCCGCTCGGGGCGTATTGGATCTACAACTTCCTTACGACCGACTTTCCCGACTACTTCAAGATCGGCGTCTGGCCGGACGGCTACTACGTCTCGACCAACGAGAGCAACTACAACGCCTGGGTGTTCGAGCGACCGAAGATGATCCTGGGTCAGGGGGCACAGTCGCGCAAGGCGACGGGCTTCGCGAACAACTTCCTCATGCCCGGAGACGTCGACGGCATCGTGGCGCCGCCTCCCGGCGCGCCGGCGATCTACTACACCTTTCTCGACAACACCTTCCACGGTGGCAGTGACCGGCTCGAGCTGCGGGCGTTTCATGTCGACTGGGTGACGCTGGGCAATTCGACCTTCACGACGATCGGCAGCCCGGCCGTGGCGGCGTTCACCTACACGGTCTGCGGCTTCTTCAACTTCGACTGCGCGCCGCAGCCGGGCACCGCCCAGAAGGTCGACGTGCTCTCGGAGTGGCCGATGTTCCGCCTCGCTTACCGTAGATTCGGCGACCACGAGAGCCTGGTCGGCAACTTCACCGTCCCGGTCTCCGGCCGGGCGGCGCCGCGCTGGTTCGAGCTGCGCGGCAGCGGCACCGCGTGGACGCTCTTCCAGCAGGGCACCTACGACCCCGATGCGACCGCCTTCCGCTTCATGGGCTCGATCGCGCAGGACCGGATGGCTCGATCGCGCTCGGCTACTCGGCGATGTCGGGTACGGTCTCGCCGGCGATCCGGTTCGCGACGCGGTTGGCAGGCGATGCCGCCGGCACGCTCGGGTCGGAGTCGACGCTCGTCGCCGGGGGTGGCTCGCAGACCGCTCCGACCGCTGGGGGGACTACTCGGCGATGACCATCGACCCGGCCGACGAGTGCACTTTCTGGTACACCAACGAGTACTACACCGCGAGCTCCGCGAACGCCTGGGCGACGCGGATCGGCGCCTTCCGGGTGCCCCAGTGCAGGGGTCTCTTCTTCGACAACTTCGAGACCGCCGGGACGAACGCGTTGGACCGCGACCGCTCCTTGAACCGGCGGGCGGCGGCGCTTGCCTCGCTCTGGCCGTGGCCCTGCTCGCCGGCGGCCTCGCGCTACCGGTTGCGGCCGGCGAGACCGGCGGCGTCGCCGGCGTCGCCGGAGCAGCCGTTCGCCGCGGTGCGCTATCAGGACCTCGTCGTCGACCAGGCGCTCTACGGCACCTTCGATCCGGCGACCGGTGTCCATACCTGCGCCGACGAGTCGCGCGACAGCTTCGTCCTTGCCGCCGGTGAGAGCCGTAGCTACACGCTGGCGGTTGCGGGTCCTTCGGAGCTCCTGCTGGGCGGGTGCCTGGAAGGGGCGCCCCCCGACCCGGACAATCGTCTCCGCGTCCGCATCTAGCTGCCGGACGGGAGGCGGCAGGAGGAGGCGGTCGCGCTCGGTTCCGGCTGGCCGGAGCGCTGGGTCGTGCCCGAGACTGCCGGCGGGGAGGTCCGACTCGAGCTCGCGGCGATGCTCCCCGCAGGCGCCCGCGCCTTCGTCGACGCCTTGCGCTGCGTACCGATCTTCCGGCCGGACCGGCGCCCGTGGCCCGCCGCGCGATCCTCATCTCGCTCGACGCTTTTCGAGAGGATGCGATCGGCGCGGTCGGCGGGCGCACCGCCACTCCGACTCTCGACCGCCTGGTCGCCGAGTCCGAGCGTTTTTCGCCGCATTGGGCGCAGGAGATCTCGACCAAGACCTCGCACGCCTCGATGCTGACGGGACTGCCGGTCGACCTGCACGGCGTCGACCGCGAGGAGCGGCCGCTCTCGCCCGAGATTTCGACCCTCGCCGAACGCATCGCGAGCCGTGGAGCGGCAACCGCCGCCTTCCTGCAGATCGCCCCGTTCTTCGCCGAGAAGTTCGCGCTGAACCAGGGGTTCGAGAGCTATCGCCTCAAGGCCTGGAGCGTCGAGCAGGAGCTGCGCCTCGCGGCGGACTGGGCGAGCGCCCATCGCAACGAGAGCTCGTTTCTCTTCGTCCACCTCTATGGCGCGCACTCGGACTTCGGGATCCTCCCTTACGAGGCGAAGGGCGTCACCCGAGCGACGATCGCCGAGAGGTTCGGCATCGACGACTACGGCTGTGCGGGCGAGGTCTGTGCCAGCCGCAGGCTCATGGCGATCAACTACCAGGCGCTCCAGCCGCTCCGGCGCGAGCCCGAGATCACGCGCTGGCTCTACGACCGCGGCGTCGAGACGCTCGACCGCCAGCTCGGGCAGTTCTTCGACGACCTGCGCCGCGCCGGGCTCTGGGACGAGACGCTCGTCGTCGTGACCGGCGACCACGGCGAGGCGTTCGGCGAGCATGGCTACTTCCTGCACGCGACGCCGCACGAGGAGACGCTGCGCGTGCCGCTGCTGGTGAAGTGGCCCGCTTCGTCGCGCCGCTCCGGAGTCTCGACGACCCGCTTCTCGACCGCGCTCGACATCGCGCCGACGATCCTCGCCCACTTCGGACTGCCGGCCGAAGATCTCCCGGGGCACGATCTCGCACAGCCGCCGGGGCGGGGCGCTCGGCTGATGATCTCCAAGGACGCGGTGCGGGTGGACGATCTCAAACTCGTGCTCGCGACGACCGAGTTTCCGCGCGCGCTCTACGACCTGGCGAACGATCCGGCGGAGCTGACGAACCTCCTGCCGGCGCGCGAAGCCGACGCCGCGCGGCTCGAAGAGGTCCATCGGTTGGCCATCGCTGCGGCGCGGCAGCGCGCAACGATCGCCGGGGAGACGGACGCCCAGGATCAGCCGTTCACGCCGGAGGAGCTGGAACGGTTGAAGTCGTTGGGGTACCTCTAGCGTTTTTGCGAGTCCGCCGGCGGTCGACGGTGGTATCGCCGAGTCCCCAGTGCTCGGTCGGGACCCCAGGCGATTGGATTTTTTTTCTGAAGGGTGGGGCCCCCCGCCACTGCGCGCTGGGAACTCGACGATCCCACCGCCGCCCGCCTGTCCGGGTGCAAGATGAAACGGGACCGAATTCCACAGAAGGCAGGCGGGCGTCAGGGAGCTTGAGATGACCTCGGCGCGCAGTGGCGGGGGCCCCCGTCCTTAAGAGAAAAAATGCGATTTCCGGGGTCCCGACCGAGCACCGAGGTCATCTCGAGATCCCTGGCGGCGGCCGGCGAACTCGCGACTTTGACTTGAGGCACTCCCTGACATAGCCTAGGCGGCACATCATGAGGGCCCGGGGGAGTTTCCGGGCACGGCAACCTGGGGCAGACACCCAAGGTGCTCACCGGCGGAGGGTCGCCGGGATGCGGTCGCGAAAGCGGCAACGAAGTGTCTGAAGCGAAGACGCCTCGTGATGTTGATCACGGGGCGTTTTTGTTTTCCGGGAGTGAACATGAGTCAACCGACGACTTCAGGGGTGCCGATACCGGGCGCTCTTCCAGATACCGAGGCCCGCACTGCGGCGCTGCTCGAGGCGCTCGACGAGCGCATCCTCGTCCTCGACGGCGCCACCGGCACGGCGCTGCAGGGCTTCGACCTCACCGCCGAGGACTTCGGCGGCGCGGCCCTCGAGGGCTGCAACGAGAACCTCTGCATCACCCGGCCGGAGGTCGTGCGCGGATTGTCGCGCTTCTATCTCGCGGCCGGGGCCGACATCGTCGAGACCAACTCGTTCGGTTCGACGCCGCTGGTGCTCGGCGAGTACGGCCTCGCCGACCAGGCGTTCGAGATCAGCCGCCTCTCGGCGAAGCTCGCGCGCGAGGCCTGCACCGAGTTCGACGAGCCCGGACGGATCCGCTTCGTCTGCGGCGCGATGGGCCCGACGACGAAGGCGATCTCGGTCACCGGCGGCATCACCTTCGAGGAGTTGAGCGAGAACTTCCGCGTCCAGGCGTCGGGTCTCATGGCCGGTGGCGCCGACTACCTGCTCGTCGAAACCTGCCAGGACACGCGCAACATCAAGGCCGCCCTGATCGGTGTCGAGCAGGCGTTCGAGGCCTCCGGCTGGCGGATTCCCGTCGCGGTCTCGGTGACCATCGAGGCGACCGGGACGATGCTCGCCGGGCAGGACGCCGAGGCGCTCGCGGTCTCGCTCTTCCACGCCGATCTGCTCTACGTCGGGCTCAACTGCGCCACTGGCCCGGCGTTGATGGCCGATCACCTGCGCACTCTCTCGACGCTCTGCCGGACACGCGTCGCCTGCGTGCCGAACGCGGGGCTCCCGGACGAGGACGGCAAGTACCGCGAGGGTCCGGAGGTCTTCCGCGAAGTCTTCGGGCGGTTCCTCCACGAGGGTTGGCTGAATCTCGTCGGCGGCTGCTGCGGCACGACCGACAAGCACGTGGCCGTCCTCGCCGCGGTGGCGCGCGAGCACCGGCCGCGGCCGATTCCGCATCACCAGCGAGCGCTGGTCTCGGGGATCGAGGCGGTCGAGCTCGAGGTCAGCAACCGGCCGCTGCTGGTCGGCGAGCGCACCAACGTCCTCGGCTCGCGGGTCTTCAAGGGGATCATCGCCGCCGGCGACTACGAGGGCGCCGCCGAGGTCGGGCGCGCGCAGCTGCGCGCCGGTGCGCAGGTGCTCGACGTCTGCCTGCAGGATCCCGATCGCGACGAGCTCATCGACGTCGAGAAACTCCTCGACAAGCTGGTGCGCGTCGTCAAGGCGCCGCTGATGATCGACTCGACGGACGCCCGGGTCATGGAGCGCGCGCTCACCTGGTGCCAGGGCAAGTCGATCCTGAACTCGATCAACCTCGAGGACGGGCTCGCCCGTTTCGAGAAGGTCGTGCCGCTCGGCCGGCGCTTCGGCGCGGCGTTCGTCGTCGGGCTCATCGACGAGACCGGGATGGCGGTCACCGTGGAAAGAAAGCTCGAGGTGGCGCGGCGCAGCTATCGCATCCTCACCGAAGAGATGAGCGTCGCCCCAGAGGACATCTGGTGGGATCCGCTCGTTTTCCCCTGCGGCACCGGCGACGAGGCCTATCTCGGCAGCGCTTCGGCGACGATCGCGGGCGTGCGGGCGGTGAAGGCCGAGTTTCCGCTCACCAAGACGATCCTCGGCATCTCGAACGTCAGCTTCGGCCTGCCGCCCTCCGGGCGCGAGGTGCTGAACTCGGTCTTCCTCTACCGCGCGACGCTCGCCGGCCTCGACGCCGCGATCGTCAACACCGAGCGTCTCGCCCGCTTCGCCGAGATCCCCGACGACGACCGGCGGCTCGCCGAGGCGCTGATCGATCTCGCGCTCGGCGACAAGGCGGCCGGCGAGGCAGCGGTTGCCGCTTTCACCGCCCACTTCCGCGAGCGGAGCGGCCAGAAGGGCAGCGCCAGCGCCGAAAGCCGCGCCGCGCTGCCGCTCCCGGAGCGCCTGGCGCGCGCCATCGTCGAGGGCAGCAAGATCGGTCTCGAGGCCGACCTCGCGACCGCCCTCGGCGAGGAGCGCTACGGCGATCCGCTCTCGATCATCAACGGGCCGCTGATGGCCGGGATGAGCGAGGTCGGGCGGCTGTTCAACGACAACAAGCTGATCGTCGCCGAGGTGCTGCAGTCGGCCGAGGTGATGAAGGCGGCGGTGAACTTCCTCGAGCCGCACATGGAGAAGACGGCCTCCTCGTCGCGCGGCAAGGTCCTGCTCGCGACGGTGAAGGGCGACGTGCACGACATCGGCAAGAACCTGGTGGACATCGTGCTGTCGAACAACGGCTTCCAGGTGGTCAATCTCGGCATCAAGGTGCCTTCGGAGCAGCTGATCCAGGCGGTCGAGCAGCACCGGCCCGACGTCATCGGCCTCTCGGGGCTGCTGGTGAAGAGCGCGCAGCAGATGGTGGTGACGGCCGGGGACCTTCAGGCGGTGGGCATCGACACGCCGCTCCTGGTCGGCGGCGCGGCGCTCACCCGGCGCTTCACCCACCGCAAGATTGCCGCCGCCTACGGTGGCGTCTGCACCTACGCCAAGGACGCGATGCACGGCCTGAAGCTGGTGGAGCGGCTGATGGACCCGGCGACCCGCCCGACGCTCGAGCAGGAGATCGGCGCGCTGCTGGAGCAGGACAGCGTCGATGCGCCCGTGGCCGCCGGAGCTCCGATCGAAGAGAGCGCCGCGGCGCGCAAGTCGGCCGTGCGCCGCGACATCCCGGCACCGCCGCCGCCGGACCTCGAGCGCCACGCGGTGACGCTCGACCTCGACGCGGTCTGGGGAGAGCTCAACCCGCAGATGCTCTACGGCAAGCACCTCGGCATGCGCGGTGTGGTCAGGAAGTTGGCCGAGGAGGGCGATGCGAAGTATCTGAAGCTCCACGCCGTGGTGGAGGAGCTGAAGGAGGTCGCGCGCCGCGGCGGCATGCAGGCGAAGGCGGTCTGGCAGTTCTTCCCGGCGCGCTCCGAGGGCAACCGGTTGACGCTGCTCGACCCGAAGACGGGCGAGGTGGTCGCCTCCTGGGAGTTGCCACGCCAGGAGGGGAGCGATGGCCTGGCGATCTCCGACTACGTCCTCGACGCGGACCACGTGGCGCTCTTCGTCACCACCGCCGGCGCCGGCGTGCGCGAGCGGGTGGAGCAGTACAAGCATGCCGGCGACTATCTGAAGAGCCACACCTTCGCGGCGCTCGCGCTCGAGACCGCCGAGGCCGCGGCCGAGTGGCTGCACCGGAAACTCCGCGCCGAGTGGGGCTTCCCCGACCCGCCGGAGACGACGCCCCAGGACCGTTTCTCGGCGCGCTATCGCGGCAAGCGCTACAGCTTCGGCTACCCCGCCTGCCCCGACCTCTCGGGCCAGCAACAGCTCTTCGCGGCCCTGCGCCCGGAAGAGATCGGCGTCGAGCTCACCGAAGGCGACATGATGGACCCCGAAGCCAGCGTCTCCGCCCTCGTCTTCCACCACCCCGACGCGCGCTACTTCGGGGTCTAGGAACGGATTCCCGGTAGGAGGCGAGCACCTCCGCGGCAGGTCGGCGGGGTGTATTCTCCCGGCATGTCCGACCGAGAGCAGGTGGGGGCCCCGACGCAGCCGAACGAGGGCAGTTTCGAGCGGCGCAGTCGACGCGCCCTTCAGCCGGCTTGCCAGAAGATCCAGTGGCCATGAAGCGACTGCTCGTCGTCACGGCGCTGTTGGAGAGTGCCACCGGTTTTGGACTGCTGGTGGCTCCGGCGCCGCTCGTCCTTTTGCTCCTCGGCGCGGCGCTCGACGGTCCTGGCGCGCTGCTCGTCGCGCGTGTCGCGGGAGCGGCGCTGGTGACGCTCGGTCTCGCCTGCTGGCTGGCGCGCGACGACGAGAAGAGCCCTGCCGCTCGCGGTCTGGTGTGTGCCATGGCGTTCTACAACGTCGCCGCCGCTGCGCTGCTCCTCTTCGCCGGCCTCGGTCTGAACCTCTCGGCCCCCGGCCTCTGGCCTGCCACTGCCCTGCACGTCGCGATGGCGATCTGGTGCCTCGCGACCCTGCGGTGAGGGACGCCCGCTACTGCGCGCTGTGAGCGGGACGCACTCGGCCCGCCAGAGGAACGGGCGCGCGGTGAGAGTTCATGGCTCCAGCAAGCGGAAGAGCGGGGAAGTGCCGGCGCGTCGGTCGAAAGTGATCGTGGCCTCGGCCTTGGCCTCGCGTGCGGTCCAGCCGATGACGTAGTCGGCGAAGTCTGCCGGCCCCTCCTCGAAGGCGTTGAGGGCTTGCCAGGCGAGATCCGAGCGCTCGACCGCGAGGTCATCGGCCGAGAGGAGGCCACGCACCAGGGCGGCAATCTGGACACGGGAATAGCGGTAGCCGCGTTCGAGCACCCAGACGAGCTCGCAGAGCACCACGAGCGGCACGAGACCCGGCGTCTCGACGGTGCAGGAGGTCTCGACGATTCGGGTAGCCGCGCGCGTCTGGCGCGGCTCGTCGCGCACGAGGTAGCGCACCAGCACGTTCGTGTCGAGGGCGATCACCGCGCCGCGTCCAGCGCGCCTGCGATCACGGCCGCGTCGATCTCGGCCAGCGAAAGCGCTCGCGGTGGCTTGGGCAGCAGGCCCTTGAGGTCGCGCAGCGATCCTCCGACGCGGATCACCTCCAGCCGGTCGTCGCCTGTGACGATGACCTCGAGCCGCGAGCCGGCGCGCAGCCCCAGCCGCTTGCGGGCCGCCGCCGGCAAGGTGACCTGCCCCTTCGAGCTGACCGTGATTGTCATGGGATCCCCTCCAACGCCTTACTTTTACGCCTTACATTCTACATGAACACCAACCCGTCGGCCTGGCAGATTTCGACCACGGGTGAAGGCTGCCGCGGCAGATCTGGACCAGGGGTGAAATCTGCCGTAGAGCAGTCCGACACCGGAGTGAATCCGCTTCGCTCCGGCGGGGGTTCTTCTGGAGGGCTGGAGTGGCGGCGGCCTGTCAGAAGGCGGGGTGCGGTGCATTCTGGGGCTACCCGTTGGAGCGGCCCGCCGGTGGGGGGGGAGTGTTAGGTTTTGCCCGCTTCCGAGAGCGAGGATCTGGCGATGAGCGACGGCAAGCCCGGCGAATCTGTACCTGACCTTGAGCTGAGCGAGACGCAGCGCGCGGCGATTGCCCGGCTGGCGAAGGACGAGGTGACGATCAAACCGCCGCTCAAGCTGGCGCGCGGGGCTCACCTGGTCAACGACGACATCGAGCGAGGGGCGGCCGCCGACGACCCGGAGGTCTTCTGGGCGGAGCGCTCGGAGCTCATCGAGTGGATCGAGCCGTTCCACACCGTGCGGCGTTTCGAGCTGCCGCACCACGAGTGGTTCCTCGGCGGCAAGTTGAACGCCACCGCCAACTGCATCGACCGCCATGTCCACTGCGACCGGCGCAACAAGGCGGCGCTCATCTGGGTCGGCGAGGACGGCGAAGAGCATCACCTACACCTACAACCGCCTCTACCGCGAGGTGAACCGCTTCGCCAACGCCCTGCGGCGCCTCGGTGTGGTCAAGGGCGACCGGGTCATCATCTACATGCCGCTCGTCCCCGAGGGGATCATCACGATGCTCGCCTGCGCGCGCATCGGCGCCATCCACTCGGTCGTTTTCGCCGGCATGGGCACCCAGGCGCTGCGCTCGCGCATCGTCGACTCGGGCGCCAAGGTCATCGTCTGCTACCGACTACACCTTCCGGCGCGGCAAGAAGATCTCGCTGAAGCCGACGGTCGACGAGGCGGTGCGCGACCTCGTCTTCGTCGAGCACGTCGTCGTCCACCGCCGCGGCTCGCGGCCGGGCGACGCGCCGTTCTAGTTCGAGAGCTAGCGCGAGCTACGACTTCTACGACATCCAGCAGGCGCGCGAGATCCATTGCCAGCCGGAGCCGATGGACTCCGAGGATCCCGCTCTTCATCCTCTACACGTCGGGAACCACAGGGCCAGCCGAAGGGCGTCGTCCACACGACGGGCGGCTACATGGTCGGCGTCACCTATCTCGTCGCACGCCTTCTACCAGATCGGCGAGCGCGACATCTACTGGTCGCACCTCGGACATCGGCTGGATCGTCGGTCACTCGTTCATCGTCTACGGCCCGCTCTCGGTCGGCGCGACGGTCTTCTGCCGCGAGGGTGTGCCCGACTATCCGACTCCCGAGGTCACCTGGGAGCTCGTGCGAGCGCTTCGGCGTCAACCTGATGTTCACCGCGCCGACGGCGCTGCGCATGTGGATGAGCCACGGGAAGAGGCGCCGGCGAAGTACGACCTCTCGCGCCTGCGGCTGATCGCCTGTGCCGGCGAGCCGCTCAACCCGGAGGCGCATCTCTGGGCGCAGAAGCACCTCGTCGGCCAGTCGCGGCGGGATGGTGGTCGACAACTGGTGGCAGACCGAGATCGCCGGGCCGGTGCTCGGGACGCTGCCGACTTTCGAGGCGCGGCCGAGCAAGGTCGGCAAGCCCTTGCCGGGCGTCGTCGCGGACGTCGTCGATCGCGACGGCAAGTCGCTGCCCGACGGCCACGGTGGCCTGCTCGTGCTGCGCGAGCCGCTGCCCTACATGCTGCGCACGGTCTGGGGCGACGACGCTCGCTACGAGCAGTACTGGCAGCAGATGCCGGGCTGCTACGCGGCGGGCGACATCGCGGTGCGCGACCGCGACGGCTATTTCGCGGTCCTCGGCCGCGCCGACGACGTGCTGAACGTCGCCGGCCACCGCATCGGCACCGCCGACGTCGAGGGCTCGCTGCTGCGCCACCCGGCGGTCGCCGAGAGCGCCGTCGTCGGCCTGCCCGATCCGACGTCAAGGGCGAGCGCATCAAGGCGTTCGTGGTCCTGAAGCCCGGCGAGCTCGCCGGGGCCGGGCCTGATCGGCAGCGCTCAAGGACCACGTCCGCCAGGACCTCGGGCCCGATCGCGCAGCCCTCCGACATCGAGATCCGGACGTCGCTCCCCAAGACCCGCTCGGGCAAGATCGTCCGCCGCTACCTCAAGGCGCATGGAGCTCGGGCGAGGACCCGGGAGACCTCTCGACGCTCGCCGACTGAGCAGGGTCACCCGGCAGGTTGGGTTTCCCTCGACGCGGAGTCGGCCCGAGGACTATGCTCCGGCAGCACTCGAGGGATTCACGCATGGCACTGAGGCTGACCTGCCCGAACTGCGGCGCGCGCCCGCATACCGAATTCTGGTTCGGTGGCGAGGTCGAAGCTCGGGCGGAAGGGCCGAAGCCGGATTCCGGCGGCGGCAGCCGCGACGCGGCCCTCGAGGCCGACTTCGCGCGCGTCTGGCTGCGCCAGAACAGCTGCGGCATTCAGCACGAGCGCTGGTTCCATCACGCGGGCTGCCGGCGCTGGCACACGGCGGTGCGCGACACGCTCACCAACGAGGTGCATGGGCGCGCCTGACGACGGCCGCTCGCCCGAGTCGAGCGCCGCCGGGCTCGACTTCGAGGGCCGCGCGATCCCGGTGGTCGCGGGCGACACGGTCGCCTCGGCGCTCTATCGCGCCGGCGTGCGGACCTTCTCGCGCTCGTTCAAGTACCACCGCCGGCGCGGGCTCTACTGTCTCACCGGCGACTGCCCGAACTGCCTGATGACCGTCGACGGCGAGCCTGCGGTGCGCACCTGCCGCACGCCGGCGACGGCGGTGCGCACGGTGGCGCGCGGCAGTGGCTGGCCGTCGGCCGAGCACGATCTGGTGGCGATCCTCTGGCGTCTGCGCGCCTTCTTGCCGGTCGGCTTCTACTACAAGTCGATGATCCGCCCGCGCTGGCTCTGGCCGCTCGCGGAGCGGGTGATCCGGAGAGTCGCCGGGCTCGGTCCGATCGCCCGCGACCGGCCGGTCGTGAACCGCGAGCGGCTGAATCATCATCCCGACCTGCTGGTCGTGGGCGGCGGCGTCGCCGGCCTCGCCGCGGCGCTCGCCGCGGCGCAGCACGGCGAGACGGTAGTGCTCGCCGATGAGGGCGCGATTGGCGAGGGGATGGCTCCGGGCGCGGCGCGCGCCCGGGTCGATCTCCTGCATGCGCTGCTGCTGGCGGAGCGTTCGGTGACCGTGCTGGAGCGGGCGACGGCGGTGGGGCTCTACCAGGGCCCGCTGGTGCCAATCGCCGCCGCCGACCGCCTCCACCTCGTGCATCCCGCGCGGGTGGTCGTCGCGACCGGCGCGGTGGAACGCCACGCGGTCTTTCCGGGCGGCGACCTGCCGGGGGTCTGGATGGCACGCGGCGCGGCGCGACTTGCCGGCGTGCACGGCCTGTCGCCCGGCCGGCGCATCGTCGTGGTCGCTGCGACCGCCGAGGGCATGGATCACTTCGACACCCTGCGCGCGCATGCGATCCGCGATCCCGGCTGCACCGTGGTCGCGGTCGTGGCGCCGCGCGAGCTCGCGGCGCGGGTGCCGGCCGGCGTCGAGGTTCTGCACGACGGCGCCGTGGTGGCGGCGCTCGGCCGCGCCATGGGAAGGGGAGCCGGGGTGCGCGCGGTGGTGGTCGAAACCGGAGCCGGCCGGCGGACGGTCGAGTGCGATGCCGTGGTGCTCGCGCTCGGCTGCGAGCCGCGCAACGGCCTGCTGCGGCAGGCGGACGCCGGGACGGTGCAGGGAGCGGGAGAGGTCGTGCTGCCGGGCTGCACCCTCGCCGAGGCGGAGGCGAGCGGCGTCGCGGCAGGCTCGCCGGATTCGACGATCGCGGTCGCCGGCGCGATCCCGAACGGGAGGGCCGCCGCTGTCGCCGGCGTCGCGCTGCCGCCGGTCGCCGCCGCCGGCTTCGTCTGCCTGTGCGAGGACATCGAGGCCGGCGAGCTCGAACAGGCCTGGCGGGAAGGCTACCGCTCGACGGAGCTCCTCAAGCGCTACACCACGGTGACCATGGGCGCCTGTCAGGGCGCTCTCTGCCAGCCGCATCTGCGCGCCTTCGTCGGCGCGCGCTCCGCGGGCGCGCCGCAGGCTGCGGTGGCGGGCCGGCCGACGGTCGCCCGTCCGCCGGCGCGGCCGGTGCGGCTCGCGGATCTCGCCGCCGGGATGCGCGTGCCGCTCGAGTACCACACCGCGCTGCACTCGCGACACCTCGCCCTCGGCGCCGTCATGGAATGGACCGGCGCCTGGAAGCGGCCGTCGAACTACGGCGACGTGGAGCTCGAATACCGGGCGGTGCGCGAGAACGTGAGCCTCATGGACGTCTCGACGCTCGGCAAGTACCAGATCGCCGGACCCGACGCCGTGCCCTTCCTCGAGCGCCTCTACCCCTGCCGGGTCGCCGACCTCGCTCCGGGACGCAGCCGCTACGCTCTGCTGCTCAACGAGGCCGGCTACATCTTCGATGACGGCCTGGTCTGCGCGCTGGGCGAGGACGGCTTCTACGTCACCTTCACTTCGGCGGGGGCGGACGCCGCCGAGTCCTGGCTGCGCGAATGGGCGGAGGCCTGGAAGCACAACGTTCACATCGCCAACCTGACCTGGTCGCAGAGCGCCATCCACGTCGCCGGCCCGCGCACCCGCGACCTGCTGGCGAAGCTCTCCGACGATCCGGTAGACGCCGCGGCGCTGCCCTACGGTGGCGTCGCCGCGATCCGGGTCGCCGGCGTCGCCTGCCGGGCGATCCGCGTCGGCTTCGTCGGCGAGCTGTCGATCGAGCTCCATCACGCGACCCGCCAGAGTCCGGCGCTCTGGGACGCCCTGCGTGCGGCCGGAGCGGAGTGGGGCTGCCGGCCGCACGGCCTCGATGCGCTCAAGCTGCTGCGGCTCGAGAAAGGACATTTCATCGTCGGTCTGGACACCGACTTCGACAGCACCCCGGCCAAAGTCGGCGCCGGGTGGGCGGTCAAGATGGAGAAGCCCGACTTCGTCGGCCGGACGGCGCTCGAGCGTCTGGCGAAGATTCCGCGCGAGCGCTCGCTGCTGCCGCTCTCCTTCGAGGGATCGCGCGCTCCCGAGGAAGGGGCGCAGCTCTTCGTCGCCGGCGCGCACGTCGGCAACGTCACCTCGTCGCGCTTCTCGCCGGTGCTGGGCAAGGGCGTGGCGCTCGGCTGGGTGCGGCATCCGGAGGGCTCTCCGCCGTTGGCGATCACCGCGCGGGACACTCGCGGCGAGCTCCCGGGGCTGGTGACGCGGGCGCCGTTCTACGACCCGAGAGGGGAGCGCCTGCGTGCTTGAGATCGGGCGCTTTCACGCCGGACTGGTCGAGTGCCATGCCAGCGCCGCAGCGCTCGACGCGCTCGCCGCGCGAGGGTTGCCGCCGGGCGTGCACGCCTGCCGGGTCGCCCCGGACGAGCTGCTGCTTCTGGCTTCGCCGGCGCGAACCGACGAGCTCCTGCGCCGCGCGGCGGCGACCCTCGCCGTCGCCGAGCCGGGCTCGCTGGTCGTCGACCAGAGCGACGGCTGGACGGTCTTCGGCCTGCCGGGGGAGGAAGGCATGCTGGCGCTCCGCCAGCTCGCGCTGTTCCCGTTCCCGGAGCGCCGTCCGGCCTTCGTCCAGGGCGCGGTCGCCGGCGGCGCCGCCAAGCTCCTGATGTTGCCGGGCGTCGTCCTCCTGCTGGTGCCGTTCGCCCTGCGCGACCATGTCGAGCGCCGGCTGCGCGAGGTCTGCGCCGCGACGGCGGTGCGGCTCGATGCCCTCGAGGCGCCCTTCGTGCCTCCTGCCGGGTCGGCGGCCTGAGAGCCATGGAATCGTCGAAAGCGCCGGCAATGACCGAAGCCACCCGAGCCAGCCGAGCCATCCGAGCCACCGGAGCCACCCGCCGATCGAAGCCGGAGATCCACCTGCACGAGCACCCGCTCGCGGCGAGCTACGACGTCGTCGTCATCGGCGGTGGCGGCCACGGTCTCGCGACCGCCTACTACCTGGCGCGCGAGCACGGGGTGCGGCGAGTCGCAGTGCTCGAGCGCTCGTACATCGGCTCGGGGGGCACCGGCCGCAACACCACGGTGCTGCGCGCCAACTACAAGACGCCGGAGACGATCCGCTTCTACAAGGAAAGCTTCGAGCTCTATCGCCACCTGGCCGAGGAGCTCGACTTCAATCTCCTACGGTCCGAGCGCGGGCTGTTGTGGCTCGCGCACTCCGAGGCGCAGATCAACAATCAGCGCGAGCGCGCGCTGCGGAATCAGGTCTTCGGCGTCGACACCGTCTTCCTGACCGCGCGCGAAGTGGCCGAAGTCTGCCCGGAGCTCGACATGACCTGCGGCGGCGTGCGGCCGATCCTCGGCGCGGCCTATCATCCGCCGGGCGCGATCATCCGCCACGACGGCGTCGTCTGGGGCTACGCCGCGGCGGCCGAGCGGCTCGGGGTGCAGGTGCACCAGGGCGTCGAGGTCACCGGTGTCACCGTCGCCAAGGGCCGTTGCACCGGTGTGCGCACGAGCCGCGGAGAGATCGCGGCGGGGGCGGTTCTCTCGGCCGTCGGCGGTTACGTCACGCAGATCGCCGACATGGTCGGGTTGAAGCTGCCGATCGTCACCCACCCGTTGCAGGCTTTCGTCACCCAGTCGTACAAGCCGGTGCTCGACCGCATCGTGGCTTCTGCCGACCTGCACATCTATGTCTCGCAGAGCGCTCGCGGCGAGATGCTGGTCGGGGCCGAGATCGATCCCTACACCTGCTACTCGACGCGCTCGACCTTCCCCTTCGTCTCGTCGTGCGCTGCGCGCGCCATCGATCTCTTTCCGTTCATGGCGAACCTCCGGTTGCTGCGTCAGTGGTCGGGGGTCTGCGACATGACGCCGGACTATTCGCCGCTCCTGGGGACGACGCCGGTCGGGCAGTTCTTCCTGTCGTCGGGCTGGGGGACCTGGGGCTTCAAGGCGATTCCGGTCTCGGGCAAGAACATGGCCGCCCTGATCGCGACCGGGCGTGTGCCGGAGGTCATCGCCCCGTTCGCCCTCGATCGCTTCCGCCGCGATCGCGCGGTTCCCGAGCGCGCTTCGGCAGGCACCCATTGATCTCCTCGGGTCGCCGAAATTCCTCCGGCCCCTCCGGTCTCTCCGACCCCTCAGAAAGGCGGTTCATTGTCCAGGGCGAGTGAGCCGGCGCCGATCTGGTCGTCCCGCGTCGCGACCTACCTCGCGACGGTCGGTGCCGCCGTCGGCCTCGGCAGCATCTGGAGACTCCCCTATCTCGTCGGGACGAGCGGCGGCAGCGCTTTCGTCTTCGTCTTCGTGCTCGCCTGTCTGGGGATCGCGATGCCGTTGCTGGTCGCCGAGTTCGCCCTCGGGCGGCGGGCGCGCCAGAGCCCGCCGGACGCCGCCGGGGTGGTCGCCGCGGAGTCCGGCCTCAGCACGCGCTGGAACGCCATCGGCGTGCTCGGTACGATCGCCGCCTTCACGATCATCTCTTACTACACGGTGATCGCCGGCTGGGTGCTCGCCTATGCCTTCAAGGTCGCGAGCGGCGCGCTGGTCGGTCTGCACCGGCCCGAGGTCGCGGGCCTGTGGCGCGGCTTCCTCGGCAGCCCGCTCGAAGTCGGCGCCTGGCATCTCGCCTTCCTGGCCCTGGTCGCCTTCATCTCGGCCCGCGGCGTGAGCCGCGGCATCGAGGTGGCGAACCGGATTCGCGCGCCCGCCCTGCTCGTGCTGTTGCTGATCCTGGCGACCTACGCCCTGGCGACCGGAGATCCGCGAGCCGTGCGGGAGGGGCTGCGCTTCGCCTTCGCGCCCAACTTCTCGGCCATCACGCCGGAGGTCCTGCTGGCGGCGATCGGCCAGGCGTTCTACGCCACCGGCGTCGGCATGGCGATGATGCTCGCCTACGGCTCCTACATGGCGCGTGGAACCTCGCTGGTGCGCCCGGCGCTCTACATCACCGGCTCGATTCTGCTGGTCTCGCTGCTCGCGACGCTGACGATCTTCCCGCTGGTCTTCCGTTACGGGATGGATCCGGCCCAGGGCTCGGAGCTGGTCTTCGATGTCCTGGCGACGGTCTTCGCCGAGATGCCCGGCGGACGGCTGATCGGCACGCTGTTCTTCCTGCTGCTCGTCCTCGCCGCGCTCACGCCCTCGATCGCCGGTATCGAGCCGGTCGTCGCCTGGCTCGAGCAGCATCGCGGCGCTTCGCGCCAGACCGCCGTGCTGATCGCCGCGGGAGGGGCCTGGGTGCTCGGGCTCGGTTCGGTGCTGTCGTTCAACCTCGGGCCGGCTGGCACCCGCTGGGTTTCCTGCCGCTGTTCGCCGGCAGGACGGTCTTCGATTGTCTCGACTACCTGACGTCGAACATCCTGCTGCCGGTCGGAGCGCTCGCGACCAGCATCCTGGTCGGCTGGCTCCTCCACCGCGCGATCGTCGCCGACGAGTTGTCCGAGACGACCCCGTTCGCCCGCCGCCTCTGCATCTGGCTGCTGCGCTGGGTCTGCCCGCTGGCGATCGCCGCGGTCTTCGTCTCGGCGCTGCTGTGAGCGCTCGCGGCCGCTGTCGCGGCCGCGAGCTCGCATCCGCAGCGCCGACGGCTGCCGTTCAGGGTACCGAGCTGCTCCAGTTCTGCCGATTCCCGCGCTCGAAGCCGTCGTCGAAGATCAGTCGGCACTCCTGGGGAAGCGCCGTATCGCACTGGGTTTCACCGATCTGAGTCCGCCAGACGTTGAGCGCAGGTGCGAACTCGACGACGCTCCAGAGCGTGTTGCAGGACCAATCACGATGGATCCCCATGTAGTCGCCCCAGCGATTCCGGCCGCTGCCGTAGCGGTTGTAGGTCGCCGAGCCGCTGGCCAACCCCCAGAAGTAACCCGAGTTGTCGACCGTGAAGTCCTGGTAGTACTTGATCGCGCCGGAGGCGTATTGCGCATTCGAAGACCAACTCATTGCGACGCCGACCTCGGGGTCCAGGCCGCTGGCTCCGCACAGGCTGACGTTCGGGTAGTAGTAGTCGATATCTGCGGTCCAATAAGTGATGTTGCGGTTCTCGACGCGCGTGTCTACATCCACCTTGCTGACGAAGAAGCCGGTGGTGTCCGCCGCGACGAAGTCGTTGAGCGCGAAGTAGACCTTGCGATTCGAATAGGCGGCGTTCTGGACGCCGGCGTAGAACATCTCGATGTCATCGGCGACGGCGCCGGGTTGCGAGGCGAGTCCGGGCTCGGCGTAGGCCTGAACGGTGGCCGAGTTGCGCACCAGGGTCGGCGCGTTGTCGCGCGGGCCGGTGAGCTGCCAGATACAGGCTTTGTTGCCGCTCGACGTGTAGGTATTGACGAAGAACGTCTCCTGGCCACCGGCGACCGAGTGCGCGACGGCCGGCTGGATGTCGAAGACGAGCGGATTCCCGGTCTCGTTCCAGCGCAGGTCCCAGAAGTACCACCCGCCGCCGCTGCCGCCGGTGAAGACCGTCGCCGGGATGCTGAAGATGAGCGAACTGGTGAAACCGCCCGCCCACGGGAACGACTGACCGGTGAAGTAGACGCCCCAGCTGTCCGATCCCAGCCCGGAGTAGTCGATCCAGTTGGCGGGATGGGCAGCGTCGCCGTAGTAGTACTGATACCAGTTGCCGAGCGGATTGTTCGTCGCCGAGACGGCGAGGAAGACGTAGCTGGTGAGGTTGATGTCGTCGGCGGCGAGGCCGAGGAGGACGAATTTTCCGTAGTCGGGCGAATAGAGGATGCGCGGGTCGAAGACGAAACCGTTGGCCGACCAGGCCGGGAGCGAAGCGATGATCGGATTGAAGAAGGTCTCGAGGTCGGTGTAGGAGCGCTCGAGGCCCCCGTCCTTGGTGTAAACCGCGAAGCCCGAGTTGATGGCCTCGACGATGTACTTCGGACCGACCGCGAGCACCGGATCCGGCGGGTACCACCCCGAGTCCGTCATGCCCTGGAAGGAGCGCAGGGCGTCGCCGGGGGCGGAAGGTGCGTCGGCTTCCCGGCCTCCGTTAGCGGGAGAGGGGCCGGGGCCCTCGAAACTGCGGTCCTCGAGGGGCGACGAGAAACGCGCCCGATCCGGGCGTCGCCGCCCGGTTCGCCCTGGTCGTGGAAGCGATCGACGCCAGGCTGAAATTCCGGATCGCCGGTCGGCACCCGGGCGAGGTCGACGACGAAGGGTCCGACGCCGACTAGCGGAGCGCCGGTCGTGTGCAGCGATTGCGGGTCGATGGCCGCCGGCGCGCGGGCCGGTTCGGCCGCCGGCCGATCTGTGGCGAGCAGCGCGACCGGCAGGGAGAGGGCAAAGAGGCTGGCGACGAGGGCGACTGCGAGGCGACTGTGTTTCATGGTGGACCTCCTTCAGCAGACGGCGGGCAAGTGGAGAGCACTTCGGAATTCAGGACGAATGCAGGCACGAGTGGCCGATAATCCTTGGCCTGGGGAAGGGCGTGCGGAGCGAGGGAGAGCGCCTCGGCGACCTCGAGCCCCGAGGCGACCTGCCCGACGACGACCCAACGGCCGGTGCGGGTCGGGTGGTCGGCGAGGAGAATCGCCAGTGAGAGCACGGATTCCGCGGGCGAGGCCGGGACGAGCGCGACGGCCCCGCGTGTCGCGGGCAGGGAGGCGAGCCCGCTGGTGAAGCGGTAGCCGATCGCCTCGAGCAGCTCGCGGCGACTCCTGCCGACCAGGAACGAAGCGTCGAAGCCGTTGGCCTCGAAGCGGCTGGCCCACTCGACGAGGGTGGGCGTCGATTGGCGCGTCGAGTTGGGACGCTTGAGCGCCGGCAGGAGGTCGAACTGCATCGCGTTCATCGCCTCGCCGGCGTCGGCGACGAGAGAGGCCTCGAGGCCGAGTGCCGCGGCGTCGAGCTCGGAGGCAACCGTGAACGCCGCCACGGGTTCGCGGGCGGCAAGCCGGATCTCGAGGTGCGGTCGCGTGTAGTCGAAGGCCAGGCCGTCGAAATAGCCGGTGGCGCTCGCGGCCGCAGGCCGGGGGACGACGCCGGCGTCGTAGATCGGGTTCGTCGCGAGGCGCGCGATCGCCGCGATCGCCGCCGGCGCCGCGGCGCGCGCTAGCCGCAGCGTGATGGCGCCGGCGCCGGTATCGAGACGCAGGCAAACTTCCCCCGCCTGTTCCCCGAGCGCCGCCGTCGAAGCGCCGCCGACAGACGAGCCGGCCGCGACGAAAAGCGCCAGGAGGATTCGTGGACGTCGCACTGGTGACCCGAGGGTCCGCAAGTGATGTGTCCTCTCCGGGCTAGGGTTACTGCAACCAATATTAGGCCCTGTCTGGCGAAGCGCCCTACCCCAGCGGGTAGTTCTTCTGGCACGCGGCGCCGGGCAGTTGCCGCTTCATCTCTACCTACCGCTTCGTTGGCGAAAAGCGGTCAAGGGCGGGAGCGAAAGGCGGCCTCGTAGATGACCGGCCGGGTCGGTGGCGCCGCCACCGGGCGCGCGCCGGGCGGCACGCGGTTGTACTCGGTGAGCGGCACCGCCGGCTCCGGCGCGAATCCGACCTCGGAGAGCTCGCCGACGAGCTGTTCCGCGGTCAGAAAACACTGCGGCTGGCCCGAGAACTGGGTGAAGACGAACGGCTCGCCGGCGACCGGTGCGGCCTCCGGCGGAAAGGTGTGGCGCGAGAAGGTGAAGACGAAGAGCGCCGCGCTCGGAGCGGCGACACGCGCCGCCTCCGCCACCGCCCGGCGGAACTCGGCCGCCGAGCGCGCCAGATTCCAGATGCCGTGCGCGATCACGAAGTCGCAGCTGCCGTCGGCGAGCGGAATCTGATCCATGGCGGCGAGCGCCAGAGTCAGCCCGCCTCCGCTCCCACTGTCCGCCGCCGTGCCGGTGCGCGCCTGTGCAGCCGCCAGCATCGGCAGCGAGTTGTCGAGGCCGACGACCTGCCAGCCGAGGCCGGCGAGCGGCACGGCGTTCCTCCCCGCGCCGCAGCCGAGGTCGAGCGCCCGCGGCCGGCGCGCTGCGCCGCCGTCGATGCGGCGCAGTTCGTCTGCGGCGAACCGCATCAGCACCGGGTTCGGCGTGGAGCTCGCGAAACCGGCCACGACCGACGGGGCGCTCCAGGGCGAGTCGGCGGCGGGCATGACGGAAACGTAGCATGGCGGGGAGGGTGCGCTGCCCTTATGACGGGCATCATCCGCGCGCCGGAGAATCGGCGCTACGGTTCGACTGCCGCCGAGGAGCACCAAGACCGCGGCAGGGAGTCCGACCATGCGCCTCACCGACGCGCTGTACGGAGAACACGGCTCGCTCTACATGTTGATGAAGGCCATCGAGGGGCGGCTGGCCGGGGCCGGGCTCGCCGAGCTGCAGACCTCCGCCGCGCTCTTCGAGGCGGCGATCCTCGCCCACGCCCACTTCGAGAACGATCCGTTCTTCGCCGCGCTCGACCGGGTGATGCCCGGCGGCGGCCCGGTGAGCGCGATGCGCGCCGAACACGAGGAGATCGAAGGCGAGCTGGCCAAGGTCGCGACCTGCCGCGACGCAGAAGCGGCACGGATCCACCTCGAGGCGGCGATCGCCGAGGCCCGCAGCCACTTCCACAAGGAAGAGGTGGTCCTCTTCCCGATGGCGGAGCAGCTGCTCGGCAATGACGTTCTCGAAGAGATGGGCGCCGCCTGGGCCCAGAATCGCGGCGTCGCCCTCCCCGCGGCGCGCCGCACCGCCATGGCGGCCGGCGCCGCGATGAACGAGATGGCCGCCGCGGCTGCGGCACGGGGGCGCTAGCCCGCAATGGGCGCGCCGCGCAGCGCTCGACACCAAGGGACTTCATCCAAGCTGAGCCCGAACGACCGCGGATCAGGCGTTCGAGACGTCGAGCTCCGTCTCGTCGGGCGGCGAGTGGGCGAGCGGCTCGGGTTGCTGCGGCGCGAAGCCGAGGTGGCCGAGGAGGCGGCGGAGAGAGGCGAAGTCGATCAGGAACGCGACGATGCGCATCGTCGCGCCACAGTAGGGGCAGAGCAGTGGATCGATCTCGTAGACCTTGGGGATGAGCTGCGACCAGGTCAGGCGCGGCTGTCGACTTGCTCCGTCAGCTGGATCCCTGCTCACGCAGGGCTTGGCGTTCGGCTCGCCCTGCTGCTGGCGCAGCCGGCGGCCTCGAGCCGCGTTGCTGTACCAGCCCCAATAGCGCAGCAGCTGTTGGCCCGGGTTCGGCAGGTGATCGAGCACGCGGGCGAGAAACTCGAGCACGTCCCAGCGAGCGACAGACTCTCCGCGAGCGTCGTGGCGCCCGAGCCGGGCACGGTAGACAACCTGGCCGGAGGTTTCGTCCCACTCGAGGCGCTCGAGCACGAGCGGGCAGCGGATGACGTAGCGGCCCAGCCGCACCGCCCCGGAACGTTCCTCGACCCGGACTCCAGCGTGGACCGAGAATCCACTGTGGCGCCAGGTCAGCAGGTTTTCGACGACCTCACCAGAGATCTTGCCGCGGGCCACGAGCAACCGCAGCACCTCGGCGCGGAAGAGCTTCTCGACCTGGGAAGAGTCGAAGGCCAGCAGATGGCGAAAGCTGCCGTCTGGCAGCCAGCCGCCGTCGGTCAGCAAGACGTGAAGATGCGGATGCCAGCCCAGCAGCTCGCCGGCGGTCTGGACGAAGCCGACTGCGCCGGGAACGACCCGCTCGCCGCCGAACCAGGCCGCAAAGTAGAGCTGGAGGGCCCGCCAGGCACAGCCGGGTAGCTCGCCGAGGAGCTTGCGGTCGAAACGGAAGAAGATCCGCAGCCGCTTCGGCACGGTGAAAACCACCTGCCGGTGCGAAGTAGTCGAGGGAGGTGCCGGGCGTCAGCACGACGGCGTCGAGCTTCTCCTCCGCCATCCGCCGCCGCGCCCTCTCGAGGCGCGCCCGCCGCTCCTCCGCGGCGATCGTTTCGCTCGCCCGGCAAGCGACTCGAGCGCGGCGATCGACGGCGGCAACGGCGGCGGCGCGACCGCAGATTCCCCTTCGGCCTCGGCGGTGGCGACGCTAGAGCCCACGGACGCGAACGGAGTCGCAGCGGCGAGGCCAGCAGAAAGTGCGAGGAACCGGCGGCGATCCATGGATACCTCCAAGAGTCCCATCTTATGTGACGGATCAGGACCCCTCCGTGGATACCCAGCGTCGACTGAACTTGCGTAGCGAGACCTTCCTTCATCGAACACACTTCGCGGCGGAGAGGTCCCGGCTTGGATAGCGCCGGGTCGTCCGCTTCGAAGTATCCGGCGGTGGACCTCGGCTCGGGGACGAGCTCGGCTCTACGATCGGGTTCGCTCACGATCACACCACAAGGGCACGGATCTCCGGATTGATATATTTTGCTTTTCGGACTGAATTCCACGAGGCAACGCGCTGGAGATCTTGCATGCTGCGAGCTCTGCTCAGGGACCCGATCATCAGGTTGGAGGGAGTCGTCCTCCTGGCGGTCGCCCTGCCGTTCTACTTTCCGCTGCTGAGCCCAGATGGAGTCGCGGCCTGGTCCGCGGTCTACAGCGTCTTCCCGTTGCTTGGTGTTTGCCTGTTGGCCCTCCGTCACGGTTTCGCAGCGCTGAAACAGGCGGCTGAGCGCAGATTCTGGAACCTCCTGAGCCTCGCAATCGTCGCCTGGCTGCTCGCCGCCTTTGTCGCCTGGATCGACTGGAAAGTGGGGGAGTGGGATGTCGCCCTTCAGCTCCTGGGCAATGTGTTCTACCTGCTCTTCTATCTGTTTGCCGCACTCGCCCTCGAGGTGAAGCCGCATCTCACAGCGCGCCAGGCCGCCGCGAGCGCCCTCGACGCGGTCAACCGTCTCGGCACCCTGGTCTTCTTTTTCGGGCTGCTGCTGTACTTCACCGTCATTCCGCTGGCGCTCGAGCCTGAGCGCTACCTGACATCCTCCCTGCTCTTGTATGTTTCCCTCGACGTCTATCTCGCGATTCGCCTGTTGGGCCTTCTCGTCGGCTCGACTGATCCCCGGTGGCGCTACGTCTACAGCTGGCTCCTGGTCACCGCGGTGCTGTGGAGCATGACCGACAGTACCGAGATGCTCATGTGGCACGGCGCAACGACCTGGATTCCCGATGGCACCTGGGTCGATCTCCTCTGGATTCCCCCCTACGCCACTCTGGTGATCGCCGCCAGGATTCGAGTGGCCGCCCCGCAGCAGCCTCCTGCGGTTCGGTCTGGAGCCGCCCCGGAGCTCGGCCCCCTGGTGCTCTACACGGTCTGGTTTCCTCTCCTCCACGTCGGCCTGTCGCGTCTCGGGCTCGCCGATCCGACGCTCGCTCGATCCCGAGAGCTCTTGGCGCTCGCCATGTTGCTCCTCCTGGGGATGCTGGTGGCGGTCTTCCAGGGTCTCCTGCGGAGAGAGAACGACCGTCTGCAAGGCCTTCGCCTGGAGTCGCAACGCCAGATCGAGCACCTTGCGTTTCACGATGCACTGACCGGGCTGCCGAATCGGCGGCTGCTCGCTGACCGCCTTGCCCTGGCTCTCCGACGAGCCCACCGTCAACAGTGGAAAGTCGCCGTCGTGCTGCTCGACCTCGATCGCTTCAAGCAGGTCAACGACAGCTTCGGGCACGAGGCCGGAGACGAGTTGCTGCGCCAGGTAGCCACGCGGTTGAGGCTTTCGATGCGGGAGGGTGACACCGTCGCCCGCTATGGCGGCGATGAGTTTCTCGCCGTCGTCGAGGGTCTTCGTACCGAAAGCGACGTCGCCCGGGTCTTCGCCAAGCTGCAGGAGGTTTTTTCGGCGCCCTTCGACTTCGGTTCCGGTCCGGTGCAAAAGGCCGCGACGGTTGGCCTCGCTCTCTACCCGGACGACGGAACGGCGCCCGAGGAGTTGATCCACAAGGCGGACAAGGCGATGTACGAGAACCGGGCACACCGGCGGGCGGAACTTGTTGCCTCGAGCTGACCAGACCTTGCCGAGATAGGCTACGTCCGTTGATCGGAAGATCTCTCGGCTCCTACGAAATCACCGCCAAGCTGGGCGAGGGCGGCATGGGAGAGGTCTACCGGGCCACCGACACCAAGTCGGGCGCGAGGTGGCGATCAAGGTGCTCCCCGCCGCCTTTGTCCAGGACAAGGAGCGTCTGGCGAGATTCGAGCGCGAAGCGCAGCTCCTCGCCCAGCTCCATCATCCCAACATCGCCCGATCTTCGGCCTCGAAGAACCAACGGCGTGAGCGCCCTCGTCATGGAGCTCGTCCCCGGCCCGACCCTCGCAGAGCGCCTCGAGGCCGGAGCCTTTTCCCTTACTGAAAGCCTCTCTACCGCGCTCCAGATCGCACTCGCGCTCGAAGAGGCCCACGACAAGGGCATCATCCATCGCGACCTCAAGCCCCAGAATGTAGAAGCTTCCAGTGAAGGAAAGGTCAAAGTCCTCGATTTCGGGTTGGCCAAAGCGATGGATGCCGGCGGTACTGCGGCCTCCGCGGCCGATCTTGCGCGGTCGCCGACGCTGATGAACTCGCCGACGCTCACCGCGGCGGGCACGCAGCTCGGCGTCATTCTCGGCACCGCCGCCTACATGTCGCCCGAGCAGGCGGCGGGCAAGACCATCGACCGGCGCACCGACATCTGGGCTTTCGGCGTCCTCCTGTGGGAGATGCTCACCGACCGGCGCCTGTTCGAGGGCGAGAGCGTGGCCGAGATTCTGGGCGCCGTATTCCGCCAGCCGATCGAGCTCGATTCTCTTCCGGCATCCACGCCCGCTGCGATGCGCCAACTCGTCGCGCGATGCCTCGAACGCGATCCGAAAGCGCGGCTGCGCGATATCGGCGAGGCGCGCATCGCGCTCACTGCGGAGCTCGACTCGACGAGCGGAATCGGCCCGGCTCCCGCCGCGACATCCTCGCGGACGCACGTCGGCCGGGGCCCGGAGGTCTCTTCTCCGAGGCGCCGCGGGATGTGGCTCGCCGCCGCCCTGGCGGCGATCGCAATCGTCGCTGCGTTCGTCATCGGGCGGAACCTGGACCAGCAAACGGGCGCGCCGCCTGCGGCGGCTCGGCAGATCGCCGTCGGCGTCGCTCCGCCGCCCGGACACGTGCTTTCCGCCGGCGACGCTCCTGCTGCAGCGTCGCGGATCGCTGCTGGCGCTGCCTTTCGACCCGGCACTCGCCGAAGTCCGCGGCCCGGAGAGGGTCTTGCTCGACGACGTCGGTGGGGAGCCCTCGAGCGGCGCGGGCTATTTCGCCGGCGCGGGCGGGGTCTCGCCTACGTGCCGACCGAGGCGCTGGTCGAGGCGACGACCGTCGTGTTGTCGAGCCGGACGGCTCCTCACCCGCCTGCCGCTGCCGGAGAAAAGGTACTGGTATCCGCGCTTCTCGCCCGACGGCCGTTCGCTCGTCGTCGACATCGGTTCGGGGCAGGGCTCGGACGACGAGCTCTGGCGCCATGACTTGGCTCCTCGACGTTTCTCGCGCGTCTCCTTCGTCGCCGGCTCGGCGATCCCCAGCTGGTCGCCGGACGCCCAGTGGATCGCCTATACCGGCGGCACGGCGGAGCGCTCCAGCAAGGTCTTCCGCAAGCGCGTCGACGGCTCGGCCGGCGAGGAGGTCGTCTGGGTCGGCGAAGACCTATCCTCAGCGTCCGACTGGACGCGCGACGGCCGCTCTCTCATCGGCACCGACCTGCGGGGAGAAATGGGGATCTACGTCGTACCGCTCGGCGGCGGCGAGGCGCAGCGCATTGTCGCCGCCCCCGGCGGCCAGTATGGCGGCTCGCTCGACCCCAGTGGGCGCCTGCTTGCCTACACCTCGCTCGAGACCGGCGTCGACGAGATCTTCGTCTCGACCTATCCCCGAGGGAGGCGGCAAATGGCGGATCTCGACCGACGGCGGACAGATGCCGGTCTGGGCTCGCGACGGCAGGAGCGTCCTCTGCGTCAAGGGCGACGCGGTCCTCGCGGTCAATATCGAGACCAACTGCGGTTTCAACGCGGCGACACCACGTGAGCTCCGCGCGAGGTCCCTACATCCTGCGCACGGCGCCGTTTCGCAACTACGACACAGGCCCGCGAGGCCGGCTCGCCTTCGTCACCCGCCGCACCGACGTCCCGGCGCCGCGGCAGATCGAGCTCCTCATCAGCTGGGACCTACCGTCGGCCGAGCCGGAGCGCAACTGAGCCCGCGGCGCGAGTCCTTCCCGCCGCCTTCACTGCGGACAAGAAGCGCCTCGCCAGGTTCGAGCGCGAAGCGCAGGTGCTCGCCCAGCTCCACGCTCCGTAAATCGCTTCCATCTTCGGCCTCGAGAAGGTGGGCCGCTTGCGCGCTCGCGGAAAGCGACGAACTCGCTGACCCTCCGCTCCCGGGACTCGGAGCCTAGGGGATCAGCCGGTCGCGCACGACTCCTGGGGAAGGTCTCCGGGCGTGGCGGAGATCCAGTCCCAGATGCCGCCGCTGCCGTCGCGGTGAATATCGACGAAGGACAGGCCGGCACGGAAGACCGGGACGGACCCATTCTTCTGGTGCTCGATGCGAGCCACTTCTACCCAGCGGGTGACGGTTTCGACATGCACCCGGTGGCGCTGATGGACGAGCTCGAGAAAGCAATGTTGACCGGGGTTGATCTCGCCGGTCACCTCGGCCGCGAGACCGGTGAGGCTCAGGTCGAGAACAGTGAGATCGCCCGGCGAGCGTCGGGTACCCAGAACCCCCGCAATCTGCCGGCGCGGGTCGCGCCGGCGGTCGGCGGCGTCGGCGACGAGCTGGATCTGCGCTGGAGCCGGTTCGGGCTGAAGCATGGACTGGTCCTGTCCCTGAAGACGAAGATAAGCGTCCGCGATGCGGACGTCAAGGCCCATCGGCCGCGGCTTTCAGGCGACTGCTGGAGGACTGACGTTCAGCAGCGCAGAGCAGACCTTCGAGACCTCGGACTCGATCTGCGAGAACCTCCGGCCAGCGTCGTCCGGCCATCCTTCCCGGAGCTGCGTCTCGAGCTCGCCGCACAGCGACGACAGGTGCTTCGCCCCGACGTTGGCACTGCTCGATTTCAGCGTGTGGACGGTTCGCCTCAGCGTAGGGACGTCCTCCGCGGCGAGCGCCGACCGAGCTTCCTCGACCAGGAGCGGGCCGTGCTTGACGTACAGGCCGATCACCTGCCCCAAAAGCGATGGCTTTCCCGGCTGCTGCAGGCTTTCCAACGCGGCCAGCACGTCCGTATCGAGACAGTTGGCTGTCGCCGCGAGCCTCTCCGTCCCGGGTTCCGGCGAAAAAGCGTCAGTCTGGCTCACTTCCTTCCCCGCCGCCACGATTCCGCGCGCCAGCGCGGCGCGCAGATCCTCACCGCTGTAGGGCTTGGCAACAAAGTCGTCCATGCCGGCCTTCAGGCAGCGCTCACGGTCGCCGGTCATCGCGCTTGCGGTCACTGCCACGATATAGGTTCGCGGCCGGCCGGGGTCGGCCCGCTCCCGGCGTCGAACCTCGGCAGTGGCCTCGAAACCGTCGAGCACCGGCATCATGCAGTCCATCAGCACCAGGTCAAAGGGCTCCTCCGCCATCGCCTGAAGCGCCTGCTGGCCGTTCTCGACCACTCGCGCCTGGCATCCGAGCGCGACGAGCAGGCCGTAGGCGACCTGCTGATTGACGGGGCTGTCTTCGGCGAGCAGCACCCTTGTCCCGATCGGCAGCGGGGCGCTGGATTCCTCCCTGCCAGCCGTCGCCGCCTCGCCCGGTTCCCTGTCGACGTCGAGCAGCAGACGCACCAGCGACCGCAGTTGCAGAGGCTTGGTCAGGTGGTCGAGACCCAGGTTCTCGGCCCCAGTCGCCAGAATGGCAGACTGGTCGAGGGTCACCAGCAGGACCAGCCGGAGCGCGCCGATTCTCGCGTCCTCGCGGATCGCCCGCGCCAGCGCCAGGCCGTCGAGCCCGGACTTTCCCAGCTCGAGCAGTCCGAGGTCGAATGGGCGGCCGCTGCGCGCCGCTTCTCGCAGCCGCGCGAGAGCCGGTTCGGCAGCGTTGACGACTTCGGCGGCCAGCCCCAGGCGGGCACACTGCCGCTGAACCGCGGCGCCGCTCGACGCATTGGCGTCGACGACCAGCACGCGCAGATTCGGAACGGCAGGCAACGGTTCCGGTTCGGCTCCCGGCCTGGAGCGCTTGAAGAGGGCGGTGAACCGAAAACAGGTTCCCGATCCCACTTGGCTCTCGAGGTCGATGTTGCCCCCCATGAGAGCGGCCACCTGTTTGGAGATTGCCAGGCCCAGACCCGTCCCTTCGTGCCGGCGCGTCGTCGAGCTGTCTCCCTGAGCGAACATCTCGAAGAGCCTCGTGGCGGACTCCGGGGAGATACCGATCCCCGTGTCGCGGACCTCGATGCCGACCAGGATCGAGCTTGGCTCTTCGACCACGCTGCGCGTGCGCACCAGCACTTCACCCCGGTCGGTGAACTTGATCGCATTGCTGACTAGGTTCGTGACGACCTGGCGCACGCCCTGCGGATCCCCCAGCACTCGAGGCAGCTCGTCCTGCACCAGGCAGCTGATCTCGAGCTCTTTGGCGTGGGCCCGCTGCGCCAGACAGTCGACCACATCCTCGACCGTCTCGTTGAGGTCGAACTCCACGCATTGCAGCTCCAGTTTGCCGGCCTCGATCCGCGAAATGTCGAGCACATCGTTGATGATCGCGAGCAGCGACTCTCCCGAACGGCGCACGGTTTCGGCGATGCGGCGCTGCTGACCGTTCAGCGGCGACCGCAACAGCAGCTCGGTCATCCCCAGCACACCGTTCATTGGAGTGCGAATCTCGTGGCTGATATTGGCGAGAAAGCGGGACTTGGCGACGCTCGCGCCCTCCGCCATCGCCTTGGCGGCGCGCAGCTGCCGAACCATGTTCTCCAGTTCAGAGTTGTTCCTCGAGAGCTCGTTCGTGCGCTCCGCCACGAGCCTCCCGAGATGTCCACGCTGGCGCAGGAGCTCGCCTTCGAGGTCCCCCAGCCGCCGGCGGAAGGCTGTCGAACCCGGCGACCAGGGCGTCGAGCTCGTCCAAGCCGGTCTCCCGCGCCGGCGGTCTGTCAGCTGTCGCGGTCGAATCCTGTCTCATCCGCTTGTCCAGCCCCTCGATCGGAGCCGCGATCGACCCCATGAGGCGCAGGCCAGTCGGATAGGCGGAGAGTCCGGCGAGCAGCAACAGACCGGCAAAGACCCAGGCGGAGCGCACCACCGCGCGATTCTCGGCGGCGAGATCGACACGCAGCAGGAGCAGGCCGACCTGTGATCCGTAGTGCTTTACTGGCAGCTGAAACAGGTTCCCGGATCCCTCGGAGCCTCCGGGCTCGATTTCCAAGGGTACTCTCGGCGGGGGTTCGACATCCCCTGGGCGGCCGCGGACGAAACGGGCCACGAGCTCGCCGGAGCGAGAGTAAAGCGCGGCGAATTCGACCGCGGGATGTTCTTCCATCGACTGGAGCGCCGCCTCCGCCCGGGAAGGACCGTCGACGTCGAGCGCACTGGCGAGTTGAGCCGCCAGGCCGACGGCCATCTCTCGCGTTCGTTGCAGCCGCTCTCGGCGGAGGCTCGTCGCGTGAAAGGCGAACGCAAGACTCAGCGCGACAAAGACGGACGCAAAGGCGACTAGCGCCGCGCGCGCGCCCAACCGTCGTCGAATCGACGGTGGCCGAGATCCCGCGATCAGCTCCTGCATGCGCCGAAACCCGGGAAATGCACCCTCGCACCGACGCCGCTCCCGGTTGCCGGACGCCGACAACCGGGCCTCCGCGGGCCACGACTCACTTTGACGGGAATTTCTCTGCTCCTCGGATGGCGGCCACCACACATTCAGTCTCGATTCTCAAGATGTCGCAGAGGCCGGTGGCTCGAACGATCTCGCCGGCGCGACACAGATCCTCGATCTCCGCCGCGACCCCGGCGGCGCGATCCGCACCGATCCAGGATAGCCCCCCCTTCAAACGGTGCGCCAACGCCTGAGTCTCGCGCAGTTCGCCGGACGCACCCGCCTTTCCGAGCTCGACCAGATACCCGCCTGCCAGTTCGACGAAGCGCTGCAAAACCCTTTGTGCCGACTCCTCGTCGTCCCCCAGGAGCTGGACCAGAAACGAACGATCGAAGGGGAGTTCTCCAGGCTGCGTGGCAAGGACCGGTGCCGGCATCGCGCCCCACGGCCACCCTTTTTCCGCCGCGCCCCCGAGCACCTGCGCCAGCGCCCTCTGCAACGACTCGCTCGTCACAGGCGCTCGCAGCACCGGCCCGCACTCCGGGGACATCGAGTCCCGGGACCGTATCGCGGCCAACTCGATCTGCGGCGTCGCAGCGAAAGCCGGATCGTCGCCGCTGCGCCGCGCGCGGAAGGCGGCCGAGCCGCGCAGGCTGGAGTCGAAAAGAAGCACGGCGAAAGGTCGACCTCCACCGGCCGCGCGCCGCAACTCGTCGCCCGCCTGCCGGGCCTCCCCGACCATCGTCGGCTCGATGCCGAGGGACTCGAGCAAGTTGACGAGGTTTTGCCGTCGATCTTCGTCCGCATCGACCACCAGCGCGCGCAGGCCGCGAATCGCCTGGCGGACCTTCGACAAGTCGAACTCGATCGCGGCTGCGCTATGCACCCTGGGACACCGTCGGTATGATAACCAGGTCCAGACCCCATGCTCAAGACTCCCAACTCCCGCCCGACACTGCTCGTCGTCGATGACGAGACGCTGATCCGGGAGTCCCTGCGCGACATCTTCGAGAGGCGGGGCTACGCGGTGCAGGAGGCCGAAAGCCTGGCCGGCGCGCGGCTCGTCGCGCGCTCGATCCGGATCGATGCCGCGATCGTCGACTACCAACTTCCGGACGGCAATGGCCTCGAAGTCCTGCGTGTCCTGCGCGCCGCGGACACCGCGCTTCCGGTCGTGATGCTCACCGCTCACGGATCGATCGACCTGGCGGTCGAGGCGATCAAGGAAGGAGCGGAGCAGTTCTTCACCAAGCCGGTCGATGTGCCCACGCTGGCGATCGTCCTCGAACGCCTGATCGATCAACGCCGCCATCGACAGACCTCGCTGGCCCTGCGGTCCCGCTCTGCCCGCGACGCCGTCGATCCGTTCCTCGGCGACAGTCCGGCGATCCGGGAGCTCGAATCGCAAGCGCGGCGCGTCGCCGACTCGAACTCCTGCGTCCTGCTGCTGGGCGAGACCGGCTCCGGAAAGGGAGTCCTCGCGCGGTGGCTCCACGACAACGGGCCCCGCTCCAGCGAGGCCTTCGTCGATCTCAACTGCGCCGGCCTCTCGCGGGACTTGCTCGATTCGGAGTTGTTCGGGCACGAGAAGGGGGCCTTCACCGGAGCTGTGGGGTCCAAACAGGGCCTGTTCGAGGTCGCCCACCGCGGCACGCTCTTCCTCGACGAAGTTGGCGACGCCGATGCCCAGGTCCAGGCCAAGCTGCTCAAGGTTCTGGAGGAGAACCGCTTCCGGCGGTTAGGCGACGTTCGCGAGCGTCAGGTGGACGTGCGGCTCGTCACCGCCACTCACCGCGAGCTCTCGGAGTTGGTGCGTCAGGACCGCTTCCGCGAGGACCTTCTCTACCGCATCAGCGCGGTTCCGTTGCGGGTGCCTCCGTTGCGCGAGCGAGGTCGGGATGTTCTGCGTCTCGCCCGGCGGTTGCTCGAACAGCTGAGCGCCGAAGTCGGATGCCCGGGAGTCCGGCTCTCGCCGGACGCCGAGGTTGTCCTCACGGACCACAACTGGCCGGGCAACGTGCGCGAATTGCGCAACCGGCTCGAACGCGCGCTGCTCCTGGGCGATCGTCAAGAGCTGCGCGCTGCCGACCTGGGCGAGAACCTGGCGACGTCGGCGCACGTCGCGGCGAAGGGGCGACCGCTCACCCTGCGACAGGCGGAGAGGCTCCACCTCGAGAGCGTGCTGCGGGAAGTCGGCGGGGACGTGCGGCGGGCCGCCGGCGTGCTCGGCGTCAGCCGGAGCGCCCTCTACCAGCGCATCAAGAAGCACGGCATGCCGCTCTCCACACCAGCTTCCTGAGTCGCGAATCCGGGATCGCGAGTCCCGAAAACGAAACCAGCGCGTCCACGGGCGCTGGACCCATGCCACTGCGGGCCTACAGGAACAGGCCTCGAGTTCCTTCGCTGCGCGCGCATTCTCAGGCATGCGTATTGCCTTGAATGGCGAGACGTGGACCGTTCAACGGAGCCGTCTCCCATGGAACAAAGAGAAACCGAAACCTCGGCGGAGACCGCCCGGGAACGCTCGCCTGCCCCTTCCATCCTGGTCTGTGCCGACGACCGCGTTCTGGCCGGCAGCGCCGGCCACCTCGTGGCAGGCGGGCTCGCGGTGCATCGCGCCACGGACTGGGGCGAGGCGCTCTCTCTTGCGCGCGAGCAGCAGCCCTTGGCAGTGCTGCTGGACAGCGGTTTTCTCGAAGGATCCGGACCGCAGCTGTGCGCGGCGCTGCGTCGCGCCTGGGGCTCGGTCGAGACGCCGATCTTATCGCTGTGCCGCGGGCCACGCGAGGTGCGCCGGGCCCTCTCCGCAGGTGCCAGCGACGTGGCGGAGAAACCGCTCGACTGGGATCTCGTCGGTCGACGGCTGCGGGCCCTCGTGAAGGCTCACCGCATCGCCTGCGAGCTCGATCGCAAGCACCGCCAGCTCGCCCGGGCCCAGAGCGCGGCCGAGGAGTCGCGGTCGCATTTCGAGCACTGCAGCATGATCGACCCGCTCACTCTGCTGCCGAGCCGGCGGCAGTTCGAGCGCCTCGTCGAGCGCGCCGTCCGGGCCACGTCGAGCCCGCTGGCTCTCCTGGCCATCGATCTCGACCGCTTTTCCGAGCTCAACGAGACACTCGGCCGCAGGTCCGGAGACGAGCTCTTGCGGCGCACGGCCGAACGCCTGGCCGGCTTCCTGCGAAACTGGCCTGCGGTCCAGGGCGCCGCCCCGGGCGTGATGACCGTCGCCCGACTCGGCGGGGACGAGTTCTCGCTGATGGTCCAGCAGGCGGACACACGGATTCTCGGCGCCCTCGCCGACAACGTGCTGACGACGCTTCGGGCACCCATGGCCGTCGACGACACGCCAGTCCATCTCTCGGCGAGCATCGGGATCGCGGTCGCGTCCTCCTGCGAGGATCCGGAGGCGCTGCTGCAGCACGCGGAGACCGCGATGTACGGCGCCAAGCATAGCGGCGGCGGCCGCTACTGTTTCTACAGTGAGCAGCTGAGCCTCACCGCGCAGTTGCGGCTCAATCTGGACCGGCGGCTGCGCGAGGTCTTCGAGCGCGGTGCTCTGCAGCTCCACTATCAACCGATCCTCGCGGCCGCGAGCCGGCGGGTGCTGGGCGTCGAGGCGCTGCTGCGCTGGAGCGACCCCGAGCGCGGCTGGATCCCGCCGGCGGAGTTCATTCCGGTTGCCGAGGACACCGGGATGATGGGCCCGATCGGCGTCTGGGTCCTGGAGACCGCCTGCAGGCAGTTGCGGACCTGGCTGGATGGCGGCCTGCCGCCGATCCAGATCGCCGTCAACGTCTCGCGCTGCCAGCTCGAGACCGGCGACTTCGCCGGCGAAGTGGCCCGGGTGCTCGCGGAGACGCGCCTCGAGCCGGCGCTCCTCGAGCTGGAGCTCAGCGAGCGCGGCGCCCTGCGCAAGGACCCGGCGATCCTGGCCCAGCTGCGCAAGCTCAAGGCGCTCGGCGTCCGGCTGATCGTCGACGACTTCGGAACCGGCGAGGCGGCGATCGGCAATCTCCGCGGACATGTGCTCGACGGTCTCAAGATCGACGGCTCCTTCGTGCGCGATACGAAGGACGGCGAGGACGGGCCGGCGCTCGCGGCAGCGATGGCGGCGATGGCGCGCCAGCTGCGGCTGCATGTGGTCGCCGAGGGTGTCGAGACCGATTCGGAGCTCGCACAGGTTCGCGGATACGGCTGCGACGCCGTCCAGGGCTTCCTGTTCTCGCGGCCGTTGCCTGCCGACGACTTGCGGCACCGGGTGACGCTGACCCCGGGCCAACTCGACGCCTGCGAACTGACGGTGGCGTAGCGATGCGCCGGAAGCGAGAAGAACCGGTGAGGGCCGGATCGAAACGTAGTGAAAGTGGAGTGGACGAGAGCATGAGCTTCCCGGGCAAACGCACCTGGCGAAGAATTTGCGGCGCCCTGGCGCTGGCGACGATCGCGGCACTGGCGGCGACGATCGTCGGTCAGCCCCAGGCTTCCCGCTCACTCCCGTCATCGACGACGCCGGTTTCCGTCCTCGTTCAAGCGAGCGACATGGCGACGGCGGCGGCGGCGGTGCGCGCGGTCGGGGGAGAGATCACCCACGAGCTCGGCATCATCGGCGCCGTGGCGGCTCGCCTCACGAGCGCACAACTGAGCAGTGTGAGACGGTCAGGTGGGGTGCGCCGTGTCTACACCGATGACGGCGACGTCCAGATCGCCACGGGCTGCGCCGTGATGGCCTGGGCGAGCCCGGTGATTCATGACAAGAAGATCGAATGGGACCTCAGCAACCACTCTTCCGGCACGATCACGCTCAGCCGCATCGAGGTCGATTGGCCTTCCGACCGTGGCGTTCTCAAGAAGATCGAGCTGGCGGGGGCCTTCTACGAGACCCCGTCCCCGCCGGCGCATCTGGTGCGAAGCTCGGGCTTCCATGCCGACCCCAAGAAGCGGCAGATCAAGTTCGGCGAGACCCGGACGCTCAAGGTCGAATTTGCAGGGGATAGCCCTGCGCCTCCTTCCGCCTACAAGCTGCGTGTCGATTTCGCCGAGGGCTGTTTCGTCGCCGACGAGGGCGACAACGCCGAACGCGACGTCACCTATCCAGAGCGGGTACGCGTCGACGAGCTCCACGCGCTTGGCCTCGACGGCAGTGGGATCGCGGTCGCCATGCTCGACACCGGCTGGTACAACCATGGCCAGCTCCAGCGCGGGCGCCAGAACCAGAATCGGGTGCCCGTCGTCTACGACGCCATCGAGGACGAGGAGAGGGACGCCAGGGACAGGAACGGCCACGGCACCCACGTCGCCAGTATCGTCGTGGCGAGCGACAAGCGGAAGCCCAAGAACGGCGTCGAGCGCTTCGCCGGAGTCGCACCGAACGCGACGCTGGTCGTGGTCCGCGCCTTCGGCGACGACGGCTCGGGCACCTACGCCGACGTCATCCGAGGCATCGACTGGATCGTCGCGCACAAGACGACCTACGGCATCCGCGTCCTGAACTGCTCGTTCAGCGCCCCACTGCGCTCGCTGTACTGGGAGGACCCGATCAACCAAGCGCTGATGCGCGCCTGGCAGGCGGGCATCGTGGTCGTCGCCTCGGCCGGCAACCGCGGCCCGCAGCCGATGACGATCGGCGTGCCCGGCAACCTCCCCTACGCGATCACCGTCGGGGCGATCTCGGACTCCTACACGCCGGCCAACCCGGACGACGACCGGCTCGCCTCCTTCTCGTCTGCGGGACCGACTTTCGAGGGCTTCGTCAAACCCGACGTCCTTGCCCCCGGCGGCCACATCGTCGGCATCATGAAGGAAGACTCTGGGCTCGCCCATAGCCATCCTCAGTTCGCCTCGCCCTACAAGCAGCTCTTCATGATGTCGGGGACCTCGCAGGCCGCCGCGATCGTGAGCGGCGTCGCCGCGCTGATGCTGCAGGCAGACCCGGACCTGACCCCGGACGACGTCAAGTGCGGGCTGATGGCGACGGCGCACCCGGCCTGGTCGAGCGGCACGACGCCCTACAGCGTCTTCCAGCAGGGCGCCGGGCTGGTCGACGCTCTACCCGCGGTCCAGGAACATCCCCTCGGTTGCGCCAACTCGGGTCTCGACATCGCCGCGGACCTCGCCGGCACCCGGCACTTCGGCGGTCGCGCGAGCCGCGACGCCAACGGCGTCTACTTTCTGATGAACCAGGCGGGCACCGGCACCACCTGGAACGGCAGCTACAGCGGCACCGGCGGTTACCCCTGGTCCGACGGTTATCCGTGGTCGGACGGCTACCCGTGGTCCGACGGCTACCCCTGGTCCGATGGCTATCCCTGGTCCGACGGCTATCCCTGGTCCGACGGTTACCCCTGGAGCAGCGGCCTCGTCGAGCCCGCCGGCATCAACGTCTGGGTGCCGCAGGAGTAGGCAGCGACAGAGCAACGTGCCGGACCCTAGCGGGTAGGTGAGAGATGGATCGAAACGTGGAGAGTCGAAAGGACGAGAGCATGAGCTTCCCGAGCAAACGCACCTGGCGAAGAATTTGCGGCGCCCTGGCGCTGGCGACCGCCGCAGGACTCGCGGCCACGTTCGTCGGCTCCCCCCAGGCTTCAGGCCCACTCCCGTCATCGCCGCCGCCGATTTCCGTCCTCGTCCAGGCGAGCGACCTGGCGGCTGCCGCGGCCGCCGTTCGGAGCGTCGGCGGCACCGTGAGCCACGAGCTCGGGATCATCCACGCCGTGGCGGGCACGCTCGACGAGGACCAGGTCCGGGCGCTCCGAGCCCGGGGGCTGCGCGTGTACGCGGACCAGCCCGTTCGGACCGCGGCGGATATCGGAAGCTGGACGACGGGCGACGACTTCGCCACCGTGGCCTACTCGAACAACGTCGGCACCAAGCCGTGGACCGGAGGCTGGCTCGAGAGCAGCGACGACGGCAGGCCCGGGTCCGGCAAGGTCGTGATCAGCAGCGGGAAGCTGAGGCTGGCCGACAAGAGCCGGGCGATCTCCCGCGCCGCGGACCTCGGCGGGGCGGCCTCCGCCGTTCTTTCCTTCACCTACCGCCGCGAAGGCTACGCGAGCTCCGCGGAGTACGTCTCCGTCCTGGTCTCGAGCGACGGAGGGGCGACCTTCGCGGAGCTCGGCCGCATTCCCGGCCCCGGCGCCGACTCCGCGCAGATCTCGAGGAGCTACGACATCTCCGGATTCGCGGCCGCGAACACGGTCGTGCGCTTCGCCACCTCCGCCCAGACCAGCACGAAGAAGGTCTTCCTCGACGACGTGAGGATCGCCTACGTCGTTCCCCCCCGCCGCCGCCCGCGCCCGCCCTCGACCGGACGCTGCGCGACGAGTTCCGCGCCGTCTCCTACGAAGGGAACAACGGCACCCACCGCTTCGAGCAGGGGTGGCACGAGTACGGCGACGACGGCTACTGGGCGGGCGGCCAGACCCGTGTCGTCGACTTCCAGGGGAGCGGGCGGCTGCTGGTGCGCGCCTGCGACAGCATCTGGCGGCGGGGTGCCCTGCCCCCCACGTCCACTGCAGCGCAGCTCAGCTTCGCCTACAACCGGGTCTCCCTGGAGTCGGGCGACTACCTCTCCGTCCAGGCGTCGCCGGACTTCCAGACCTTCACCGAGATCGGCCGCATCCAGGGGCCAGCGAACGACACGACGTTCCGGACCGCGAGCTTCGACTTCACGCCCTTCATCGGCCTCTACAGCACCGTCCGTTTCGTTCCCCACATCAGCAACCTCGACGACGGTTTGGACGCGGTGTACCTGGACGACGTGCAGATCGCCTTCGACGGCGGCTACCCGCAGGGAACCGCCCTCCCGGCCCTCCCCGGCGCCTCGCAGCTCCACGCCGTGGGCACGACCGGCGCCGGCGTGACCGTGGCCGTCCTCGACACCGGCTACTGGAAGCACGAGGCCACGGACCGGACGACGGGCGGCGCCTGGCGCGTCCTCGTGCAGTACGACGCCGAGCGCAACGCCGTCGACATGATCAACGGCAGCGTGACCAGCGACATGAACGGCCACGGCTCGCACGTGACGAGCTCGATCCTCAACACCGAGACGACGCCCGAGGGTCAGTTCCTGGGCGTCGCCCCGGATGCGCGGCTCGTCTCGGTCAAGGCGTTCGGCACCAACGGCGGAAGCACCTACGCCACGGTGATCCGGGGCATCGACTGGGTCGTTTCCCACCGCGAGACCTACGGCATCCGCGTGCTGAACTGCTCGTTCAGCGCCTCGCCGCGCTCGCACTACTGGGAGGACCCGCTCAATCAAGCGGTGATGGCGGCCTGGCAGGCGGGCATCGTGGTCGTCGCCTCGGCGGGCAACACCGGCCCGAGCCCGATGACCATCGGCGTCCCCGGCAACGTGCCGTACGTGGTCACGGTCGGTGCGATGACCGACAGCTACACGCCCACGAACGGGAGCGACGACAAGCTCGCCTCGTTCTCCGCGGCCGGCCCGACCGTCGAGGGGTTCGTCAAGCCCGACCTCGTCGCCCCCGGCGGCCACGTCTGGGCCTTCATGCCGACCGGCTCGCAGATCGCCCAGAGCCACCCCGCCTACACGAACGACGGGGACTACTTCATGATGTCGGGCAGCTCCCAGGCGGCGGCGATCGTCTCGGGTGTGGCCGCGCTGATGCTGCAGGCCGACCCCACGCTCACCCCGGACGACGTGAAGTGCGGGCTGATGGCGACGGCGCGCGTGGCCTGGACCGGGACCACGACGCCCTACAGCGTCTTCCAGCAGGGAGCCGGCCTCGTCAACGCCTACGACGCGGTGCTCGGTGGTTACCGCAACTGCGCCAACAACGGTCTCGACGTCGCTCGCGACCTCGCCGGCACCCAACACTACGGCGGCCCGGCCAGCCGGGACGCGGACGGCAACTACTACCTGATGACCCAGGCCGGCAGCGGCACGACCTGGAACGGCAGCTACAGCGGCGCCAGCGGCTATCCGTGGTCCGACGGCTACCCCTGGTCCGACGGTTACCCCTGGTCCGACGGTTACCCCTGGAGCGACGGCTATCCCTGGTCCGACGGCTACCCGTGGTCCGACGGCTATCCCTGGAGCAGCGGCCTCGTCGAGCCCGCGGGAATAAACTTCTGGGTACCGCAGGAGTAGGCAGCGACAGAGCAACGTGACGGACCCGACAGGGTCGGTGAGAGATGGATCGAAACGTGTTGACTAGAAAGGACGAGATGGTGAGACTCCCGAGCAAGCACACCTGGCGGACGGCCTGCGGGGCCCTGGCGCTGGCGACCGCCGCAGGACTCGCGGCCACGTTCGTCGGCCAGCCACAAGCTTCCCGCCCGCTCCCGTCATCGACGCCGCCGATCGCCGTCCTCGTTCAAGCGAGCGACATGGCGACCGCGGCCGCGGCGGTGCGCGCGGTCGGCGGCGAAATCACCCACGAGCTCGGGATCATCGACGCGGTCGGCGCGCGACTGACGCCCGCCCAGGCCGACGCTATCCATGCGCTGGCGAACGTCAAGCTCTACGCCGACCGCACCCTCGAAACGGCCGGCTCACCGCAGGCCTGGGCTCCGACGCTCGTGTCCGCCGATCGCCTCTACGGCGAAGGCATCACCGGCGCCGGCGTGACGATCGCCGTCCTCGACACCGGCGCCTGGCCGATGAGCGTGCTCAAGAACGACCCGGCGGGCAAGGTGAGGCTGCTGCAGGGGTACAACGCGATCAACAACACGCTCGGCACGGGCAACTCGAACGACACCAGCGGGCACGGGACCCACGTCACCTCCGTGGCGGCGAGCAGTGACCTGGGCGCCGCAGGCTTCCGTAACGGCGTCGCCCCCTACGCGAAGCTCGTGATCGTCAGGGCCTTCGACCTCAACGGGCGGGGCACCTACGCCGACGTGATCCGCGGCATCAACTGGATCGTCGCCAACAAATCGGCGTACAACATCCGCGTCCTCAACTGCTCGTTCAGCGCGACGGTCCGCAGCTGGTACTGGCAGGACCCCCTCAACCAAGCCATCATGAGGGCCTGGAGGGCCGGCATCGTGGTGGTGGCGTCGGCCGGCAACGGCGGGCCGGCACCGATGACCATCGGCGTGCCTGGAAACGTCCCCTACGTCATCACGGTCGGCGCGATGACCGACTACTACACGCCCACCAATGCGAGCGACGACCGGCTGGCGCGCTTCTCGGCGGCGGGCCCGACCTTCGAGGGCTTCGTCAAGCCCGACATCGTGGCGCCTGGCGGGCATCTGTCGGGGATCATGGACAAGAACCGGACGATCCCGCTGCAGCACCCCGAGTTCCACGACGGCGACAAGTACTTCACGATGTCGGGAACGTCGCAGGCCGCCGCGGTGGTAAGCGGCATCGTGGCGCTCATGCTGCAGAGGTACCCGAGCCTCACCCCGGACGATGTGAAGTGCGGGCTGATGGCGACGGCGGATGTCGCGTGGACGGGCAGCGCGACGCCGTACAGCGTCTTCCAGCAGGGGGCCGGCCTCGTGCGGGCCTACACGGCGGTGCATGGGGGATATCGGGGCTGCGCCAACTCCGGCCTCGACATCGTCCAGGACTTGGCGGGAACCCGGCACTTCGCCGGCCGGGCCGCTCAGGACGGCACCGGCCGCTACATCCTGATGAACCAGGCCGGGACCGGCACGACCTGGAATGGCACCTACAGCGGCACCGGCGGTTACCCCTGGTCCGACGGCTATCCCTGGTCGGACGGCTACCCGTGGTCCGACGGCTACCCCTGGTCCGACGGCTACCCGTGGTCGGACGGTTATCCGTGGTCCGACAACTTCCCGTGGAGCACCGGCCTCGTCGAGCCCGCGGGCATCAACTTCTGGGTGCCGCAGGAGTAAGCAGGAATGCAGCTACTCGCCGGCTTCGAGGAGGCTCGGCGATCGATCCATCGAGCAGGAGAAGGGAACGAAGGAGACAGCGTGAGAATGCAAGGGCATGGACAGACGGTAGTGGCAGTTTGGTGCGCCACGCTGGCTGCGGTCGCAGTGCTGGGCGCTCTCTTCGGCGCCCGGTTCTTCGTCACGAGAGCGGACCCGGCGCCGGCAGCGGCGACTTCGGTCCTCGTCCAGGCCGGCGACATGGCGACGGCGGCGGCGGCGGTGCGCGCGGTCGGCGGCGAAATCACCCACGAGCTCGGGATCATCCATGGCGTAGGGGCAACGGTGACGGAAGATCAGGCGGCGGCCCTGAGGGGGTCGCGCGCCGTTCGGGTCTTCGCCGACCGCCGCCTCACCACCAGCGCGGGGAAGGCGCCGCCGAGCTACGCCGCCACCATGGTCGGCGCCACTTTGCTGCACTCCGAGGGCGTCACCGGCGAGGGCGTTACCGTCGCCGTGCTCGACTCCGGCTACCGCAGTAGCCCCAACATGAACAGCTACAAGCAGCGGATGCGCGTGCGGGCGCAGTACGACGCGATCCGCAACGTGTCGTTGATGCCTCCGAGCACGGACGACGAGAGTGGCCACGGAACGCACGTCTCCAGCCTGATCATCGCCCCGATGAAGGACAACCTGGGGAAACACCTGGGCATCGCCCCCGGCGTCGACTTCGTCTCCGTGAAGGCCTTCGACGGCAACGGTGCGGGCACCTATGCCAGCGTCATCCGCGGCATCGACTGGATCGTCGCGCGCAAGGCGACCTACAACATCCGCGTCCTCAACTGCTCCTTCAGCGCCCCGGCACGATCCCACTACTGGGACGACCCACTCGACCAGGCGGTGATGGCGGCCTGGCGGGCGGGCATCGTCGTGGTCGCCTCCGCCGGGAATGCGGGCCCGGGCCCGATGACGATCGGCGTTCCAGGAAATGTTCCGTACATCGTCACCGTAGGGGCGATGACGGACTCCTATTCGCCATCGCTCACCCTCGACGACAAGGTCGCGTCGTTCTCTTCCGCGGGGCCGACCGTCGAAGGCTTCGTCAAACCCGACCTCGTCGCTCCCGGCGGCCATGACCCAGGCCGCATGGATCCGGCGGCGCGCATCGCGATCCAGCATCCCGAGTTCCGGGTGACCTACGACGGCGCCGCTGCCTGGTTCACCATGTCCGGAACTTCGCAGTCGGCGGCGGTGGTGAGCGGCGTCGCCGCGCTGATGCTGCAGGCGGATCCGACGCTCACGCCCGACGACGTCAAGTGCGGGTTGATGGCGACGGCGCGCGCGGCCTGGTGGGGCGGGACGGCACCGTACAGCGTCTACCAGCAGGGCGCGGGGCTGGTCGACGCCTACGCCGCGGTCTCCGAGCGTCCCCTCGGTTGCGCCAACTCGGGTCTCGACATCGCCGCCGATCTGGCTGGCACCCGGCACTTCGGCGGTCCGGCGAGCCGGGACGCCAACGGCGTCTACTTCCTGATGAACCAGGCGGGGACCGGCACGACCTGGAACGGCTATTATTGGGCCTTCGGCGGCTTCCCCTGGTCCAGCGGTTACCCCTGGAGCGACGGTTATCCCTGGTCCGACGGCTATCCTTGGATCGACGGCTATCCGTGGTCCGACGGCTATCCCTGGACCGACGGCTATCCCTGGACCGACGGCCTCGCCGAGCCCGCGAGCATTAACTTCTGGGTGCCGCAGGAATAGGGCACTGAATGCGCGCAGCGGTGCGAAAGGGCTCCTGGGGAGTCGAGAGGAACCGACGATGAGGACGATGAGATCGACCGGAAAAGCAGGATCCTGGGCGGGTTGGCACAAGGCCGTCGGTTTGCCCCTGCTCGCCCTCTTTCTGGCGGCTCCGCCCGCCAGCGCGCAGGGGAGCCGGGCGATCCGCTTCGAGAAATTGTCGACCGACCAGGGACTCTCTCAAAGCACAGTGATGTGCGCGCTGCAGGACAGCCGGGGCTTCATGTGGTTCGGCACCGAGGCGGGCCTCAACCGCTACGATGGCCGCACCGTCACCGTTTACAGCCACGACATTCACGACCCCGACTCGCTGCCCAACGACTTCGTCTGGGGCCTCGCCGAAGATGCCGCCGGCGACCTCTGGGTGGCCACGCAGGGCGGCGGGCTGGCGCGATGGGACAGCCAAACGGACCACTTCGTGCGCTATCCCTTCGACCCGAAGGGCGCCGACGGGCTGGCGAGCCGCCAACTCCGCGTTGTCCTGGTCGATCGCAGCGGCTCGGTCTGGATCGGGAGCAAGGATGCTGGACTTGCCCGACTCGATCCGAAGACCGGCCATTGGCAGAGTTTCCTCAACATTCCGAGTGACCCGTCGAGCCTGGCCGACAATGGCGTCTATGCGCTGCACGAGGACTCGGCCGGACGCCTCTGGGTAGGAACCAACGGCGGACTGAACCGCTTCGACGCCGCGACTGGCCGCTTTCTGGGCTTTCGTCACGACCCGGGCGACCCGCGAAGCCTCAGCGCCGACCGCGTGCGCGCCATTCACGAGGACTCGCAGGGCCAGCTTTGGGTCGCCACTCGCGGCGGCGGGCTCGACGTCCTGGCCAGAGGCGGCGACCGATTCGAGCGCGTCCGCGTCGACGCGGTGAGCCCGCGGCATCTCGCGGACGATCTCGTGCACGCCGTGCGCGAAGACAGCGCCGGCCGGCTCTGGGTGGCGACTCGAGACGGCCTGCTGCTGCGCGAACCCGGCGGTTCGTTCTCTGTCTACCGTGCCGATCCGGCGGACCCCCATAGCTTGGGGGACAGCGATGTGTTGTCGATCTTCGAGGACCGGAGCGGCGTGATCTGGTTCGGCACCCGCGCCGGCGGGGTCGCGCGGTTCAATCCGCGCACCTGGGCGTTCGGACTCGTCAAGCCCGAGCCCGACAATCCCGCCGGACTCGCCAACGGCTACGTGACGTCGTTCTCCGAGGATGCTCGGGGAACCCTCTGGGTCGGGACGATGGGGGGTGGCCTGCACGAAGTGGACCGCGACACAGGACGGATGCGGCACTTTGGGCGAGGAGATTCAGGCCTCACCGACGACCGCGTGATGGCTCTGCTGCACGACCACCTCGATCGGCTCTGGGTCGGGACGATGGACGGCGGGCTTCATCGTTTCGATCCCCTCCGCCGTCGTTTCGACCTGTTCCAAAGCGATGCGGCCCGCCCCGGCAGCCTGAGCGCGAAGGGGGTCATGGCGCTGCTCGAAGACCGCCGGGGCACGCTCTGGGTGGGTACTTTCGGCGGCGGCCTCAACCGCCTCGATCGCGATTCCGATGCGTTTACCGTTTTCCGGCACGAGTCCGACGACCCTGCGAGCCTGAGCCGCGACGTCATCACGGCGCTCGCGGAAGACTCCACCGGAGTGCTTTGGGTCGGCACCGAAGGCGGCGGCCTCAACCGATTCGATGCCAGCCGTGGTCAGTTCACGCACTTCGTCCACGATCCCGCCGATTCCGGATCGATCGCCGACGACACGATCTACTCGTTGTATGTGGACTCGGGAGGAACGCTCTGGATCGGCTCGCGCAGCGGCCTTTCGCGGCTCGACCCCGGCCCGGCTGCGCCGAGATTCCGCAGCTACACGAGCGGCGACGGCCTGCCCGGCAACGCCGTGTACGGGATCGAGTCGGACAGCGCCGGTCGCCTCTGGCTCGCCGGCAGCCAGGGCCTCGTGCGCTTCGACCCGCGCACCGGCGTGTTCAAGCAGTACACCGCGAGCCAAGGACTGCAAGGCAACGAATTCAACTTCGGCGCGCACTACCGCAGTCCGGACGGAAAACTGTTCTTCGGCGGCCCAACGGGGTTCAACGGCTTCCGCCCCGAACGGCTCGAGGCCAACACCGCTCCACCGGCGATCGCGCTCGTCTCGTTTCTGAAGTCCAACCAGCCTGTCGCGAATCTGGGCCCGGCGTTCGCCCTGGAGTCCTTCGATCTCGGCTACCGGGACACGATGGTGAGTTTCGAGTTCGCCGCCCTCGACTACGCTGCGCCGGATGGCAATCGATACGCTTACAAACTGGAAGGCCTCGACGACGACTGGATCGATCTCGGCAATCAGGGACGTGTGACCCTCACCAACCTCGACGCCAAGGAATACAACCTGCGGGTGCGGGCCGCCAACGCCGATGGCGCTTGGAACGAGGAAGGCCTGGCGATTCCGTTGCGCGTCGCGCCAGCACCCTGGCGTTCGCGGTGGGCCTATGCCCTCTACTGGATGGCCGCCCTTGGCGTGCTTGCCGGAATCGTCCAGGCCCAGCGCCGGAAGACCGTCCGCGAGGCCGCCTACCGCCGTCGCCTCGAGCTCGAAGTGCAGCAGCGGACGCAGGAGCTCGGTCTGCGCAATGAGGAGCTGGAGAGCGTGAACACTCAGCTCGCCGAGACCAGCGTGACCGACTCGTTGACCGGCCTGCGCAACCGACGCTACGTCTTCGAGCAGGTAGCGAAAGAAGTGGGCGCGATCCAGCGACAGCACATCGAAGTCCGCAGCGGCCTGCATCAGGAGGCTCAACAGCTGATCTTCCTGATGGTCGACCTCGACTGGTTCAAGCCGATCAACGACACCTGCGGCCACGCCGCCGGAGACCGCCTGCTCATGCAGGTCAAGGGCATCCTCGAGAAGGCATGCCGCTCGTCCGACATGCTGATTCGCTGGGGCGGAGACGAGTTTCTGGTCGTTGGAAGGGCCGCGGAGCTGGACAACTTCGAGATCCTGCCCGAGCGCATCCGGAAGCTGATCGAGGAGACATCCTTCGAGCTCGGTGACGGTCAGGTGGCCCACATCACCTGCTCGATCGGATTCACCGCTTATCCCGCCGGTCTCGGTGACCTGGAGGGCCTGTCGCTCGATCAGGTGGTGGCGCTCGCGGACCAGGCTCTCTACACCGCGAAGCGCGCCGGCCGCAACTCCTGGGTGGGTCTCCTGACCACGCCGGAGACCGACATGCAACGCATGGTCCGGGCGTTGCGCTCCAAGTCGGAGGAGCTGCTTCGTTCCGGCCTCGACGTGCGCAGCTCGAGCGCCAGCCCGGTGACTGCAAACGACCAGCCGGCGATCCCGGCGACGACGGTCAAATGAGCGCACCGCGCCAAGACCAGGAAACCGAACCGAGCGCCACGCGATCCCCCGAAGCGTGCTCGCGAGGGGGGCGGCGGCTCGCGACGCAGTTCCTTTCCGCAGGCAGGCCGAACCGCACGGCTGCCCACGACCACCGCCTCTTGCGCTGATCCGGCCGCTCGTCCGGGCCTACCGAGATGCCATCTGCGAGCAAGAGGAGGCGCTGTGAGCCCGCTGGCGTTCGCGCGACGAGCGCGGTGGCGCACATGCCGGGCAGACCACGGTGGCAGTTCTCCTTTCCCGACCCGGTGACCACCGCGATCGTTCTTCTCGGCTTTGTCGGATACGTTGCATATGGCCTGCCGTTGCTCGACTCGGACGGTGCCCTACGGCTGTTCGAAAAGCTCTGGGACGTCCTCCTGATCCTGCTCTGCGGCTGCGCTTTCGTCCTGGCAGCCCTGCGAGAGCCGGCGCGCAGCTCGGCGCGGCGGTTCTGGATGCTCTGGGCGGAGGTCTTGCCTCCTGGGAACTGGTCTACGCTCTCGACCTCGCGGCTTCGCCCGAGATCCGTATCCTCGCCAGGTTCCAGTTGGTGCGCAGCCTGGCCTACCTCGGCCTCTTTCTCGGTGCAGCCCTGGCTCTCACCCAGAAGCCGCATCTGGCGCAGGACGACTCCCGACGCTCCTTCTACAGACGTATCGAAGGCGCCGGCGTCGTGGTTCTGCTGTTCGGCCTGTTCGTCTACTTCGCCCTTATCCCCCTGGCCCTTATCGCCACTCCTTTCTGGGCCAACGTCTCGCAATCGCAGCTCTTCCTCGTGCTCGACCTCTACCTCTGCCAGCGCCTCTTCCGGTACCGCCGGGAGGCATCGACCGGATGGAGAGCCGTGTTCGGAGCCCTGCTCTTCGCCTGCGTGCTCTGGGCCGCCGCCGACGCCGCCGAGAGCCTGCAGCGCGTCGACCTGCTCTCCGAGCCAAATCTCGGTTTCGTCCTCGATCTGCTCTGGCTCGGGCCGTTCGTCGGGCTTTCCTTCGCGGCGGGCCTGCGTGCGCGACAGAACGCCCAGCCGGAGGTCTTCGCACCTCGACCGCAATCCGAACTCCGGAACGGTCCGTCGCGGAGCATCCTTATGGTGCAGGCCGTGGCGCTTCCGTTCCTCCACCTCGTCCTGGAGGCGTTCGGCCTGTTGCCCGCCGCTACGATTCCACCGCAACGCATCTGTGCCCTCGGCACCTGCGTGCTGCTGCTGGCACTGGCACTCGCGGAGCGGCGCCGCGTCGAGACCGACTTGACCGCGGCCGTCCGCCTTCTGCGACGCAGAAACGACGAGTTGGATTCGATGCTCGCCCAGCTCGCCGCCGCCCGGGACCAGGCCGAGGCCGCGAACCAGGCCAAGTCCCGGTTTCTCGCCAACACCAGCCACGAGATTCGTACTCCCATGCACGGCGTGCTCGGCATGACCGATCTGCTTCTCCAAACGCCTCTCGACAGCTCCCAGATGCAGCTCGTCAATACCCTCAAACGGTCCGGCGAATCGCTCCTTTCGCTGATTGACGAGATTCTCGATTTCTCCAGGCTGGAGGCAGGTCGACTCGAGCTGGCGATCGCTCCACTGAACCTGCGGGCCCTGGCGGAAGAGGCCATCGCGATCCTCGGCCCGCGCGCCCGGGAAAAGGGCCTTGCGCTCTCGCTGCAAACGGACGATCCGCTTCCGGCCGCTTTGCTCGGCGACCCCGGACGGCTGCGGCAGATCCTGGTCAATCTCCTCGACAATGCAGTGAAGTTCACCGAGCGGGGCGCTGTCAGCCTGACCGTTCGCGGCCAGAGTGAGGATGCTCGCCGGCTCGCACTGGTCTTCGAAGTGACCGACACCGGCGTCGGCATCGCCGAAACCGAGACCACGCGCATCTTCGAGTCCTTTACCCAGATTGACGGAGGGCGCAACCGCCGGTTCGGCGGCGCCGGCCTCGGCCTCGCCGTCTGCCGGCAACTCGTCCGGCTCATGGACGGCGAGATCGAGCTCGAGAGTCGCGCGGGCGCGGGCTCGACCTTCCGCGTCAAGCTGAGCCTCGAGAAGGCGGAGCGCGACATCACGTCCGCGGCGCCTGCGGGTAATGCTCGGGAGGCAACAAGCGAGGACGGGCAACCGCTCCCCCAACGCTTCGCCGGCCGGGTGCTGGTCGCCGAGGATGACCCGGTCAACCAGGCGGTAGTCGTGGGCCTCCTGTCGCGGCTCGGCCTCGACGTGAAGGTCGCGAACAACGGCGAGGACGCCCTCGCGGCCTTGCAGCGGTCGACCTTCGACCTTGTCTTGATGGACTCCATGATGCCGGTTCTGGACGGGGAAGCGGCGACGGTGGAGCTGCGGCGGCGCGAGGCGGCCGCGGAGGCCGCCACAGGACGGCCGCAGCGCACGCCGGTGGCCGCGGTCACAGCGGGCGCCCGGGCCGAAGACCGCGAGCGCTGTCTGGCGATCGGGATGGACGACTTCCTGAGCAAGCCGTTCGGAAGCGAGGACCTCCGCGCGCTACTGGGGCGTTGGCTTCCCACCGCGTTTCTCGACGCCGATCCCGAACGGGAGATCGAAAAAACGCCTCAGTGGGAGAGCCGGTGATCGACTCACCCCGGACCCCGTTCGTCTATGTCGTCGACGACGACGCGGGGAGCCGGCTCCTCGCGCGGACCGTGCTCGAGTCCCAGGGCTTCCGGGTCGCCGAGGCGGCCGACGGGCGCACGGCGCTGTCCTGCCTCGAGGACCTGGAGCCAGACCTCATCCTGCTCGACGTGATGATGCCCGGGATCGACGGGTTCGAAGTCTGCGGCCGGTTGCGCGAACGCCCCGAGACCCGCAATGTCCCGGTGCTCATGCTCACCGGCCTCGACGACGTAGCGTCGATCAACCGAGCCTACGATCTGGGCGCGACGGACTTCGCGGTCAAGCCGATTCAGTGGGCGCTACTCGGTCACCGCATTCGCTACCTCCTGCGCTCGGCTCGCACCCTCGACGCGCTGCGGGTGAGTGAAGCCCGCCTGGCCAATGCCCAGCGCATTGCGAGACTGGGCCACTGGTCGAAGGACGTCACGGCGGGAACTCTCGACTGGAGCGCGACGACCCACGCGATCTTCGGCACGCGCCCGGAGGAGTTCATTCCCAGCCAGGAGGCTCTACTCGGCTTCGTGCACCCCGACGACCGGGCCCTCCTCGCGCTCACCGCGGAAAAACTGACCGAGGTCGCGTCCTACGCGATCGACTATCGCATCGTGCGCACCGGCGGCGAGCTGCGCTACCTTCACGAGCGGGCCGAAGTGCGACGCGACGACGCCGGACGGCTGCGCGAGATCGACGGCATCGTGCACGACGTAACCGAACGGCGATTGGCCGAAGCAGAGGCTCTTTTCCTCGCCGAGAACGACGCGCTGACGCGCCTTCCCAACCGGCGAAGTCTCCTGCAGAACCTGAATACGAGCCTGGCGCGCAGCACGCGGCAGGGGGAGGGGCTGGCCGTGCTGGTGCTCGATATCGACCGGCTGAAATCGATCAACGACACCCTGGGCCATCACGCCGGAGACGAACTGCTGAGCGACGTAGCCAAGCGACTCGCGGCCAGCCTGCGATTCGACGACGAGGGAACCTGGGTTGACAGAACTTCGATCGACGCCTTGCTGGCCAGGCTCGGGAGCGACGAGTTCGTCGTCGTCATCGACAGCCTGGCGGACCCCGGCGACGCCGGGCGGGTCGCCGAGCGTCTGCAGTCGGCGCTGCGGCCTCCTTTCGCACTCTCCGGGTGCGAGCTGACGATCACCGCCAGCGTGGGAATCAGCGTCTCCCCCCAGGACGGCAGCGACGGCGAGACGCTGCTCGCAAGCGCCGGCATCGCTGTGCACCACGTCAAGCAGACGGCGCCCGGGCGATTCGAGTACTTCGACCGCTCCATGAACGAGGCCGCGCAGCGCCGTATCGCTCTCGAGGTCGGCCTGCGCCGGGCCCTCGACTGCGGTGAGCTGCGACTGCACTATCAACCCGTAGTCGGCAAGCAGAGCGAGGTCGTCGGCTTCGAGGCGCTGGTGCGCTGGCAACACCCCGAGCGCGGGCTCACGTACCCGGCGGATTTCATCGCCGTGGCCGAGGAGTCCGGCCTGATCGTCGACCTTGGCGAGTGGGTCTTGCGCGAGGGCTGCTCCCGGCTGGCAGATCTCAGGACCTCGACGCAACGACCTCTGGAGCTGGCGATCAACGTCTCGGCTCGGCAGCTCCAGGAGCCCGGTTTCAGTGCGTGCGTCGCCAGAGTGCTCGGCGATACCGGCCTGCCGCCCGCGGCGCTGACCGTTGAAATCACCGAGAGCGTCCTGATGAAGGAGCAGAGCGGATCGCACGGCGAGCTGCAGCGACTCAGCGACCTGGGGGTGAAGATCGCGATCGACGACTTCGGCACCGGATTCTCTTCCTTGAGCTATCTCAGCCGCTATCCTGTCAATACCCTGAAGATCGACCGCAGCTTCGTCCACAATCTCCCCGGCAGCGCCAACTCGACCGCCATCGTCACTGCTATTCTCGCCATGACTCGAGGGCTGGGGCTGCACGTCGTCGCCGAAGGCGTCGAAAACGAGGAGCAGGAGGATTTTTGCGCGCGCTGGATTGCGAGTTCATGCAGGGCTATCGCTTCGGCCGCCCCGAGCCGGAACCGTGCCTCGGAGAGGATCGATGCGCGAGATCCATACGATCGGCCCAGTGCCGAGCCTGAACCCCCGCGCGGGCGCTGTCGGTGCCGCGGCCTCGGTCGCGGAGGATCTTCAACTCCGGGTTTTCGCGGCGCAAGTCGCCCAGATCCTGGAGCTCTCGCCGCGCAACCTCGCGGCCTCGGCCGGCGCCTCGATTCTCGTCGGCGTGCTGTTCTATCGCGAAGGTAGCTTGCCCGGGGTGCTTGCCGGTGGCTCGCGCTGAGCCTCGTCACGATCGCCCGCTACGATCTGGTGCAGCGCTTTCGCGTCGCGCGGCCCACTCCGGAGGACTCTCCTGCCTGGGCCCGTTTGGCGACCCTTGGAGCGCTGGCTGGCGGCGCTCTCTAGGGGCTCGGCATCGCCACCCTCGCTCCACCCTAGGGATCCAGCGGCTACGTCCTGGCGGTCTTCATCGTCACGGGTGTGCCGGCCGCGGCCCTGTGGTCGAACTCCGCCCAGTTCTCGACCTTCGCTGCTCTGCTGCTGCCGATCCTCGTCCCCTATGCCCTGCAACTTCTGTTCAGCGGCCAACTCGACCAGGTCTTCGGCGGTATCGCTGCGCTGATCTTCACCGGAACCTTGGCCGGTATCGGTCGCGCCGTGAGCCACCGTGTCGCAGAGAGCTTTGCGCTGCGGTTTCAGAACGCCGATCTCGTGGAGCGCCTGTCGGGCGCCAACGACGCTCTGCAACAGGAGCTGGCGCGGCGCCAGCAGGCGGAGCAGGTGATGCGCGAAGCGAAGGAGGCGGCCGAGGCGGCGAGCCAGGCGAAGTCACGCTTCCTCGCCAAGATGAGCCACGAGATCCGCACCCCGATGAACGGGGTCCTGGGCATGACCGAGCTGCTGCTCCACTCGCCCCTCTCCGACCGGCAGAGGAGATTCGCTGAGGTCGCCGACGACTCGACACGCTCACTCCTGACCATCATCGACGACATTCCAGAAATCTCGCGCATCGAAGCCGGCAAGCTGAAGCTCGAAAACCGGGTGGTCGATCTGCGGGGTTCGCTGTCGCGCGCGGTCGCGCTGCTGGCGGACCGGGCGCGAGCGAAGAGCCTCGAGCTCACCTGGTCGGTGAGTGACACACTCCCTCGACAGGTGCACATCGACGGCGGCCGCTTGCGGCAGATCCTGCTCAATCTCGTCGGTAGCGCGATCAAGTTCACTTCCGCGGGATCGGTGACAGTCCGCGTCGAGCTCGACGAAATCATGGCGGAAGGTCTGCGGATGATCCGTTTCTCCGTGCAAGACACCGGGGCGGCATCCGCCGCGAGTTTCAGCGGCGGCTGTTCGAGCCATTCGCCCAGGCCGACGAGTCGCCAGTGCGGCGCTTCGGAGGAACCGGGCTCGGACTTGCGATATGCCGCCAGTTGGTGGAGCTGATGGGGGGAAGTATCGGAGTCGAAAGCGAGAGCAACATGGGAGCCAGATTCTGGTTCGTCGTGCCGCTCTCGCCGGTGGACGACGACGCAGCTGGGACCATTGAGGCGGCGCCAGAAGAGGCTTCCGAGGACCTGTGCGATCTCAACGGAGCCGTACTGCTCGTCGAGGACAACGCCGTCAACCGGGAAGTCGCGGCGGCGATGCTGTGCAGCATCGGTTGCACGGCCGAGCTGGCCGAAGACGGTGTCGCCGCGATCGCGGCGTCCAAGAGACGCGTCGCTACGATGCCATCCTGATGGATTGCGAAATGCCGGGAATGGACGGCTTCGAGGCGACCGCCGCAATCCGGGCGCGCGAGCACACCCAACTGTGCCGCCGCACACCGATTATCGCGCTGAGCGCCGACGCGCGACCCGAGAACCACGAGCGCGCCTTGGCCAGCGGTCTGGACGACTAGCTCACCAAGCCAGTCTCACGAGCTCAGCTACATCGCACTCTGAAACGCTGGTTCACAGACGAGGGCACCGGATAAGGGTCCTCGTACCCGTGCATCCATCAGCTGCGACTGTGGTTTTCGACCCTCGCCTGCACTCTGCTCGCCGAGCTGCGGCGCTTGGCTCTTGCCGACGGCTCGTGGTCCCGCGCGCAGTGCGGCACGAATACGCCTCAAGTTGCTCAAGATCGGCGCCCGAAGGCGGCATCGCGCGTCGGCCAGGCACCCTTTACTGAGCCTTTCGCGCCTGAGGCCCAGAAAACCCCGCGCCGGCGCAGCGCTCGACACCAAGGGACTTCATCCAAGCTGAGCCCGAACGACCGCGGATCAGGCGTTCGAGACGTCGAGCTCCGTCTCGTCGGGCGGCGAGTGGGCGAGCGGCTCGGGTTGCTGCGGCGCGAAGCCGAGGTGGGCGAGGATGCGGCGCAGCGAGGCGAAGTCGATCAGGAACGCGACGATGCGCATCGTCGCGCCACAGTAGGGGCAGAGCAGCGGATCGATCTCGTAGACCTTGCGGCAGGAGCCGCGATGGCGGAGAAGGCCGCCAACTCCGCCGCCCGGGTGTGCTAGAGACCGCCCGCCCCCGACCTCGGCACGACGATCGCGCGGATGGGGAGGCCGGCGCGCAGGGCGTCGAGGCCGTCGTTGATGCGGTCGAGGGAGAAACGGTGGGTGACGAGCTCGGCCACCTTGATCTTCCCCTGGCGGGCGAGCTCGATGACCCGCGGGTAGTCGACCGGGCGGCAGCCGAGCGAGCCGGTGACCTCGATCTCGCGGAACATCACGCGGCCGGAGTTGAGCGTCATCGGCTGCGGGCTGTAGCCGACCAGCACCAGCCGTCCGCCGGTCTTCAGGCAGTTGAACGCCTGCTCCTGGGTTTTCGCGTTGCCGATGGCCTCGAAAGCCACGTCGGCACCGCCGCCGCCGGTGTGCCGGCGCACGTCCTTGTCCAGGCGCTCGCTCTTCGCGGCGTCGAGGATGACCTCCGCGCCCGAGCTTGCGGGCCCAGTCGAGCTTGTCGGTGGCCATGTCGACGGCGATCACCCGCGCGCCGATCGCCGCCGCGAGCTGCACGATGTTCAAGCCGACGCCGCCGCAGCCGAGCACCAGAACCCAGTCGCCGGGCACCACCTTGCCGCGGCGGACGACGGCGTGAAACGGTGTGGTGATGGCGTCGGCGATGATCGAGCCGGCCTCGAGGCGGGATCTCCGGCGGCAGACGATAGACGTCCTTGGCCGGCGCCACGACGTACTCGGCGAAGCCGCCGTCGACATGGTTGCCGAACATCTGGTTGTGGTCGCAGATGTTCTCGCGGCCTTCACGGCAGGCGGCGCAGACGCCGCAGGTGAGCACCGCCGGCAGGAGCACCGGGTCGCCCGGCTGCCAGCCGGCGACGCCCGGAGCCGAGCTCCGCGATCGTGCCGGAGATCTCGTGCCCGAGGACGAGCGGCGGCGACTTGAAGGTCGGCGTGTCGTGGTCGACGAAGTGCAGGTCGGTGTGGCAGAGGCCGCACGCGGCAACCTTGCACCAGCACCTGGCCGGCATGCGGCTCCGGGGTGGGGATCTCGGTCACTTCCAGCGGACGGTGCGCGGCGTGGAAGACGGCTGCCTTCATCGCTCTCTCTCCTTCGGTCTGCGGGTATAGATCGTCTTGAACGCGAGCAGGGTCGCCAGTTGGCAGTCGGTGCAATCGGCCGGCAGGTCGGGCGCGGCGAGCGGGTCGGCGGCGACTTCGAATCCCGAGCGCCTCGTAGAGCGCCACCGCCTCGGCGGCGCGCGGGCCCGTCGGCAAGGAAACGCCGCTCCCAGCCGGCGGCGAGACGGGCGGGGTCGGCGGTGAGCGCCGCCGTCGAGAGGACGCGGTGCTCGTCCTGCTTCAGGAGGAGAAGGAGAGCGGCTTCCTCCTCCGGCAGGCCGCCTGGCGGCGATTCGGTCAAGCTCAGGCTCCGCTCGCTCCCGACGCGATCGACTGCGGTGGAGCTGCGTTCGCTGCCGCCGCGGCATCGGGTCCGGCGGCGGCAGCCGCCGCCGCATCGGGTCCGGCGGCGGCAGCCGCCGCCGCCTCGGCGAGCCGTTGCAGGCGGAGCTGGCCGAGGAGCGCCGCGCCGAGCGCCGAGGTGAACTGCACGAGATCGCCCTCCGGCACGTTCACCTGCTCGCCCAGCTGCTCGCGCACCACCGTGACCATCTTGTCGAAGCGCATGATGCCGCCGAGCAGGGTGAACTCGGGCTCCATCTGGGCGCGTTTCATGAGCTGCACCGAGCGGCCGACCAGCGAGACGATGGCGCCGTGCATGATGTCGGCCGGCGGCGTCCCTTCGGAGAGCTGATTGATCACCTCGGATTCGGCGAAGACGGCGCAGACGCCGGAGATCGGCACGGCGCTTTTCGAGGTGTTGACCAGCGGGCCGATCTCGATCGTCGAATAGCCCATGTAGCGCGCCGTCTTCTCGAGGAAGGCGCCGGTGCCGGCGGCGCACTTGTCGTTCAGCCGGAAGCTCTTGACCGCCGCCGTCGCATCGAGGCGGCTCGCCTTCATCGTCTGGCCGCCGACGTCGAGGACGGTGCGGGTGCCGGGGAAGAGGAACATGGCGCCGCGGGCGCTCGCCGTGAGGTCGGTGACCTGGGTGTCCGCGGAGGCCATCTGGTGGCGCCCGAAGCCGGTCGAGACGATGTAGCCGACCTCGGAGCGGTCGACTCCGGCCTCGGCGAGCGCCTGCGCCAGGACGTTCTCGGCCACTTCGTCGAGCTTGAAGCCGGTCGGCTCGAGGCGGCGGCCGAGGATGCGGCTCGCGGAGTCGAGGACGATCGCCTTGGTGTAGGTGGAACCGACGTCGATGCCGGCGGTGATGCTCATGCTGTCGCTTCCTTTCCGTCGGTCGCGGCGAGGACCTCGGCGACGGGTACCCGGCTCGCGAGAATGCGGTCGAGCGCGAAGAGCGCCGCGCCGATCGCGCCCATGAAGTGCGACTCCTCGCTGACGTTGAGCTTGAGATCGAGCCGGCTCTCGAGGGCGGCGATCATCGCCGGGTTGCGCGCCACGCCGCCGGTGAAGGTCACCTGGTCGGTGACGCCGACCCGGCGGCAGCAGGCCCACCGACCGGGCGCCGATCGACTGGTGCACGCCGAGCAGGACGTCCTCGATCTTCTTGCCCTTGCCGAGCCAGGAGAGCACCTCGGATTCGGCGAATACCGTACAGGTGGTGCTGATCTTCACCGGCCGCTCGCCGCGCATGGCGGTGGCTCCGAGCTGGTCGAGGGGAATGTCGAGCGCGCTCGAGGCAGCGCCGAGAAAACGTCCGGTGCCGGCGGCGCACTTGTCGTTCATGCAGAAGTCGACGATCTCGCCGTTGGCGGCGACGCGGATCGCCTTGGTGTCCTGGCCGCCCATGTCGATCACCGTGCGGGTGGCCGGGAACATGTGCGACCGCGCCGCGGCCGTGGCAGCTGATCTCGGTCACCTGGGTGTTGCCGAAGGTCACTTTGTAGCGGCCATAGCCGGTGCCGACGACGTACTCGACCTCCTCTTCGCGCAGGCCGCTGGCGGCGAGGGCCTGGTCGAACGACTCCTGGGCGGCGCGCACCACGTTGGCGCCGGTCATCATCAGCGAACGGCCGACGATGCGGCGCTCCTCGTCGAGGATGACCGCCTTGGTCTGGGTGGATCCGACGTCGACTCCGGCTGCGTAGGCCATCGTTCCTCCCTCAGGCTCCGGCGGTCGCGGGTTTGGAAGAGCCGGCGGAGCTCGCCGCGCCGGCTGCGGTCGCTGCGATCGCTGCGGTGGCTGCGGTGGCTTCGGATGCCGCGATCACCGATTGGCGTTTGCGGGTCGCGAGGCCCTCGAAGAAGGCGTCGACCCGGTTCTTGAGCTGCGCTTCCGAGACCACGCGGCGGTCCATGTGGTCGGACTCGATGAACAGGGTCGCGGTGTCGACTTTCGCGAGCAGCGACCGACGGCTGTCAGCGAGGCCGGTCGAGACGGTGCGGCAGCTCTTGATCGGGTGGAAGACGACGCCGTCGGCACCGAAGTCGGCGATCATCCGCTCGAGGATGGCGGGCGAGAAGAACATGCTGTCCATCGCGTCGCGCACCGACAGCAGCATCCCTTCGGCGAGGCTCTCGAGCGGCCGGGCGAGGTCGTACTCGAACCCGAGGTTCGAGCCGCCGGAGGCGAACCAGAGGTAGGTCGAGTTGACGAAGGTGCCGCCCCACTCGGTGAACAGCTCGTTGAAGCGGCGGAAGATCGGATAGCAGGGCACGCCGACGAAGAGCAGGCGGTACTCCTCCGCGGTCAGCGTGCCGATGCCGTGCGCCGCCTTGTACTCCATCTCCTCCACCAGGTCGGTGAAGTAGGCGGCGCCTTTGGCGTCGCCGCGCAGGCCGTTCGCGACCCCGAGGTAGATCGTGCCGTCGGTGAGCGCGTTGAAGAGCGCCGGGCGGCTGCGGTTGAGCTCGAGCACCCGCTTCCAGCAGCGGTTCATGGTGTTGGCGTGGCCCAGCGCCTCGCGCAGCCGGTCGATGTCGAAGCGCTGGCCGCTCACCCGCTCGCACAGCGTGATGAGCTCGGCGAGCTGGGCGCCGACGTACTTCTTGTCGTTCTCGAAGTCGACCTGGCCGGGGCCGGTGACGCGTCCGGCACGAGCGCGTGCCGGGCACGTCGAGGGTGAAGATCGGCGTCTCGTACATGCGCTCCCAGATCTCCGCCCATTTGATGTAGGTGTTGCAGGCGTTGGTGTAGACCGCGAGCGCCGGCTTGGGGATCCGGCCCATCGGCAGCTGGCCGCCGCGCATCTGGGTGGCGAAGTCGGCCTTGACGTAGCCGCAGATGTCGGGCGAGTAGCCGAAGTCCTCGGCCTCGTTGAGGTAGTCGTGCGCGAGATGGCGCACGGCGGTCTGCAGCGAGTTGATCTCCGGGAAGACGATCGGGAAGTCGAAGGTGCGCAGGAGCTCGGCGAGGCTCCCCATCACGAAGACGTAGGCGCCGCCCTGGCCGCGCTCGGCGGCGTCGCCGAGGGAGGAGAACCAGTCGCGGAAGAGCTGGGCGCCGTCGCGGTTGGCGCGGCCGACCAGCGGATGGGAGAGCCGGGTCGGCCGAGGAGCGAGCGGCGGAGTGATCGGCGGCGGTTGCCGGTGGTGGAGTTTCCATCAGGGCGCCCTCAACGGAAGAGGAGGTTCTCGACGAAGGTCTGGAGCTGGATCTCGAGGTGGTCGAAGCTCGTCATGCTCTCTTCGAACTCGCTCACGAAGTACGGAATGCCGGCCTGGTCGAGGGCCTTGGTGTAGGCGACCTGCTCCTCGAGCCCGGGCTCGCACATCTTGGCGGCCATGACGATCGCCGCGTCGGCGCGGGCGTTCGCGATGCGCTCGAGGAGCATGCGCTCCTTGGGCTTGCGCAGATCGTGCTGCACCGGGCTGTAGCTCGACTGCTCGAGATAGGCGGAGGCGAGGTTGGCGAGCGGGTCTCCGGTAGTACGGACGTCGCTCGTCAGCCAGCGCAGGCCGATCAGCAGGTCGTCGTCGACGACGTAGCAGGAGCGGCCGATCGAGCGCACGAGGTCGAGCGGCGGCTGCTCGCAGAAGCCGCCTTCGAGCACCACCCGCGTCTTGTCCATCCGCTTGGCGGGACGCTCCGCGAGGCGCGGCAGCATGAAGCGCAGGATCTCGTTGTGCTCTTCGCGCGGCAGGAGCCCCGCGAGCGCGACCAGGACGTAGGCCTCGTCGGCCGACACCAGCCAGGGGGTCTCCCGCTTCAGCCGGTAGAGATCGCGCATCAGGGCGCGGTTCTCGTTGAAGACGGCGATCGAACGGGCGAGCGCGCGGTCGGCTTCGTCGCGGGTCACCTCGCAGCCGACAGCCGTCTCGACACTGCGGCGCAGGCGGTCGTACTCGCCGCGCAGCCAGGTGGCGGCGTGGGCGGAGTTGGCGTTCTGCGGCAGGTAGAGGATCTCGGCCGGGTAGGGGAAGTTGCGGCCCCAGATGGCGGCGAGATTGCGGGCGGCGTCGCAGATCGGATGGCTGACGAAAAGGTCCAGCTCGATGCGCTTCGCGAGCGCGAGGTCGAGCGAGGTCTTGAGGATCGAGCAGAGGTAGGAGCCGAAGCGCGAGTCCGCCTGCGTCGGCTCGATGGGCGCGCCGCGCACCTTGAACGGCAGGGCGCCGGCGGCGTGCACGATCTCCTCCGGAAAGTAGACTTGGAAGTGACCGACGACCTTGCCGCCGGCGGCGCGCCAGCGCTGAACGGTCGGGAAGTCGGTGTCCTCGAGGAGCTCGCGGCATTCGTAGAGCGCCGCTTCGAGCGGTTTGTTCCGCCACTCCGGGAACACTGTGGGCTGCGTGCCGGCGGCGCTCATGCCGGCGTTCCTCCCGGAACCGGAGCGGGCGCGAGGTCGACGCCGCAGGCGCCGCAGAAAGAGTGCCCGGCCGGCAGGTTCCCCGCGCCGCAGGCGCCGCAAACGCGGGTGGGCGGCCCCCACTGCGTCTCCGAGGAGCCCCCGGCGGCGGCGCGCTCGCGCAGCATCTGAAACCGCGCCGGTCGCTTTTCGACGAAAGCGCGCATGCCCTCGACCGGCTCCCAGGAGGTGTAGTGCAGCGCCAGCCAGTCCTGGGCGTGGCGCACCGTCTGGTGCCAGGCGAGATCCTTCCAGAAATTGACCTGCTGCTTGGTGTAGCGCGCGCACTCGGGAAAGCTCGCGAGAAGTTTCTTCGCCAGCTTGGCGACCTCCGCGTCGAGCAGGGAGAGGTCGATCCGGTAGTCCCTTTCGCCGCGCTGAGCGTGCCGGATCTCCTCGGCACTGGCGTGTTCGATCCACTCCTCGCCGCGCCGCACCGACGGCACCACCCAGTTGACCAGTCCCCAGTCGAGCGCCTTCGCCGCCGGGATCGGCTCGTTGAGGAAGAGGATCTCGCGCGCCCGCTTGTCGCCGACCGTGATCGGCAGCCACTGGGTCGAGCCGCCGCAGGCGACCGAGCCGACGTGGGTGCCGACTTGCTTGATGAAAGCGTGCTGCGCCATGACCGTCAGGTCGCAGGCGAGCTGCGACTCGTTGCCGCCGCCGACCGCCATGCCGTTCAAACGCGCGACGACCGGTTTGCCGGTGTTCAGGATGCTCTCGATGTAGGCGCGGAAGAGCGCCATGTACTTCCAGTAATCGCGCGGAGTGGTGACGTAGTCCTCGGCGTACTCCTTGACGTCGCCGCCGGTGCAGAAGGCCTGGTGGCCGGCGCCGGTGAGGACGATCACGCCCACGGCGTCGTCGAAGCTCGCGTCGCGAAAGGCGGTCGCGAGCTCTTCCAGGGCGCGTGTGCTGTAGGCGTTGTAATTCTGCGGCCGGTGGATGGTGATGGTGGCGACGAAGTCGCTCTTCGCATAGAGCACTTCCTCGAAACCGAAGCTGGCGGCGGGACGGGAGGGGAACTGGCCCATGGAATACCTCCGCCGCGATATTACACGAACTACACGGTCGTGTGTAAAGTGATATACAAGGGCGGTGGGCGGGAAGCGGCCTGACCGCCGGGAGGATGGCAGGATGGGGCTCCATTTCGAGGAATTCGAGGAGGGGCGGACGTTCGATTGCGGCGAACGCATGATCGGTGACGCCGAGATCGTCGCGTTCGCGGAGCTTTCGGGCGACAGGAATCCCCTGCACCTGGACGAGGAGTACGCGCGCGGCACGCCGTTCGGCGGCCGGGTGGCGCACGGTGCCCTGGGCATTGCCATCGCTACCGGCCTGCTGGCGCGGACCGGCGTGACCGCCGGAACGCTGGTCGCGCTGCTGGGTCTCGACTGGCGGTTCGTCGCGCCGATCCGGCCGGGAGACCGGCTGCGCCTCACGCTCCGGGTGGCCGGACGACGCGAGCTGCCGGGCCGGGACCGCGGCGTCGTGAAGCTCGTCGCGGAGCTGGTGAATCAGCACGGGGCGCTGGTCCAGAGCGGCGAGATCGTCGAGCTCGTCCGTCGGCTACCGCGCCGGCCGGCGCTCGCGGAGGATGCGGCGCCGGGCTAGCGGTCGCCGGCGGCGCAGACTTCCTGGATGAAGCTCTCGGCGGGCTCGGAGAGGACGGCGTGGTAGTGCTCGAAGAGCTCGGCAGCGCGGTCGCCGAGCCAGCCCTTCGGCAGCAGATCGGCGGGCAGGAAAGGATCGCTCGCCGGGAAGGCGCGGAAGGCGTGCACGAGCTCGAATCGACGCTCGAAACAGCCCTCGGGGCTGGTACAAGGTCGCGCCTGGCGGCCGCGGGCGACCTCGCTGCCGGCATGGCGGCAGCGGCCGCAGTGGGAGAGCTGCGGCGCCCAGCGGTCGATGAAGCGCCGGTAGTTGGCGTTGACCTCGGCCAGATCCCAGCATTGCGCGACCAGCTGCTCGACGCTCGAGAAGCCGAGGTGCTCGGCGCGGAAGACTTCGACGTTGCGCGTCACCTTGAGCCGCCGGGCGACATCCGCGACCTCGGCGCGCACATCGTGCGGCGTGATCCAGAGGCCGTTGTTCAGGGCGCCGCAGCCGAGCCAGGCGAGCTTCGCGCGCAGGCTGTCGCGCAGGCCGCGGCGGGTCTCGGGGATCGAGTAGGCGACGAGGTACCAGGCGCCATCCCAGGCGGTGAGCCGCGGCGGGTGATAGATGCGCTGCCGACCCTCTTCGAGCAGGCGCCGGCCGCGTGGGCTGAGCCCGTAGTAGCCCCGTCCGCCGCGCCGGGTCGCGACCAGCCACCCGCGGGCCGTCATGCGGGAGAGGGCGGTGCGCGTCGCCGGCGCCGACATGCCGAGGCGCCCGAGGAGAAGGATCAACGACCCGACCCAGACCGGGCGGTCGCGCCCGAGCAGATAGTCGCCATAGAGGGTGAAGACCAGATCCTGCGAACGCGGCGGGGCCATCGCCGGGAACAGTATGGCGTTCCGAGAACGACCGTCAATCAAATGGCATAAACCACTGCGCTCGAGCGGCCGCGGGACGGAGCCAGCCCCTTGGGGCGGCGACCTGCCGGCTCTCCGGGAGGATGATTCCCCGGGGAGGCGAAGATGATCCAGGCAAGGGAAGGTCGAGGGACCCGGCGACGTCCGGCCGTGCTCGTTCTCGCGGTGGTGCTCACCCTGGTGCAGGCGGGCGCCCTGGCGGAGAGTCAGGAGCCGGTTCCTCCCCTCGCGGCGGCCACCGCGCCGTCGACGCTGCTCACGAACGAGCGCCACCCGCTGCCGGGAATGCTCACCGGCGGTCTGCCGGTCGGCGAGAGCGCGGCGCCCGGATTCCGGGCGCTCGCCGCTGCCGGCGTCAGGACGCTGATCGACTTGCGGGCCGACGCCGAGGTTCCCGCCGGGACCGCCGCGCTGGTCGCGGCGGCGGGGCTGGACTACAGGCGCTTGCCGGTCGCCGGTGAAGCGGATCTGGACCTTGCCAGCGCCCGCGCCCTGGACGCACTTCTCGACGAGTGGGGCCGTTACCCGATCGCGCTCGCCTGCTCGAGCGGCAACCGGGTCGGCGCGCTCCTGGCGCTGCGGGCTTTCTGGCTCGATCGCGCCGACGCCGCCGCCGCGCTGGAGCTCGGGCGAGACAGCGGACTGACGAGGCTCGAACCGGCGGTGCGGCAACTCCTCGGGTTGCCGCCGATGGCGGTGCCGGCGGCTGCCGGCTCGCTCCCTCCGGCGGCGGACGGCTCCGCGCCGCCGCCGGGTCCACCCAAGCAGCCGAACGGAGGCGGGCCGCGATGACCGAACTGCACAGCACCTATCCGTTCTCCGTGCGCTGGCTCGCCGGCAGGGTAGGGCTCGCCAGCGCGCCGGACTGCTTGCCGGACTTCGAGGTCGCCCCGCCACCGCAGTTCGGTGGCCCGGGCGGGCGGTGGACTCCGGAGCACCTGTTCGTGGGCGCCGCGACGACCTGCTGGCTGACGACCTTCCTGGCCTATGCCGAGAAGTCCCGTCTCGAGGTGGTGGCGGTGGAGGCGGGCGGCGAGGCGATCGTCGAGCGCGGCGACGACGGCCGGGTGTCGATTCCACGCTTACTTCTGCGCCCCAAGGTGACCCTGCTCCGGGAGGAGGACCGGGAGAAGGCCGAGAAGCTGATCCGCAAGGCCGAAGAGACCTGCCTCATCGCGCGCGCCATGCGCGCCACCGTCGAGCTCGAGCCGGAAGTGCTCGTCGCCGGCGCGACCCTCGCGCCGACGAGCACCTAGACCGACCTTCTCACCGGACTAGCGGGACAGGCCGGCGACCCCTTCGATCTCGAGCAGGAGGTCGGCGCGGCAGATGTCGGCCTCGACGAATTGCAGCGCGGGTTTGGGTCCGATCCGCCGGCGCAGCGGTTCGCGCACGAGCTCGAGGTCGGAGGCTTCGCGCAGATAGACCCGGAAGAGGTCGAACGCCGGCAGATCGGGAAACTTCGCCGTCCCGCCGGGCGCGGCCGCGAGCAGGGTCTCGATGTTGTGCAGGGTCTCCTCGAGCTGCAGCAGGAGCTTGCCGACGTGGCGCGTCTCGTGCCCGGCGATACTCGCGGTGCCGGAGAGAAAGAGCACCTGCCCGAGCTCCGGCGGGGCGAGCGTCGCGCGGGTGAAAGACGGCGGCCGCGGACCGTAGTCGGTCGGGTAGCGAAAGGCGTGCACCTGGCGTGGATTGCCGAGGTGCAGGCCGGGCGACTTCGCCGCCGCGAACCAGGTCACCAGATGGGCGCCGGAGCTACCGACGGCCGACGATGCCGAGAAGCGCGTCTCGGCGCCGGCAACGCCATAGCGGGAGTCGAAAGCGGCTGCCCGCCCGGCGTTGAAGAGACGGTAGCGCTCGGTGCCGTTCTCCGATTCGTTGATGCCGGGGAGGAAGTTCCAGACCCGCAGGAGATACGGGAATCCCTGCTCTTCGACGGTCGCGAGCAGCGCCTCGAAGTGCCTCGCCGTTTCCTCCGCCAGGTTGCCTTGCAGGCGCGAGGCGAGGCTGGCGAAGAGCACGGCGCCGTTTTCAGCCCACTCGACCGGTCCGTGGCTGTCGCGACGCACCGGACCTTCGGCAAACCAGGTCTCGGCCGGACTCGAATGCCCCAGGACGCGGTTGCGAACGACCGCGCACGGCGACCCGCCTGCAGGTGCTCCCGGAGCTGCGCCGCTCCGGGTCGCCTGGCGGAGCGCGCCGAGGCCGGCCTCGGGATCGACGAAGCGCACCGTGAGCAGGCGATGCCGGTCCTTCCCGGCCGCGCCGTTGTCGGCGATCTCGCCATCGGTCCACGCCAGGTGTGGCGCCAGGGAGGCGGGTTCGGGATGCGGACACTTCGCTTTCTGCACAGCCATCCAACTCGTCAATCTAGATCGCCGGTGACGCCGATCCCCTACACATCTGGGTAGGGCGCTCGCGGAAGTGCCTCCCGCAGCGTTCGCGCCGAAGGCGCCAGGACCTTCCGATAGAGTGCAGAAAGAACCCATGGCGGCCTGGCTTCGATGACTCCCGATCCTGCGCCGGCTCGGCCGCGCCGCGCGCGCCTGAGGGCGCTGCTGCGCCGGCTGCCGCTCTACCCTTTCGAGTGGATCTGTCTCCTGCTCACCGCCGGGAGCATCGCCTTTCTGCGCTCGAAGGGGATGCGCATCGACTGGCGAACGGTCGAGTACACCGTCTATCCGATGCTGCAGGCACTGCCCAAGCCGCTGCTCATCGGACTGGGTCTGCAGGTGATGGTTCTGTTGCTCGTGCGCAAGCCGCTCGCGGGCTATCTCTCGGCGCTCAAGAGCTGGCGCTGGTGGGGGCTCTGGCTGCGCCTCTGGGTCGTCTGCATGGCGCTCACCTACACCTACTTCTGGGTCAAGGTCTGCGTCCCGCTGCTGCGCGCCGACCTTTACGATCCGGCACTGTGGAATCTCGACCGGACGCTGCATTTCGGCTTCGCGCCGGCGGTCTTCGCGACCGCCCTCTTCGAGCACAGCGCCCTCGCCGGCTGGATCGACAGGTGGTACGGACTCTGGTCCGCCACGGTCCTGGTCACGCTCGCGTTCTTCACCGCCAGCACGGACTCTCTTCTGCGCCGCCGCTTCATGCTCTCCTGTGTCTTCCTCTGGGGCCTGGGCTGCTGGTTGTATGTCGCGGTGCCGGCGCTGGGGCCGATCTACTACGTTCCGGAGCTGTGGAAGGAAATCTCGGGGCGGATCCCGGGGGCGAGCGGCATGCACGAGGTGCTGTGGGCGAACTACCAGAAGATGCTGGCCGGCCGCACCGGCGTTCTGCGCGAGTTCAATCCGATCTACTCCATCGCGGCGATGCCCTCGCTGCACGTCGGCGCGCACGCCCTGTTCGCTTTCTGGTCCTGGCGCCACGCCCGGCCGCTGGCGCTGGTCTTCATCCTGGCGACGTTTCTGACCTTCGTCGGCTCGCTGGTGACTGGCTGGCACTACGCGGTGGACGGCTATGTCGGCATCCTGCTCGCTTTCGCGAGCTATCGCCTGGCACTTGCTCTCGAGCGTGCCCCCGAGCGCGACGTCGAACCCGGCGCCGAATCGGGCGTCGAACACGCCGTCAAACCAGGATGACGCCGGTCATACCCCCCCCATCCGGCGGGGGGCATGCTGGGTCACCACCCGGCCGGATGGTGACGGGAAGCCGGCCGGGCGACATGCTGAAGTCTCTCTGGAGGCACGATGCTCGACGATCTGCGCACCAATCCGGCTCTGCTGAAGCTCGACCTCTACTGCAAGGGGTTGCGGCTGGATGACTCCTGCTTCATCGAGGAGGACGGCGGCCGCAAGATCCTGCGCACCCGCGCGGGCCTCGGTTCGGGACTCGAGCTCATCCTGCCCGGCGGGCTGTGGACGAACGCCCCGGTCTCCGAGCCGTTCGCAGCCCGATCGCCCTACGTTCTGCACAAGGGGACGGGCCTGAAGAGTCAGTACTGGCTCTACCGCGACGACGTCCCGCTCTCGCCGGTCGAGCTTTCGCCGCGCCCGGACTGGTACGACGCCAGCACGGCCACCGGCAAGCCGATGACCCGCATCGGCACCCTGCAGGGGACCTACCTCGGGATCTACCAGGCCAAGGTCTGCGAGTACTGGACGGAAAAGCCGCAGAAGGTCAACTGCAAGTTCTGCTCGGTCGGCCTGAACCTGGGCATCGACGACGCCGACGAGAAGTCGGTCGACGAAGTGCTCGAGGTCGTGCGCGCGGCGCGCCGCGAGTCGGGCATCACCTACGTCGACTTCAACACCGGGCACTACGAGGGCGACACCTACCTCGACATCCTCGAGCCCTACATCCTGCGCATCAAAGAGGAGCTCGGTCTGCTGATCGGCGTGCAGACGCCGCCGCACCGCGACCTCAAGCGCTACGACCACCTGAAGGAGATCGGCGTCAACCGGGTCTCGTTCTGCTTCGAGATCTTCAACCGCGGCCTGTTCGAGGAGATCTGCCCCGGCAAGCACGCCGAATACGGCCTCGACTTCTACCTCGAGGCGATCCGCTACTGCGCGGCGCTCACCGGCACGGGCCGGTCCGACGAGCCCTGGGTGACCAACGGCGAGATCATCGCCGGGCTCGAGCCTCCCGGCTCGTCGATCCGCGCCATCGACTGGATCACCTCGGTGGGCGCGATCCCGACCGTCTGCGTCTTCCGGCCGCTGGTCGGCACCGACCTCGAGGACCACGAGCCGCCGAAGACCGAGGACCTGATCCCGGTCTTCCGCCACCTCTACGAGAGCTGCATGGAGAAGGGTCTGCCGATCGGCCTGGCGCCGAACATCCACGTCTCGCTGGTGCTGCTGCCCGAGGAGTGCCGCGGTTTCTCGCCAGAAGCGCTATCTCTGGCAGAGCGCCAAGCTGGCGGTGATGAAGAAGGTCTTCGGCCGCCAGTTCGAACGCAAGCTCCGCGAGCACGAAAAGAGCGCGCTCACGGCCTGATCGGCCAGGGGGCTACCTGCCGAGCACCAACGGCACGACCGCCCAGCACCACAGCGCCGCGATCAGGGCCGCGACCAGATCGAGCTGGACGCCGATCCTCGCCATCACCGGAATCCGCACGTAGCCGCTGCCGAAAACGATGGCGTTGGGCGGTGTGCCCGCCGGCAGCGCGAAGTCGCACGAGGCAGCGATGGTGGCGGCGAACAACACGCTCGTCATCACCTCGGGCGCCGCCGCATCCTTGAGCACCGGCAGCATCACGGCGATGGTCGCGGTGTTCGAGGCCACCGCCGACAGGGCGACGGTGGCGACCGCGGCGAGGACGATCTGGGCGAGCGGCGGCAGCGTCGGCGATGCCCGCGAGCTGGGCGCCCATCCAGACCGAGAGGCCGCTCTGCTGGATTCCCGCCGCCATCGCGAAGCCTCCGCCGAGGAGCAGCAGCGTTTCCCACGGCACCGTGCGGAGCGCCCGGACCTCGAGCACCCGCCGGCCGCGATGCGGCCAGCAGAGCAGGAGCAGGGCGGCGGCCATCGCGATCCCACCCTCGACGTGCGCGGTGCCGAGTCTCCAGGGTGACCAGGCGGGCGCCAGCGCATCGACGATCGGCTTGCTCGCGATCCAGCAGGCGGCGGCGGCGAGAAAGACGCCGGCGACGATGCGCTCGGGGCGCTGCACCGCGCCGAGCGCCGCGAGCTCGCGGTGCACGACGTCGCGGGCGTCGCCGGCCAGCGGGTCCTGGCGCCCGAGGCGCCAGAGCATCGCCCAGGCGAGCGGCAGCAGGACGAGCACGAACGGCAGGCCGACGAGCAGGAACTCGACGAAGCTCACGGACTTCCCCATGCGCTCGAGGAAGCCGGCGAACTGGCCGTTCGGCGCCGTGCCGATCTTGGTCCCGATGCCGCCCAGGTTCGCGCCGTAGGCGATCGCCAGCATGATCGCCATGCCGTAGTTGCGCAGTCGCGAGCCGCTCCGCGCTTCGAGCTGGGCGACCAGGGCGAGGCCGATCGGCATCATCATGGTGGCGGTCGCGGTGTTGGTGATCCAGAGCGAGATGAAGGCGGTCGCCGCGAGGACGCCGGCGAGGAGCCGCCGCGGGTCGGTGCCGATCCCCTCCATGATGCCGAGCGCGAGCCGGCGATGGAGGTTCCACTGCTGCATCGCCGCCGCGACCGCCATGCCGCCGGCGAAGAGGAAGATGTAAGGGTCGAAATAGGGCGAGAGCGAGGCGGCGAAGCCGGCCGCGCGTTCGTCACCGAAGACCCCGAGCAGCGGAAAGAGGACGATCGGCAGACAGGCGGTCCAGTAGATCGGTATCGCCTCGGTCAGCCACCAGATCGCCATCAGCGCCGCGACCGCCGCCGCCATCGCCGGTCGCGAACCCATCTCCGGTTGACGGTGGAGCGGCGAGTCGACGAGGGCGAAGAGGGCAGCGGCGACGAGGCCGACGGTGATCGGCAGCGGCTTGAAGCGCGCTGGAGCGGCGTCCTCGGAAGTCACGGCGCGCGCAGCCTATCGCGCCGTCGGCCGCCGGATGTCGCCTCACATTGAAGCGTCCTGGACGATCCGCCAGCCTGCCGGCAGGCGGTGGAAGACCAGCAGCGTGAGGCCGGAGACGGCGGGTTTGTCGGGATAGGCGAGCGTCCAGCGCGCGACGACGGAGGCCACGCTCGCACCGCCGGGACGCACCTCCAGAACTTCGAGCGCGAGCGTCCCCATCGCCGCACGGTCGGGGTAGCGCTGGCGGTAGCGCTCGACGAGCGCCGCTTTTCCCTGGGTCATCCCCGAAGGCGCGACAAAAGTCGCGTCGTCGGCGTAGATGGCAGCGAACGCCTCGACATCGCCGCGCGACCAGTCGGCCGCCTGTGCGGCGAGGAGAACCGTCAACTCGGCGCGCAGATCGGTTGCGGGCGGTGGCTGGGATGCGGATGGCGCCGCTGGCGCGGCGCGGGGCCCCGCAGCCAGCAGTCGTGCCGGGCCGAAAAAGCAGAGAACCGCGCAAGCTGCGAGGATGGCCATTGCCGCCATCCCGATGGCGGAATCGATTTCGCGAGAACGCCTCATCCTCGAGCTCCTTTACTGGAAGCTTTTGCTTCTTCTTGAGAACCCCAGCTACAGAAAGTGCAGGGTCTCGTCCACCCGTGGCGCCTTGCGGCGGGCGGCGGCGGCGCGCTTGGCGCGGAAGAAGTCGCTGAAGTCGTCCGGCTCGCCGCCGCCATCGAAGCCAGCGCCACCCTCGAAGCCGCCGCCTTCGCCTTCCGGGCCCGCGCCCCCCATCTCCGCCTCGAGCTCGTCCATGTCGGCGCCCTCGGCGAGGCGCGCCATCATCTCTTCCATCTTCGGCCCGGCCTCGAGGCCGGTCGCCTCCTGGAAGCGCGCGAGAAAACGCGCCAGCTGCTTCGGATCCTGCTGCGCGCTGTCGTCCATGCCCTCCATCTCGGCGGCGAGCGAGTCCATCACCCCGGCCATGCGCTCTTCGTCGAGCCCGGCGAGCGGATCGTTCTCGTCCCCCTCGGCGTCGGAGCCAGGGCCCCCCGCGCCGCCGGACTTGGCTGCGGACAGCGCCGCGAACCGCGACGGCTTCCTCGCCAGCTCGGGCTTCCCGCACTGCGGACAGGCCGGCCGCACGGCGGTATCGATGCGCGACGAGAAGAAACTGAAGACGGTATGGCAGTCGGGGCAGTAGAACTCGTAGATGGGCATGCGAAGCCCATTTTTTCACAGCTCGTCGAGAGCGACTTCGGGCGGTCGATAGCCGTGGTGGGTGAGTGGCTGCAGCTCCTACTCCCTTTCCAAGTAATCGTCGACGAATTGTCGAGGCCGAAGTACCCGGATGGTTCGCCAGCCCGACTGTTCGAGCAGGTGCTTGTCTCCCGAGATGACCACGGTGACTCCGGCAGCGGCGGCACAAGCCAGAAACTTGTCGTCGTCCGGATCGGAGGAGACGCGCTCGGACAACGACGGGGCTTCGACGAACTCGGCTGCGACCGCGAGAAGTCCCAGGAGAGGCTCGAGCGTCACCCCGGCGAATTGCGTGCCGAGCTCCTGGCCGACACGCTGGTACTCGTCCAGGATCTCCGCAGAAAGCACCAGCTGGACGCGAGCGTCGCGCCATGCGTCGAGGATTCGCCCCGGAAGACCGCCGAAGAAGACTCCGGAGATCAAGACGTTGGTGTCGAGGACGATTCTCACCGCCGCGAGCGGGTTTTGGCGACGGCTCGCTTCACGTCCGCCGGCTTCATGCCCGCCTTGCGCGCTGCGCCGCGGGCGCTGCGCAGGAGCTCGTCGAACTCCCGCATGGCGGGCGCCGCGATCGACTTGAGGATCACGACATCGCCGTCCCCGACGACCACGAACTGCGTACCTTCCTTGAGTCCCAGACGCCGGCGGATCTCCTCCGGGATGACGACCTGGCCCTTGGACGAGAGTCGGGTGGTAGCGAGCGATTCCATGGCGCCTCCTGTCTTACTGGTAAGATTGTAACATCGGATGGAGGCTCGCCTGCGTCCATACCCCAAGCGGGGTCCGGTCTTCGACAAAGGCTGAGCTCGAGGTGGCTCTCTGAACACAGATCGAGCGCAGCCCGTCGGGGTGGGATTGGGCGTCGGGTCGGCGCGTACACTGCCAACATGGCGAGCTCCGCGAACGTGACAGGACTCCGCAAGTTGCTGCAGGGCGAGCTCGAGGGGGTGGTGCTCTATCGGGCGCTCGCCGGCATCGAGAGCCGGCCGGAGCTGAAAGAGGTCTACGGCCGGATGGCCGAGAGCGAGGAGCGGCATGCGGCGCGCTGGCGCAAGCAGCTCGTCGAGGCAGGCGACCGCCGGTCCGATCCGGGCATCGGCTGGCGGACGCGGATGATGATCGCGCTGGCGAAGCGCTTCGGCGCCGACTTCATCCTGCCGACGGTCGCCGAGCGCGAGAAGATCGACAGCGCCGGGTACGCCGCCGGCGCGCCGGGCATCGCCGCTGCGCCGGCGCTCGCCGGCGACGAGCGCTCGCACGCGCAGGCTCCTCGGGGTGATCGCGGCGAAGGGCGCCGGCGGCATGGAGGGCGGCGCCCTCGCCCAGCTCGAGGGGCGGCATCGCGCGGCGGGCGGCAACGCCCTGCGCGCCGCGGTGCTCGGCGCCAACGACGGGCTGGTGTCGAACCTCTCGCTGGTGATGGGCGTCGCCGGCGCCGAGCTCGCGGGGAGCTCGATCCTGGTCACCGGGCTCGCGGGCCTCCTCGCCGGCGCGGGCTCGATGGCGCTCGGCGAGTGGCTCTCGGTGCAGAGCGCGCGCGAGCTCTTCCAGCACCAGATCGAGATCGAGAAGGCCGAGCTCGAGGCCGATCCGGAAGAGGAGCGGCGCGAGCTCGAGCTGATCTACCGCGCCAAGGGGCTCGAACCGGCAGCGGCGCAGCAGATCGCCGCGCAGTTGATCGCCGATCCGGCGCGGGCCGTCAATACGCTGGCGATGGAGGAGCTCGGCGTCGATCCGAAGGAGCTCGGCGGTTCGGCCTGGGTGGCGGCGATCACCTCGTTCATCCTCTTCGCCATCGGCGCGGTCATTCCAGTCATTCCTTACGGGCTCCTCGAAGGGCAGGCTGCCCTGTGGACGAGCGTCGTGGCGAGCGCCTTCGGCCTGTTCGGCATCGGCGCCCTGATCACCCTGATGACCGGCAGAAGCGTCTGGTTCTTCGGGACTCCGCCAACTCCTCTTCGGCCTCGTCGCCGCCGCGCTCACCTACGGCGTCGGCCATCTCATCGGGGTTTCACTGGCCGGCTGAAGGCTCCACCGAGGGTTCTCCTGGCCGCCTGCCGGAATTCCTCGGGCCGTGGCAGAGGGCTGCGCTAGCATCACGGACTTGCGAGGAGAGATCTCATGTCGACGACGGTCGGCGCTCGTCTTCTTTGCCTTCATGACCTCCGCTCGTGCTCGCGGGCCCGGCGCGCGCCGACGAGACGGCCCGCTTCCACGCGCTGCTGGAGCGCGAGTGGATCGTGCGCCTGGCAGAGAGTCCCTTGCTCGCGACTTACGTCGGCGTGCATACCAGCGACGACCGCCTGGGCGGCGCGACGGAGGAGGACTTCGCCCGCCGCGAGCGCGAGACGCGCGCTTTCCTCGAGGCACTCGGGAAGATCGACCGCGCAGCGCTCCCGGCTGCCGATCAGGTGAGCTACGACCTCTTCGGCACCGAGCTCGCCGGATCGGCTCGACTCGCGCAAGTTCGGTGAAGAGCAGCTGATGCTGAACGCCGACTCGGGATTCCACACCGAGCTCGCGCAGCTCCCGGACCAGGTGCCGCTCGCGACCGTGCGCGACTACGAGAACTACCTCGCGCGCCTGCGCCAGTTTCCGCGCGTCTTCGACGAGTCGATCGCGCTCCTGCGCCGGGGACTGGCGCGCGGCATGACGCCGCCGCGGGTGGCGATCGCCGGCGTCGACGCGACCGCGGCGGCGCATGCGGTGGCGAGTGCCGAGGAGAGCGTCCTCTACAAGCCGTTCGCCGACTTTCCCGGCGACGTTCTCCGCCGCCGACCGTGGACGGCTGCAGGCGGCGGGGCGCATGGCGGTGGAGGAGTCGGTACTGCCCTCCTACCGGCGCTTCCGCGACTTCCTGCGCGACGAGTATCTGCCGCAGAGCCGCACGACGCTCGCTGCCGCCGACCTGCCCGGACGGTCGCGAGTACTACCGCTACCTCATCCGCCACTTCACCACTCTCGACATGACGCCGGAGGCGATCCACGAGCTCGGCCTGGCGCAGGTGGCGCGCATCCGCGGCGAGATGAACGGGGTGATGAAGAAGACCGGCTTCACCGGCGACTTCGCCGCCTTCCTGCAGTTCCTGCGCACCGACCCGCGCTTCTACGCGAAGAGCTCGGAAGAGCTCCTCAAGGAAGCTTCGTTCATCGCCAAGCAGATGGACGGCAGGCTCCCGACGCTGTTCCACCGCCTGCCGCGTCAGCCGTACGGCGTCGCGCCGGTGCCGGCGGCGATGGCGCCCAAGTACACCAGCGGCCGCTACGTCTCGGCGCCGGTGGGCGGGACGCAGCCGGGCTGGTACTGGGTCAACACCTACGCCCTCGACAAGCGGCCGCTCTACAACCTCGAGGCGCTCACCTTCCACGAAGCGGTGCCCGGGCATCATCTGCAGGGCGCCCTGTCGCAGGAGCTCGAGGGACTGCCGCAGTTCCGCCGTTTCCTCTACGTCGATGCATTTGGCGAAGGATGGGGTCTGTACAGCGAATGGCTCGGCATCGAGGCCGGCTTCTATACCGATCCGTACCGCGACTTCGGCCGGCTCGGCTACGAGGCGTGGCGGGCGTCGCGGCTGGTGGTCGACACGGGGCTCCATGCCTTCGGCTGGAGCCGCGAGCGGGCGATCGAGTACCTCGCCGCCAACACCACCCTGCCGCTGCACGAGGTCACCACCGAGATCGACCGCTACATCTCGTGGCCGGGACAGGCTCTCTGCTACTACCTCGGCTTCATGAAGATCCGCGAGCTGCGCGCCCGCGCCGAAGCCGAGCTCGGCGACCGCGTTCGACGTGCGCGACTTCCACGACGCGGTGCTCGGCAACGGCGCCCTCTCGCTGCCGGCGCTCGAACGGCAGATCGACGACTTCGTCGCGGCGCAGCAGAAGCCGGCGAGCCCGCACTGCAGGCTGAGATCGTTGCGGGTGCACTACGAGCTCGCCCTCGCCGCGGGCGAGACGGCCCACGGACAAGGCGTCGGCGATCGCGCGCGAGCAGACGGTCGAGATTCCGGCCGGCGTCGCGGCGCCGGAGATCGAGCGCCGCACGATCGGCGTCGTCGCGTCCGTCGAGGAGCTCGGGCCGCGGCGGGCGCGCGTGGCGATCGACTACCCCTGGCGGGAGCTGGTCTCCGACCTGCCGCAGCTCCTGAACCTGCTCTACGGCAACATCTCTCTGCAGCGCGGCATCCGAATCGCCGGCGTCGACTGGCCGGCGGAGCTCCTCCGGCAGTTTCCGGGACCGGCCTTCGGCGTCGCCGGCCTGCGCGAGCTCACCGGCGTCCACGGGCGGCCGCTGCTCGCGGCGGCGCTGAAGCCGGTCGGGCTCGGCGTGCCGGCGCTCGCGCGTCTCGCGGCGCGACTGCGCCCGCGGCGGCCTCGACCTGGTGAAGGACGACCACTCGCTCGCCGATCAGCCGGCGGCGCCGTTCCGCGAACGCGTGCTGGCGGTGGCCGAGCACGTCGCGCGCGCCAACCGCCAGAGCGGCCGCAAGTGCCTCTACGTGCCGAACCTGACCGGACCGGTCGATCGCCTGGGCGAGCGCCTCGACGATCTGCGCGACGCCGGCGTTCGCGCCGCGATGGTCGCGCCGCTGCTCCTCGGTCTCGACACGGTGCGCGCGCTCGCCGCGGCCGCCGCGGGAGGGCTGGCGCTCGTCGGCCACCCGGCACTCGCCGGAAGCCTGTTCGCGCCGCGCCAGGGGATCGCGCCCGAGATTCTGTTCGGCGAGCTCTTCCGCCTCGCCGGCTGTGACGTCGTCATCTACCCGAACGCCGGCGGACGGTTCCCGTTCACGCTGCGGGACTGTCAGGCGATCCAGCGGCGGCTGCTGGCGCCGCTCGGCGGCCTGCGGCCGGCGTTCGCGATGGTCGCCGGCGGGATCGACGCTGCGAAGCTCGAGCGCTGGCTGCCCGGATACGCGACCGATACGATCTTCCTCGTTGGTGGGAGTCTTCTCGGCCGGCCGGACCTCGCCGCGGCGGCGGCGCAGATGAGCGACCTCGCGGCGGGTAAGGAAGCTCGCAAGGGGCGCCGGGGGCGCGGGACGGCGGGGGCCGCAGGAGGCGGGAATGAAGCTCGGTTCGAAGGTCCTGGCGGCGCGCGACTACCGCTGGCCGGTGGCGCTCAGGCCCTACAAGGACGGCGGCGAGCTCTATCGCGACGTCACCCGGCAAACGCTTCTCGGGGAGGGCGAAGGCGAGGCGGCGCTCTCCTTCGTGACGCGCTACTTCGAGATTGCGGCCGGTGGATTCTCCACCCTCGAGCACCATCAGCACCCGCACTCGGTCGTCGTCCTGCGCGGCCGCGGGACCGTACAGCTGGGCGAACGGTGCTTCGCCATCGCGCCGCCGACTGCGTCTACGTCGCGCCCGGACGAGGTCCACCAGTTCCGCGCCGACCAGGGCGAGACGCTGGGTTCCTCTGCATCGTCGACCGCGAGCGCGACCGGCCGGTGCCGGTGTCGCTGCCGTGGGCGGAGCGGGCGACGCCACGGGTCCGCCCGTCCGGGCGGGGCCGATTCCGTGCCGGGTCCGATAGGCTCCCGGGCCATGAAGCGCTCCCGTGTCGTCCTCCTCTGGCTGGCTGCCATCGCGATCACCGTCGGTTCCGCGGCCTGGCAGCGCCGCACCGGACCGAGCTACCCGCTGCGCGGCAGCGGCGATGCTCGGCGTCGAGTCGATCCCCTACCGCCTGCTGCGCTCGCAGAATCACCGGCGAGGCTCTGCCGGTGCGGATCCGCGCCTCGGCCGGCGTCAGCGGCGAAGTCGCCTGGCGCCGCTACCCTTCGAACGAGTCCTTGCAGCGGGTAGCGCTCGCCCGCCAGGGCGAGGAGCTCGTCGGCGACCCTTCCGGCGCAGCCGCCGGCGGGCAAACTCGAGTACTTCGTCCACCTGACCAACGGCGCGGCGAGCGTCGAGCTGCCGCCGGCGACGGTCGCGCCCAGGAAGGGCGCCGTGGCGCGCTTCAAGGGCGCGGTGCCGGCGCACGTCCTGGTGCCGCACATCGCGGCCATGTTCTTCGGCATGCTGTTCTCGAACGCCGCCGCCCTGTCGGCGTTCGCGCGGCGTTTCCAGTCGCTGCGACAGGCCTGGGTGGCGTTCGCGCTGCTCGCCGTCGGTGGCCTGATGCTCGGTCCGGCGGTGCAGAAGTACGCCTTCGACGCCTGGTGGACCGGCTGGCCGTTCGGCCACGACCTGACCGACAACAAGACCGCGCTGGCGGTGTTGGCCTGGGGCATCGCTCTCGCCATCTGCGCCAGGTCGCGTGGCGGGAACGACGGCCGCGCATCGCGCGTCGCGATCGTCGTCGCCGCGGTCGTGACCCTGGCCGTCTTCGTCGTGCCGCACAGCATGTTCGGCTCCGAGCTCAAGGTCGAGTGATCCGCCCTCGAGCGCCCGAGCGCGCTTCCGCCCCAGGATGATCCTGCCGCGCAGCTCGTGGTCGGGCTCGTTGCACGCGGCGGACGAGGGCGAGATCCCGGGGGTCCATGCAGAGAGATTAGACGGCGAGCGAGGTTCTCGGTTAGGCTGCGTTGTCCTCCCCCAAGGAACGGGCACGAAGCGGCTCGGTCCTACCCTCTTCTTCGCAGATTTCCCTTTGAACCCGCCCGAACGGGTGGTACTGTCTATGACCTAGATCATAGACATTACCCACTGAAGCTCGACGCTTCGGTCAGGAACGCGGGGGAATGATGTTGCGTAACCTTGCAGGGTTGGTCCCTCCAGAGCCTGTTTCCTGCCTCGTCGAGCTCTCTCTTCCGGTCTCGCCTCACCCCAGCGCCAGCAGCAGCAAGGGAGCCGTGCGATGAGCGTTCCCTCTTCCCGTTCCGTTCGCCGGACCCGCGGCACCCTCGCTCTCCTCGCCGGCGCGACCCTCTGGGCGGCGCTCGGCGGCGCTGCGCCGGTTGCAGCGCAGCCGGTCCTGGAGATCTTCTCGATCACGCACGCGCCGGCTTCGGTCGTGGCCGGTTCGGCCACCAACGTCGTCTACTCCCTCGACCTGCGGAATACCGCTGCCGGGGCGAGCGACGACGAGAGCGCGGCCGTCCTCGACCTTCCCCTGGGGACCTCCTTTCTCTACCAGTCCGAGACCCTGCCGGGGACGACCTGTTCAGTGGTCGCGGGACCGATCCTGCGGTGTCAGCTGGGCGCCATGGGAGATGGCGAAAGTCGGGTCGGCACGCTGACCCTGCGGGTCGCAGCGAGTGTCGCGGCCGGGACGCTCTCGGCCAATTTCAGCTTCTACGGTGCCGTCGACACCTCGCCCGATCCCGAGACCGAAGACGTCACGGTGACGACCGAGGCGGATCTCGTGGTCGACAAGAAGGTGCCGGCGCCCACCAACGAAGCGGTTCCAGGGCAGAACGTCGTTTACACCGTCGACGTCCAGAACAACGGTCCGTCCGACGCCACCAGCGTCGCCCTGACCGACGTCGGGCCGGCCGGGTTCGGCTCTCCGACCTTCAGCGGTGGCGCCGGCTGCATTGGGGCGACCTGCAATCTCGGGACGATCCTGCCGGGCGCAGCGAACAAGAAGACAGTCACGGTGACTTTCACCATCCCGGACAACTACCACGTCCTCAACGGCACGGCCGATGTCACCAACACGGCGAACGCCACCACCGCCACGCCGGATGGCGGAGGCAGCGACCTCTCCGACTCGGTGACGACGCCGATCGTGCCGAAAGTGAGTGTCTCGGTCGTCTTGTCGAGCGCCGCCACCAGCGTGACTCCCGGATCCGCCGGCAGCTATGTGATCACGGTGTCGAAGAGCGGGCCGTCGCGGCTCGAACGCCTGCATGTGACCGGCGCCCTGAGTCTGCTCGGGGCGGTCTTCACGCCTTCCGAGGGCATCTTCAGCGCCACCTCGATCTCGCCCAACTGGATCGGTCTGGATCTCGCTGGCACCGACAGCGCGACGTTGACCTTCAACGGCTGGGTGAGTCCGGCGCAGCCCGGGGCGTCTCTCGCCGCGAGCGCGACGATCGCGGTACCGGCCCCCTATGTGGATACGAGCGCCGGCAACGACACCGACCCCGAGTCGGACACGATCTCCCGCCTGTCCGATCTCTCCATCCTCAAGACCAACAACCTGAGCGGGCTGATTCCCGGGCAGGCGGTCCCCTACACGATCACGGTGGCGAACCACGGTCCGAGCGACATCGCGGCGGCGACGGTCGTCGACAACTTCGACGCGACGCGCGTCTCGACAGTCAGCTGGAGCTGCTCCACGGCGCGGTCGATCACCGACCTGGGGCAACTCGTGGACGGCGCCGGCGGAATCGACGGCCTCGACGGCGCTTCGGCCGTCGCCGCGACGCTCGACGGCCAGCATCTCTATGCAACGGCTTCCGCGGACAACTCGGTCGCGCTCTTCGTCCGCAACGCGACGACGGGACTGCTCACCTTCGGCGATATCTACGCCGACGGCACCGACGCCAGCGCGATCGCCGGGCGCCTCCGCGATCGCGGTCTCGCCGGACGGTGGACAGGTCTACGTCACCGGCTTCAGCGACAACGGCCTCGAGGTCTTCACCCGCACTGCCCTCACCGGCGCGCTGGTTTCGCTCGAAGTCGAGGTCGAAGGCACCGCCGGCGTGACCGGCATGACCGGCCCGCGCGGTATCGCCGTGGCGCCGGACGGGCGTCACGTCTACGTCGCCGCGGCGACCAGCAGCGCGGTCGTGGTTTTCACGCGCAACCTCACCACCGGGGCCCTCACCTGGAGCTCGACCTTGACCAACGCCAGCCCCGGCGTGAGCGGCATCGGCGGCGCGCGCGCGGTCGCCGTCGCCCCTGACGGCCGGCATGTCGTGGTGGCGGGCGAGACCGACGGCGCCGTCGCGGTCTTCACGCGCAACCTGACGACCGGTGCGCTGACCTTCGCCGAGGCGAAGGTCAACGGTGCCGGAGGGGTCAGCGGCATCGGCGGCGCATCGGCGCTCGCCTTTTCGCCCAGCGGCGATGCGCTCTATGTCGCCGGTTTCGCCGACAACTCGGTCGCCGTCTTCAGCCGCAACGCGAGCGACGGCCATCTGGGGTTCATCGAGAAGGAGACCGACGGGGCGGGCGTGCCGCTGGTCGACGGTATCGCCGGAGCGCGCGGCGTCGAGGTCAGTCCCGACGGCTCGCTGGTCTTCGTCGCTGGCGCCACCGACGGGATGATCGCGGTCTTCAGCCGCAACTCGAGCGCTCCGCAGATTCACCAGCTCGACTTTCTCGACATTGCGGGACTCGTTTCCGCGGTCGATCTGGCGATCACGCCGGCGGGCGAGCAGGTCTACGGCGTCGGCAGCACGACCGACCTGCTGGGAATGTATTCGGAGACGCGCGCCACCGTCGCGTGCCCGTTCCCTGTGGGGTCGGACCTCACCTTCTCGGAGTCGGTGACGATTCCGGCACAGAGCTTCGTCACCTACACCGCGGCCGCGGTGCTCCTGAACAGCGCCAGCGGCACGCTGGTCAACACAGCGACGGTGGCCGCTCCGATCGGTGTCGACACCAACGCGGCGAACAACAGCTCGACCGACAGCGACCCGGTCGGCAGCGAGGCGGACATCACGCTGACGAAGACGGCCAATCCGACCTCGGCGGTCCCCGGCGAGTCGGTGGTCTACACGCTGGTGGTCACCAACGCCGGCCCGGCGAACGTGGGCACCGCCTCGGTGACCGACTCCGGACTCACCAGCGCCGACTACTCGGCCGTGAGCTGGAACTGCGTCGGCCAGGGTGGAGCGGTCTGCGGGTCGCCCGCTTCCGGAAGCGGCAACATCAACCACGCCGGCAACGTCAATCTCCCCGCCGGCGGCACGGTCACCTACACCATCAACGTGACGATCGCGACGAACGCCGTCGGCACGGCCTGCACCGCGGTGCCGACCAGCGCCTGCGTCAAGAACACCGGGGCAGCGACGATGCCGGTGACCTTCATCGACCCGACGCCGCTCGACCAGACCTTCACCGTCGAGGTGCCGATCTCGCCCAAGGCCGATCTCTCGATCGCCAAGTCGGTGCTGACGGAGCTCGAAGACATCGCCGCCGGCGCGCCGCTCGATTTCCAGATCGTGGTGCGCAACTGCGGCCCGAGCAACGTCACCGGCGCCATCGTGCTGGACACCTTCTCGGCCGACTACACCGGCGCGACGTGGACCTGCATCGCCAGCAACGGCACCTGCCCGGCGAGCGGCTCGGGGAACCTGACCGCGGCGAATGCACTGGTGAATCTGAACGGCGGGAATCCGGCGACCTGCGCCGGCGCCGGCCAGGCGACCTTCACCATCCTCGGAGCGGTGGTCGGTTCGCCCTCTTCGGGCGTGCTGTCGAACGTCGCCAAAGTGCTCGCGCCGAGCGGCGTCTTCGATCCGAGCACCGGCAACAACACGGCCAGCGTCCAGGTGGTGCTCGAAGCCGAGACCGACATCGCGATCATCAAGACCGACGGCAGCACCAACGCCGTCCCGGGTGAGCCGATCACCTACAGCATCACGGTGTTCAACACCGGTCCGGACGACGCGCAACTGCTGCAGGTCGCCGACATCTTCCCGGCGGCGCTGCGCAACGTCTCGTGGACCTGCAATTCCGAGGCCCCGGCCCTGGGCACCCTGACCTTCCTCGAGGAGCAGCGGCAGGGCGGCACGACCGCTCTGGGACCGCTCACCGGCCTGACGGGTACGCGTGACCTGGCGATGGCACCCGGCGGGACCTTCGTCTATGCCACCGGTTTCGCGGAGGGAGCTCTGGCCACCTTCCGTCGCGTCGCCGTGGACGGCGCGCTCATCTACCTCGGCAAGCTCCTCGACGGCGCTACCCAGGGTTTCCTGGTCGTTGACGGCCTCGCCGGCGCGAGCGGCCTCGCGGTCAGTCCGGACGGGTTGAATATCTACGTCGCCGGCGAGAGCGAGGACAAGGTCGCCGTCTTCACCCGCAGCCTGGGGACCGGCCAGCCGACTTTCATCGAGGCGGTCGCCGAGGGCGATGTCCAGACCTCCGGCACGGTCGACGGTCTCGACGAAGCGCGCGATCTGGCGCTCTCTCCCGACGGCAAGCACCTCTATGTGGTGAGCCCGGCCGAAGATGCCGTAGTGGTCTTCGCGCGCGACGCCTCGCTCTCCGGGCGGCTCGCCTGGGTGGAGGTGGAGAAGGACGGCATCGGACTCGTCGACGGTCTCGACGGCGCCAGCAGCGTTCGCGTCAGCCCGGACGGCTACCATGTCTACGTGACCGGTACCGTCGACGACGCCGTCGCCGTCTTCCGGCGCGAGACGAACAGCGTGTCGGTCGACTTCGGCAAGCTCACCTTCCTCCAGGTACTGAAAGACGGCGCCACTGGCGGAACCTTCCTCGACGGGGCTGCCGGCATCGATCTCTCACCCGACGGGGCCTTCGCCTACGTCGCGGCCGGCGGGGCGGACAACGCAGTCTCGGTCTTCAGCCGCAACACCACGATTCTCGATGCGCTCAATTTCGGCAAGCTGACTTACCAGTCCGAACGTCACGAAGGCGAGCTCGCGGGCCTGGGAGGGGCCGCGAGCGGCCTCGGCGGCGCCCGCCAGGCCCTGGTGAGCCCGGACGGCCAGCACCTCTACGTGGCGAGTGAAGCGAGCGACGCGGTCGTCGTCTTCCAGCGCAATCCCGCGACCGGCAGCCTCAAGTACCTCGGCGTGCACCGCGACGAGGCGGTCTCCGCCTGCGTCCAGCCGACCTCCTGCATCATCCGCAGCCTGAACGGAGCCGGCGCCGTGGTGGCCGATCCTGCCGGTGCGAACCTCTATGTGGCGGCGCAGAACGACAGCGCCCTGTCCGTCTTCCTCCGCGCCGGCGCGCCGCCGTCGTTCGCCTTCGCCGGCGGCCAGCCGGGCAGCAATCCGCCGGCGCCGGTGACGAACGGCGTCGGCGGGGTCAGCGGCCTCAAGGCGGTGACCGAAGTCGCCGTTGCCGGTCCGCATCTCTACGCCGTCAGTTACGGTGACGAGGTCGAGCGCGGCTCGATCGTCGCGTTCTCCCGCGACGCTGCGACCGGCGAGCTCACCTTCGTCAACCGCCTGCAGGACGGCAGCGGCGGCGTCGACGGTCTCGACGGCGCCTCGGCCCTGGTGGTCTACGACGACAACATCTACGTCGTCAGCCAGTCGCTCACCGAGGGCGACAACACGCTCGCCGTCTTCCAGCGCAATACCTCGACCGGCGCGGTCACCTTCCTCGAGCTGCACCGCCAGGGCCAGCTCGGTGTGAGCGGTCTCTTCGGCGGCAGCGACGTCGATGTGACCTCGGACGGCAGCCATGTCTACGCGGTCGGACGCACCCCGGGCTCGCTGGCGGTCTTCACCCGCGACGCCGGCAACGACGGGCGCCTGACCTTCAAGGAGAGCAAGATCGCCGGCGTCGGCGGCATCGTCGGACTCCAGGGCGCCCAGGGCCTGGCGCTCTCCTCGGACGACCGCCATGTCTACGTCACCGCCGCGGTGAGCGACGCCATCGCGGTTTTCGCGCGCAACATCGATAGCGGCAACACCGCCAACTTCGGTCGCGTCACCCAGATCCAGGTGGTGGACGGCATCCCGGGCCTCGACCGGGCGATGGAGATCGCCGCCAGCAGCGATGCCAGCGACACCGCCGGCAGCCGCCATCTCTACGTTACCGGGCACACCGCGGACTCCCTGCTGGTCTTCGATCGCAACGTCGAGTTGGCGAGCGACGACTTCGGCCAGCTCACCCTGGTGCAGAGTTTCAAGGACGGGATCGACGGCGTCGACGGGCTGAACGGAGCGCGGGCGGTAGCGGTGAGCCCGGACGGCAAGAACGTCTATGTCGCCGCCGAGGACGACGACGCCGTCGCGGTGTTCGCGCGCGAAGTGACCGGCGGCACGCTGGTCTTCGTCGAGGCGGCGTTCGACGGTCAGAACGGCGTCGACGGCATCGACCAGGCCTTCGGCATCGCGCTCTCCCCCAACAGCCGCGAGGCTTACATCGCGGGCTTCGGGGACGACGCCATCGCCCTCTTCCGCCGCGCCTCGGGTTCACGCTGCACCGGCGCCGGCGTCGGGACGCTGCTCGACACCGGCGTCGAAATCGCCGCCGGCGGGCAGGTGGTCTATACGGTGAATGCGACGATCGACCCGGGCGCCACCGGCTATCTGATCAACGAGGCCTACGTCACCGTCCCCCCTGCGATCCAGGAGCCGGGTCCGGACTCGAACGGCCTGCATCCCAACGGCGTCTGCACCGACAACGTGCCGCCGGTCCTGGTTCCGCCCTTGCCGCCGCTGACCACGATCGTCGGCAACAACGGCTGCCGCGACATCGACACGCTCGCGCCGCGCACCGAGCTCGCGATCGACAAGAGCGACGGCGACGACGTCGCGGTGCCCGGCACGGAGATCACCTACACCATCACGGTGCGCAACCACGGGCCGAGCAACGTCGTCGGCGCCGCGGTGCAGGACGTCCTGACCGATATCTTCCCGACCGGTGCGGCCTGGACCTGCGTCGCGGCGCCCTCGGGCACCCTGACCTTCCTGGGCGACTACGTCGAAGGTGAAACGCTGCCCGGACCGCAGACCGTCAGCGGGCTGGTCGGAGCGAAAGCGGTGGCGGTCAGCCCGGATGGCGAGCACGTCTACGCCGCCGGCCTGGGCGGCGACTCGCTCTCGGCTTTCAGCCTCGACGGCGCTCTCGGAACACTCGCGTTCGTCGCCTCCTACTTCGACGGCGCGGCGGGAGTCGACGGCCTGAACGGGGCGACAGACGTCCTCGTCTCGCCCGACGGCCAGAACGTCTATGTCGCCGGGCAGGTGGACGACGCCATCGCCGTCTTCACCCGCCAGGACGACCCGCTGCTGCCGCTGTTCGGCACGCTCACCCTGCTCGAGCTGCAGCAGTCCCCGGCGGTGGCCGGCCTCGACGAGCCGGTGGCGATGGCGATGGATGCGGCCGGCGACACGTTGTACGTCGCCGCCGCCAACAGCAATGCGGTGACCGTGTTCGACCGCAACCCGGCGACCGGCGCCCTGACCTTCCTCGAGACCCTCGTGGACGGCGTGGGCAGCGTCGAAGGGCTCGCGGGAGCGAGCTCGGTCGCGGTCAGCTTCGACGGCGAATGGGTCTACGCCACGGGCGAGAACGACGATGCGGTCGTGGTCTTCGATCGCGATCCGGGGACCGGCGCGCTGACCTTCGCGCAGAGCAAGGTCGACGGCATCGGCGGCGTGGACGGCCTCGCCGTGCCGCGCAGCGTCGTGGTCTCGCCGGACGACCTCAACGTCTACGTCGCGGGCGCGGGCGACAATGCGATCGCCGTCTTCACCCGCGACGTGGTGCTCGGTACGCTGACCTTCCGTGAGGTCGTGCGCGACGGAGTGGGCGGTGCCGACGGCATCGCCGGAGTCTCCGCTCTCACCGTGAGCGACGACGACGGTCTCGGATTCCATCTCTACGCCGCCGGCTCGGGCGAGAACGCGCTCGGGATCTACCGCCGCGACGCCGCCGATTTCGGCCGGCTGACCTTCGTCGACGAAGAACGCGACGGTTTCGGCCTGGTGAACGGACTCGCCGGCTCGAGCGACGTTGCCCTGTCGCCGGACGGCTCGATCGTGGTCGTCGCCGGTCCGGTCGACGACGCTTTGGCGCTCTTCCGCCGGCCGACCGACTCCTCCTGTTCGAGCGGCGCGGACTTCTCCGGCCCGGCCATCGTGCTCGACGACGTGGTCAACATCGCGGCCGACAGCCAGATCGTCTATCGGGTCACCGGCCTGGTCGACCCGGAGCTCTGCCAGGTCTATCCCTGCACCCTGGACCTCGAGAACATCGCGACGGTCGCCGCGCCGACCGACACGAACGTCGCCGACGACGCCGACACCGACTCCGACGACCTCTCGCCGCGGGCCGACCTCGAGATCACCAAGACCGATCACATCTCGGTCCTGCAGGGGATCTCCGGGGCCTCGGCGCTGGCGGCCAGCCCGGACGGCACGAGCGTCTACGCCACCGGCCTGGTCGGCGACGGCGTCGCCGCCTTCACCCGCACGCCGGCGACCGGCGCGCTCACCTTCATCGAATCCGAGCGCGACAGCGTCGGCGGTGTCGACGGCCTGAACGGCGCTGCGGCGGTGGTGGTCTCCGGCGACGGCGCCCAGGTCTATGTCGCCGGCTCCTCCGACAACGCGGTGGTGGCTTTCGCCCGCGACGGCGCGACCAACGAGCTCACCCTGCTCGAGCTCGAGCGCAACGGTTTCGGCGGGGTCACCGGCCTCCTCGGCCCCGACGGTCTCGCGCTGTCGAACGATGGCAAGCATCTCTATGCCGCCGCGGCCGGTTCGAGCTCGGTGGCGATCTTCGGCCGCGACAACAGCGCGGCGAGCGCCACTTTCGGCGAGCTCGACTTCATCGGCGAGGCTCGCGACGGCGTCGACGGGGTCGACGGTCTCGCGCTGGCGCGAGCTCTCGTGCTGTCGCCGGACGGCGCGCACCTCTACGTCGTCGGCGAGGCCGACAACGCGGTAGCGGCTCTGGCCCGCGACGCGAGTGACGGCACCCTGGAGTTCGTGGAGTTCCACACCGACGGAGTCGGCGGAGTCAGCGGCCTGGCCGGCGCCCGCGCCGTGGCGATCTCCCCGGACGGAGCCCAGGTCTACGTTGCGGGCGGCACCGCGAATGCGGTGGCCCTCTTCACCCGCCAGACGAACAGTGCGAGCCCGGACTTCGGCAAGCTCACGTTCGTCACCGCCTATGTCGACGGCGCCGCCGGAGTGGACGGCCTGCAGGGCGCCGCGGCGGTCCTGGTCTCCCCTGACCCGTTCGGTTCCGATCCGGGCGGGCAACACGTCTACGTCGCCGGGCGCGGTGAGGATGCCGTCGCGGTCTTCGCCCGCGACGCCATCACCGGCGCCCTGACCTGGAGCAGCGCGGCGCGGCAGGGTCAGGCGGCAGTCGACGGGCTCACCGGGCCGGTCGCCCTGCTCGCCAGTCCGGACGCGCAGAGCCTCTACGCCGCCGGCGCCGGGGACGACGCCGTCGTGACCTTCGACCGCGACTGGGACAGCGGCGCCCTCACCGGCACCGGTGCCCTCGCCTTCGTCGAAAGCGACGCGAATGGCGACGGCACGGTGGCCCCGGGCGAGACGATCACCTACGACCTCGTGGTGACCAACCACGGGCCGAGCGGCGTGCGCGGCGCCCTCGTCACCGACGTCTTCCCGGGCGCCCTCGAGAACGTCGAGTGGGAGTGCTTCAGTCTGGCGCTCGGCGCCACCTGTCTCAACGGCTCGGACGGAATCGGCGACCTGGTCGACAAGGAAGTCCGGCTGCCAGCCGGCAGCCAACTGCTGATCACCGCTTCGGGCACCATCAAGCCCGGCGTCACCGGCGCGATCGTGAACACCGCTTCCGTCGCGGCGCCGAACGGTTTCATCGAGCTCGCGCCGGCGAACAACACCGCGACCGATGGCGACACCGAGCTCGAGCGCAAGGCCGACCTGGCGATCGACAAGATCGCCTGCAGCGACCCACTCGACTGTGTGGCGACCGAAGTGACCGAGCTCGTCCCGGGCGGGACGGTTCATTATGAGATCCGGGTCGACAACCTCGGACTGAGCGACGTCGAGGGCGCCGCGGTGAGCGACGTCCTCCCCGAAGTGCTCTTCGATGCGGTCTGGAGCTGCGTCGCGGCGCCGGTGCCGGGACTCCTGCAGCCGTTGCTGCCGTTGCCGTTGCCGCCGTCGCCGCCGGTCTCCGCCGTGCACGACGGTGACGACATCGACGACATCTCGCGCGCCTGTCTGCTGCCGCCGCTGCCGCTGGTCGACGGTCTGGCCGGCGCACGCGCGGTCGCGGTCTCCGGCGACGGGCTCAATCTCTATGTCGCGGGAGCGGACGACAACGCCGTGGCGATCTTCCGCCGCGATTTGCGCAACGGCACGGTGACCTTCACCGGCCTGGTGAGCGACGGCGAGCCGATTCGCGATGCCGACTGCGACGTCGTTGGCGCAATGGACGGGCTGCGCGGCGCCTCGGATGTCGAGGTGAGCGCCGACGGCCTGCACGTCTACGTCGCCGGCAGGCTCGACGATGCCGTGGCGGTCTTCGAGCGCCAGGCGGTTACCGGTGCTCTCGCGTTCGTCCACTTCCTGCGCGACGGCGTGGCCGGCGTGAACGGCCTGGGCAACGTGCGCGGCACGGCGCTCTCGCCCGACGGCAGGCACCTCTATTCCGCGTCGCCGAGCGACAACGGCGTGGGGATCTTCGCCCGCAACGCCACCACGGGCGAGTTGAGCTATCTCGGAATCCGCGTCGACGGCGCGCCGCAGCCGCCGCTCACCCTCGACGGGCTTGCCGGGGCCGCCGCAGTCGCCGTGAGCCCCGATGGCGAACATGTCTACGTCGCCGGCGAGACCGACGACGCAGTCGCGGTTTTCGCCCGCGACGCGGTGACCGGAGGCCTGACCTTCGTCGCCGTGAGGAAGGACGGCCTGGGCGGTGTCGACGGCCTGAACGGTGTTCGCGCTGTCACTCTCTCGGACGACGGCCTGCATCTCTATGCCGCTGGCGCGCTGGACAACGCGGTCGCGGTCTTCGCGCGCGATGCGGAGACCGGCGCGCTCACCTTCGTCGAGGCGGAGATCGATGGCGCCGGCGGCGCCGACGGTCTCGCGGGAGCCTCGGGAGTGGCGGTCAGCCCGGATGGCGAGCACGTCTACGTCTCCGGCGAGACCGACTCGGCGATCTCCGTCCTGGCCCGCAATCCGGTCTCCGGGGCCCTGACGCCGCTGCCCGCCGGTTTTGACGGCGTGGGCGGTCTCGACGGTCTCCAGGGTGTGCTGGCAGTCGTCGTCTCGACCGACGGCGAGCAGGTCTACGCTGCCGGCGCGGGCGAGGATGCGCTCGCGCTCCTCCGGCGGGCCGACGGCTCGCGCTGCACCGCCGCGGGCTTCGGCTCGATCGTCGACACGGTCGATATCGTCGCGGACGGCTGGCTGGTCTATTCGCTCTCGGCGGGGCTCTCCCCGGCGGCCACCGGCACGCTGCTCAACACGGCCCGGGTCACCGAGCCCGGCGACGTCGTGGATGCCGACCAGGGCAACAACGTGGTCGTCCATGGCGCCCAACTGACGCCCGAGGTCGATCTGACCCTGACCAAGGACGACGGCCAGACCGAGGCGATTCCCGGGCTACCAGTCACCTACACCATCACGCTGACGAACGGCGGTCCGAGTGACCTCGCCGCCGGCGATCTCGAGGACCTCTTCCCGGCGATCTTCGAGGAGCCGGCGTGGAGCTGTGTCGCGACCTCGGCGGTCGCCTTCGTCGAAGCCGAAACCAACGGCGCCGGCGGCGTCACCGACATGGACTCTCCCCAGGGGGTCGCCATCGCCCCCGATCCGGACGGCGCCATCGGGCCGGCGGCCGGCGGTGACTTCGTCTACGTCGCGGCGCGCGCCAGCAGCGCCATCGAACTGTTCGCCCGCGACACGGGCACTGGCGAGCTCACCTTCGTGGCGAGCTACGTCGACGGCGTGGCCGATCTGGACGGCTTCGGCGGCGCCGCCGGCCTGGCGATTTCGCCCGGCGGCCTGCATCTCTACGCCACCGGCGCAACCGACGATGCCCTGGCGGTCTTCGAGCGCGACACTGCGACCGGCGTGCTGACCGCCGTCGAGGTCCAGCGTGAGTCCGACGAAGGGGTCGACGGCCTCGACGGCGCCACCGCGGTCGCAGTTTCGCCGGACGGCCAGAACGTCTACGTCGCGAGTCTCGACGACGATGCCCTGGCAGTCTTCTCGCGCGACGCCGAGACCGGCGAACTGACCTACGTCATGCGGCTCAAGGACGGCTTCGGTGGGCTCGATCTCGGAACGATCGACGACCCGGTCGCCGTCGCCGTCACACCCGACGGCGCCCAGGTCCTGGTGGCCGGCGCGCTGTCGGACACCGTGGCGGTTTTCTCGCGCGACGCCGCCACCGGCGCCGTGGCGGCGCTCCAGGTGCTGCGCGACGGCATCGACGGAGTCGACGGCCTCGACCTCGTTCAGACGGTCCTCGTCTCGGCGGGCGGCCGCTATGTCTACGCAGCGGGCCTGGCCGACGACGCCATCGCCATCTTCGAGCGCGACACCGGGACCGGCGAGCTCACCTACGTGACGGCGGTGAAGAACGGCCAGGCCGGCGTCACCGGCATCGACGGTGTGCGCGGTCTGGCCCTGACGCCGGACGGCACCTTCCTGTTCGCCACGAGCTACAACGACGACGCGGTCGCCGTCTTCCGGCGCGACGGTCTGACCGGCCTCCTCGCCGAGCTGCAGGTGGCGCGCGATGGCGTTGCCGGCTTCGCCGGTCTCGATGGCGCGCGCGCCCTCGCGATCTCGCCCGACGGCCGTGATCTGTATGCCCTCGGCGAGCACGACGATGCGATCGCCGTGCTCACCCGGGTCGGTCAGGCGAGCTGTGGCGCGGGCGGCGAGGCGGATATCGCGGATATCGTCGACCTGGCGGTCGGCGGCTCGGTCACCTACTCCGTTCTCGGCACGGTCGACTCGGCGGCGACCGGTCAGTTGATCAACACCGTGACGATCGCCATGCCCTCCGGGACCACGAACATCGGCGACAGCAGTGCCACGGACATCGACCTGCTCACGCCGGTCGCGAATCTGGCGGTGGACAAGAACGACGGCGTCACCGAAGCCGTCCCGGGAACCGCGACCGTCTACCTCATCACGCTGACCAACACCGGGCCGAGCGACGCGCCGGGCACCGTCGTGACCGACACCCTGCCGGCGGCAGTCATCGCGGCGAGCTGGGCCTGCCAGGGTACCCTGGGTGGCAGTTGCGCCCCCGCGGGCTCGGGCGGTCTCGCCGGCGAGCTGGTCTCGCTGCCGGCCGGCAGCGAGGTGGTCTTCGCGCTCGCCGCCACCATCGATCCGGCGGCGACCGGATTGCTGGTCAACACGGCGACCGTCGCCCCGGCGGTGGGGGTCACCGACCCGCTGCTCACCGACAACAGTGCGACCGACAGCGACCTGCTGGTGCCGTCGACCGACCTGGCGCTGGAGAAGAGCGTCGCCGACGCCGTGGTCGAGATCGGCGATCCGATGCAGTTCACCCTCGCGGTGACCAACCACGGGCCGAGTGTCGCCACCGGCATCACGGTGATCGATCTCCTCCCGGGCAGCATGGTGGTCACCGGCGCCGGCGGGCCGGGCTGGATCTGTACCCCGGCGGCCTCTTCGGTCAGCTGCGACCTCGCGAGTCTCGCTCCCGGAGCGACCTCGGCGATCGCGCTCGACGCCGAGGCGCCGCAGACTGCGGGCAACTACGTCAACGGAGCCACCGTCCAGGCGGCCACCGCCGACGCCAACGCCAGCAACGACACCGGCACCGTGGCGTTCGCGGTCGTCGTCCTCGAGCCGCCGACGGTGGTTCTGGTCGACAGCGACGCCGACACCGGCGACGGCCTGCTCGAGGAGATGGAGACCGCGCTGGTCGAGATCGTCGAGCTCGACGTCGAGTTCGGCGAGGAGCTCTTCGATCCGGTCGGCGACACCGATCCGAACGACGTCACCAATCCGGCGAACTACCGGCTGGTCGAAGCGGGGAGGAACGGTGTCTTCGCGACCTCCGTCTGTGGTGCCGTCCTCGGCGACGACGTTGCGGTCACGATCGACTCGGCGACCTACGACAGCGGCACCTCGGTGGTGGCGCTCGGCATCCACGGCGGCACTGCGTTGGCGGACGGCCTCTTCCGCCTCTTCGTCTGTGGCACCGGCGTCGAGGATCTGGACGGCAATCCGCTCGACGGCGACGGCGACGGTACGCCGGGCGACGACTTCATCCGCCACTTCCGGGTGCGGCTCGCCAACCCGATCGATCGCCCGCATTTCGACTTCGCGAGCGATCTCGACGCCTGGACCCTGACCGTGGGCGCACCGCTCGACATCGTCCACGATGCACTCGATGGCGACGGCTTCGCGCTTTCGGGCTCGGTCCGGCTGCAGAATCTGTCCAGCGCAACCACTCTGCGGATCCTGCAGTGCATGGCGCTGCCGCCGGAAGAGTTCTATGTCCTCTCGGGCGAGGCGCGAATTGGCGCCGCACCGGGCTCGCAGGTGCGTGTCACCGGGCAGGCCGAGTACATCGTCGGAACGTGCATCGCTCCGACGACCATCTTCAGCACCTTCCCGACCGCCCCTGTCGAGGGCGACACCGGCGGCCTCTGGCGGCGGTTTGCCCGGCCGCTCGGCGCCGCGCCGGTGGGGGCCACCGCGATCCGGGTCAGCTTCAGCGCGGTGAGTGTGCCGGGAGATGCCTTCGACGTGCGACTGGACAACCTGCTGCTCGCACCGACCATCTTCGCGGACGGTTTCGAGACCGCCAATACGAACCGCTGGAGTGCGACCGTCCCATGAACACCAGGAACGTGAGTGGAAGGCCGGAGAGCCGACGATGACCTTGACCGCGCGACGAATGCATCCGATTTCGCTGTTCATTCTGGGGGTCGCCTGGGCGACGCAAGTGCCGGCCGCCGTGACCGATGTCACCCAGACTTTCGTCCTGCAACCGGGCTGGAACTCGGTCTTTCTCGAGGTGCGGCCGGAAGCCAACGAGGCCGAGGCGGTCTTCGGTGGCCTGCCGCTCGCCAGCGCCTGGACCTGGAACCCGGCCGGACCCAAGGTCGAGTTCATCGACGACCCCAGCGAGCAGTTGGTCCGCAGCCCGCAGTGGCTCGGTTACTTCCCGCGTCCGCGGCCGGAGTCGATTCTCACCAATCTTTTCGCGGTGCAAGCCAACCGCGCTTATCTGCTCAAGATCGACGGCAATCAGCCGGTGACCTGGACGGTGACCGGGACGCCGGAGGTCCAGTCCTACCGCTGGGCCCCGGACAGCTTCAACCTGGTCGGATTCTCTGGTGGATCCGCTGCAGCAACCGACTTTTGGCCAGTTTCTCGCCCCGTCGCCGGCGCACGTCGGGCAGCCGATCTACCGCCTGGTCGCGGGGCAGTGGCAGGAGGTTGCCAGTCCCTTCGGTACCGCGATCCGGTCGGGCGAGGCCTACTGGGTTTACTGTCAAGGGTCCTTCGGACTACAGCGGACCGATCGCGATCGATCTCGAGGCAGGAAAGGGAGTCGATTTTGGCGGCGGCAGGGAAGAGTCGCGTGTGCGGCTGCGCAACCTGAACACGGCGCCGGTGTCGATCTCCCTGCGTCAGGTTTCCGGCCCGGCTCCCATTCCTCTCACGATCTCCCTCTTCGACGAGGATTCCGGAGACTTCGCCTGGCCGACCTTGCCCGCCACCTACGGCCAGGCAGTGGCGGCCGGGGGCGAATGGCTGCTCGATCTGGCGCCCAAGCGGAAGAGCTTCACGGCGGAAGAGGTCGGCACCGTGATCGAGATCCGGGATGGCTTCGGGTTCCGCCGTCTCCTCGCGGTGTCAGCGCAGATCCACCTTTGCTCCGCCGCCTTTCGAAGCACTGCGAGCCGCGGCGCGTGGCAACTCCACCCTCGCCATGACCAGCCCGGTGATCGATGCGCTCGCCGGACTCTGGGTGGGGAAGGTGTCCGTGGGGTTCGTCAGCCAGGCCCAGACCGGATCGGAGACCCCGACGCCGACCGGTGCGCCGTTCACCTTCCGATTGATGATCCACGTCGATGCAAACGGGACCGCGCGCCTGCTGAAAGAGGTCATTCAACTCTGGAAGGAAGGGACGCGCATTCCCGACCCCGAGAATCCCGGTCTTTTCCTGATCGACGAGCCCGGGCATTTCGTCCTGTTGACGGACGACGACCTCATTCCCAGTTTCGCCGGTGCGACGCTCCGCGACGGCGAACCGGTGGGTTATCGCGTGAGCACGACGGCGTACGACTTCGAGCCGCAGTCGCTGGTCATGACGGGCGCTTTCTCGAGCACGGGCGTCCTTTCCGCCTCGATCACTCTCGACGCCGAGGCGCCGACCAATCCGTTCCGGCACAAGTTTCATCCGGATCACAACAATCGCAACGAGCTCTACACGCTGTTTCTCGAAGAGGCCTACCCAATCTCGCGGGAGATGACCTTCACCTTCTCGTCTGCCGAACTCGGCGGCGGCTCCGATGCGAGCTACGGTGCGAATCTTCTCGGAGGGAGCTACCGTGAACGCCTCGGCGGTCTGCATCGCAACGACATCGTCGTCGAGGGAAGATTCCTCCTCAGTCGCATTTCGGCGTCTCCGGACTTGAACCAGTGACCGCGCGTCCGGGCATGGCGGTCAAATATTCGTGGATTGGCATCTGGAGGCTGGGCTCATGACTGCTGCGAACCCGTCACGCGCGCTCTTCGCAAGGCTCGCTATCGCTCTCACGCTAGCTGCAGCGACTCCCGCGGCCTTTGCGCTCTGGCCCGCCAGCGGCGGCGGCCCGCTGAACGACTCGGCGTTCGCGACCGTCACCGACCAGAGCGGCAACATCTATGTCGCCGGCGAGTTCCGCGGTGTCGTCAACTTCGGGGGCACGGACTACTCGGCAGAGGGTCTGTCCGATATCTTCCTGGCGAAGTACTCGCCGGATGGAGCGTTGATCTACGTGCGCACCGCCGGCGGCCCTTCGGTCGATCGTGCCACGGCGCTCGCCGTGGACGCGGCCCAGAACGTCTATCTCACCGGCTACTTCACGACTTCCGTCACCTTCCGCAATCTACCGTCGAGCGGCGTCGGCACCACCAACCTCCCCGACGCCGGAAACGGCGATACTCCGGACCGCCACGAGTGGTTCATCGCCCGCCTGCAGGCGAGCGGCGATTGGGCCTGGGCGCGCCAGATCGGCGGCCCCGGCCAAGACGAGGGCTACGGCATCGCCATCGCGCCGGGGGTCGAGGATCCGAACAATCCGATCGCCGACGGCGTGATCGCCGTCGGTCGCGTGAGTTGCCCGCATCTCTATGAGGGCGACGGCGACATTTCTCCGATTGGCAGCAGCGTGAGCTGTGGCAGATCCTCTGGCCTCGCGGTGCGGATCGACACGGCGGGTAACTGGGTGTGGGCCCTCGAGGCCGGGCAGTACAGCGCCTCCGAGTGGCTGACCGGCGTGACGGTCGACGCCAATGGCCTGGTTTACGTCTCGGGCCTCTACCAGGAGGCGACGAGCATCGCCACCGGGCCGCCGACGCCGCTGCCGTTCACCGGCATCGCCGCCGGCGGAACGCTCAGCTTCTGGCAGAAGCGGGACTTCGAGAGCTCGAGCACCTGCTGGGACTCGGGAGTCCTCGAATACAACACCGGCCAGACCTGCCCCTCTCGCGACCCGGAGAACTGGCACGACATCCTCTCCGGCTGCGGGGACAACGATCCTTCGACCTCGGCGGGAAATCCGGCGCGCTTCACCGCCAACGGCTACAACGGCATCTCGCAGTTCAACAGCAATCCGTTGGGCGGTCGACAGACCTGGTGCTATCCCAACGGTGGCTACCAACAGACGTCGGTGAATCTCGCCGACTTCTCGGGCCAGAGCGTGCGTTTCCGCTGGCGCTTCGGTTCCGATACCAGCGTCGGCGCCACCGGCTGGAAGATCGACGACGTGCAGGTTGTCGACGGCTCCTCCAACCTCCTGTTCCTGGATGACATCGAGTCGGGGCCCGGCAAGTGGTCGGTCTCTTCGCCGACGCCGTCCTCGACCCCCTGGTCGACCTCCGCCGGCGACCCGCACGCGGGCGCGACCTCGTGGTTTCTGCCCGATCCGCCGGTGGTCTCCGATCATCGCCTGCAACTGCTCAACGCGGTGTCGCTGCCCGAGGGCAAGCCGTCCTATTTCATCGCCAAGATCGGTGGCACTGAGCTCAACACGCCGTTCTGGCAGTGGGCCACGGCGATGGGATCGAAGGTTTCGGTGGGCGGGATCGCGATCGACTCCTCCGGCAAGCTCTTCGTCGCCGGCACCTCGGAGAATGCCCCGAACGCCTTCGGCGGCCAGACGCTCTCCACCAATGGCGCTTTCCTCGCTCGCCTGCAGGACAACGGCGGCACCTTCACGTGGGACTGGGTTCGCGGCGCAACTGGTGGCCAGGGCAAGGCCGTGGCGCTGGCCGCGAACGGCGACGCCTTTCTCTTTGGCCAGTATGCCTCCAACACGACCACTTTCGATCCGGTACAGGAACTGCCGGAGGAGGACACCTCCGCGACCGGACCAGTGACTCTGGCGGCATTCGGTGGCGCGCGCGACCTCTTCGTGGCGAGGATCGACGGCGTTGGCTCGAAGTGGCGATGGGTCCAGACCGCTCGTCCTGCCGGCGGAGCTGAAACGGCTGCAGGCGTCGCTGCCGGCACCGGCAATCAGCTCTACGTCGTGGGTGACTTCGACGCCGACACGACTTTCGGCGAAGTGACCGTGGCGACACAGGGAGGCACCGACGTCTTCATCGCCAATCTCGACGCCTCGACCGGCGAGTGGTTCGCCATCGCCTTCGAGACCTGGACGGTCGGCACGGAGGTTGTGCCGCCCGCAGGTGTCGGCTGCCTGACCGATCCGGTCGCGGCGATCCCCGACATCGTGATCGCAGGCGGCGGGCCGGCCCTCCAGAACTACTTCTACTGGAGCCCGCCGGGTGCAAACCTCCCGACCGACAACAAGGGTCACCTGTACGCAGTGCAGCCGGTGGACGCGGAGATCAAGTGGAAGGTGACCTGCACACTCACCGATCCGGCTCGGATCCTCCAGAAAGGGCGAAGCGTTTGGCCGCGCCGCTCCGATACCGGAGACCCTTACTATTGCGGTGACACTGTACCGCCGGGCGCCGCTCCAGGCGCCTGCATCCAGGCGCATATCGCGGGGGCGCCGGTCGAGATCGAGCCGGCGGGAAGCGGCATCGCCTACTCGGCGCAGGTGGCGCTTTCCATCCCCGAGCGCAGCACCGACGCCACAGTCACCGTTGGGGGCGAGTTCCAGTCCCGGTTCACGGCTACCGTCCCCGGCTACAGCGTCCTGCTCTACAGCGGCTTCCCGCCGTCGCGCGATCTCCAGACGCACCCGCCGATCATCCAGATCATCCGGTACCCTGCCCTACGACACCGGGTTGCCTGTCGAATGGTGCAGCCGGTCTTCACCGACGCCGTGCCCTGCGGATCGGCGAGGAGATCCTCGAGCCGACGCACGAGGAGCATGGCGGCAAGAACGGCTTCGTCATCTTCGACCGAGCCTATTTCGATGGCGACGGCGCCGACCGCGCCTACGACCGTGTCACCCGCCTCGGCCAGATCGTGCCGGTCAACCAGGTGCCGGTCGACTCCAACGGTCTGGACCTGATGGCCGTGGCCTGGTACAAGAAGGACGCCCGCACAGTCGCCTGGCCGATGAGAACCAAGCGTTACGACTGCCGCTGGCCGGCCAATCCGGACAAGATCATCATCGCGAGCGAGCTCGGCTCCGAGGTCCTCGGCCAGGTGCCGCTCGATCCGCTGGTCTTCACCGGCATGCGGATCTACAACCAGCCGGACCGAGCCAAGTCGGGCTTCAATCCGAACGACGAGCACGCGATCTTCGCACCGGCCAATTCTTCGAGCGGCTTCAATGCGATCTTCGCCCTCCGCAGCGACTTCACCGAGGCGGAGCGCAACAAGACCTCGAAGCCTTACAGCCTGCTCAAGTACATCCGGACCGACGACCAGAAGTGGGCCTACCGCGTCTATCAGGTGGTGGCGACCGGCGCCGGGTACGAGTACCTTCCAGTATCCAGGGACGGCAGGGAACGCCGTCTTCGCGCCCTATCCGGTTCGTCTGCTCGGGCAACTGCCCGCAGAACGAGGCCACCGGCACGCCGGCGTTCAAGGACTACAAGAACCAGGTCTGGGCCAAGTCGGCCGGCACCATGGTCGGCCGAGTACTGGTATCCGCTGCAGCCGACCTTCTACTACGACCGCGACGCCAACGGGATCGCCGATACGTCGACGCCTGACTGCGTCGCCTGGCTCGGTGGGGTCGCCGACGATCCGGTCGATGTCACCTACGACATCGTCTGGCCGACGAACGCGCCGGTCCTGCTGGTGGGCGAGACTCTCCTCGGCTCGAAGCGCGGCCTGCCCGAGATCGCCGCGCAGGCGGCGGTCGAGGTCATCTTCGACGAGAAGGTGCAGAGGACGGTGGACAACCTCGTCTACGACCCGACCAGGTCGCTGGTCCGCCTCATCGATCCGCTCGAGCAGCGCTTCGTCTATCTGAACGCCATCCCGGACAGCGTGGCGACGGACCTCGATCCGGGCACCGGCAAGCTCGTCCCCTATTCCAACGCCGAGCGGCACGATTCAACTGCCGGCGACGATCGTGGACCGCATCTCCTACGACCCGCTGAACAAGAAGCTCATCTTCGAGGGCATCCTCGACGAGAGCGGCGCCGGCGATCCATTCCTGCTCCTCAACGTCCTGAACGAGAGCGAGCGCGTTCGCCTCAAGCAGATCGACGGTGGCGACGGCAGCGAGGACTCCGACTACGACGGGGGCTGCGACACGCTGACGGTCGAACTGCACCTGGGACCAGGCGATCGAGAGCCCTCTACCGGCTCAGCCGGAATCCGAACCGGCTCGACCTCGATCTCGAGGCCGATCGTTGCCATCTCGAGGCGCAAATCGATCCCACGACCGGACTGACCGTGCCGATCATCGTCTGCGCCACGCCGCAGGACGGCGAAGTCGACAACGGTCTCCTGCTGGGGTTGCAGGACGCCGACGGCGACGGCACTCCCGGAGCCGCTGCAGGTGGTCGGCTTCACGCCGGCGCTCACCGCCGGCTTTGCCGAGGGCACCGGTTTCGTGACGCTGGCTTTCAACAACGACATCACCGCTCAACCCGCTGCCGGTGAGCCTGAACGTCATCCGGGTCGAGTGCCTGCAGATTCCGCCCGACCATCGAGAGCACCTATCAGGGCCAGATCAACGTCCTGCCGCCGGCCAATGTCTTCGCCGAGTCGCTGACGCTGCGCCACAGCGGCGACTTCGCCGGCAACGTCGACGGCATCGAGTTCGAGTGGTTCATCCATCCGGACGAGGGCGGCCTGCCGCCTTCGCCGCTGCCGGATCCGGACAACGGACAGCTGAACGGCTGGCTGCAGTTCACCAGCATTCCGAATCCGGTCGGGCGCGTGGACATCACGATCGAGGGCGCGAACATCCAGACCCTGTCCGACAACTGGTTCGTGACCCGCTATCGCTATGTCGACCCGCCGATGGACGCCGGCCCGGACCTCATCGACGGCACCAGCGACGACGCCCCGCTCTGCGGTGGCGACTGGAGTGTCTTCGCCGGCCAGCCCGGCGGGACGGCGCTCGAACCGCGGGCGCAGCTCGCGGAGGGCTGGATCAAGCGGGTCGTGCGCGCGCTGAATCCGTTCGAGGCGCGCGTGCAGGACTTCCACGCCGCGGAGACCAACACCTACTCGAGCATGCTCGTACCAGCTCGGCGAGCGCTACGAGGGCGATATCGCCTTCAATCCGGACGCCGGGAACCTGAACAGCATCGGGCTCATCGAGGCCTACACGACGGTGTTGAATCGCGGCAAGAATCTGTCGATCGACGGCACGCCGCCGATCGACTATGCGCCGGCCAACCAGGCGCTGTTGCTGGTCGCGGCGCGGATCGCCGACTTCTACACCCTGCTCGGCAACGAGGCCTACGCCGACGCGCAGGACCCGATGATCGGCTTCGGCACCGGCAGCGAGGTCGTACGGCACGCTGGCGCCGACGATCTTCGCCTTCCAGAATCAGCTCGATTCGCTTGCTGGCCGAGGAGCTGGCGTTGCTCCGCGGGCCGGGACAACACGAACACCAACACTTCGGCGCGGCCGGTCTACAACCGGCTGTACTGGAACTTCACCTCCGGGCGACGGGGAGTTCGCCTACGCCCTGGCCTACAACATCACCGACCAGGATCTCGACGGCAACCTGAACGAGTTCGACGCCCGGATCCTCTACCCGCAGGGACACGGCGACGCCTGGGGCCACTACCTGACGGCGATGACGACCTACTACGGCCTGCTGCGGCATCCGTTCTACACCTGGCTGCCGCGGCCGGAGGCGGTAAGTGTCGCGGGTGTGCCGGTTCAGGTCGACTTCCTCGACGAACGCAAGTTCGCCAGGGCCGCCGCGATGAAGGCGCGCGCCGGCGCCGAGATCGTCAATCTCACCTACCGCTCGAGCTACGTCGAGGATCCGGCCGGACAGTGGCAGGGTTACAAAGACACCGACCCCGATCGCGCCTGGGGCCTCTCGGAATGGGCCAAGCGCGCCGGGCAGGGGGCCTACTTCGACTGGGTGGTGGGCAACGCGATCCTGCCGGCCGTGGATCCCGAATCCGGAGCACGTCGGCATCCAGAAGGTGGACCGGAAGTCGGTCAAGGAGTTGGCCGAGATCCTCACCCAGGCGCAAAGCGTCCAGATGAAGGTCGACGAGGCCGATCGCGGCCTCAACCCGCTCGGTCTCGCCAAGGGCGTCGTGCCGTTCGACATCGATCCGTCGTTCCTCGATGTCGGCTCGACGATCCAGGGCCAGACCCACTTCGAGCAGGTCTTCCAGCGCGCCGAGAAGTCGTTCGGCAACGCGGTGTCGACCTTCAATCACGCCAACCTGCTCACCGAGCTGATCCGCCGGACTCAGGACTCGTCGGACACGATCTACGCCAACAACTACGATCAGGAGATCGACTACAAGAACCGCCTGATCGAGATCTACGGCTATCCGTACGACGCCGACATCGGCCCGGCCGGCACCTACCCGTCGAACTACGACGGTCCCGACTGTCTACCACTACATGTACGTCGATCAGACCGATCTGACCGGCGCCCCGGGCGCCGAGGCGCAGGTCTTCACTGTCGCCTTCAACCCGCTGCCGGCGGGCATCGGCTTCTTCGACTTCGATCCGCACGACAACGACCCGCCCTGCACCTTCGCGGTCGATCCTTCGGACTGCTCGCTCGCCGACGCGCCGGCGACGACGATGGACGTCTCGTTCAGCTACGCCGTGCCGAACCGGTCGAATGCGACCGCCGGAGCGCCGGACGTCGCCGACTCCTTCTTCCTGGTCAAGCCGCCGGAATGGGGGAGCTCGCAACGCCGGGCGCCGGGCAACTCTCCAGGGCAAGCTGTCCGACCTGCTGCTCGCGATGAACGACTATCAGCAGGTCCTGACCGAGTACGACAACCTGATTGCCGACATCCAGGATGCGATCGACCTGCTCGAGACGCAGTACGACGTCAAGGCCGAGCAGATCAACATCAAGAACGGCGCCCGCGGGGAGTTGCAGGTCCTCACCGCGCTCGTCGAGACGATCAAGTCGGCGAATATCGCACTGCGCCGGATCGCGGACGACGACCGAGAAGGCGTTCGAAGACCGGCTCGACGTGCATTCCGGACAGCTTCGTCGCCGGTCTGGCGGCCGGTGGCGACATCTTCTCCGGTGTCGACTGCGCCATCTCCGGAACCGGCGGCGTCGATCGCTATCGCACTCAACATCGGCGCCGACGCTCTCGAGATCGCCCAGAACGCCATGGAGGCGGCCAAGGAGGACGTCGAGCAGCAGGCCGTCGATCGAGGTCGATATCCAGGGCGCCAACTTCGAGATCCTGCAGGCTTCGAAGGAGCTCGAGAAGCTGATCCGCGACGAACCGTTGAAGCGGCTCGAGGCCTATTCCGTCCGCGAGCAGGTCGACGCGGCGCGTGGGCAACTATCAGATCGAGCTCGCCAACGGCCAGCGCACGATCTCCGAGATGATCCAGTTCCGCAAGAACTCGGCGGCCGACATCCAGAGTTACCGCTACCGCGACATGGCGTTCCGCATCTTCCGCAACGACGCGTTGCAGAAGTACCGGGCGCAGTTCGATCTCGCGGCGCGCTACGCCTACCTGGCGGCGACCGCCTACGACTACGAGACCAACCTGCTCGGCTCGAACAACGCGGCGGGCCGGGAGTTCCTGACCCAGATCGTCCGCGAGCGGGCGCTCGGCCAGATCATCGACGGCGTGCCGGTGCCCGGCTCGCGCGGTCTCGCCGGGCCGATGGGCCAGATGGCGCAGAACTTCGACGTCCTCAAGAGCCAGCTCGGCTTCAACAACCCGCAGATCGAGACCAACCGGTTCTCGCTGCGGCGGGAGGCGTTCCGCCTGCTCGAGGATTCGGACGAAGAGTGGGAGGACAAGCTCGAGAACGAGTTCCGGGTCGACGACCTCTGGCAGATTCCGGAGTTCCGGCGCTACTGCAAGCCGTTCGCGCCGGAGAGCGCCGGGCCGCAGCCGGGCCTGGTCATTCCGTTCGAGACCACGGTCACCTTCGGCCTCAACTTCTTCGGCTGGCCGCTGGGACCGGGCGACAGCGCCTACGACCCGTCGCACTTCGTGACCAAGATCCGCGAGGTCGGCAGCTGGTTCACCAACTACAGCGGACTGCCGCTGTCGAACACGCCGCGCGTCTACGTGGTGCCGGTCGGCGCGGACGTCCTGCGCTCGCCGAGCGACGACCTCTTCGCCACCCGCGAGTGGCAGGTCGTCGACCAGGTGATCCCGGTGCCGTTCCCGCTCGGCGCGAACGATCTCGACAATCCGGCCTGGATTCCCGACCAACGACACGCTCTCCGAGAGCTTCGCCCGGATCCGGCGGATCGGCGCCTTCCGCGCCTACCACACCGACGGCATCGAGCCGGTCGACCCGGACGAGCTCTCGACCGACAGCCGGCTCATCGGCCGCTCGGTCTGGAACCGCAAGTGGCTGATGATCATCCCGGGCGGGACGCTGCTCTACGATCCGGACACCGGCCTCGACACCTTCATCCACGGCCAGCTCGTTCCCGGCGGCACCGGCGAGCGGGACGGCAACGGCGTGAAGGACATTCAGCTCTTCTTCTCCACCTATGCGTACACGGGAAACTGAGGACGCCATGCGAACCATCGCACCGCTCACGTGCAGGCCGTCTCCTCCTGCTTCCCCTGACAGCGTCGCTCCTGCTGTCGGGCACGGCGTCCGCCCGGCTCCCGGAGCCGAACCACGTCTTCTACGGCACCGCGATGCGCAACGGCGTCGCGCTCGCCGACGGGCGCGGTCGCGGTGAGGCTCGAGGAGAGCCCCGACCGACCTCGCCCAGTTCGTGCTGGGCTCCGACCCGAGGATCGGAGACCGCTACGTCCTGCGGATCCCCATCGACGCGGTCGATCCGCGCGATCCCGGGACGGCGCGGCCGGGCGACGCCGTGCAGTTCTTCGTCGACGGCGTGCCGGCCGGCGACGGCGACCGTGGGCGAGCGCGGCGAGGTCCAGATGCTCGACCTCGATCCGCTGGGCGGCGGCCTGCCGACGCTGGCGATCGGCGACCTCAGCGCTCTACGAGGGGAACTGCCGGGACGACCACCTTCTCTTCACCGTCACGCTGTCGGCGCCGCTCGGCCAGGACGTGACCTTCAACTGGGGCACGGCGGTCGGAACGGCGACCTCCGGCATCGACTATGTCGGCGTTCCGGCGACGACGGTCGGCACGGTGCAGGCCGGCAACACCACCGACCACCCTGACGGTGCTCGGTCAACGGCGAGACTTTCCAGGAGGACAACGAGACCTTCCTGGTCAACCTCTCGAACGTCAGCGCCAACGCGACGATCTTCGACGGCCAGGCGGTCGGCACCATCCTCGATGACGACCGGCCGCCGGCGATCTCGATCGCCGACGTGCAGGTGCTCGAGGGCGACGCCGGGATCGTCAACGCGGTCTTCCAGCTCACCACGACGCGGCCGATCGCGCAGGCGGTGACGGTCAACTTCGCCACCGCGAACGGCACCGCGACGACGGCGAACAACGACTATCAGAGCGGCCTCCGGGCTCGCGACCTTCGCTGCCGACGACGACCGCCACGACGGTGACCGTGCACGTGGTCGGCGACAACGTCAACGAGGACGACGAGACCTTCTTCCTCAACCTCTCCGGCGCCAGCGTCAACGCGACGATCGCCGACAACCAGGCGACCGGCACGATCTACGACGACGACGGCTTCCTGACCTTCATCGAGGCCGAGAGCCTCGCCCTGATCGAGGCGCTGTACGGCGTCTCCGGCCTGGCGGTGAGCCCCGACGGCGCCCATCTCTACGCCACCGGCCAGTTCGACGACGCGATCTCGGTCTTCACGCGCAACGCGACGACCGGCGCGCTGACCTTCGTCGAGGTGCTGCGCGAAGGCGACGTCCAGGGCCTGCTCACGATCGAGGGACTCGACGGCGCGGAGTCGGTCGTGGTGAGCCCGGACGGCGCCCACGTCTATGTCGCCGGCTTCAACGACGGCGCGGTGGCGGTCTTCGCGCGCAACGCCGGCGACCGGCCAGCTGACCTACATGGAGACCCAGAAGGACGTGACGCCTCGGCGGCACGGCCACGGGTCTGCTCGGGGCCTCGACCGTGATCCTCAGCGCCGACGGCGGCGACGCTCTACGTCGCCAGCTTCACCAGCGACGCGGTCGCGCACTTCCAGCGCGACACGGTGCTGGCGAGCCCGACCTACGGCAAGCTGACCTTCCAGGACGCCGTCGTCGACAACGAGCCGGGCGCCCCGGAATCAACGGTCTCGACGGCGCGGCGTCGCTGCGCCTGTCGCCGAACGGCAACCACCTCTATGTCGCCGGCTCGGTCGACAAGGCGGTCGCGGTCTTCAGCCGCGACGGCGGCACCGGTGCGCTGACCTTCGTCGAGGCCAAGTTCGACGGCCAGGCCGGCGTCAACGGCCTCGACGGCGTCAACGGCGTCGCGGTCTCGGTCGACGGCACAGAACGTCTACGCCACCGGCGCCGCGGAGGACGCGCTCGCCGTGTTCGACCCGCGACGACGTCGACCGGAGCGATCACCTTCCGGAACATGCTCGTCGACGGCGTCAACGGGATCGACGGCCTCGACGGCGTGTCGAGCGTGCAGGTGAGCTTCGACGGCCGCTACGTCTTCGCCGGCGGTTACCTCGACGACTCGCTGGACGTCTTCGGCCGCGACGCCGCGACCGGCGACCTCACCTTCCTCGAGAGCCATCGCAACGGCTTCGGCGGCGAGACCGGCCTCGCGCGCGTGGTCGAGCTCGCGGTCAGCGCCGACGACCAGCACATCTACGGCGCCGGCCAGAACGACGACGCGATCGCGGTCTTCATGCGCGATGCGCATCGCGCCGATCGGCCCGCCCTCGCTGACGAGCCCCAGCCACACGGCGAGTGTCTTCTCGAACGATCCGACGGTGGACTTCGCTCTGGTCGGGCGCCGAGGACAACCCGGGCGGCAGCGGTCTCGCCGGCTACTCGATCGTCTTCGACAACCTGCCGCTGACCAACCCCGACGGTACGATCGAGGTGCCGCAGACCGCGGCGACGGTCTACGGCGCGACCAGCCCGCCGCTGCCGGACGGGATCTCCGTACTACTTCCATCTGCGGACGTGCGACCTGGCGGGGAACTGCGCGCTGACCCAGCATCTCGGTCCGTTTTCATCGATTCGACGGCGCCGGGGAATCCTCTGGCGATCCTCTCCACCAGCCATGCAGCTGGCGCCGTCGCTCAACACCGACCGCACGATCGACATGTCGTGGTCGGCGGCGAGCGACAACCTGAGCGGCATCGACGGCTACTCGTTCTTCTTCGACAACAGCGCCGCGGGAAGCTGTGACCAGGTCAAGGACGTCGAGGAGACGACCCTTTCGACGACCAGCGCCACGTTCGAGGACGGCTCCTGGTACTTCCACCTCTGCACCCGCGACAACGCCGGCAACTGGAGCGCCGCGGTGGCGGTCGGCCCCTACATCATCGAGGCCGCGCCGCCGCAGGCGATCGCGATCGAGACCGTGGCCGACACCGCCGACGGCGTTCTGCTCACCGCGGCGAGACGCTCGTGACGTCCGATCACCCAGATCGTCGTCACCTTCAGCGAGCCGGTGGCCGATCCGGTCGGCGACAGCGATCCGGACGACGTCACCAATCCGGCGAACTACCAGCTCTTGAGCCCGGGCGGGAATGGCACCTTCGAGACGGCGAGCTGCGTCGCGCGTGGCTGGCGACGACGTCCTGGACCTGCCGAGCTCGGTGCTCTATCTGCGCGGCGTACCCGGCACGGCGGTGGCGAACTACGACAGCGCGGTCTCGCTGCCGGCGTCGGCGTACCGGCTCCTGGTGTGCGGCTCGACGTCGATCGTCGACCTCGCCGGCAACCCGCTCGACGGCGACGCCAACGGCACCGGCGGCGACGACCTGATCCTGCCGTTCGAGGTCCTGTCGTCGGATCTGCTGCGGAATCCGAACTTCGACAGCACGATCAGTCTGCTGGAGCACCCTGCCGGCAACGCCCGGCGTCGTGCGGTTCGACGCCGCGGACAGCGACGGCTGGGCGGTCTCCGGGTCGGTGCTGATGGAGTTCGTCGCCGGCACCCAGGTCTACGGAGTCTCCCAGTGCGTGGAGGTCGGGGATACCGACGACTACATCTTCGGCGGGCGCGTCCTGACGGCGAGCCCATCGGCGAGCGATCCGGAGGCGTTCGGCCAGGTGCAGTACTTCGGCTCGACGAACTGCACGACTCTGGTCCTCGGCACCGAGGTCCTGGGTGGTGTCGTGGCCGGAGACACGGGCGGAGCCTGGGTCTCGTTGCCCGAGTCGCCGCACACCCCGCCGGTCGGAGCACGGTCGGCCTACGTCTCGTTCCTCGCCTTGGCCGGCGCGGCGCCGAGCTTTGCCACCAGCTTCGACACGGTCTCCTTCCGGATCGAGCTGGGCGCGATGTTCGCGGATGGCTTCGAGACGGGCGACATGACGCAGTGGTCGGCGTCGGTTCCGTAAGCGGGTCCGGCCGCCGGCACCCGCGGCATCCGCAAGATGCGCGGCCGCCGCGGCCTTCGGAGGCTGCGGATCGCCGGATGGCTGCGGCCGAAGCTCGCCGCACGGTGGTCTTCGGATTTCTCGACCTCGGCGAGGGTGGCGCTCAGCGATTGACGCTGGCCACCTGCGCCGCCCTCCGCCGCGACCGCTTTCGGCCGGTCATCCTCTGCGCGCGGGGCGAAGGTCCTTTGGTCGCGCCGGCCCGGGCGCTCGGGCTGGACGTGCGCACGCTCGGCCGCCTCGGGCGGCCGTTCGACTTCGCCGCGATCGCGCTGCTCGCCGAGGAGTTGCGGGGGCTCGAGACCGACATCCTGCACGTCCCTCTCTACAGCCGTGTCGGCCCCTATTTCCGCCTGGCCGCGCAGCTCGCGGCGGTGCCGCTGGTCGTCGTGCACGACTGGTCGCTGCCCGAGCGGCTGTCGCCGCTGCGGCGCTCGGCCGATCTGCTGCTGCGCCGGCGCACCCGTTTCATTGCCGCCTCGAGCGCGCAGCGGCGTGAGCTGCGAGCGCTCCGGCGTGCGTCGGGAGTCGATTGCCGTCCTGCACGCCGGCATCGACGCGGAGCGCTTCCGGTCCGGCGACCGGCAGGCGATGCGCGCCGCGCTCGAGCTCGAGGAAGGGCGCCCGGTGGCGCTCGTCCCGGCGCGGCTGGTGGCGGCGAAAGGACATGACGACCTGATCTCGGCGCTGCCCTCCGTCCTGGCGCGCGAGCCGCGGCTCGCCGTCCTCTTCGCCGGCGCCGGACCGCTCGCCGGGAGCGCTCGCCGAGCGCCTCCGGCGCGAAGGGCTCGACGCCAGCGTGCGTCTGCTGGGGCACTCGGAGCGCATGCCGGACCTTCTCGCCGCCGCCGATTTCGTCGTCCTGCCGTCGCGGATCGAGGGTCTGCCGTCGGTCCTGCTCGAAGCGTTCGCCGCCGGCCGAGCCGTCGTGGCGACCGACGCCGGCGGCGTGCGTGAAGCGCTCACCGACGGTTGCGAGGGCCGCCTCGTGGCGGTAGGTGACGGCGCCGCTCTGGGCGACGCGATGGTGGAGCTCGCCGCGCATCCGCGCCTGCGGGAGGCGATGGCGCAGCGCGGCCGGGCGAGGGTCGAGCGCGATTTCCGGCTCGACAGCGCGACGCGGACGGCTCGAAGCGCTCTACGAGCGCTGGCTGGCGACGGTACCTGGGCGGCTCGACCGCGCGTGCTGAGCCGGAAGATCCTGCACCTCCGGAGCAGCCGCAGCCTGGCCGGTCCCGAGCGCCATCTGCTCGAGCTGCTCCCCGGCCTCGGCACGCGCGGCTTCGCGGTCGGAAGTCGCGCTGCTCTATCGGCGCCGCCCGGGGGATCCCGCCGACCATCCGGTGCTCGCGCGCCTCGCGGCGGCGGGTATCCCCGCTTTCAGATCGACGATGCCGGTCGTCCGGGAGGGTCCGCGAGGCGCGCCGTCGCCGAGCGCCTCGCGCCGCGGCGACCTCGTGGCGCTGCACGGACACGATCCGAAGTCGGACTGGGTGATCGCCGGCGCCGTGCGGATGGCCGGCCGGCGGCCCCGGGAGGCAGCTGTCCGGCGCCTCGCGACCCTGCATCTCTATACCCGCGAGTCGCTGCCGCTGCGCCTCTATCGTCGTCTCGACCTGCGGCTCCTGCGCCGATTCGACGGCGTCATTGCGGTGACGTCGGCGCTCGCGGCGGAGCTCGCGGACCGGCACCCGCGCCCGCGTGATTGCCAACGGCATCGACGGCGCGGGCCTCCGCGCCCGGGCCGCGCTCACCAGACAGGGTGGCACCGCAGGACGCCGACGGAGGCGGGGCGCCGGTGCTCGTTGCCGCGGGGCGGCTGACGCGCCAGAAGGGCTTCGATCTGCTGCTGCAGGCGCTGCCGGCGGTGGTCGCGCAGATGCCGGACCTGCGCCTTCTGATCGCCGGCGAGGGGCCGGAGCGTCGGGCGCTCGCCGGCCAGGCGGCGCGGCTGCGGCTGCAGGAGCGGGTCCGGTTTCTCGGCGCCCGCGACGATCTCGAAGCGCTCTTCGCCGCCGCGGACGGCTTCGTCCTGCCATCGCGCAGCGAAGGCTCACCGTACGTGTTGCTCGAAGCGATGGCGCTCGGACTGCCGGTCGTCGCGACCGAAGTCGGGGGTGTTCCGGCCATGCTCGACGGTGGCGCGAACGGGCTCCTGGTGCGCGCCGAAGACCCGCCGGCACTCGCCGCCGCCATCCTCCGCCTGGTGCAGTTCCCACAGGCAGCCAAGCGACGGGCCGAGTTGGCGCGCCAGGCGATCGCCGGACCACTCTCGGCGTCTCGCATGGCCGACGCGACCGCCGATTTCTATGCCGATGTCCTCCAGTGAGGAACGCCCGTTGCGCGTCGTGATGGTCGATCCGGGGGCCTTCACGCCGTTCTACGACGATGCTCTCTGCCGCGCCCTGGCCGCCGAGTCCTGTGACGTCCATCTGGTGACGGCGCCGTTCGTCTACCACCCGTGGCCGGAGGCGGTGGGCTACGCGCGCCGCGAGCTCTTCGCCGGCGGGGCGGGAGTGGCGCGCGGGGGCCGCCGTTCCCTGCGGCGGGTCTACCGGGCGATCTCCTATCCGCTCGCCTGGCGCAAGCTCGTGGACGAGCTCGCGCGGCGCCCGCCGGCGATCGTGCATCTGCAGTGGTCGCTCCTGCCGGCGGTGGAGCGCCGCGCCCTGCGCCGGTTGCGCGCCGCCGGCGTCGAGATCGTGCAGACGGTGCACAACCCGCGGCCGCACGGCGGCGAGCGAACGCTTCCTCCGGCCGGCGCGAGGCTCCGGGGCTGAGGCGGATGCACTGGTGGTCGCTCTCGGAGGCCGGCCGCGAGACGATCGTGGCGGACCGGCTCGCGCCCGCTTCGAGGGTCCGGGTCATCCCGTCCGGAATCGCGGCGTCAGGAGCGACGGGAAGGGGCGGAGCGGGCGGCGAGGCCGGGCGTGGGCCTGCCCGGGCGCGCCTCGGACTCGAAGCGGGTGCGCCAGTGGCGCTCTTCCTCGGCCTCATCCGGCCGTACAAGGGGCTCGACCTGCTCCTCCCGGCCTTTGCCGAAGTCCAGCGCGCCCTGCCGGCGGCCCGGCTCGTCGTCGCCGGCCTGCCGCGGCCGTCGTTCCGGCCCTACGCGCGCCAGATCGAGCGCCTCGGCCTCGGCGAGCGCGTCCGGACCGATTTGCGCTACCTTCCGCAGACGGCGATGGACGATTACCTGGCAGCAGCCGACCTCGTGGTCCTGCCCTATCGCGACGCCTCCCAGAGCGGCGTGCTCGGGGCGGCGCTGGCGCTCGACCGGCCGGTGGTCGCGAGCGCCACGGGGGGCATCCCGGAGATGCTGGCGGAGAGCTCGCGGCGGAGATGCTCGTGCCGGCCGGAGACGTCGCCGCGCTGGCGGCCGCGATGACGCGCTTGCTCGCCGACCGCGATCGCGCCGCCGCCCTCGGGCGCCGGGCCGGAGAGGCCGCACGGGCACGATTCTCGTGGCCGCGCTGCGCGGCGTCGACCGCGGCGCTCTATCGCGAGTTGGCGGGGACGCAATGACCACCGCGATCCCCGCGGCCGGCGCGGCAGCGGAGACACCGCTCGCGACGGTGGTCCTTCCGATGCGCGACGAGGCCGGCTCGATCGCCGACTGCCTGCGCGCCGTGGCGGCACAGGACTACCCGCCCGAGCGCCTCGAGATCTTCGTCGTCGACGGTGGCTCCCGCGACGGCTCGCGCGAGATCGTCGAACGCGTGGTCGGCGGCGATCCCCGCTTTCGCCGGCTCGAGAATCCGGGTGGTCTGGTGCCGGTGGCGCTCAACCTCGGATTGCGCGCCGCCCGCGGTGACGTCTTCCTGCGCATCGACGCGCACACGATCGTGGCGCCCGACTACGTGCGCCGCTGCGTCGAACGGCTGCGCTGGTCGGGAGCCGAGAACGTCGGTGGTCCGATGCTGCCCAAGGGCGTGACCCCGCTCGGCTGCGGTATCGCCGCGGCGATGAGTTGCCGCTTCGGCGTCGGCCCGGCCCGGTTTCGCTATGCGCGCGAGGTGGAGGAGGTCGATACGGTCTATCTCGGCGCCTTTCCGCGCTCCCTGTTCGATCGGGTGGGTGAGTTCAACGAGGCGATGGTGCGCAACCAGGACTACGAGATGAACTACCGCATCCGGCGCGCCGGCGGACGCATTCTCGTCGATCCGGCGATCCGCTCGACCTATCTCGTGCGGCCGAATCTCGAGTCGCTCTGGCAGCAGTTCGCGAGCTACGGCTACTGGAAGGCGCAGATGCTGCGCCGTCATCCCCTTTCCTTGCGTCCAAGGCAACTGGCGGCGCCGGCGCTCGTCGCGGCGCTCGGGCTCTCGGCGGTGGTGAGTGCTGCCGGCCTGGCAGGCCTCGCCGGACCTCTCGCGCCGGCGCTCGCGGTCTGGCTCTTTCCCGCCGTCGCGGCGTTCTACGCCGTCACCAGTCTCATGGTCTCGTGCGCCGTCGGACTGCGGCGCGGACGCGCGGTCGCGCTGCCCCTGCCCGCCGTCTTCGCGACGATGCATCTCGCCTGGGGCGCGGGCTTCTGGGCCGGCACCTTCTTTCCGCCGCGCGGTGACCGAGCCGAGCAAGCCAGGAGCGCCAGGCGCGCCAGCGGCGCCGCGCCGAAGCGGGGGACAGGGTGAGCCCACCGAACCGGACCTCGTGGTTCGACCGCGGCATCGAAATCGTGGGGTGGGCCGCCGTCGCGGTGGCGCTGCTCTTTCAGAACCCCTATGGCGAGCTCGGCCCCGAGGCCGACCGCTTCCTGGTGCTGCAGGCTCTGGCTCTGGTGGCGGTGATCCTGGCTGTCGTCGGCGCCGCGCGGCAATCGGCGCCAGCGGCGCGCCCGGGGTTGCCAGCGCTCCGCGGTCTCGTGTCTTCGCCCATCGCACGCTGGGCACTCGCCCTGGGCGGGGCCGGTGCGCTCGCGGCAGCGCTCGCCGTCGACCCGCTGCGCAGCCTCTTCGGGGCGCCGCCGCGGCTCTTCGGATTCGCCAGCGAGCTCGCGCTGCTGCTGCTCTTCTTCCTGCTGGCGCCGCGCCTCGCGACCGTGGACAGCCGGGAGCGCTGGGAGACCGCCCTGCTCGCCGCGACCGGTGCGCTCGTCGCTTACGCCCTCCTGCAGTGGGCGGGGCTCGATCCGCTGCGCTGGCAGGTGGACTGGCAGGGGAGGCCGACCGCCGCGCAGGGCAACCCGCTCTTCCTGGCGCAGGCGCTCGCCTGGCTGGTGCCGATCGCTGCCGGCCGGGCGGTCTGCTCGGTGGCGATCGGGAGAGCACCGGGCAGCGATGTCGGCGGCCTTGCTGGCGATTCTCGCCGGCGTGGTGCTCGTGCGCACGGGCGCGCGGGGTCCGCTTCTCGGTCTGGCGGTGGCGGCGCTGGTGTTTGCCGCGGTGGCGGGGCTGGGGAGTCCCTTCGCCCGGCCCCGCCGCGCCGGGGTCGCACTCGCCAGCCTGCTGGGTCTCGCCCTGCTCGCCGGTGCCTGGGTCGCGCTGCAGCGCATCGATCGCCTCTCCGGCACGGCGAGCCAGCGACTGCTGCTCTGGAGCTCGGTCGTCCGGCTCTTCGAGACGAGCCCACCGCATCGCCTCGTCGTCGGTTTCGGAGCGGAATCGCTGCCGATCGTCCTGCCGCCCCATCTGCCGCCCGAGCTGCCGGAGCGCATCTGGCGGCCCGACCTGTACCACGACCGGGCGCACAACGCGGTCCTCGACGCGGTTGCCGCCGGCGGTCTGCTGCGACTGCTCGCCGGAGTCGGGCTGGCCGTGGCCGCCGGTGGCGCCGCGCTGCGGCTCGCCGGCGCGCGGCGGCCCGGACCGGGCGCCGCCGCGGATCCGGTCTCGCCGGCGGCGGTGGCGGCGGCGGAGCGCTGGCGCTTCGTCGCGCTCGACCGCGGCGCTCGCCGGGCACGCGGTAGCGGCGCAGTTCGGGGTCGCCACCGCAGCCACGGCGACCCTGTTCTGGCTGACCCTGGCGCTGCTCGCCGGCGCGGACGGAAGTGCGACGCCGCCGGAGCACTGCGGGCATCGAAATGCCGGCGTCGTTCCGCCGCCGGTCGGCGGCGGCAAGCGCGCGGCCGAAGCTTTGCGCCGGCACGCCCGCAGCGCGACGCGGGACGCGCTGGCTCGCGGCGGGCGGCCTGTTGGCGGTGGTCGCCGTCGGCGCCTGGGTGCCGGCGCAACGCGACGGGGATGCGATGGGCGGGCGCGTCGCCCTGCTGCTGCTGCTCGCGGCGGGCGGCATCGGCCTGGCCTTCGCGAGCGCCTGCCGTCCGCTCCGGTCAGCCCCGGCCGCGACCGGGCGCACCGCTGCTCCTCTGGCGCTCGCGCAAGTGTCGGCGATGCGAAGAGTGGCGTGGCGGCGGCGGTGGCTGTCGGCGGCCCTCGCCGGTCTCTTCCTCGTGCTGCTGCCACAGTTCGCGAGCGGCATCGCGCTCAAAGCGGGCCGGACGGCGCTCGAAGCGGGCCGCGCCGAGCTCGCGGTCCCGCTGCTCGCGCGCGCCCACCGCCTCTTCCCTGGCTTCGAGGACCCTGCCGTGGCGCTGGCGCGGGCCGAACAGCGCCTCGCCGAGCGCGCCGCCGACGTCGCGTCGCGTGACGCCGCCTTCGATCGCGCCGCCGCGGTGCTCGCCGGGGCCCGGCGCCGGCACCCCGGCCTGGCCCAACTGGCGCTCGAAGAGGCCCACCTCGCGGCGCGCCGCGCCGACAGCGCCGCGGAGCCGCGAGTGCGGCAGGCGCTGTTCGAGAGCGCGGTCACGAGCTACCGCGACGTGTTGGCGCGCGACCCGCAGAGCTCGACGGTCCATCGCGGATTGGGCGCGGCGCTGCTGGCGCTCGGCCGGCTGGAGGAGGCGGGAGACGAGCTCGCGGCGAGCGTGCGCCTCGCGCCGCGTTCGCTCGAGTCGCGCCTGCTGCTGGGGCGCCTCCGGCTGACCGCCGGCGACGAGGCGGGCGCCCGCGCCGCGTTCGAGGCGGCGCGCGAGATCGACGCGAAACGGGCCCGCCGGCTTCTCGAAGGACTGGTGCGGGCGCGCCCCGGCGACCCGGAAGCGCTGCGGGATCTGGCGCTCTTCGAGATCGTCGAGGGGCGCCGCAAGGAGGCGATCGCCGTGCTCGAGCGCGCCATGGCGCTCACCCCGCCGCAGGATCTGCCGCCGCTCGTGCGCCTGACGGGGCTGGCGGCGAAGGTGCCGTAGGCCGGGGTCCCGCCCATGCACATCGGCTTGCTGTCGTACGAGTATCCGCCGGAGACCGGTTACGGCGGCATCGGGACCTACACCTGGACGCAGGCGCAGGCGTTGGTTCGGGCGGGGCACGAGGTGCACGTCCTCGCCGGCGCCGCGGCGCCAGGGCCGGTGCGCTGCGAACGTGACGGCGAGGTCACCGTCTGGCACGCCGCCGCGCCAGTGCCGCGTGGCCCGAGCGCGTGGGTTTCAGCCTGCCTCGGGCGGCTCGGCTGGTGGTGGAGTCGCAACCGGCTTCGAGAACGGTCTGCGCATGCGCCGGCTGCTCGAGCGGGTGGTGGCACGCCAGGCGCTGGATATCATCGAGGTCCCGGAGTGCGGCGGCGAAGGCCTCTTTCTCGACCGCCGTTTCGACTGCCGCAAGGTCGTGCGCTTTCACTCTCCCGCCGCGCTCATCATGCCGTTCTATCCCACCCGCGCCGGCGATCGCCGGCTCTGTGCGCGGCTCGAACGGGTGGGCTTCCGGCGGGCGGCAGCGGCGACCTCGTGCTCGGACTTCGTGGCGCGGGAGGTGGCGGCCCGCCTCGGATTCACGCAGCCGGTCGTCACGGTGCCCAACGGCATCGATCTCGCGGCTGCCGGCCACGTGTCGGACTTCGATCTGCGCGCGGCGATCGGTGCGACGGCGGCGGAGGCCGTCGTGCTCTTCGCCGGCAGGTTCGAGCCACGCAAAGGTTCGGCATTGCTCTGCGACCTGGTGCCCGAGCTCCTCAGGCGGCGCGCGGTCCACTTCGTCGTCATCGGCGACGACCTGTTCGGACTTGCCGCGGAACAATTGGCGGCGCGGTGCGCGGTGGCGCCGCTCGCCGGCGCGCTCCACCTGCTTGGTCGCCGGTCGCTCGCCGACGTCCGTTCGGCGATGCGTCAGGCCGACGTCATCCTCTTGCCCAGCCGTTGGGAGAACGCCCCCTACACGTTGCTCGAAGCCATGGCCGCCGGGCGACCGCTGGTGGTCTCGCGGGTCGGTGGAGTCCCCGAGATGGTCGAAGACGGCAGGGAGGCCCTGGTCGTCACGGACCAGGACTGGACGGGGCACCTCGCTGCGGTCGAGCTCCTGCTCGACGATCGCGAGCTGGCGGGCGAACTCGGCAGCGCGGCGCGGGCCCGGGTGGCGCGCGATTTCTCTGCGGATCGCATGGCGGCGAGCTCACTTGAGGTCTACCGGCGTGTCCTGGAGAGGGCGGGATAGGTGACGGGCGGGCGGAACGATCCGAACCGGCAGATCGCCGCGGCCGGGGCGTGGCCCACTGCGTCGGATCGTGCGGGCACTCTCGCGGCGCCGGGAGACCGCCCGACGCAACAGCGAGTACCTGACCCTCCTTGCCGAGCTTTCTGCCACGAACTCCGCCGTCGTCCCGGATGGAGAGCGTCCGCGCCTGCTGGCGATCGGCTCCTGGAGCTTCCCGGTCTACTCCCAGAGCTTCGTCTATCAGGAGCTCGCGGCACTCGACGCGGCCGGCTTCGATGTCCGCCTCGCCTACACGGCAGACGGGGAGCCGCAGGCGCTGCCGCCGCAATGCGCCGTGCTCGCCAGCCGGGCGCTGCGCCTGCCTGGCGAACGCGGCGATCACGCGGCGCGACCTGGCGCACTTCCGCGCGACGCGACCCGCTGCCGTCGGCGCGAGTCCTCGCCCTGCTCAGCCGGAGCCAGCGGCCGCAGCGAGCGCCAGCTGCTGACCGACGACCACCTGCTGCGCGCCTTCTCGTTGGCGCGGATCGCCGAGGCCTGGGGGGCCGAGCTCGTCCACAGCTACTTCTTCTACGAGGGGAGCCTCGCCGCCTTCGTCGTGCAGCAGCTGCTCGGCCTGCCGCGCGGTGTCACCTGCTACGCCGACCACCTGCTCGACGACTATCCGCCTGAAGCTGGTGGCGCTGCAGCTCGCCAGGGCGGATCTCGTCGTCGCGACATCCGAGCGCGTGCGCCGGGAGCTCGCGCTGCTCGCCCCGACCTGCGCTGCCGCGGATGCTCGTCAAGCCGAACGCGGTCGACGGCCGCTGCTTTCCGCCGCTCGCGCGCCCGGAGCCGGCGCCGGGCGCGCCGTTCCGGCTGCTCTCGGTGGCGCGGATCGACCCGAAGAAGGGTCTGCACGATCTGCTGGCGGCGGCCGCGGAGCTGCGGCGGCGGGGGATTCCGTTCGCGCTCGATCTGGTCGGGGGCGTCGAGCCGGGATCGGCAGTCGGGCGAGGCGCGAGCTCGCCTCCCTGCGCTCCGCGATCCACCGCCTCGGACTGGACGGGGTCGTCGCGCTGCGGGGCTTCCTGCCGGCCGCCGGGGTGCGCTCGGCGCTGGCTGCGGCGCACCTCTTCGTCGCGCCCGTACGTCGAGACCGCGAGCGGCGACAAGGACGGCATTCCGACGGCGCTTCTCGAAGCCATGTCGACCGGACTGGCGGTCGTGGCGACGCGCTCGGGGTCGATCCCCGAGGTCGATCACGGACGGGCACGATGGGCGGCTCGTCGCGGCCGGCTCCCCGGCGGAGCTCGCGGCGGCGATTGCCGGGCTCCTGCTCTCCGCCGCCGATCGGGCCCGCCTCGGCGCGGCCGCCGCGCGCACGGTGCGCGCGCGCTTCGACATCGCCGTCTGCGAGCCCGCCCTGGCGCAGCGCCTGCCGCGCGCTCATCGACGCCGCGCGCAGCGCCGCTCTGACTTAGCGACGAATCAGTTCTTCGGCAGGGGCGGCGGGGGCGCGGGCGCCTCCGCGGGCGTGAGCGGCTCGATGGCCGCCAACCTGGCGGCATCGACGCTCACCGACGTGCCCGCCAGGAGGCGTGCGAAGAACTGCGCCCGCACCGCTTCGCGGCGCTCCTTGAGAATCCGGCTGCGGATTCCCGGCGCGAGCTTCTCGATCGGCGCCGGTTTGGCCTCCTCGCGCTCGACGAGCTTGAGGAGATACCAGCCCTTTTCGTGCCGGAGAACTTCGGAGAGCGCCCCCGGCGCCGGGAGGGCGAAGGCGCTGCGGACGAGCTCCGGTCCCCAGCGATACGACTCGGCCTGACCCGCGTAGATCCAGCCGAGCTCTCCGCCGACATAGCGCGTCGCCGCGTCCTCGGAGTAGCGCTTGGCGATCTCGCCGAAGTTGCGCGTCTCGGCGGGGAGCTTGGCGGCCTCGTCGCGCGCCGCGACCAGGCGCTGCCGCGTCTTCTCGACCTGTGCGGCATCAGCCTTGGGCGAGACGGCGAGGAAGATCCAGGCGGCACGGATCCGTTCCGGCGTCAGGAACTCGTCCCGGTGGGCGGCGTAGAAGGCCGAGACCTCCTCGGGCGTGACCTCGATCTTCTCGAGCTCCGGATCGAGGTGGGTGCGCAGGTACTGCGTGGTGAGGATGCGTTCGATCGTCGCCCGGTATTCGGGATCCTGATCGAGACCCTCCTGGCGCGCTTCGCGCAGGGTGGCGCGCTGCTCGATCATCTCGTCGAGAAGCGCCTGGCGCTGTTCGACGGTGGCGAACTGGCCCGGGATGCGGCCGCCGCGCTGCGCCATCGCCGCGCGGAACTCCTCGACGGTGATCGTCTGGTCGCCCACGCGTGCCAGGACGACCTGCGGCGTCGGGAGGGGGCCGGCGGCCGGCTCTCCGTCCCTGCCGCGGGAGCGACGAGGCGGGGCGGGCGGCGCGGTCGGCGAGGTCGGCGCCGGCGGCGCCTGGCTCGCGCATGCCGCCGCGACGAGCAGCAGGGCGGGAGCCAGCCCGCGGAGGAGAGTGCTCATGCTCGGGACTCCTTCTCGAAAACGGGAAGTCAATGGACGACGGTGGCAGGGGTGAGCTCGCCGAGCTCGGTTTCGAGCCGGTCCCATTCGGCCATGGCCTCTTCGATCCTGGCGTTCAGGGACTTCTGCTCGGCCTCGAGCTTCTTCACTTCGGCGGCGCCGGTCTTGTCGAAGAAGCCGGGGTTGCAGAACATCTCGTTGATGGCGTGCACGCGCGCCTCGGCCTTCTCGATCTCGGCGGTGAGCTTGTCGCGGCGATGGACGAGCGCCTTGAGGTGCTTGTCCTGCGCCGGCGTCTGCGGCCCGGCGGCCTTCTTCGCCGCCTCCTTCTTCTTGTCCTGGCGGGCGCGGGCGAGCACCACGTCGGCGTCGAGGTGATCGTCGCCGCAGCGCGCCAGGTAGTCCTCGTAGCTGCCTTCGAAGTCGCGGATGCCGGTGTGGGTGATCTCGAGGATCCGGTTGGCGAGCCGGCTCACGAACCAGCGGTCGTGGGAGACGAAGAGGATCGTGCCGTCGTAGGCCTCGAGCCCTTCGACGAACGACTCGATCGCCTCGAGGTCGAGATGGTTGGTCGGCTCGTCGAGCACCAGGACGTTGGGCTCGCGCGACCGAGAGCTTGGCCATCACGAGGCGCGCGGCCTCGCCGCCCGACAGCGCGCGCAGCTGCTTGTAGACGTCGTCGCCGCGGAACAGCACTTCGGCGAGCTTGCCGCGCACGAAGCCGATCGTCTCCGAGGGCACGAGCTCCCAGAGCCAGGCCTCGACCGACTGCTCGGAGGAATCGACGAGCTCGCGGTGGTCCTGGGCGAAGTAGCCCGGCCAGGTCTCGTAGCCCCACTCGACCTTGCCGGCGTCGGGCTCGACGACGCCCATGGCGATCTTCAGCAGGGTCGATTTGCCGATGCCGTTGGGCCCCAGGATCGCCAGGCGGTCGCCGCGCTGGACGCGCAGGGTGACGTTGTTCGAGCACCGGGTTGTCGCCGTAGCTCTTCGAGATCCCCTCGAGCTCGAGCACCTGGCGCCCGGACGGCCGGCGCTGCGCGAACTTGAAGGTCGGATAGCGGCGCGACGACTGCGGCAGGCGCTCGATGACGATCTTCTCGATCATCTTCACCTTGGACTGCGCCTGCCGCGCCTTGGTGGCCTTCGCCTTGAAGCGGTCGATGAACTCCTTGTGCTTGGCGATCTCGCCCTCGCGCTTCTCGATCTCGTGCTCCTTGCGATCGCGCTCGGCGCCCTTCTGCTCCTCGAACTGGGTGTAGTTGCCGTGGTAGAGCAGGATGGTCTCGTAGTCGACGTCGAGGATGTGGGTCGAGATGTTGTCGAGGAAGCGGTGGTCGTGCGAGATCACCACCGCGCAGCCCTTGTAGGCGAAGAGGAACTTCTCCAGCCAGCGGATGGTCAGGATGTCGAGGTGGTTGGTCGGCTCGTCGAGGAGCAGGATGTCGGGATCCGAGGCCAGCACCTGGGCGAGCAGCACGCGCAGCTTGAATCCGCCCGAGAGGACGCGCGAGCGGCTCCTTGTGGACGTGGGTCGGGATGCCCAGCCCCTCGAGGATCTCGGCGGCGCGCGGCTCGAGCGAGTAGCCGTCGTTGTGGAGGATGAACTCCTCGACGTCGGCGTAGCGGTCGGAGTCGAAATCGCCATCCATGTGGGCGAGCAGGCGCTCGCGCTCTTCGAGCGCGTCCCAGACGTCCTTCTTGCCCATCATCGCCACGTTGACGATCGGCACGTCCTCGTACTGGAAGTGGTCCTGCTTCAGGACGCCCAGGCGGGCGCGCCGCGGCATGTTGATGATGCCGTCCGAGGCGACCTCGTCGCCGGCGAGGATCTTGAGGAACGTCGACTTGCCGGAGCCGTTGGCGCCGACGAGGCCGTAGCGGGAGCCGGCGTTGAACTGGAAGGAGGCGCCCTCGAACAGGGTGTCGCCGCCGAAGGCTTTGGCCAGGTTGGTGATCGAAATCATGGAACCGAGGAGTTTATCAGCCGGGGGCCAGTCGGTCCGCCCGCTCAGGCGATCAGGGAGAAGGCGCAGGTGCGGATGTCCGCGAAGTCCCGCGGGTTCAGGGTCCACAGAGTGGCGTCGAGCGCGATCGCGTGGGCGGCAATCGCGAGATCGATCTCCCGCCCGCGAGGCCGTGAGAGCGCGCGATAGAGCCGGCTGGCGACAGCCGCCTCCTCGGGCCCGAAGGCGAGCGCGGCGGTGCGCGGAAAGAGGGCCTCCTGAGCGGCGATCTCCGGCTCGAGCCGCGGGCCGCGCCACCATTCGTAGAGCACGAGCGCTGGCACGACGAGACGTTCTCCTTCGGCGAGGAGGGCGCGCATCCTCGCCGCCGAGCGGCGGGGGCCCGTCAGACTGTCCACGAGGGCCGAGGTGTCGACGACGATCACGGCTCGCTGGGGGAGCGACGCCCGCCCGCGCGCCGCGTGCGCCGCAGGGCGGCGAGCTCCTCGTCGACCTCGACCGCAGGACGCTGTGGGATCCTGTACACCAGCTCGTCGAACGCCCGCAGCGCCTTGCGCCGCTCGGCCTCGCTCATTCGGCCGGCGCGCGCCGCATACTCGGCGACGGCTTCCCGCACGACGGCGCTCTTCGAGGTCCGCAGCCGCTCGGCCGTTCGCGCCAGCTGGGCGGCGGTCGTCTCGTCGAGGCTGAAGGTCATCTTGAGCCCTGCCATAACAAGGCAATAATGCCATACTCCGGCGGTGTGGTGCCAGCCGGAGCCTGGCGCCTGGCGCCGGCTCCGGACGCGAGCGGCGGCGGTGAGTTGCGTCACAGTTGCACTCCCCGGCGGCGGGGCTATGATGTGAAGTTCCGATGTCCCGCGATTCCGCACCGGACCCAGCCGTAGCGGCCGCGGACGCCTGCACGGCGCGCCGCGCGCCTGCCGAGTCCGCCGCCGGGCTGGCGCGCGCCATCGAGGTCGAAGCGGCGCGCACGCACAATCTCAAGTCGGTCTCCTGCCGCATCCCGCACGGCCAGCTGACGGTCGTCACCGGCCCGTCCGGGGCCGGCAAGTCGTCGCTGGTCTTCGACACCATCTATCGCCGAGGGGCAGCGGCGCTTCGTCGAGTCGATGTCGACCTACGCCCGGCAGTTCCTCGACCAGATGGAGCGTCCGCCGGTCGGCGACATCCGCAACGTCCTGCCGGCGGTGGCGCTCGAGGCCAGGAACTCGGTCCGCAACGCGCGCTCGACCGTCGGCACGATCACCGAGATCCACGATGTGCTGCGGCTGCTGTTCGCGAACCTGGGCGAGGTGACCTGCCCCGCGGGCCATGGTGCCGGCGCGGCGCTATCACCGCCGGCGAGGTGGCCGAGGAGCTGGCCGCGGGAGTGGCCGGGGAGCGCTTCCTCCTCGCCGCCAGGGTCGCCCGGCCGCCGGAGGGGGCCGACGCTCGCGCTGGCCGAGCTCGTGCGCCAGGGTTTCGCGCGCCGGCTCGAAGGCGGCGAGATTCTGCCGCTCGCCGCCGCAGCGAGGGCTGGCCCGCGGCGCGCGACCCGCTGACGCTGGCGCTCGGGCGTTTCCGCGCGACCGGCCGACGCCTCGGCGCGCATCGCCGCCACCGTCGAGGATGCCTGGAAGCTGGGCGCGCGCGCGGTCGAGGCGGTCGCGGCGGAGGACAGGGCGTGCGCTACTACTGCCGCGATCTCGCCTGCCCGGTCTGCGGCCTCGCCCTGCGCGCGCCGTCGCCGGCGCTGTTCTCCTTCAACTCGCCGCTCGGCGCCTGCCCGACCTGCGAGGGCTTCGGCCGGGTGATCGGGATCGATCCGGAGCGGGTGATTCCCGATCCCGCGCAAGAGCCTCGCTCGAGCGGCCGATCGCGCCGTGGAACACTCCGGCCTACGAGGAGCTCTACGACGGGCTCCTGCGCGCCGCCCGCCGGCGCAAGGTGCCGCTCGACCGGCCCTGCCGCGAGCTCGCGCCCGAGGACCGCGACTGGCTCTGGCGCGGGGAGGGGCGCTTCACCAACCTCGAGGCGTTCTTCCGCTGGCTCGAGGGCCGCACCTACCGCGTCCACGTGCGCGTGCTGCTGGCGCGCTACCGCGCCTACAACACCTGCCCCGACTGCCTGCGGCGGCCGGTTGAACGCCGAGGCGCTGGCGATCCGATTCGCCGGGCCGCACGCTGCCGGAGCTGCTCGCGCTCTCGGTCGAGGACCTCCAGGCCTGGTTCGCCGCGCTGCGCCCCGACGCGCGCGCGCTCGCGGTCGGCGGCCACCTCTTCGACGAGATCGCGCGAACGCCTCTCGGTGCTGCACCGGGTCGGCCTCGACTACCTGGCGCTCGACCGCCAGGCGCGCACGCTCTCGGGCGGCGAGACCCAGCGCATTCACCTCGCGGCGGCGCTCGGCTCGGGCCTGACCTCGACCCTCTACGTGCTCGACGAGCCGACCATCGGCCTCCATCCGCAGGACAACGAGCGGCTGCTCGCGCTGCTGCGCGATCTCGCGCGCGCGCGGCAACACGGTGCTGGTGGTCGAGCACGACCGGACCATCGTCCTCGGCGCCGACCACCTGATCGACCTCGGTCCGGCGGCGGGGGAGCGGTGGCGGCGAGGTCGTCGCCGAGGGGACGGTGGCCGAGGTTCTGGCGCACCCGACCTCGCTCACCGCCCACTACATGCGCGAGCAGAATCCGACCGTCGGCGCGCCAGCATGTGGCGCGCTTCCGGCGCGAGCGGGGCCGGCAGAGCATCGAAGACGAGCTCGCCGGGCGCGGCCGCATCCGGATCCGCGGCGCGCGCGAGCACAACCTGCGCGGGATCGACGTCGAGTTTCCGCTCGACGCCCTGGTCGCGGTCACCGGCGTCTCGGGCTCGGGCAAGTCGACGCTGGTGGAGGACGTCCTCTACGGCACCTACCGGCGGTCGCGCGGCCTCGCCGACGCCGAGGCCGGACGCTGCGACGAGATCCTCGGCTTCGATCTGATCTCGGACCTCTCCCTGGTCGACCAGGGCCCGATCGGCCGCTCGTCGCGCTCCAACCCGGTGACCTACATCAAGGCCTACGACGACCTGCGCCGGATCTACTCCGGAGCGGAAGAGGCGCGCCGGCGCGGCATCACGCCGGCGCACTTCTCCTTCAACGTCGAGGCCGGGCGGTGCCCGCAGTGCCGAGGGCACCGGCGTCCTCGAGGTCGACATGCAGTTCATGGCGCCGGTCGTGGTGCGCTGCGAAGGCTGCCAGGGGCGCCGCTTCCGCCCGGAAGTCCTGGCGGTCCGCCACCTCGGGCGGGACATCGCCCAGACCCTCGAGCTCACGGTCGACGAGGCGCTCGAAGTCTTCGCGCGCGAACGCCCGCTGGTGCGCAAGCTCACGCCCCTCGCCGAGGTCGGACTCGGCTATCTGCGACTCGGCCAGCCGACCTCGACGCTGTCGGGCGGCGAGGCCCAGCGCCTGAAGCTGGCGACCTTCCTCGGGCGCCCGTCGGCGGCCGGCCGGCAGCTCTTCCTGTTCGACGAGCCGACGACCGGGCTGCATCTGGCCGACATCGACCTGCTCTATCGGACCCTGCGCAAGCTGGTGCAGCGCGGCGACGGGGTCGTCGTCGTCGAGCACAATCTGGATTTCCTGGCCCGCGTCGACTGGATCGTCGATCTGGGTCCCGGAGGCGGGCTGCACGGCGGCGACCTGCTCTTCTGCGGGCCGTTCGCCACCTTCCTCGACGAGACCGAGTCGCCCACGGCGCGGCTTCTCCGGGCGCAGATCGCCTGGCACCGCGCCCGGCTCGGCTTCGGGTACAATCCGCCCGAGGTCAACTCCCAGCAGACGCAGAACGACGAGGGCATCTTGAACCAGGTGGATCAGACCGGTTGGCAGATTTTCGTCGAGGTTCCGGGCAAGGCGCCGATCGAGCTCCCGAACGGTGAATCGGTGATCGGGCGCAGCCGCGCCTGCATCGTGCAGATCGCCGAGACCACCGTGAGCCGGCAGCATGCGATCTTCGTCGTCGAGCCGGGCAAGGTGCGACTGCGCGATCTCGGGTCGAGCAACGGCACTTTCGTCAACGGCGAGCGGGTGGACGGTGAGATTCCGCTCAGCGACGGCGATCGTGTCGTGGTCGGCGAGGCCGAGCTCGTGCTGCGCATGCTGGCGCCGCTCGGGCCGTCCGAGGCGACCGCGAAACTGGTGATTCCGCCGCTCACGGCGCCGCCGGCTCCGCCGCAGCCTGCACCGGCTCCGGCTCCGATCGAACCGGCGGTCGGCCCTGCCGACGCGCCCCGGGTGGGCCCGGGGCCAGGTGCGCACGCCGCGTGGGCCCCCACTCCGCTGTCGCGGATTCCGCCGCCCGCGGTCTCGCCTCTGGCATCGCCGCCCACCCCGGCCGGCGTGGCAGCCATGCCGCCTGCGCCGCCCACCCGCCCGCGTCGCCCGCGCCGGCGCCGCGCCGACAGCCGGTGAGCTGCTGGGCTCGATCCGCGATATCGAGCTCGCCCCGATTCCGCCGCCAGCGCCGCGCCACTCCCCTCTGGCTGCGCCGGTCGCGAAAGCCGCGACGACCGGCAAGGCCGAGCCGGCCGGATTCTGGTTGCGGGTCGTGGCCTCCATCCTCGACAGCATCCCGTTCGGCCTCCTGGCGGCAATCCAGGTCGGTCTGGCGATCTTCGTCTCGCCGAAGCTCGCGGGCCTGGTCAGCCTGGTCCTCATCGCCTATGGTGTCGTTGTCGCGCTGGTGCTGCCGGCGCTCAAGGGGACGACGCCGGGCAAGAAGCTGATGAAGCTCGCCATCGTCTCCGAGACCACCGGTCCCGGCGAGGGGCTGGGCTGGAAGACCGCGGCGCTGCGCCTGGTCGGCTATCTCGTCTGTTCGGTCACCTTCGGGCTCGGTTATCTTCTCGTCGCCTTCAGCGCCCGCAAGCAGGGACTGCACGACCTGATCGCCAAGACCAACGTCGTGCGCCAACGCTGAGAGCAGCGCCGCCGTTGGCAGCCCAGGCGCGCGGCTGCTAGATTCCCCTGCGATGACGGCGGCGGAGTTTCCCGGCAGGACCCCCCCTGAAGCGATCTCCGGCCGGCCGGGGCGCTCCTGGCGCGCCACCGTCGGCTATCTGGGCGGTGTCCTGCTCGCCGTGGCGCTGATCGTCGCCGCTTACGCCAAAGCGATCGACCCGGAGGCCTTTGCGCAGCAGATCCGGCGCGAAGGTCTGGCGCTCTTCGGCGCGCCGTTCACCTGGGCGGTCGGGGTGATCGCGCTCGAGGTCGGCCTCGGAGTCGCGCTGCTGCTCAACCTGCGCCGGCGGTCCGTTCTCACGGTCGCCACACTCCTCGTAGCCCTGTTCGTCTTTCTGACCGCCCGCACCTACTGGCGCTCGACCCACGGCGGACTCTCGGCCGAGGAGGCCGCGAGCTGCGGCTGCTTCGGCAACCTGGTGGAGCGCACGCCGGCGGAGGCTTTCTGGCAGGACCTCCTGATGCTGGTGCCGGCGCTCGCGCTCGCCTGGATAGGCAGACCTGGGCTGCAGCGCGGGAGCTGGCGCGCCCTCGCGGCGGGCCTCGCGGGACTCTCGGCGCTCGCCGCGGGCGCCTTCGCCTGGATGGCTCCCGGCTTGCCGCTCGACGACCTGGCCACCCGCCTGGCGCCCGGGAGGGAGATCTCGACGCTTTGCGCCGGCGCCGGAGACCAGCGGATCTGTCTCGACTCGCTGGTGCCGGGGCTCGCGGCGGGCAGCCGCTGGGTGGTTCTCGCCGATGTGCGCGCGGCGAGCTTCCCGGCTCTCGCGGCGGCGCTCAATCGCTACGCCGCGCGCGCGGCGACGGAATCGCTGCCGGCGGTCGCGGTGCTCGCCGACCTCACCCAGGAGGAGCAGATGGAGCTATTCTGGCGCCTGGCACCGGCATTCGATTTGCACGAGGTTCCGCCGGCCGTGTTGCGGCCGCTCTACCGTCAGCTTCCCCGGACCTTCTTCGTCGAAGAGGGCCGCGTCACTCGTACCTTCCCAGGCTTGCCTCCGGAGATGGACTCTGCGGCGGCCGCGGACAACCCGAAAACGGACGACTCCCAACCATGATCTCGCCCTCTCGTCTTCGCGGATGGCAGCGCTCGCTGACCCTGGTCGCTGGCGCCGCCGTTGTCGCCGCCAGCACCGCCTGCGGAGCCGACGCCGCGGCACCGCCAGCGTCGGCTTTCGTCCCTTCCGCCGGCGCTGCGGCACCTTCCGCCAGCGCCTCGTCTGCCGCCCAGACCGTGCCCGCCGACGCCGTGCTGCGCAACTTCGAGCTCTCGGGCGATTTCGTCCTGGCGATCGATGGCAAGGAGCAACCCAAGGCCGAGATCTACTTTTCCGAGTCGGCCCGGGCCTACGTGCTGATCGCCGCGGAGTTCCCGTCGCCGATCCTGGTCAGCGCTCCGACGCAGAGCGTCGACACGATCGACCTCATGAAGGTCTCGAAGCAGCCGAATGGCGTGATCGACCTGCTCGCCGATGCCGTCTTCGAGCCCGCGGGCAAGTACAAGGTCGAGGGCCCCAATATCGAGTTCTCCTACGCCGGGAAGAAGCTCCGGGTCAGCCCGCGTCCCTACCTGCTCGGCAAGCACACCGGCCCCGAGCTGCTGGCCTACAACCCTTCCTATGAGCGCAAGGCACGCAACTACACGCCCGACGCCGGGATCCTGAAGCGCCTCAGGGCGCAGAAGGAGCCGGTGCGCGTCCTGACCTTCTTCGGTTCCTGGTGCCCGCACTGCTCGACCCACGTGCCACTCCTGCTCAAGGTGGAGCAGGGTTTGGCCGGCGGCAAGTTCCAGTTCGAGTATCTGGGCATGCCCAAGGGCGCGGCGTTCGGCGACGTGCCCGAGGCCAAGCAGTACAAGGTCACCGGCGTTCCGACGGCGATCTTCTTCGTCGGCGACAAGGAGATCGGCCGCATTCCGAACGCGCAGTGGGCGAATCCGGAAGTCGCTCTCGACCTCCAGCTGAACGGTCCGCAGTCGAACCGGTAGGGCGCGGCGCGAAGTCGCCCGAGTGGGGTTAGGATCCTCCGGTCAAACCGAGGGATCACAGCGGCTTGCCCGGGGGGGCTCGGAGATGAACCGAGCGAGCGTTGGGATGGGTCTATGCAGTGGATGTGTCGCCGCGCCGGCTGTCCTGCCCGGCGGTCCGGCCGCGGCGCAGGAGACGCCTGAGGCGCCTGCCGCCGACGGCGCCGAACCCGGAGGGGCAGGCGACTCGGACGCGCCGGCGCCGGACCCCAACGCCTTTCGCGTGCGCTTCGGCTTCGAGGGCAAGGCGCACTATCGCGACAGCGAGAACCTCCGCTTTCCCAGTCCGTTCCCCTTCCCGCCGGAGTTTCTGCCGCCCGGCGCCACCCAGGCCTTTCTCGAAACGGTGAACGAGGGGCAGCACTTCGAGCTCTCCGTCCTGACCCTGTTCGTCGATGCCAGCTGGGGGCCCAACATCGAGGCGCACGCCAAGGTCGACTTCATCGATCTCTACGACCGCAACCCGACTTCGAGCGACAAGGAGATCGACGTCGACGAGCTCTGGATCCGCTTCGGCAGCGACCCGGCGGTGCTCTCCGAGCGCTTCGGCCTTTACCTCAAGGTCGGCAAGTTCGGCCACTTCGAGCGCCAGAACGACCGCCACACCGAGAGCTACGGCCTGGTGTCGACCGCCTTCAACCGCTTCGAGGACCAGGGGCTCGAGGTCGGCGCCGAACTTCGGCCGTCACTTCTACCTCGTCGGCTCGCTGACCCAGGGGAATCCCGTCTTCTTCCGCGATCCGAACGCGCTCGCCGGCGACAACGGCACGCCCGAGATCGATCCGAGCCTGCACACCGAACCCGGTGCCGGAGCTCCAGAGCGGCTTTCCGATCCTCTACGACGCCGAGGTCGAGGATCTCGACGTCGACGGCGACCTCGAGGTCGGTTACGGGCTCGGGCTGCGCTTCGGCGAGCCGGGCTCCGGCCGCGAGGTGAAGCTTCCTGGCCTGGGCCTACCAGCGCAAGCTGGCCGAAACGGTGGCGCTCAACGGCACCTTCTACGGCGGCGATCTCGACCTCCTGAACGGCCCGCAGACCTCTTCGGCCTGCCGATCCAGGGCGACGACAAGGAGGAGGTCGGCGCCAACCTCTGGATCTACCTGGGCGGCTTCAGCTTCTTCGGCCAGTACGTCGAGCAGGAGATCGCCGGCATGGACCGCACCGGCTACGAGGGCGAGGTCGCCTGGCGCTTCGACCTGCCGCTCGCCTGGGCCGCCGGCGGGCGCCAGCTCTTCCCCTACCTCCAGCCGGTGGTGCGCTACTCGTTCCTCGAAGCCGGAGTTCGCCGGCGGCTCGCCGCGCTTCCCGTCGCCCTCGGTGCGCTGGGAGTGGAGCAAGCTCGACTACGGCTTGCGCCTCGGGATCATCGAAGGAGTCGACCTGACGATCGAGTTCGCCGACAACGAGATGACGCTCGCCAACGGCCGCAAGCTCTCGAACGACGAGCTGCTCACGACGCTGCGCTTCAGGATGTAGGCGCAATCCGGGACCGGGAAGAAGACCTCCAGCGGGTCGATGCCGCCGTTGGCCCAGCTCGCATCGGCCGATTGCAGCTCGCCTGCAGGCGCGAAGCGCGAAAAGCCCAGTGAAGGGAGTTCGCTGGCGAGGGCGGCGGCGGTGGGTCCGGCGAGCGCCGCACCCTGCAGCCTTCCTTTCCACGGGGCGAGCGCCGGCAGCACGTCGGTGAGCTTGCCGACGCCGTGCACGCGGACGGTTCGCAGGCCGGGCACCGGCCGGAAGAAGATTTCGCGCTCGACGAGGACCGTTCCCGCCGCGAGGTCGAGGTGCTCTGTCCGGTGCTTTGCGCGCCTGAGCTCCTCCTCGGCACGCAGCTGCTGCACGGCGGCGGCGGTCATCGGGTCGATCGGACCGTGCGGCAGGCGGGCGCTCTCGAGCGCCAGCGCCCAGGCCAGGGCGTCGGCGAGCTCCTCGGGGTCGCTTTCGGTGTAGACCGCCTGCACCGAGAGGCAACCCCGCTGGTCGAAGAGCGCGATGTCCCTCGCCAGCCCGCGCGCCGTTCCCACCAGATCGACCCCGGCGCCGACGAAGGCGACGCTCGCCTTGGGGCCGTGGGCGACCAGCTGCGTTCCGCAGCGGGCGGCGAGGCTCGCGACCGCCGTCGCTCCGCCGTAGGCGAGCAGGGGATCGACATTCTCGAAGGCGGCGGCGAAGGCCTCCGTGTCGTCGCCGGTGAAGGCGACCGCCGCGTAGGCGTCGGTGAGCGCCGGTTCGCGCGCGACGAGCGCGGCGACGAGCGCCGGCGCGAACCAGGGCTCCGCGGAGGCGCTCTTGAGCAGGAGCGGCCGGCCCAGAAGCAGCGCCGGCAGGAGACTCTGGACGGCGAGCCCGGGGAGGTTGCCGGCGAGAACGACGCCAGCGAGGCGATCGGGAGCTGCGGCGGTCAAGGCCTGCGCCCGGCGCGCCAGCTCCACGGCCGAGGAGCCGGAAGCGCCGCCGAGAACGATCTCGAGCCCCTCGGTGAGTCCCTCGGCGGAGAGGCGCGCGCTGCCGAGGAGCCGCGGCAGGAGAGCCGATCGCTCCGGCGAGCCGGGCTCGAGAAGCGCGGCGATCGTCTTCTCCCAGAGCTCGAGGCGGCGGGCCAGCGGGATGGCGGCGACCGCGGACGGACCGCGCTCCGTGAGCCGCCCGGCGAGCGCCTGGAGCTCCTCCGGGGTGAACCGGCCGCGGCGTGCACCGCTCGCTTCACGCACGCAGAGGCGTGGCCCGAGATCGACCGGAACCCGGAAATCGCTCGTCTCAGGGGCATTGTCGCTGCTATGTTAAAGCTCTTCGCGGGAGATCGTCGTCATGCCACGCGCCACGCTGTCGCAAGTCGAAATCGCGGCGCCCGATCCGGCGCGCGCCGCCGCCTTCTTTCGCTCGGTTTTCGGCTGGGAGTCGATGACGGTGCCGTGGGAGGGTCCGGCCTATGTCCGCATGATCCCGCCGGAGCCGACGGAACCGGTCGGCGCGGGCATCCTGGCACCCGACGCGAGCGGCATCCTCGATCGCCTGACGCTCGTGGTGCGCATCGAGGGCGAGCCGCTCAGCGCCGTCCTCGACCGCGTCCGCGAAGCCGGCGGCCGCGTCGCCCTCGAACCGATCGCGATCGGGACCTCCGGTCGCTACGCCCGCTTCTTCGACCCCGACGCCAACAGCTTCGGCCTCTGGCAGGAGGATGTCGGGAGCGCGCGCACCTCCCCCGATTCGCGAACACTCCTGCCGACTAGCTGCGCGGCGATTTCAGAGGAGCTGCGCCGCCATCGTCCCGGGCAGACGGGCGATCTCGCGGCGCAGGAGGCGCGCGGCGCGTCCGGTCGGGGCAGGCCGGCCAGCGCAGTTCGAACCTCGCTGCCGCGGTCTTCGAGCAGGATATTCAGGAGCTGCTTCGCCTGATCGCGATCCTTACTGGCGCGATTCGCTTGGGAAACTGGTCGCTGCGACGCGAGCCAAAGCTTGTGCAGGGCGAAGCGCGAGGGGTCCGGAACTCGCACCAGGATTCCCGAGAACGCCATCAGGACCGCGGGGACCGAACCTTCGAGCAGGAACTCGAGAAAGGGCAGCGGCGTCGCGTGGACTCCCAGCGCGCGGATCTCCACCGGCCGGGTCGGCGTGCGCCTGCGCGCGGGGGTCAGAAAGTCGATGCGCAGCTCGCGACCCCGGACTTTGAACGAGGTCGCAGGCAGGCGCGAGTCGAGCTCGGGGACCGCGTGGAAGTCGAGTCCGGCGTCGCGGATCGCCGTCGCCGTGGCGAGGGGCTCTTCGGCCGCGATGGCGATCGCGACCCCGCCGGCGAAGGCGACGTCGATGTCGTGCGTCTGTGCGGCGCGCGCAGGCAGTCGCACGCCGAGCATCGAACCGTAGGCACGAAAGGCGCGAGTGCCCAAGAGAACAGCGCCCAGCCGGAAGACGCCCAGCTCGGACAGGAGCTTCAGTGCGCGCGCGACGGCACTCGGTCTCGCGATCGGCGCCACCTGCGACCGCCATGTCGACGAGCTGGGCGCGCTGTGCGTCATCGGGCCGCAGCTCCTCCCGAGAGGCGTCGACCTGGTGTATCCAGTCGAGCAGAGAAGGCGGACTCCGCTCCGAGGTACCGTTGTCTACGGGAGCTGCCGGCGCTCTCCTGGAGATACCAGTAGCGCTTCGAGGCGATCTCCTTGGAGACGAACGAACCCGAGCCGGGATCTGCCGGCGAACTCGTTCGGCCTCGGCGCGGATCGCGAGGTCGAGAAGATCGCTGTAGATCGCCTGCGTCGACTGCGGCAGCCGCTCGATCGCCATGAGCGGATTATACGCTGCTCACAAGGATCGTGCGTATAAGTCGCGCAGCCCTCAGTGCTCTGTGCTGCCGAGCTCCTCGGCGAGGAGCGAACAGCCGCGGAGGTCGGCTTCGGGGGCGCGGCCGGCGAGGCGGAAGCCGGCGCCTTCGAGGGAGCCCAGGTCCTCGGTCAGCAGGTGCACCGCCGAGCCGACGTTCGCGAGGTCGAAGAAAGCGAGGAGGCCGGTGGCACCGGACGGAAGCTCCGCCAGCGTGACCGGATCGAGCGTTCCGCACTTTCATCCAATGCGGCGGGACGAAGATTTCCGGATCGCCGCCGGCGAGCGTCGCGGTGTAGCACTGGCTGGTGAGCTCGGTCATGCCGTATTCGCCGACGATCGACTCCGGCGCGATGAAGAGCTGCTCCGCGAGCCGGTGATGGAGCTCCTGGCGCGAGATCTCCGCGCGCACGCCCCTTGAAGCCGCCGGTCTCGAAGACGACCGAGCCGGCGGGGAGTCGGAACTTGAGACCGATGCGGCCGAGGAAGTCGACCAGGTCGGCGAGCGCGAACGAGGTGCCGAGAATCATCACCGGGCGGCCTTCGCGCTGGCGCGCACCGCACCAGGAGCGGGCCTTGACACCTTCGACACCGCGCTCGCCGAAGGCGTAGTCGCTGCCCGGCCCGCCGAACCGCCGCAGCAGATGCTCGACCATGAAGCCGAGGCTCGAGTCGGGAGTGACGCCGCGCGGCGGGACGAGCGAGAGCATCGCGGGGAGATCGGGCGAGCGCTCGTCCGACTGCAATCCGGCGCGCAGACAGAAACGTGGGAACGAAGCATCGATTGCGGCGCGATAGAGGCCCGGAAAGGGATGACGGTGGACGCTGCGCCCAGTCTCGGGAGTGCCCCCGAGCGTGCCGCTCGAGCGGAAGATCTCCTGCGGCGGATCGGTGGCGAGCTCGATCGAGGCGAACGCGGTCGCCGGAATCATCGGCACCTCGCGCCACGAGGCGATCGCCGCCGGAGTCTTGCCCGCCCGCTCGCACATCGCGCGATAGGCGGGGAGACGCTCGAACTGATAGGCGAAGGCCGCCAGAGCGAGGGTCGCGAACTCGGCTTCAGCCGGCGCTTGCGGCTGCGCCGCCGCCGCAGGCGGCTGCAGAATATGGCCGGAAATCCGCTCGACGATCACCCGGCAATTCTGTCACGGCGCTCCGCCTGCCATTGCATCGCCGGACGACGCGGCCTGCGTTCCGAAATTGCGGGTGACCGCCCGACCGGCACATGGAGGAGCGGCGGACCCCCTCTTTTATGCTAATTTGCAGTCCCGATGCGCGCGCAGGTCCGACCCTTCACGGCGATCGTCGCCGCTGCCTTGCTGGGCGTCCTGCCAGCCACCGCCGCCGATTTCCAGGGTCGCGTCGAACTGCTCGAGAAGGGCAAACCTTCGGCCGACAAGACGCTCGCCGTCGATGCGACGGTGGTGGTCTTCACCCCCACCCGGCCGGTGCCGGCGCCGAAGGCGGTAACGGTCGAGATGGTGACCGTACGCAAGGCCTTTCTGCCTCGCATCCTCGTCGTGCCGGTCGGCTCGACGGTGCGCTTCCCGAACCAGGACCCGATTCTCCACAACGTCTTCTCGGTCTCGGGCCGGAACTCCTTCGACCTGGGGCTCCTCGGCAAGGGCGTGGGCAAGAGCGCGCTCTTTCGCGAGGCCGGCATCGTCCGCGTCTTCTGCAACGTGCATCACGGAATGTTCGGCTACGTCTTCGTCGTGGCGTCGCCCTATTGGGCGCGCATCGGCGCCGATGGGACCTTCAGCATCCCCGGCGTCCCGGCGGGAGCCGGCAAGCTGACGGTGTGGAACGAACGCAGCTCACCCACCACCACGGACCTCACGCTGCCGCTCGCCGTGCCGCCGAAGATCGGCATCGAGATCACCATGCCGCGCATTCCGCCGCACAAGAACAAGCTGGGGAAACCCTATTCCGGAGGTAGCTATGGCTGAGCGACGCCGCGGACTGTCGCTCGGGACGCGCATCTTTCTGGTGACCGGTCTGCTGCTGGTGCTGGCGCTCGGAGTGGCGATCGTCGTCACCTCCTACCTCGGCAACCGCATCGGTCTCGCTACCGCGACGGAACGCATCCTGGCGAGCAACTCGGTGCAGTCGGTCTCGCAGCAGCAGCGCTATCAGCAGCTCTCGCTCCTGACGCAGATCCTCACCGCCGATCCGGAGCTCAAGGCCTACCTCCTGCGCGCGATCGACGAGCGTGACCAGCTGTCGATGCTCGACCAGCTCGACGAGCGCCAGGCCGATCTCGGCTACGACTTCGCGCTGATGGTCGATCCCCAGGGACGGCTCCTGGTACGCACCGACCAGCCGGACGCCCCGCCGGTCGATCTCTCGGACCGGCCGCTGGTGCGCAAGGTGCTGGCCGATTTCGCAGCCAGCGGCGTCTGGCAGGAAGGCAACAAGATCTACGAGGCGGTGGCTGTCCCGCTGACGCTCAGCCAGAACGTCTTCGCCTACCTCGTGGTCGGCTTCGCGATCAACGATGTGCGGGCGCTCGAGGTGAAACGGGTGACCGGCACCGAGGTGGCCTACCTCACCGGCACCTCGTCGGGCGTGGCCGTCGTCGCCTCCACCCTCGCGCCCGCCCAGCAGGACCGCCTGCTGGCCGCGCTGCGCACCCGGGGGGACCTGCTCTCGCGGGTGACGGAGCGTGGCGAGGCGGTCGACCAGGTCGAGATCCCCCTCGAAGGGGGGCGCTGGCTGGCGCTGCTCGCGCCGCTCAAGGATGCGACGGGGGCGTCGGCGGGAGCCTCCGTGGCGCTTGCTTCGCTCGACAAGGAGCTCGTCGGTTACACCCGGATTCGCAATCTCCTCCTCGGACTCGGTCTGGCGACGATCGCCGCCGCGCTGGTCATCTCCTACCTGCTGTCGCGCCGCGTGTTCAAGCCGGTACGGCAGTTGGTGGAGGCGGCGACGGCGGCCCGATCGGGCAACTATGAAGTGCCGATGCCGACCGGCGGGCCGGGCGAGGTGGCGGATCTGGCGACCGCCTTCAACACCCTGCTCGTCGACCTGCGCGAGCGCCGCGACATGGCAGCTTACGTCGCGGCGCTGTCGCGTAATCTTCCCGAACCAGTGGCGCGCGGTGAGGCGCCATCGAGGGCAGAGCGGGCGCGTCTGACTCTGCTGGGGGTCGATCTGCGCCGCTTCGCGAGTCCGCGCCAGAGCGCCGATCCGGAGGCGCTCATGCAACGGCTGTCGCGCGATCTCAAGCGGATCCTGAACGCCGTCGAGAGCCACGGCGGGAATGTCGAGGCGGTCTTCGGGCACCGGGCCATCGCCAGCTTCACCGGCGGCACGCAGGCCGAGCGGGCGCTCGCCGCGGGTTCCGAGATCCTCGCCGCGGTCGCCGTGCGCGACAACGCCTTCGACGAGCCGCAGCCGCCGGCGATCGCCATCACCTCGGGCGAAGCGGTGACCGGCGCGGTGAACTTCACCGACAACCCGGAGCGCACCGTGATCGGCCTGCCCCTGCAGCAGGTCGAGGGCCTGCTGCGTGAGGCCAACGCCGGCGACATCCTCCTGGCGCCGGCCGTCCACGCCGAGGTCGCCCCCGGCCTCGCGCAGTCCGGGATCGAGCTCACGGCGCAGCGGGGACTGCTGTCGACCCAGGCGATCTTCATCCTCGCCGGCGAAGAGGCGGCACGGATCGCCGGCCGGTCGGTCGCGACCGCGGCGACCGCGATGACCGACGCTGTCGATGGCGTCAGCGCCGGCGGTGGCTCGTTCGACACGCTCTCCGGCGTCGGTCCGGGGACGCTTCTCGGGTCGCGCTTCGAGATCCTCTCGACCCTCGGCGCCGGCGGCATGGGCGTGGTTTTCAAGGCCCGCGATCGCGAGCTCGACGACCTCGTGGCGCTGAAAATGCTGAAGCGCGAGGTGGCTGGCGACGCAGCTCTGGTCGAGCGCCTGAAGAGCGAGCTCAAGCTGGCGCGGAAGATCACCCACCCCAACATCCTGCGCACCTTCGACTTCGGCGAGATCGACGGCAATCCGTTCATCTCGATGGAGTACGTGCGCGGCCTGACGCTGCGCGCCATGCTCGAGCGCTCGGGGCGGCTGCCTTACTCGGCCGGGCTGCGGCTGGCCCGTCAGCTCACCTCGGGTCTCGCGGCGGCGCATGCCCTCGCCATCATTCATCGCGACATCAAACCAGAGAACATCATTCTCGACTCGCAAGGCAACGCCAAGCTGATGGACTTCGGCCTGGCGCGCCCGGTGACCCGGCTCACTCCGGGACAGACCCAGGCGGGCTTCATCGTCGGGACGCCGCACTACCTCGCTCCCGAGCAGCTCGAAGGCAAGGAGCCCGACCAGCGGGCCGATGTCTACGCCTGCGGCGTGGTGCTGTTCGAGGTCTTCACCGGCCGGCTCCCCTTCGGCGGCAACAGCGTCCTGGAGATCATCTCCCAGCACCTGCGCGAGGCGCCGGCCGCACCGCACGAGTTCTGGCCGGAGATTCCGCCAGCGCTCGAGCACCTGCTGCTGCGGTGTCTCGAGAAGAGTCCGGCGGCGCGCTATGCCGACGCCGCCGCGCTGGTGGCCGAGCTGGACAGGCTGACCGCCTGAGCGGGCGCAGGGAAAGCGTGCTCTCCGGGTTAAAGAGGAGGAGTGGCGGCGAAGAACCCCCTGGCGGGGCAGGTGGACGCGGATTGGGGTCTGCTGGCGCGTGCCGCCGGCGGGGACGGCGACGCCTTCAGGGCGCTCGTGGAGCAGCACCAGGAGCGTCTCGTGGCGCTCTGCACACGCTGGCTCGGCGACCGCGAGGCGGCCCGCGACGCCGCGCAGGAGGTCTTCCTCAAGGTCTTCCGGCATGCCGGGCGAGCCGAGCCGCGCGGGCAGTTCTACACCTGGCTCTACCGCATCGCCATCAACCACTGCCTGAACCAGCTGCGTCGGCGCAAGGTCGCGCGCTTCTTCTCGTTCCAGGGGCTGGGAGCCGGCCGGGAGAGCGGGAGTGCCGGGAAGGAAGAAACGGCATTCGATCCCGCCGACGGCGGCCCGGACGCCGAGAGCGAACTGCTGGCGCGTGAGCGCTGGCGGGCGACGCGGCAGCGCCTCGAGCGGCTGCCGGAGGGTCAGCGGGTCGTCGTGATGCTGGCCAGGTTCGAAGGGCTCTCGGGACGCGAGATCGCCGAGACGCTCGGCATCACGGAGGGGGCGGTTGAAAGCCGGCTGGTGCGGGCGATGCGACGGCTCGCGCCGCAGGAAGAAGCGCGACGGCGGGTTCCAGTGAAAGAGGGAGGGGTCGGATGAAACGGCGGCGATCGACAGACGAGGAGGCTCGCTGGGTGCGAACCGTGCTCGGTGCGGGTGCGCCGGCGGCCGGTCTGGAGCGGCCGGGTGCCGACGAGGACGCCTGGCGGGCGGCCTGGGCCGGTCTCGACTTGCCCCCCGCTCCGGCGGTTCCGCCAGGTTTCGCGCGCCGGGTCGCGCTCGCCTGGGCGGCGGAGCATGAGCCGGCTGCCGCCCCGATTCTGGGAGCGATCTGGATGCGCGCCGCGGCGGCTGCAGCGCTTCTTGCCGGTATCGCCCTAGGCAGCACGCTCGCGCTGCAAGACGGCGTGGACGACGCGAGGGAAGCGCTCGCGGCGAGCCTGGCCGACGAAATCGCGGCGGACGAGGAGACCTGGACGGCGACCCTCTCCGAGGAGTACCTCCTGGCGCTCTCGGCAGACGAAGCGGACCTGGCGGCGCCCGCCGCCGGCGTTCCGGACGCGAGTGAGGCCGGGCAGTGAGGCGCCACTGGCTCTTCCTCGCGCTCCTGCTCTCCGTGGGCATCAACTGCGGCCTTCTCGGCATGGGCATCATGCGCCATCGCATGCTCGCCGGCACCGATCGCTCCGATCGCTCCGATCGCTTCGACCGCTTCGAGCGCTCCGAGCGCGGCGAGCGGCCGCCTGGCCGCCAGGGTGCGCGCCTCGCCGATCGGCTGGAGCTCGCAGGAGAGGAGCGCGAGCGTTTCCTGGCCCTGCAGCGCACGCTCGCGGAGACGGTGCACGCGGGCCGGCTGCGGATCGACGACGCCCGCCGCGAGCTGCGCCGCGAGCTGACTTCGCCGGACCCCGATCGCGCCCGGGTCGAGGTTCTGCTGACCGGGATCGGCAAGGAGCAGGACGCGCTCGACCGGGCCCTGGTCGAGAATGTCTTCGCGGCTCGCGATCTCCTCGCCGGAGAGGCGGAGCGCGAGTACCTGCGTTTCGTCGAGCGCTTCGGCGGCGCTTTCGCCGGTGGGCGGCCTCCAGGTCCCGGTGGTCCTGGCGGCATGCGACCCCGTTTCGGCGATCGCCGGCTGCGCGCTCCAGACGGTTCGTCCGGCCCTGCTGGCTCGGACGGCCCGGACAGCTCCGACGGCTCCGATGGCTCCGATGGCTCCGGTGACTCCGCCGACCCCGCTCGCCGGCCAAGTCCCGACAGCCCGCGATAAGCCGGCTCCCGACCGTCGCGGGCGGCAGCGCGTGATACTTTCCCGCCGATGATCCGCATCATGATCTTCGCCGCCGACGGCGCCGTGCGCTGCGGCGGAAACGAGTTGCTGGCGGCCGCTCTCGATCCGGCGGTGGTCGGCTGGATCGACCTCGTGGCCGAGACCGAGATCGCCGGGAAGCTCCTCCTCGAGCAGGGGTTTCATCCGCTGGCGATCGAAGACACCTTCACTCTGTACCACCAGCCGCGGGTCGAGGAGTACACCGACCATCTCTTCGTGATCGTGCGCGGCATCGACTTCAACACCGACCGGGCGATCGACGAGCTGCAGACGTTGAAGCTCGCCGCTTTCCTGCGCTCGAATCTGCTCATCACCGTCCACCGCGCGGAGCTGCGCAGCGTGAAGTTGGTTCGAAGCCGGGTCGAAGAGAGCGCAAGGGCGTTGCCGGGAGGAGTGGTCCAGCTGCTGTGGAGCATCTGCGACGAGATGATCGACCTCTATTTTCCGATCGTCGACGAGATCGGTGCGGGGATCGAGACTCTCGAGCAGGACGTGCTCAACAACGCCGAGCGCCAGCATCTCCAGTCGATTCTCGACCTGCGGCGCAAGCTCGGTGTGCTGCGCCGCACGATGCTGCCGCACCGTGCGGTCTTCAATCACCTGGCCAACTCGCGCGATGAGCTCTTCGACGCCACGGCGTCGCTCAACTTCCGCGACACCCTGGAGAACGTCCTGCGGCTGACCGACGCCATCGATCAGCAGCGCGACCAGCTCCTGAACGTCAAGGACACCTATCTCTCGGTGATCTCCCAGCGCACCAACGAGATCATGAAGGTCCTCACCCTCTTCTCGGCGATCATGCTGCCGCTCACTTTCATCGCCGGGGTCTACGGGATGAACTTCGAGCACATGCCCGAGCTCTCCTCCCGGCACGGCTACTTCATGGTCCTGGGTGCCATGGGAGCCGTCGCCGCCGCCATGGTGGTCTGGTTCCGACGTCGCAAGTGGTTTTGAAATCAGCAGATAGATAAAAAGAAGGCCCCGCGACGCGCGGGGCCCGAAGGAGGTTGAAGAGGTAGGAGGCTGTGCCTTGCTCCCTGCTCTCAATCAGTCTTACGGGCAGCCGGCTGACGCCGTCTAGGCGCGACCGGCGAAGAACTCCCGCGCCGCGGCCGCCAGATCGCCTCCCAGGGAGGCCGCCTCCCCCCCGGAGAGCCAGTCGGGGGGCAGCCGATCGACATAGGGGCGGTCGAGGAAGCGCCGGTCGAGGAGCGCGATCACGCCGACGTCCTCGGCCGACCGGATGAGGCGCCCGGCCGCCTGCACGACCCGCGTCATCCCCGGCACCACGAAGGCGAACTCGAAGCCGCGCTCGAAGCGCTCCTCGTAGTAGCTCTGCAGAAGCCGGGTCTCGATCGTCGGCACCGGCAGGCAGGGGCCGACGATCGCCACCGCCTTGAGCATTTCGCCGGGGTAGTCGACGCCCTCGGCGAAGACTCCTCCGGCGACCGCGAGCAGCATGACGTCGCCCAGCAGCGCGTTGCGCAGGGTCTCGAGGAGCGCCTCGCGGTCGCGCTCGCTGTCGGCGCGCTGCTGGACGAAGATCCGCTTCTTCCTGGCGCTCATCCGCGAGGCGACGTCGGACAGGAACTGGAAGCTCGGGAAGAGCACCAGGCAGTTGCCCGGGACGATGTCGCCGAAGGCGCTCAAGCGGTCGGCGATCGGCTGGCAGTTCTCCGCCCGCTCCTTCCACAGCGTCGTCACCGATCGGTCGACGACGACCCGGCGGTGGGCGGACGGGAACGGGCTCGGCAGGCTGACGCAGACCGTCCGGCCGGAATCGAAGCCGAGCAGGTCGCGGTAGAACTCCGGTGGGCTCAAGGTCGCCGAGAGGCCGATGACCGAGTGCACGCGACCGATCACCTGGGCGAGAAAGGCCCCCGGGTCCTTGCAGAAGATGCGGAGCTTGCGCTCGTCGCCACGGCGTTCGCAGAGATGGCTGGAGACGCCGCCCTCGATCGCGAGCCCGTTGAGGAAGCGCAGGAGCTCGAAATAGAGCGCGACGAAGGCGTCGTCGGCCTGGAAACTCTTCGTCTCGCGGCGGTGTTCGAGGTAGTCGACGAAGGCGGCATCGAAATCGGGGCGCAACCGCCAGAGGCGCTCCTCGGGCAGCGCCACCTCGACCGCCCCCTCCTGCTCGCCGATCTCGTCGAGCGCGCCGTCCGAGGTCCCCTCGATGAGCGTCGCGAGCGCGAGGGAGAGGCGCTCGAGCTCGCGGTGCACCGGTGAGCCGCCGTGGGCGGCGGCCTCGGCCGCGCGGCGGGAGCTTGTCGAAGAGAGCTCGGGAGAGAGGTAGCCACGTCCGCGCTCGACGAGATTGTGGATCTCGTCGATGACCAGCACGACGTTCGAGAGGTCGTGCTCGACGGAGAAGTCGGAGAGAGCGACGTACGGGTCGAAGGCGTAGTTGTAGTCGCAGACCACCACCTGCGCCTTGCCCGCGAGGTCGAGGCTGACCTCGAACGGGCAGACCTCGGCCTGGGTCGCGGCCGAGAAGACGAGGTCGGGATCGAGCACGGCTTGCTCCCGGAGAAGCCGGGGGACGACGCCCGAGGAGGCGAGCTTGGCGTAGTAGTCGCGCGCGAACGGACAGTAGTCCTCGTGGCAGATGACCTCGCCGTTGGCGCACATGCGCGCCTTGGCGCGCAAACGCAGGGCGTGGAGCGCCGGGCCGGCGTCGACCTGCCGGATGACCCTGAGCGCCATCTCCTGCTGCAGGTTCTTGGCGGTGAGAACGAAGAGGCGCTTGTCGTGGGCGAGCGCGTAACGGATCGCCGGGAAGAGCGCGGCGGCGGTCTTCCCGAGGCCGGTCGGGGCCTCGAGCAGGAGGTGCTCGCGGTGGTCGAGGGCGTGCTCGACCGCCGCGACGATCTCCTCCTGCCCCGGACGAAGGTCCACATGAGGAAATCGGATGCCCACCGCCGCGCGCTGGCGGTCGCCCGCCGCCTCGCGCTCGTGGCGGAAGTCGCGCAGCAGGGCGTTCAGGCGCTGACGGACGGCGAGCTCGAGGGTCTCGAAGTCGACCTTGAGCGGCTCGCGTTCAACGGCGTCGCTGCCGATCGCGATGAGAATGAGCTCGGCGCGGACCGGGCGTCCTTCGATCTGCGACAGCATCCAGGCGTAGAGCAGCGCTTGGCGCTCGTAGATCTGCCGCGTCATCGGGGCGAGCTGACCCTCACGGCGGACCGATTTGATCTCCTCGACCACCAGCGCGCCGTCGGGCTCCTTGCGGATGCCGTCGGCCCGGCCCGCGAGCGTCACCGTCCAGCCGCGGTGGACGAACTCATGGCGCAGGGCGACCTCCCGGCGGTAGGTGCCATCGCCGGCGAGCGCCTCCTCCTGGTAGCGGCCGTGGATCGCCTGGCCGAGCCACATGCGCTCGAAGCCGCCGCGGTTGGCGAAGCCGATCGAGCGCAGAAGCTGTGGCTCGAGGAGGTCGGCGACCGCGAGCTCGATCCGCAGGGCGGTCTCGTCGAAGCGCGGCGCCATCAAGGCAGTCTACGACGCCGTAGTCCCACGACGGGGGCGGCGGCCGCGACGGCGTCCCCGCTTGCCGGTGCGGGGGGCGTCGGATACGCTCCGCGGCAATCTCTGGGTGCTCACGCCGCTGGCGCTCTGCTCGAGGAGGCTGCATGCAGCATCTGGTCCCGGTTCTCGGTCTGTTCGTGATGCTCGGCATCGCCTGGGCGCTGTCGTCGAATCGGTCAGCGATCCGCTGGCGGCCGGTGGCGGTGGGCACGGCGCTGCAAGTCGTCTTCGCCCTGATCATTCTCAAGACCGAAGTCGGCAGAAACGTCTTCGACGTCGTCGGCGCCGGGATCACCCGCTTCCTCGATTTCACCGACGCCGGCGCTTCGTTCGTCTTCGGCGAGAGGTTCAAGGAGTTCTACTTCGCTTTCAAGGTGCTGCCGACGATCATCTTTTTCTCGAGCTTCATCACGGTGCTCTACTACTTCGGCATCCTGCAGAAGATCGTCAGCGTCTTCGCGAAGGTGATGATGAAGACGATGGGCACCTCGGGCGCCGAGTCGCTCTCGGCTTCGGCCAACATCTTCGTCGGTCAGACCGAGGCGCCGCTGCTCATCAAGCCCTACATCGGCGCGATGACGAAGTCGGAGCTCATGGCGGTGATGACCGGCGGCTTCGCGACGGTCGCCGGCGGTGTCATGGCGGCGTACGTCGGCATGGGGGTCTCGGCCAAGCACCTGCTCGCCGCGAGCGTCATGTCGGCGCCGGCCGCTCTGGTGATGGCGAAGTTGATGTTCCCCGAGACCGAGAAGAGCGTGACTGCGGGCTCGGTGGCGATCGAGATCGACCGTCCGTGGGCGAACTCGATCGACGCCGCCGCCTCGGGCGCTGCCGACGGCCTCAAGCTGGCGCTGAACGTCGGCGCGATGCTCATCGCCTTCGTGGCACTGATCGCGTTGATCGACTTCCCGATCTCCAAGCTCGGGCACCTCGCCGGCTACGACACCTGGAGCCTGCGCGCGCTCCTGGGCTGGCTGTTCCAGCCGCTCGCCTGGGTAATGGGCGTGCCCTGGGCAGAGGCGCCGCAGGTGGGGACGCTGATCGGCATCAAGACGGCGGTGAACGAGTTCGTCGGCTACGTCGAGATGCAGAAGATGGTCGGCGCCGGCCAACTCTCGGAGCGCGCCCAGATCATCGCCACCTACGCGCTGTGCGGATTCTCGAACTTCTCCTCGATCGCCATCCAGATCGGCGGCATCGGTTCGATCGCCCCCGAGCGCAAGAGCGATCTCGCCCGCCTCGGCCTGCGCGCCATGGTCGCCGGCTCGCTCGCCTGTTTTCAGACCGCGACGATCGCCGGGTTCCTGATCTAGCCTGGACTCAAGGCTAAGGCGACCCCGGGCTGCCGAGGCGGGCCCGCTCCTCGAGCAGGAACGGCAGCGCCACGGCGAGGAACGCCTGCGGGCACTCCTCCATCGGGGTGTGCCCGCAAGCGGGCAGCGCGACGAAGCTCGAGTTGGGGAGCTCGCTCGAGCGCTCCTCGGCGGCGGCGGCTTCGATCAGCCGGTCTTCAGCGCCCCAGACGACCAGCGACGGCGGGCGAATCGCCGCCAGGTCGATCCGGAACGGCGGCTCGGTGGAGGGGCCGACGAGCCCGTGGAAAGCGTCGCTGGCGCCTTCGATCCGCAGGCGGTCGGCGTACTCCCGCACCAGCTCCGGGGTGACTTTGGAATCGTCGAAGTAGGCCCTTTCCAGGCCGGCCTGGATGGCGCGGTCGGAAATTGCGAAGGTGCGCGCCGCCATCCGGGCGACCCACCGCCAGGCGAAGAGCGGGTTGCGGCGCTGGCTGGCATGGAGCGGCAGCGTATTGTCGATCAGCAGCAGCCGGTCGATGCGCTCGGGGTGGCGCGCGGCGAGGTAGAGCGCCAGGCCGCCGCCGTAGGAGTGGCCGGCGAGGCGGACGCGGTCGAGGCCCAGCCGGTCGAGGACGCTCACGACCAGCCGCTCCTGCCCGGCGAGCGTGTAGCTCGCGCGGTCCTTTGGCCGCTCGGTGTAGCCGAAGCCGTTGAGATCGATCGCCACTACCGCAAAGCGCTTGGCGAGCTCCGGAATGATCGCGGCGAAAGCGCGGGTCGACTCGCCGAAGCCGTGCAGCAGGACGAGCGGGGGACCCTGTCCGGCCTGTTCGACGGAGATCCGCCGGCCGTCGATCTCGAGCAGTCGACCCTCCGGCAGATCGCGGACCGCTTCAGCGTAGGGCTGCATCGACACGCAACCCGGCGCCAGGAGCAGCGCGAGCAGCAGCGTCGGGAGGACGGCAGGGCGGGCGAACATGGGGGAATCTTACCCGTGATCCTTCCGCTCCCTGTCGGTGCGCGCGGCGACCCGGTATGATGTGCCGCGGGCAGCGATTCGGATGCGCCGGGTTTCTCCGGCTTTGGGAGGCTTCGCCAGGCATGCGTCGGCAGTCGGGATCGAAAGGGTGTGGCACCGCGGCAGCCGCTTGCGCCCTGCTGCTCGCCGCGCAGCTCCTGGCGGCGCTGCCCGCCGCCGCCGCGTCTGCCGCGACGAAGGGCGGAGCGACTGCGGGCGCCGCGCCGACCCTCTCGCTGCAGCAGGCCCTGGCGCGGGAGATCGAGGCGGCGCGCAAGAGCTCGCGCGCGTTCGGCGTGCACATCGTGGATCTCTCGTCGCATCAGAGCGCCTTCGCCGTCGACGCCGACCAGCCGCGCATCCTGGCTTCCAATACCAAGCTCCTGACCACTGCGGCCGCTCTCGGCACGCTCGGCGCGGATTTCGTCTTCGAGACCCGGGTGATGGTGCGGGGGACGGCCGCGGGCGGCGTCCTGGCGGGCGATCTGGCGGTCTTCGGCAGCGGCGACCCGAACCTCTCGGGACGCTTCCACGACGGTGATTCGTACGCCATCTTCCGCTCCTGGGCGGCCGCCTTGAAGGCGCAGGGAATTCATCGCGTCACCGGTGACCTCTTTCTCGTCAACGGGCTCTTCAACCCGCCGAATATCCATCCCGACTGGCCGCGCGACCAGCTGACCAGCTGGTACGAGGCCCCGGTCGAGGCGCTCTCGTTCAACGACAACTGCGTTCTGGTGAGGGTCTGGCCGGCGTCGCGGGCCGGCCTCCCGGCGCGCGTCGAGACGGTGCCGAAGCTCGACTACTTCGAGATCCGCAACAGCGCCACGACGACCGGGACGCGCAACCGCAACCGGCTGCTCGTCGGCCGGCTTGGCGACAGCGACACCATCGTCGTCTCGGGCACCATCGGCCTGCGCACCGGCCCCGGCGAGGAATGGGTGGCGGTACAGAACCCGACGGCCTACTTCGGCGCCTCGCTCAAGGCCGCGCTGGCGGAGGAGGGCGTCGTCGTCGAGGGCGCGATCGTTCCCGCCCACGGCTCGCCGGGCGGCGCCTGGGAGCTGTTGACGACCCACCGCAGCGACCTGGCGCGCACCCTCGAAGTGACCAACAAGCGCAGCCAGAATTTCTACGCCGAGTCGCTGGCGAAGCTGCTCGGCTGGAAGGTGCGCGGCGAGGGCAGCTGGGCGGCCGGAGTCGGCGTGGTCGGCGATTTCCTCTCCGGGCTCGGGATCGCACCAAGTTCCTTTTCGCTGGCCGACGGCTCGGGCCTCTCGCGCGGCAACCTGATGAGCCCGCGGTCGATGACCGGCCTCCTCGAGCAGATGTACTTCCACGCGCTGGGGCGCGATTTCCTGCGCTCGCTGCCGTTTTCCGGCGAGCAGGGCCTCAAGTGGCAGCGCCGGCTGGCGCGGGCGCCCTATGCCGGGAACGTCTTCGCCAAGACCGGAACGATCAATGGCGTCTCGACGCTCTCGGGCTACGCCAAGGCGGTCTCGGGCAAGGTCTACGCTTTTTCCATCCTGTTCAACCAGGTGCGCAGCAACGCCGGCGCCCACGCCGCGCAGGACCGTATCGTCGCCGCGCTGATCGACCGCGGCTGATCGCAACCCCATGACAGATACACGCTACGCGGACATCCGCCAGTTGATGAAGCGCGTCGAGCAGCTGGTGCGCGAGATCCAGTCTGCCGACGAAGTCGACATCACGATCTACAACCTCGTTGACGCGATCATCGCGCGCTTCCGTGACGCGCTCGGTTTCTACGGCGGCAGGCTCTATCAGTGGGACGGCGAGGCCTACGAGCTCAAGGCGACCTTCCCGAACGCGAAGCCGGCGGAGCGCGAGATCCGGGTTCCAGCGACCTACGCGCCGATCGAGATCGCGCTCTCCGAGGGCGTCGTCTACATGGGGCCCGACGACCCCCGCTTCGACCACAAGTTCGAGGATCAGCTCGGCGTCGATCGCTTCGCGGCGATCGAGGTCGGCGACGAGGAGTTCATCCTGTCGTTCGACCTCGCGCCCAGCAGCCATCATGACGACGTGCTGTTCTCGCTCGGCGTGCTGCGGCATGCGATCAACCAGAAGCTCCGCCAGGAGAGGATGCAGGAGGTCTTCGACGAAGCGCGAAAGATCCAGATGTCGATCCTGCCGCGCCGAACGCCGGTCTACGGCGGCTTCGAGCTCTACGGGCGGATCCAGCCGATGGAGTCGGTCGGCGGCGACTTCTACGACTACATCCCGATCACCGACAAGATCCTGGGGCTGGCGATCGCCGACGTCTCCGGGCACGGTCTGCCGGCGGCGCTGCAGGTGCGCGACATCTACATGGGCCTGCGCATGGGGATGGCGCGGGACTTCAAGATCGTGCGCACGGTCGAGCGTCTGAACCAGATCATCCACAAGTCGACGCTGACGAGCCGCTTCGTCTCGATGTTCTACGGCGAGCTCGAGCCGAACGGCGTCTTCATCTACGTCAACGCCGGCCATCCCGCGCCGTTCCACCTTTCGGCGACGGGCGACGTGCGGAATCTGGACGAGGGCGGGCCGGTTCTCGGGCCGCTCGCCGAGGCGACCTACGAGCGTGGATTCATCCGGCTCAACCCGGGCGACATGGTGGTGCTCTACACCGACGGCATGATCGAAGCGACGCCGGCGGATAGCGACGGCGGCGAGGAGTTCGGCATCGAGCGCCTGGTCGAGATCGCCCGCCGCCTGCGCGGCAAGAGCTCGAAAGAGATCGCCGAGACGATGATGAAGGCCGTCGAGACCTACCGCGGCGCAGGCGAAGCCCAGGACGACCGCACCGTCGTCGTCGTCACCTATCCGCCTACCCCGACGGGCATCTGACGCAAGGTCAGCTCTCGAGACTGGCGATCGCGACCACCTCGAGCTCCTGACGGAGCTTGATCAGACTGTCGGCGGGGTAGAGGCCGCTGCGCAGCTGGACGCCGGTGTAGATCTGCGTGCGGGCGCCGACGAGGGTGCCGGGGTTCAGGACCGAGTTGCAGCCGACGGCGACGTGGTCGCCGAGGAGGGCACCGAGTTTCCTCTTGCCGGTGGCCAGGTGTGTGCCGTTGCCGGCCGGGATCCGGATCTCCTGTCCGTCGTGGCGGAAATTGGACAGGATGACGCCGGCCCCGAGGTTCACGTCGCGGCCGAGGATCGAGTCGCCGACATAGTTCAGGTGCGCGGCGTGGGCGCCGGGGAAGAGGATGGCGCGCTTCATCTCGACGTTGGCGCCGACGACGCAGTTGTCCCCCACCCAGCAACCGCCTCGGAGGTAAGCGCCGACGCGAACCTCGACATCCTCGCCGATCCAGATCGGGCCTTCGACCACCGCTCCGGGCGCGATGCGCGAGCCCCTGCCGATGACGATGCGGTCGCCGACGAGATGCGCGCCCGGATGCACCCGCCCGAGGATCTCCGCCGACGGCAGCGCCGTGAGGAGCTCCTCGATAGGCGCGTCGAGCAGCATCCAGGGCCGTTCGAGGTCATAGCTCGCAGCGAAGACCGCCGGGAGTGTCGCGAAGAGCTCGGGGAGTCGGGTCATTTTGCCTTGGGCGCAGCAGCTCGCCCTTGATAGTAGGGGAGCGTGAGCGCCAGACCCTCGGCGACCCGGGTCTTCGGCGCGGCGCCGAGGGCGCGCTCGAGGCGGCCGGCGTCGAGGCTGTTGCGGCGCAGCTCCGCCGAGACCGGCGGCTCGTGGCGCGGGCGGATCGTCGAGCCGAGCCGCGTCGCGACCAGGTCGTAGAGGGCGTTGACCGAGGTCTCGATGCCGGTGCCGATGTTGTAGGTGCCCGGAGTCCAGTGATCGAGCGCGGCGCGGTGCGCCTTCACCAGGTCGCCAACATAGACGTAGTCGCGGGTCTGCTCGCCGTCATCGAAGATGCGCGGCTGTTCGCCGGCGAGAAGCTTCTCGGCGAGAATCGCGACGATGCCGGCCTCCCCCTTCGGCTCCTGCCGCGGGCCGTAGATGTTGGCGTAGCGGAAGACGATCGGGTCGAGATCGCCCATCACACGGAAGGCGTCGAGGTAGAGCTCGACGGCGAGTTTGGCGCAACCGTAGGGCGAAGTCGGATGCAGGGAGTGTTCCTCGTCGCAGGGGAAGACTCTCTGTTCGCCGTAGACCGTGCCGCCGCTCGAAGCGAAGAGGAAGCGGCGCACGCCGGCCCTCTTGCAGGCGGCGATGAGATCGAGCGTGGCGAGGATGTTCGTCCGCGCGTCGGCCGTCGGGTCGGCGATCGAGATGCGGACGTTCACCTGCGCGGCGTGATGGCTGACGACGTCGATCCTCTCGTCGGCGACCAGCTCGTCGAGCCCGGGATCGGAGATGTCGCGCTGGTAGAACGTCGCGCCAGCCGGCACGTTTTCACGCTTGCCGGTCGAGAGGTTGTCGAGCACGACGACGCGGTCGCCGTGCGCCAGGGCATCTTCGGCGAGGTGGCTGCCGATGAAGCCGGCGCCGCCGGTGATCAGAAGGGTGTGGACCATGGGCGGATTATCCCGCGAATCGCCAGTGGCGTGCTGGGTTCGTGCGGGCGAGCCCTTGGTGTGCTCGGGGTCCTGTCTGGCCCGCTTCCCATAGGTGCTCGCGCTGAGGAGGCGCGCTCCGCGCCTATGGGAGCCCTCGGTCCAGCCACCCCTCGTCGGTATAGCTGCGAAGGAAGCTCCTGAAGAAAAGGGGACAGTCCAATTCTTCACTTGCCCCGTCTGACCGCGACGCGAGGGCGCTCGGGATCCAGAGTGGGCGACCACGCTTCAAATAGGAGCCCACTCTGGATCCCGAGTGCCGGAGCAGCGCGACCTGGACTGTCGGTAGTCCGGCCGCCGTATAGTGCCGCGGTGCGTTCGCGAGGTTCCTTGCCCGAGAGCTTCTACTTGCGCCCGGCCGACGTAGTGGCGCGGGATCTTCTCGGCTGCCATCTGATCCGCGAGCTGCCGACCGGGCGGATCGTCGTCCGGCTGGTCGAGACCGAGGCGTATGCCGGGCCGCACGATCGTGCCAGCCATGCCTTTGGCGGCCGCCGGACGCCGCGCAACGAGTCGATGTACCTCGCCGGCGGGCACGCCTACGTCTACCGCATCTACGGCATCCACTTCTGCCTGAACGTGGTCACCGGCGCCGCCGGCGAAGGGATCGCCGTCCTCCTGCGGGCGGCCGAGATCCTCGAGGGCGAGGAGCTGGTCCGCCGCGGCCGGCCCGGGCCGATCGCCGCCCATCGACTGCTCGCCGGCCCGGGCAACCTGACGAGGGGCCTGGCGATCGACCGGGCGCTCGATACCGTGGCACTCGATTGCGTCGCGCTCCGTCTGGCCGCCGGGGAGCCGGTGGCGCCGGAATCGATCCTCACCGGGCCGCGAATCGGCTGCGAGTCGGCCGGCGAAGCCGCGCCCTGGCCCCTGCGCTTCGCCGTCGCCGGCAGCCGCGCGGTGTCGTCGCCCAGGCCGCGCCTGCGCTTCGCCTAGCTCGACGCCTTCTCGAGCCGGATGTGGCCGGCCTTGAGGAGCTTCCACACCGCGAGCTGGGCGTCGAGCGGATTCATCGAACTGATGTTGCAGATCGCCTTCAGGTCGTAGACGCCGTTCAGGCGGGTGAGGAGGAAGCCCTCCTGCGGCGAGATCTTGAGCTGCGTGAGCTCTTCCATCGTCCGGGCGAGGACCGGAACGGAAGTCGGCAGTACGCCGGACTTTTCGACCGCGGCACGGATCTGCTCTTCGAGTTTCTGCGCGTCCGCGGCGAGCTTGCGGCTGTCAGGGTCGAGAGCGCGCGCGGCCCGCATGTGACGCAGCGCCGTCTCGAACTCGCTCTTCTGCAGCGCCTGCTGGGCAATGACGACCAGCGCGTCGGGAGTGATCCCCGCCGGCACCGCCGGCGTCAAGTTGGCCGCCGGCTCGGCAGGCGCCGCTTCGCGCGGGCGAACGATCTTCAGCCGCCGCGCCTGCACCTGGCGGAAGAGGATCCGGCAGACGTGAAACTCGCTCGAGTGAGTGAGCTTGCAGATCTCGGCGACGGTGCGGTCATCGTCGATGAGCGAGAGGATCTGCGGCGCGCCTTCGGTGAGGACCTTGTCGTCGAAATCGGCGATCGCGACCGGGATCGAGTGCGACGAGGGGATGCTCTCGCGGATCCGCTTCCACTCGTCGAAGCGCTGCATGCCCTCGAGGACGAGGCCGGTGACGTCGATCGAGATCGGCACCATGTTGGCCGTCGGCAGCTTCAGGTCGAGGAAGCGGAAGTCGCCCTCTAGCCAGTTGAAGACATCGTAGATCGACTCCTCGGCCTTGAGCCGCAGCATGCGATGCACGTCCTGCTCGGAGATCGCCCCGATCGTCGAGAGGATCTTGCCGAGGAGCATCTTGTTGCTCTCCTGCATGCGGATCGCCTGACCGAGCTCGGCATCGGTGATGAAACCGTGGCTGACCAGGAAGGCGCCGAGATGCTCCTTCGGGTCGGTCGAGGCCGACGAGACGATCATCCCGTCGCGGAAGAAGATCTGCTTCGTGACCTTGCCGTTTTCGACCACGAGCGTGCCGGTCTTCTGGGCTCCGGAGAGCCACTGAAGGAGCTCCGCGAGCTCCATGGTCTTGAGATTTCCCGTAATGCTCATCGCGTCCGCCGAAGCTCTTGATTATAGCCGCGGCGGCGAGGGGCGCGGCGCGGTGCCGGCTTCGGTTGGAAGCGCATCTCCGGCGGCGGGGGCGCGAACGACCGGGCTACTTGCGCGCGATCGTGGTGCCGCGCTGGCCCTGATAGTGCGACGACGAGCCCGGCTCGCCGTAGGCCACTTCCGGCTCCGACTCCATGGCGACGAAGATGAGCTGGGCAATCCGCCGGTTGGCATCGAGCACGAACGGCGTTGGACCGAGATTCTGGAGCTCCAGGGTGATGTTGCCCTGGAATCCCGGATCGCACCAGCCGGCGAGCGAGTGATTGATCCACAACCGCCCGAGAGTCGACTTGAGCTTGAGGTCGCAGGCGACCGTGCGGGGGATCCGCACGTACTCGAGTGTCGACGCGAGGACGACCTCGCCCGGGAAGAGCTTGATGTGCGGCGCGCGAAACTCTTCCGGGTCCCGGGTGGGGCAGATCCAGTGGTCCGAGAGCCGGACGTCGAACGATGCCGAGTTGATCTGCGACGGCTCGTAGGGCTCGACGCCCCCGCCTTCGGCCCAGGCGCGGATCCAGTGGTCGGGTTTGATCATCGGAGCATCGGGATCATCGGAAAGCCGGCTCTTCTCTTCGGCTGCGGTCAGACGTCGAAGTAGGCGGGCGTCGAGAGATCTTCGCGGTGAATCGTGTCGACGAAGCGGATCATCTTGCGTGACAGTGACATGAAGAGCGTGTGCGTGCGCGAGCCGCCGCCGAAGAACCGCACGCCGTGCAGCAGCTCGCCGTCCGTGACGCCGCTGCACGACAGCAGGATCTGCTCTCCCGGCGCCAGATCCTCCGTCTGGTAGATCCGGGAAAGGTCGTGATAGCCGAGCGCCGCGAGGCGCGCCTTCTGCGCGTCGTCGGAGGCCACCAGCCGCGCCTGGATCTCGCCGCCCAGGCAGCGCATGGCGGCGGCGGTGATCACGCCCTCGGGCGCGCCGCCGGTTCCGAGTACCGCGTGCACCCCGGTGCCGCGGACCGCCGCGGCAATTCCGGCCGAGAGGTCTCCGTCCCCGATCAGGCGGATGCGGGCGCCGGCGGCGCGGATGTCGGCGATCAACTGATCGTGGCGCGGACGGTCGAGCACGACGATCGTCAGATCCTCGATGTCGCGGGAAAAGGCCTTGGCAAGCGCGCGCAGGTTCTCGATCACCGGCGCGTCGATGTGGACCCGCCCTTTGGCGGTCGGCCCGACGATGATCTTCTGCATGTGGCTGTCGGGCGCATGCAGCAGGCCGCCGCGTTCGGCCGCGGCCAGCACCGCCGTGGCATCCGGCGCGCCGGTGGCGCAGAGGTTGGTGCCTTCGAGCGGATCGACCGCGATGTCGACGCCGACTCCGTCGGGCCTGCCCTTCAGCGCGCCGACCTCTTCGCCGATGTAGAGCATCGGCGCCGCGTCGCGTTCGCCCTCGCCGATGACGATGCGACCGGCGATCGGCAGGCCGTCGAGCTCATGCCGCATCGCCTCGACGGCGACCCGGTCCGACTTCTTCCGGTCGCCGAGCCCCATGGTGCGAGCGGCGGCGATCGCCGCCTGCTCGGTGACGCGGATGAAGTCCTGCTCGAGATTGCGGTCGATCGCCATCAGCTCTGCGCCTTCGGCTTCTTTTCGGCCACCATCGGCGGATTGTAGGCGGCGATACCGGTCACCGCCTCGCCGATCACCAGGCCATGAATGTCGTGCGTGCCTTCATAGGTGAAGACCGATTCGATGTTCAGCATGTGGCGGATGACCGGATAATCGTCGACGATGCCGTTCGCGCCCAGAATCTCCCGCGACAGGCGGGCGCATTCGCGCGCCACCCAGACGTTGTTGCGCTTGCCCATCGAAACATGGTGCGCCTTGAGCTTCCCGGCGTCCTTGAGCTTGCCCATCTGCAGGGCGAGGAACTGACCCTTGGTGATCTCGGTGATCATCCAGGCGAGCTTTTCCTGCACGAGCTGGTGGCTGGCGATCGGCTGTCCCATGAACTGGATCCGCTGCTTCGCATACTCGAGGGCGGTGTAGTAGCACTCCATCGCCGCGCCCAGGCCGCCCCAGGCGATGCCGTAGCGCGCCTGGGTGAGGCAGGAGAGCGGCCCGCGCAGACCCTTGGCGCCGGGCAGGATGGCGTCGTCGGGAACATGGCAGTCGTGCAGGCCGAGCTCGGAGGTCGTCGAGGCGCGCAGCGAGAACTTGCCGTGCTGGTCCGAGGAGGTGTAGCCGGGAGTGCCCTTCTCGACCAGGAAGCCGCGGATGCCGCCGACGGTGTCGTCGGTCTGTGCCCACACCACCGCGACGTCGGCGAGGGTGCCGTTGGTGATCCACTGCTTGGCACCGTTCAGGACCCAGCCGTCGGCGACTTTCCTCGCCGTGGTGCGCATGCCGCCGGGATTCGATCCGAAGTCGGGCTCGGTGAGCCCGAAGCAGCCGATCGCCTCGCCGGTGGCCATCTGCGGGATCCAGCGATCCTTCTGGGCCTTGGATCCGTAAGTGAAGATCGGATACATGACGAGCGACGACTGCACCGAGACGAAGCTGCGCAAGCCCGAATCGCCGCGCTCGAGCTCGGTCATGATGAGTCCGTAGGCGACGCTGTCCAACCCCGGAAGGCCATACTCGTCGATCGTCGCGCCGAACAGGTTCATCCGCCCCATCTCCGGCACCAGCTCGAGCGGCGTGCGGCCGTCGCGGTGACACTCCTCGATGATCGGCTTGACCTTCTCGTCCACGAAGGCGCGGACGGAATCGCGCACCAGGCGCTGCTCTTCGGTGAGCAGCGCGTCGAAGTCCATGTAGTCGACACCGGGAAAACGATTCACTGGGACCTCCTCGAGCCTCCAGATGGGCGGGTGAAACGAGGCCGGATTTGGAGCCGGCCGGACGGCGGAATAGTAACACGCAGCTCCGCTATGATCGGGCGGTGCCCAACTTCTCCGGCGGCAGCGCGTTCGCGATGGCGAAGGACATTGCCGAGGGTTATCTGCTGGTGACGGAGCGCACCTACCAGCGATTCGAACCGGCGCAGCTCGAGCAGTTGGCGTTCGAGCTCGAACGCGCGCAGCGCGACATTCGCGGCGTCCTGTCGGCTACCGATGACATGGCGACGATCCAGCAGCGCAACCGCAAGCTGCAACGGCTGACCCAGGCGATCTCGATGTTGCGTGGCGTCCAGGCGCGCACCCGGTCGCGGCTGGTGCGGAAGTAGGACTGACCGCGCCCGTGGAGGCGGTGCGGACGATCGGACCGGTGGTCGCGGCGCTCGGCGCCGTGCTGGTGTTCGACCACATGACGCGGCGCCGCGGGCTCGATCCTCCGGGGTTCGCCGAACCGCTCCGGCGGACCGCGGCCACGGCGTTGTTGGCTTTCTGTTTCTATGTCGGTGTGTTCGCGGCGCTGGGATCGATCGGCCGGCAGGGCGAGATCGACTTGAGCCAGCTCGCCAGCTGGCAGCTCTTCACCCTGCACGCGCTCTTCGCCCTGACGATCCTCGGTTGGTGGGCCGCCGGGTTCCTCGCTCTGCCGCCGATGCGAACGGCCGCCGCGGGATGGGCGGGCGAAGCCGCCGTTGCGCCCGCCAGACCAGCCGGCCCCGCCGGCCCCGCCAATTGGAAGAGCTTCTCCGAGCAGTTCGGACTGCGGGTGGCGAACTTGCGCCGCGAGCTCGCCATTGGCGCAATTGCGGGTGTCGGCGCCTGGCTCGCCGTCCTCGCCGCCGTCTTCGTTTTCGCGCTCGTGCTCTCGGCGCTCTCGGGGGAGGAGTTGCTGCCCCAGGCGCCGCCGGCGGTCATCCCCTGGCTCGCCGGGCGTCCCATTCTCCTCCGTCTGGCCATCGCCGCCTCGGCAGGCCTGGTCGAGGAGCTCTTCTTTCGCGGCTTCCTGCAGCCGCGCATCGGGATCGGCCTTTCGACGCTCTTCTTCGCCCTGGCGCACCTCTCCTACGATCAGCCGATCATGCTCGTGGGGGTGACGCTCCTATCGGTGCTCTACGGACTGCTGACTCGCTGGCGGCAGAACATCTGGCCCGCGATCGTGGCGCATTTCCTGTTCGACGCCATCCAACTCCTGGTCGTCATCCCGGCGGTCCTCGAGCTCTTCCGACCCGGCGCTCCATGAGGATTCGAGGGACTTTTCGCCGCCGGACGTTCTGCTAGACTTCGCGCGGTTTCTAGCCATGACTGCGACCGCGGGACGGGAGCTCCACCTGACGATTGGCAGCCGGTTCGAGAACATCGAGCTGGTGCAGGCGGTCGTCGACGATGCGCTGCGCGAGGGCGGCGCCACCGAAGACGCCCGCCACTGGATCGGGCTCGCGCTGCGCGAGGCGGTGGCCAACGCCATCAAGCACGGCAACCTCCAGGACCCCGAGAAGCAGGTGGAGATTCAGGCCAACTTCGCGCCGGAAGAAGTCGAGATCCGGATCGACGACGAAGGTGCTGGTTTCGATCCGCAGGGGGTCGTGGATCCTCTCGCTCCCGAGAACCTCTTCCGCGCCAGCGGCCGGGGTATTTTCTACATGCGAAAATTCATGGACGAAGTCGAGTTCGAATCGGGTCCATCCGGCGGAACGAGATTGCGCCTGCGCAAGCGCCTCGTTCCGGTCACCAACGGCAGCAACGAACGATAGGAGGAGTGGAGTCATGAAGATCACCAAGCGGGAAAAGAATGGCGTGACGATTCTCGAGGTCGAGGGCAAGGTCACGATCGGCAAGGGCGACGTGGTTCTGCGTGAAGCGGTGCTCCAGGCGATCGGCGAGGGTCCGGCGAAGCTGCTGATCAACCTCGGCGAAGTCAGCACGATCGACTCCTCGGGAGTCGGCGAACTGGTCAGCGCCTACACCACGGTCACCAATCGCGGTGGCAAGCTGAAGCTCGTCAACATGCCGCCGAAGGTCAGCGACATCCTGCAGATCACCCAGTTGATCACGGTGTTCGAGGTGTTCGAGACCGAAGACGAAGCAGTTCAGTCCTTCTGACCTGACGACAACCTCGGACCCGCCTTACTCGCGCCTCGACCCGCGCCTCGCCGCTTTTTCGGCGCAGGTGGAGGCGCGTCTGCCTGCGCTCCTGCCGGCGGCGGAGCAGCGCCCGGAGCAGGTGCATCGGGCGATGCGCTACGCGGTGCTTTCACCGGGCAAGCGCGTCCGCCCGATGCTCGCCCTGGCTGCCGCCGAGATGCTCGGCGGAGCACCCGATGACGCCTTGGATCTGGGCTGCGCGGTGGAGCTCGTGCACTGCTGCTCGCTGGTGCTCGACGACCTGCCGGCGATGGACGATGCCCACCTGCGCCGCGGGCGGCCCGCGGTGCATCGCGAATTCGGCGAGGACGTCGCGTTGCTCGCCGCCTTCGCCCTGCTCAATCGCGGCTATGGACTCGTCGCTGAAGCGTCACAGCGCTTTCGGCTCTCGCGCTACAGCCCGGAAGAGCTGCTGCATCACCTGGCGCAGGCGATCGGCACTGGCGGACTCATCGGCGGCCAGGCGCTCGACCTGTCGAGCGGCCTGGGTACCCTGGCGCTCTCCGACCTCGAGTACATCCACAGCCACAAGACCGGCGCGCTCTTCCTGGCGGCGGCGGAGCTGGGGGCGATGGCCGTCGACGCGCGCCGCCGCGACCTCGAGGCCGTCGGCGCCTTCGCCAAGAACCTCGGGCTCGCCTTCCAGATCGAGGACGATCTGCTCGACGTCCTGGCGACGAGCGCGGAGACCGGCAAGGACGCCGGTCAGGACGGCCAGAAGGCAACCTTCGTCAAGCTGCTGGGGCTCGCAGGGGCGCGCGCTTTGGCCGACGAGCTGCTCGAGTTTGCGCTCGCCTCGGTGGCGCCTTTCGGGCGCAAGGCCGATGTGCTGCGGGCGCTGGTGGAGCTCGTCCGCGACCACGGACGGCATGGGAGCCATAGGAGCCAGGGGAGCCCGGCGAGCGACGCCAGCCTGAACTGCCGAGCCGCCGATGAGTGATCCGCGCGCCCTCGAGATCGCGCGGCGCGAGCTGCAGCGGCTCGGCTACCTGTCTCATCGAGTCGAGCGATTCCTGCTGCGCGACGCCCTCGAGCCGGTCGGAGAGCCGCGCGCCCTCGCGCTTCTCGCGGCGAAGGTCGGGCTGCTGGCGGGGATGCTGCTGGCGCTCGCAAATACCCTGGCTCTCGCCTCGGCCAACAGCCTCTTCGCGACCTCGCCGGTCGATCTGCTGCCGCTGTTTCTGCACCTTCTGCCGCCGCTGGTAGTAGCAGCGGCGGTCGGGTTCGTCGCCGTCGTCGCCGGATTTCTCTTCGCCCTCAAGCTCTTTCCCAGGCGCAGCCTGGAGTGGCTGATTCTCGGTGTGACCTTTCTCGCGACCTCCCTGCTTTTCGGCTGGGCGGTCTTGCGGGCGTCAGACCTGCTTCTCGAGCTTCCGCGATGGCAGCGGGTGGTGGCCGGATTGGCCTTGCCGCTCGGCGCGGCGGCGGTGGCGAAACTGCTCGCCAACGGCCTGCTGTCGATCGCCATCCGCCTGACACGATTGACCCCCCGCGAACGCCTGGTGTCGCGCAAGACCATCGTGACCGTGACCTTCGCGACCCTGGCTCTCGTCTCCGCGGTCGCCGTCGTTGCGCCCCAGCGGGCTCCGCCGGCGGCTCCGGCTTCGCTGCCGGGATCCGCGGGCGAGAGAGTCCTGCTCCTCGGCCTCGACGGCATTCTGGCGGAGGAGTTCGACTACCTTCTGGCGCGTGGCTCGCTGCGGACGATGGCGCGTCTGGTCGACGGCGGGGCAGTCGTGGCGAGCTACCGGCGCGCCGCCGAGGTCGAGCCGGCCGAGTTCTGGACGACGGTGGCGACGGGCGTCGGCGGCGCGCGCCACGGCGTCCGGGCCCTCGACAGCTTTCGCCCGCTGGGGCTCGAAACCGCCCTCGCGCGCAGTGGGCCGTGGCGCGTGTGGTGGTCGCGAGTGGCCCTGCCGCTCGGCCTCGCCGAGCATCGGCCGCTGCTCGCGAACCGGCGGACGGCGTTCACCTTCTGGGAGCTCTCGGCGCGCGGCGGGGCGCCGGCCGCGGTCGTCGATTGGTGGGCCACTTTTCCACCCGCGCCGCTCGCCGGACTGGTGGTTTCGCACGGCGCCTTTCAGCTGCTTCTGGACGGCCATCCAGGGGCTGTCGCGCCGGCCGACCGGACGGGTGATCTGGCGCGCCTCGCACGCGCGATCGAGCCCGGTCCTGCGGGCGCGACGCTCGCCGCCGCGCTGCCGACGGACCTGGCGCGCGAGCTCCTCCGTCGGGCGGTCCTCCCGGACCGGTTCTATCGCGAGGTGGCGCGGATCGAGGCGGTGAAACGACCACAGGCGATGGCGCTCTACCTGCCTGCCATCGACCTGATCGCCGAAGGCTGGATCGGGGGCGATGTCGCCTTGGCCGATCTGGTGCGCGCCGAGCTCGAAGAGACGGACGCGCTGGTCGGCGAACTGGCGGAAGGCCTCGGCACGATCGTCGTCGTGCTCGATCCCGGGCGCCGGAACGGCAAGGAGGGGAGGGTGCTCATCGCCCGCTCTGCCGGCGCCGCGGTCCCCGACCCGGCGGTCTCCCGGCCGGCCGCATGCCGCATGGAGGCCGGCCTGACGGTCGTCCCCGAGGCGCTGGCGTCGGCGCTGATTCGGTCGCTGGGCCTGCCGCAGAGCGCCGAGCTTCCGGAGCCGCCGGCGTTCTGCACCTGGCCCCTGCCACCGGCACGCCTCGCCGGCTACGGCGAGCGCGCGCCGAACTCCGAGATGCCGGGCGACAGCCGCGACTATCTCGAGAACCTGCGCTCGCTGGGGTATCTCTAGGAGAGGAAGAAGTCGAGGCGAGACCGGGCGGTCAGTTCGACCAGCTGGCGGTCGTGCCGCCTTCGAAGCTGTCGACGAACACCGGCTCGACCTGACGCTGGGTCGCGCCGGCCACACTGGCCGAATCAAGATCCGGCTGGTGGAGCCCTTGCCGGAACTCAAGGCCGAGAGCAGCCAGCAGAACGGCCGCTGCGGCGAAGCCCAGCCAGCGGCGTTCGAGCCTGGTGCGTGGAGCAAAGCGGTCTGTCGCAGGCGAGCGCTGTACCTGGTCGCGCAGGGCCAGAAGCTCGTCGAACTCGCGCTGCAGGGCCGGATCACCGGCCAGCCGGCTGGTGAACCGCTCGGCCTCCACCGGATCGAGCGTGCCGTCGACCGCCGCCTCGAGAAGCTCGTACGCCGGCGAGTCCTCGTCGCGCTCACCGCGCGCCAGGAGACCGTCGAACACGGCCGTCAACTCAGCCTCGGCCAAAGCGACTTCCGCCGGCGAGGTCGGGAGGGTGGGCAGGGATCGGAGGTTCGAACGGGTCATAGCGGCTCTCGAGGGGGGAGATGCGGAAAAGGGTCGTCGGTTACCGGCGGCGGCGAAGGACTTGGGTCAGCCTTCGGCCGGCGAGCGCTGGGTCCGCAGGCGCCGGGCGAGCCGCGCCCGGGCGCTCTTGCGCAGGTTGATCACCTGCCGGGGGGTCAGCGCGAAGCGCCGGGCGATCGTCCGGTCGTCCAGCGGCAGGTCGTCCCAGAGGGTCGCGAGCTCTTTTTCCGAGAGGTCGAGCAGCAGGGCCAGCTCGCCCCGGGTCGCCAGGCCAGTGAGCGTCAGGAGCGCCAGCCGGTCGCGCCCCTGATCGTCGCGCAGGTTGAGCAGCAGAGCCCGCCGCTGGCCGACCGGCAGCTCGCGAACCTCCAGCCAGAGGGCGGTCAGGAACTGGCGACCCTCGAGCTCGCGATGGGCGCCGGCGCGAGTCTCGGGCGGGTCCAGGCGGGCCTGGGCCTCGGGACTCTCGCGCTCGCCCCCATGCCCGTCGCCCTCGCTGTCGCCCGACAGCGAGAGTAGCGGTCGGTCGCGGATGCCCAGGAGGTCGGCAACGGCGGTCTGTAGGTCGCGGAAGGCCCACGGGTGCCCTCGCCAGAGCAGCAGGCGCCGCACGAGGTCCGGCAGGGGGATCGCCTGCGCCGGGCCCGCCAGGGCCAGATCGCGCGGCTGCGGCGTGGCGGGGGTCCCGATCGCCCCGGCGCCCGCGAACGTCCGCTCCCGCCAGGTGGCGAGGCCGCAAAGCATGGCGCCGTCGCGCCCCTCCCAGAGGGCGAGGTCCGGGTCATGGCGCAGGAGGTACCGCAACTGGTTCTGCAGCCGGGTCCTCTCGGGGTGGCGCGCGCGCAGCCAGGCGCGGCAACCGTTCGCGCCGGTTGCCGCAACGTAGGCGCGGAAGCTCTCGATCTCGACCTCCGGGTCGCCGGCGGCCCACTGCTGGAGCTTCTCGGTCAGGCGCAGCAGAGCGGCGGAGTGGACCTCCTCCTGATCGGCGACCGGCACCCCGGCGAGCTGGCCGCGGATGGTCCGCCACAGGAGCGGCGCCGCCTCGCCGATGAGCAGCCGGCCAAGCGCTTCGCTGGCCTCGGCGGGGCTCGTCCCTGCCGCTGCACGGAGGCCGGCGAGGAGCGGATCGGAGACCGGTGCGCTCATGCCGTCCTGGCCGCTCGGCCGCTGCCGGCGAACACGATCGCCGCCGCGCCGGCGCAGGCGGCTCCGGTGAGGAAAGCCACCGGAGCGCCGAAGAGGTGCCAAACAACGCCGAACCAGAGGCTGGCGAGAAAGGTCCCCACTCCCGCGGCGAGGTGGAACGCCCCCAGCGCGCTGCCGACCCCGGTCCCGGTCCCGCTCCCGATCCCGCACCCATGGCTGGCGTCGGCAAGCTCGACCACCAGGGCACGTTCGGCCCCTTCGGTGAGACCGTAGAAGGCGGCGTAGAGGGCGACCATGAGGCAAAGAGCGATCGGGCCCGCCGCGAAGGCGAAACCGGCATAGGCGGCCGCATAGAGCGCCCAGCCGAGCAGGATGGCTCGTCGCCGGCCGATGCGGTCCGCGAGCCTGCCGCCGGGAACCGAGGCCAGCCATTTCGCGATGTGGAAGGCTGACCAGAGGAGGGTCAGGCCGACCGCGCCGAAGCCCAGGTCGGCGGCGCGCAAGAGCAGGAAGGCATCGCTCGCGTTGCCGAGGGCAAAACAGAAGAACGCGACGAGCGCCGCGCGCAGCGGACGGGGCAACGGTGCCGCCGGGCTGGCCCCGGCCGGGCGGGCGCGAGATTCGCCAGATTCGCGAGATTGCGCCTGGGCCCGCACCTCCGTCTCGCGCGGCAGGCCGAAGGCGACCGTCGCGAAGCCGACGAGCGCGGGCGCGGTCGCCAGCAGAAAGACGGTGCGGACGCCGTCCGTCCAGACGAGCAGCACGGCGGCCGCGAAGAGCGGACCGCAGGCCGCGCCGAGGTGATCGAGACCGCGGTGGTAGGAAAAGGCATAAGCGCGCTCCGCCGGGGCGACGGCGTCGGCGATGAGAGCGTCTCGTGGCGCGGTGCGCAGGCCCTTGGCGAGTCGGTCCCAGAGGCGCAGCGCGACCACCTGGGAGGCGGTCGCCGCGAGGGCGAGAAGCGGTCGGGCAAGGGCAGAGCCGCCGTAGCCGGCGACCACGAACGGTTTTCGGCGGCCGAGCCGGTCGCTGGCGCGTCCTGCCCAGCCCTTGACCAGCGCGAGCACCCCGTCGGCGGCAGACTCCATCGCGCCGAGCACCGCCGCACCCCCGCCGAGCGCGGCGAGGAAGCCGGGCAGCAGGGGATAGACCATCTCGCTCGCCACATCCTGAAAAAAGGAGGCCGAGCCGAGCCGTCGCACGGTCGGCGGCAGATCACGTCCGCGATAGGCGCGGAGGAGTCCCGGCGCTGAGGGCTTCACTGGGCGGCGATTATGTCGCGCTCCGCCCGGAACGTGATCTCAGTACCACTCGAGCAGCGAGATGCCCAAACCGATGCGGGTCGAGCTGGCGTTGTAGTCGATCAGGCTTTCGCCGTAGCCGTGGAAGATCTGCAGGTAGCCCCTGAGCTCGCGGCGGATCGGAAAGACCCAGCCGAGCTCGAGGGCGCCGTGCGAGCGCTCGCCGCCGCGCAGCGAATGGCGGGCGAGGAGGGAGATCTCGTGGTCGCGCAGACGGCGCACCAGGAGGAGGTCGCCACGGCCGACATAGTCCTCGATATCGGGGTTGTCTTCTTCGCCCGCGACCTCGGGAAGTCGCCACCACGGCCGGACCAGGAGCGTCCAGGCCTGGCGCTCGAAGCCGACCATGCCGATGATCCGGTTCCAGCTGCGCGAGTAGGGCAGGTCCTTGCCGTTCGACTGGTGGTTGAGACTGACGCCGAGGAGGCGTCCGTCGAGTCCCAGGAGTCGATAGCGGGTGTGGAAGACGAGCATCAGCTCGGGCTCGTAGTTGGTCTCGCGAAAAGGGCGCGACTGCTCGCTGTTGTACACCTGCCAGCGCGACGACTGCGTGTAGCCGAACCAGAGGTCGCCGCGGTCGCCGAAGATCTCCTGCGCGACCTTGGTCTTGAAGCTGATCTGGAACTTGGCTTCGACTTCGTCCTGCTGCTCGGAGTGGCGACCGAATGCCCGGGAGACGGGGCTCGACGGGAACTGGTTGGGATCGTCGGTGTAGACGACCGGCAGGAGGTACATCGGCTTGTAGGCGCGCAGGCCGAAGGTGCCGAGCTTCGCCTTGCGGGTGAGCTCCCAGCGGCTGTCGAGGAGCGAGTTGGACGACCGGCGGACCTGCCTCGACGACCTCGCCGCCCTCGGGCGGCGCGGGCGGGCCATGAGCTCCAGCGGCGGTCTGCGGCCCGACGATCTCCGGTGGCGGCGCCTCCTCGACGCTGCCCGGACGCCGGTCCCGGCCCAGGGCGCGGTCGTAGCAGGCCAGGCGCTCGGCGTCCGCGTCGATGCCGACGCAGGCTTCGGCAGAGATCGGAGCTGCCTCCTGGCCGTGCGCCGGCGAGGCTGAAGAGGGAACGCAGCAGTAGAGCAGAGCGAGAGCAAGGCCCCGCAAGGCCTTTGGTAAGATCATCTGATTCGCGCTCACTTGGCGCGGTCATGCTAACACTGCGAAGTTCGGCCGCCGGTTGGTGCGGCGCTGGCCAAAGGAGCTCCCGAAGTGATTCGAAACCGCTCGCGCCGCGTGCTGCAGGCTACTGCTTCTCTCTCGCTCCTCTGGGCGCTCGCATCCGCCGCCCTGCCCGCGGCCGATGCCCATGCAGGCCCCCGGGCCGTCGTCCTCGGCTTCGACGGCGCCGACGCCAAGCTCACGGAGCGATGGATGAACGAGGGCAAGCTCCCGAACCTCGCCAGGCTCCGCGACCAGGGGACCTTCTCGCCGCTGCGCTCGACGATTCCTTCGCAGACCCCGGTCTCCTGGTCGACTTTCTCGACCGGCTTGAATCCGGGCCGGACCTCGATCTTCGATTTCCTGAAGCGCGACACCGCGACCTACCGCCCGAGCTTCGCGGCCTTCGACGAATCTTCCAAACCGTTCCTGTTCGGCGCCAGAAACGGGATGGCGGTCGCCGCCATCGCGGCGCTCGCCGTCTTCCTCGTGCTCTTCCTCCTGCTCAAGATCTTCCGCCTCAGTCTGCGCGTCGCCGGGCTCGTCGCGGGAGTCCTCGCGATCGCCGCCGGTGCCGGCGGCTTCTGGGTTGGCAGCACGCTCCTGCCCGAGAAAGTGCCGTCGGTCATCAATCGGCGCCAGGGCGATCCCTTCTGGAAGGTCCTCGGCGACGCCGGCAAGCACGTGCGCGTGATGCGCATGCCGGTTACCTTCCCGCCGGAGCCTTTCCCGCACGGCGAAATGCTCTCCGGTCTCGGCACGCCCGATCTCTCCGGCCGGATCGGCAAGCCGTTCTACTTCACTTCCGAGCTCTTCTTCCAGCCGCGCGGCGGCAACGAGGTGTCGATCGAGATCGTCGAGCTCGAGGACAACAAAGGGAAGCTCGAGACCGAAATCAAGGGCCCGCCGAACAAGCTCTTCCCCAAGCAGTCGGACTACATCCGGATCCCGATGACGATCGAGGTCGCGGCCGACAAGTCGAAGGTCGACCTCGCGGTCTCGGATGCGAAGCTCGCGCTCAAGCCGGGCGAGTGGAGCCCCTGGGTGCGCTTCGTCTTTCCCTTCAATGCCCTGATCAAGGTTTCCGGCATCGGCCGCTTCCGGGTGCTCGCGATCGAGCCCGAAGTGCGGATCTATCTCTCGCCGATCCAGTTCGACCCCTCAGACCTGCCGGCGATCTTCGACGTCACGGCGCCGCGCGCCTTCGCGGGCGAGCTCGCGTCGCGCTTCGGCCTGTTCAAGACGATCGGCTGGATGATCGACACCTGGTCGATCAAGGGCGGCACGATCGACGACCAGGTTTTCCACGAAGACACGGATTTCACCGTCGTCGAGGAGGAAAAGATCCTCGCCGGGCTCCTCGAGGACGACTGGGACGTCTACTTCCACTACTTCGAGTTCACCGACCGGGTGCAGCACGTGATGTGGCACCACACCGACCCGCAGCATCCGCTCTATACCCCTGAAGGGGGCGCCCGCTACGGCGATTCGATCCTCAAGTCCTACCAGCAGATGGACCGGATCGTCGGCAAGGTGATGGAGAAGGTGGCCGGCATGCCGGCGGGAACGACGCTGATCATCGCCTCGGACCACGGTTTCGCGCCCTGGCGCCGGACGATGAACTACAACACCTGGCTCGCCACCGAGGGCTATCTCGTGCTCAAGGGCATGAGCGGCCAGCAGGCGAATCTCGAGGACCTCTTCGACCAGGGTCAGTTCTTCCAGGACGTCGACTGGTCGAAGACGCGCGCCTACGCCATGGGGCTCGGCAACGTCTACGTCAACCTGAAGGGCCGCGAGGGCCAGGGGATCGTGAATCCGGGCGCCGAGTACGAGGCGCTCACCGCCGAGATCCGGGCCAAGCTCCCGCAGTACGTCGACCCGCAGAACGGCGAGCATCCAGTGGCCTACGTCTTCACGCGCGACGAGGCCTACGGCACCTACGACCCGGCGCTCATTCCGGACCTCTTCCCGTCGAACGCCTCGGGTTACCGCGTCGGCTGGCAGGATTCGCTCGGCATCGTCGCCAAGTCGATCGTCGAGCCGAATCTCGATGTCTGGAGCGCCGATCACTGCTCGGTCTATCCGCCGCTGGTGGACGGCATCCTGTTCGCCAATCGCCAGCTCGACCTGTCCCAGAAGCCCTACATGGCCGACATCATGCCGACGCTGCTCGCCCTCTACGATGTGCCGCCGACGGTGAAGCTCGACGGCCGGAGTCTGATCACCGGAGCCCCCGGAGTCCCCGGAGACGCCGGAGACACCGGAGGTAGATGAGGAAGTTCGCCGCGCTCGCCGCGCTGGCGCTTTGCTCGCGGGAGCGGCGGGAGTGCTCGGCCCAAGGCGCAGCCTCCTCGCGCGAGCAGGAGCTGGAGGTGATCCGCGGCGAGATTGCGCGGCTCACCGCGCGCCTCGAGACCGTGAAGCGGTCCGCAGCGGGCATTGCCGGCGAGCTCGACCGGCTCGAGATCGAGCTCGAGCTGCAATCGCAGAAAGTGGCCGAGGCGGCATCCGCGAAAGCGATCGCCGAAGAGCGCGCCGCGGCCTCCGAAGCGGCGATCGCGGATCTCGAGCGGCGCCTCGCCGAGGAGCGCCGAAAACTGCGCGAACGGCTCACCGGCCTCTACCGCATGGGGCGTCACGGCTATCTGCGGACTGCTTCTTTCGCTCGCACCGGGCGAGGCGCTCCTGCCAGCGGTTCGTGCCTTGCGCTTCCTGGCGCGTCGCGATGCGGCGACCGTCGCGAGCTTCGAGGAGCTTGGCGCCAGGCTCGCGGTGGAGTATCGCGAGCTCGATGCCGAGCGCGAGGTGGCGCGCGGCTGGTTCGCGCGCGAGAACGATCGCCGCGACCAGCTGGTCGGCCTCGAGCGCCGCAAGGCGCAGATGCTCGCCGGAACGCGCCGCGAGAGCGAGCAGATCACCAGCGCCGCGCTCGAGCTCGGCCTTCGGGCACGCAAGCTCTCGAGCCTCCTCGATGCCCTCTATGGCCGCAGCGACCCGGGACTCGCCGGCCTGCCGATCCTGGATTTCCGCGGCCTGCTCGACTGGCCGGTCGCCGGCCGGGTCACGGCTGAGTTCGGACCCCGAGTCGACCCGCGATACGGGACGCGTGTGCCGCACAACGGGCTCGACTTCGAGACCGTGCCGGGCAGCGAGGTGCGCGCGGTCTATCCCGGCAAGGTCCTTTTCGCGGCGCCTTTCGAGGGGCTCGGGCAGATGGTCGTCGTGCAGCATGCCGGACGCGTCTTCACGCTCTATGCCGGCCTCTCCGAGCTCCGGGTGCGCAAAGACGATGTGTTACTCCTGCACTCGATCGTGGGCCGCTCCGGCAGCTCGCTCTATTTCGAGATTCGCGTCGACAAGAATCCCGAAGACCCGCGTGCCTGGCTGCGCTGACTCCGCTGCATCCGATCCCTGAGCCACATAAGATGACGCCGATGAGCCGATCCGTTCCGCCTTCGCCGTCCGACCTTCCGCCACGCGATCCGAATCGCTCGCGGCGGCGCTTCCTCGCCCTGTCGCTCGTCGTGATGCTGCCGCTGGTCGGCGGCGTGCTGTGGAGCGCCGCCGAGACCGGCGACAAGGAGCCGGATCCCGACGCCCTCTACCGCTACCTCGCGATCTTCTCCGAGACCTTGAATCTGGTGCGGCAGACCTACGTCGAACCGACCGACATCTCGACCCTCCTCGCCGGCGCGATGGAGGGTTCGACCGACGCGCTCGATCCGTTTTCGATCTATCTGCCGTCCGCCGTGCCGGCGGCAAAGGAGATGGAGCTGGTGCCCGGGGCCCGCCATGCCGGCATGGTCGTTCTCAAGGACCGCGGAGTCGCCTACGTCGCCGGGGTGGAGGAGGGAAGCCCCGCGGTCGCCGCGGACGTCCAGAGCGGCGACATCCTGTCGCGCATCGGCGGACGGACGACGCGCCAGATGCCGGTGTGGGAGATCAATCGCGAGTTCGTCCCCGCCGACGGCCGGGATCTCGAGCTCGAAGTCGTCCGGCGCGGCGAAACCAAGACGATCCTGCTGAAACTCGCACCCTCGGAGCCGCCGCCGCCGAGCCTCGAGCCGGTGCAGGGTCACCCGCTGCTGCGGATCCCGCGCATCGACAGCGCCGCGGTGGAGGTGGCTCGGGGGCTGCTTTCGCAAGGCCGCCGCCGAGGGGGCCGTGAAGCTCATGGTCGACCTGCGGGGAATTTCGGGAGGGGACCCCGAGGCCGCTTTCGCGCTCGCCGGGCTCTTTGCCGAAGGCGAACTGGGCACGCTCCGCGAGAAGGAGAAGGTGGGCAGGAGCTTCACCGGATTCGGCGCTGCCGGCTATCGCGGGCAAGTGGTTGTGCTGGTCGACGGCTTTTCGGCCGGAGCTGCCGAGATTCTCGCCGCCGTGCTGCAGCAGAAGGTGGGCGCCAAGCTGGTCGGAGTTCCGACTTTCGGATGGGCTGGCGAGCGCTCGCGTATCGAGCTCGGCAGCGGCGCCCGCCTCTACCTCACTACCGCTTTCTTCGCCGGCCCGGACGGCAAGCCGCTCTCCGAGCGCCTGACCCCCGACCTGGGGGTCGACGAGATCTTCCGTCGCTTCGAGGAGCGCGAGAAGCCGCTCTCGGAGCTGATCCTCGAACGCGCGATCCGCTTCCTGAACGGTGAGCCGGAGCTTGTCGAGAAGCAAGCCGCCTAAGGCGCCCAAGGGCGCCCGCGGCGCCGCCAAACCCCCCGGGAGGAAGGGCACTCGCCGACGCCAGCGTGGCTCCGCCAGAGGGCCTGGACGTTGCTCCTCGCGGGGCTCGCCCTCTTCGCGCTCGGCGCCTACTTCGGCGAGCGCCTGCTGCGCCGCCTCTCCGCCTGGCGAGCTCCGGCGCCGTACTCCGCAGCCGCATCCAAGGAGAAGCGGCCTCCGGCGAGCCCCACTGCACCGCCTGGCCAGGCAGCGAAGCGCCGGCCGGATGCGGCAGCGCCGGCGAGCGCCCACCCTTCGCCGGCCGCCCCGGCCGCCCCGGACGCCGCCGCGGCAGCGCGGCCGGATTCCGGGCCGACCAGGGCGCGCGTGGCGATCGTCATCGACGATCTCGGTCGCGACCCAGCGGCCATCGAAGTGCTGAGCGCGATCGCTGCCGGGGCGAGCCCGGTGGTGCAGCTCTCGTACGCCGTCCTGCCGTTCGAGTCGCGCACCGCGGAGGTCGTCGAGGCACTGCGCCGCCACGGCGCCGAAATCCTGGTGCATCTGCCGATGGATCCCGAGGGCGCGGAGGATCCCGGACCGGGTGCGCTCACCATGGAGATGTCGCAGCGAGAGCTCGCGGCGGCGACGGCTGCGGCGCTCGCTGCGGTGCCCGGCGCGGTTGGCGTCAACAACCACATGGGGTCGAAGTTGAGCAGCGATCGCTCCGCGATGGCGGCCATCCTCGGCGAGGTGCGGCGCGAGGGGCGGTACTTCCTCGACTCGAGAACCACCGTGGAGAGCGTCGGGTTCGAAGTCGCGCGCGAGCTCGGCATCCCGGCGGCGAGTCGTGATCTCTTCCTCGACGACGACCCCGGGCGGAGCGCGATCGCCGCGCAGTTCGCCCAGCTCCTGGAGCGCGCCCGCGCGCAAGGCGCGGCCATCGCCCTGGCGCATCCGCGGCCGGCGACTCTGGCAGCGCTGGCCGAGGAGATTCCGCGCGCCGTGGCCCTGGGCTTCGAGTTCGTGCCGGTCTCCTACCTGCTCGAGCGCAGCGAAGAGCTTCCGGAATAGGCGCGTAGCGCAGGAGCTGGACTAACGAGGCGGGTAGCGCAGTGCTCGGATCTACGAGGCGCGTAGCGCCTCTATCGGCCGCTGTGCGAGGGGGCGGGCGCTGGCGGCGAGGCCCGCGGCGGCGGCGAAGACGGCCGCCAGGAGGATCGCCACGAGCGGCGGTACGACCTCGAGCTGGAACGGAATCTCCATCCCCTTCTCGAGCACGACCGCGGCGAGCGCCGTGCCGGCGACGGCGCCAATGGTGCCGGCAAGCAGCCCGACGATCGCCGATTCGGTGGCGAAGAGGGTCGCGACCTGCAGTCTCGTCATGCCGAGAGCCTTGCCGAGGGCGGCCTCGCGGCCGCGCTGCGCGGCTCCGGCCGCGACGGCTCCAGCCAGAATCGACAGACCCGCGAGGACGGTGAATCCGCCGAGGAAGCGGACCCCGAGAGCGATCCGTTCGAGGACTGCGCTCACCTTCTCGAGCACCTCGCGGATGCCGAAAACGGTGACGTTGGGGGTGGTCGCGGCGAGCGCGTCCTGGAGCTGCTGCTCGCCTCCGGCAGGCAGCCGGACCGAGGCGATGCGCATCTGTGGTGCGCGATCGAGTACGCCGGGTTCGACGACCCAGAAGAAGTTGATGTTGAAGCTCTCCCACCGCACCTTGCGCAGGCTCGTCACGGTGAGCGCCACGGGCACGCCCTGGACATCGAAGACGATCTGCGAGCCGATCTTCAAGCCCAGGTCGCGCGCGTATTCCTCCTCGACGCTGACCTCGGCGACCTCCGGCGTGCCCCAGAGCTCGCCTGCGAGCAGGGTGTTGTCCGCCGGCAGCCGCTCGAGGGAGGTGAGGCGCTGCTCGCGAGTGAGCGCCCAGCGTCCGCGCTGGCCACGCTCTTCGTCGGCGTCGTCGGCCTCGCGGGCTGCGGCGTCGCGCTCCTTCTCGCGCGCGTCGGCGAGCGTCGCGACCGCGGTTCCGTCGATCGCGGAGAGGCGCGCCATGACGACCGGGACCGAGTCGACCGAGGTCGCGCCGGCGCGCTCGATCTCGGCGCGCACCCCTGCCCACTGATCGGGCTGGATGTCGATGAGGAAGGCGGTCGGCGCATTGGCGGGCAGGTCCGAGCGCAGGCGCGTGGTGAGGCCGTGTTCGACCGTCCGCATACCGACCACCACCATTGCGCCGAGCCCCAGCGCGACGACACTGGCGACGGTCGGCGCCCCCGGCCGGCCGAGCGCGGCGAGGCCATAGCGCAGGGCCAGCGGCAGCCGGAGGCGCGGCAGCCGGCGCACGCCGAGGATGAGTCCGCGGGCGCCCAGCGCGAGCGCCGCAGCGGTGACGGCGAGGCCGCCGGCGAAAGCGGCTCCGAGCGCGAGCGACCGGGCCTGCACCCCGGCGACGAGCGTCAGCCCGGCGAGCAGGGCGAGTGCGGTGACGGCGATAACCAGGCGCGAAGGCGGCAGCGGTTCGATCTCCCGGCGCAGAACGCGCGCCGCGGGTACCGCGAGCGCGGCGAGGAGCGGCGGCAGGGCGAAGAGCAGCGAGATGCCGAGTCCCAGCCCGAGACCGCGCAGGACCGCCAGCGGCTGCAGCTCGATCGGCGGCAGAACCGGCAGGAGGTCGCCGGCGAGCGTCGGAACGAGTCGCTCGAGGGCCAGACCGAGCGCGACGCCGGCGAGGCTCCCGGCGGCCGCCAGCAGGACGGTCTGACCCAGATAGATCGCCAGAATCTCCCGCGGTCTCGCCCCCAGGGCCTTCCACACGGCGATCGAGTCGAGGCGGCTGGCGAGCCAGGCGCGTACGGTCTGGGCCACGCCGACGCCGCCCACGACCAGAGAGAGGAGGGCGACGAGACCGAGGAAGCGTTCGGTCCGGTCGACCCCCCGCCGCATCTCGGGTTGCCCCTCGGCGGCGGTCTCGATGCGGTAGAAGGCAGGGTCGCCGAGCGCGCCGCGCAAGCGGGCGGCGAACGCTTCGGCTGCCGGGGTCGCCTCGGCTGGCGTGGCCTCGGGCAGTTTCACCAACAGCCGATGGGTGACCCGGCTGCCCAGAGCGATGAGGCCGGTCGCACGCAGACTCTCACCGGAGAGAAAGAGACGCGGACCGAGGGTGAAGGCGTTGCCCAGCCGGTCGGGCTCCGCGAGGACCGTGCCGCGCAGCGTGAAGAGCTTTCCGCCGATCGAGATCGGGTCGCCGATGCGCAGCGCGAGCCGCGCCAGGAGCTCCGGCGCGACGACGACGCCGCCGTCGGCGAGGAGCGCGCTGAGCGGGCGCTCCGGGGAGAGCGAGAGCGTGCCGTAGAACGGGAACTCGCCGTCGACCGCCTTGAGCTCGACGAGCTGGCTGCGACCGGCGCCGGCGCTCGTCCGCGGAGCCGCGGCGACGGTCACCATCTCGGTCAGCCGGGTTGCGCGCACTCCCGCCGCCGCTTCGGCCGCCAGGAGCTCGTCCACCGCCGCAGGGACCGGCTGCTGTCCGCGCACGCGCAGGTCGGCGGCGAGCAGTTGCCGCGCCTCGCGCGCCAGCGTCGCGCGGAGGCTGGAGGAAAAGCCGGCCACCGCGACCACCGCCCCGACGCCGACCGCGAGGCAGAGGATGAAGAAGATCACCCGGCCGCGCGCGCCGCGCGCCTCGCGGGCGATCTGGCGGAAGAGGGTTCTAACCCGCATCGTTCACCGCTGCCCTCACTGCGATTCCACGCGCTCCACCCGGCCGTCGCGCAGGTAGATCCGGCGGTCGGCGCGGTTGGCGATCTCCGGATCGTGGGTCACCAGGACGAGGGTGGCGTGGACATCGGCGCGCAGCTCGTCGAGGACGTCCAGGATCCGTGCACCGGTGGCGCCGTCGAGGTTGCCGGTCGGCTCGTCGGCGAACAGGATCTGCGGCCGGGGGGCGAAGGCGCGCGCGAGGGCGACGCGCTGCTGCTCGCCGCCGGAGAGCTGGGCAGGATAGTGATGGCCGCGCTCCGCGAGCCCGACGCGGTCGAGGAGCGTGCGCGCACGCTCGAGCGGCCGCTCGCTCCCGGCGAGCTCGAGCGGCAGCAAGACGTTTTCGAGCGCCGTCATGTTGGAAAGCAGCTGGAACGACTGGAAGACGAAGCCGATCTTCCTGCGCCGCAGGCGCGCCAGAGCGTCTTCCGAGAGGTCCTGGATCGCCGCGCCGTCGATCAGGACCGCGCCACTCGTCGGGCGGTCGAGGCCGGCGGCGAGGCCGAGGAGCGTCGACTTGCCGCTGCCGGAGGGGCCCAGCACGGCGACGAATTCGCCCGCTGCGATGGTGAGATCGACGGCGTCGAGAATGGTCAGCATGCGGTCGCCCGACGGCAGGCGCTTGGTCAGCTGGCGAAGCTCGATGGCGGGTGTCGTTGGGGTCATCGCGCGGGAGCGGGGCAGGTTAGCATGGGGGCATGCAGGCGCATTGCGTAGGCGGTACGTCGTAGAAGAGCGAAAAGATCTTTCTGCCAGAAAAGAAAAGGACCAGTAAAGAAATGAAAGGGACCGGTAAAGAATGAAAAGGACCGGTAAAGGAGATGTGGGGTTGCTTCGCGCCGGTTGGTTCCTGCGCCCGGTGCTTGGCCTGGCATGCTGCTCCCTGGTTTCGTTGCTGGGCGGTTGTCGGGGCGACGCGGCACCGAGTGCGCCGGCACCCGCGGCGACGAGCGTCTCGGCTGCGCCCGCGGCGCTGGCGGCCGAGCCGGCCTCCAGTGCACCGCGGGTGGTCTTTCTCGGCGACAGCCTGACGGCGGGGCTCGGGTTGGGGGAGGCGGCGGCCTATCCGGCCCTGGTCGGCGCGCTGCTCGCGCAGCGCGGCGTGGCGGTGCAGATCGTCAACGGCGGAGTTTCGGGGGACACCAGCGCCGGCGGCCTGGCGCGCGTCGATTGGCTGCTGTCGTTGCGGCCCGAGGTCATGGTCGTCGCGCTCGGGGCGAACGACGGCTTGCGCGGCCAGCCGGTGGCGGCGATCGAGGACAATCTGCGCCAGATCGTGCGCCGGGCCCGCGGCGCGGGGGCACGCGTGGTCCTCGCCGGCATGAAGATGCCGCCCAACTACGGCCCCGACTACACGCGCGATTTCGAGGCGCTCTATGCGCGCCTGGCGCGCGAGCTCGACCTGCCGTTCATCCCCTTCCTCCTCGCAGGGGTCGCCGCGGATCCGGCCCTCAACCAGGCCGACGGCATCCATCCGACAGCGGAGGGCCAGCGCAAGATTGCCGAGCTCGTCGTTCCCGTCCTCCTGCGCCTGCTCGAACCGGCGACGGGCTCCGAACGGCGGAGATCGCCCGGCTAGTCTGCGAGTGCGGCGAGCAACTGCCGGCTGACCGCCAGCGGCGAGAGCTGGGCGCGCCAATGGGCGGCGATCTCCCCGGGCGCGCGGCGCCCTTCGTCCCAGGCGGTGAGCTCGGCGGCGAGGGCGGCGGCGAGGGCGGCTGGCCGGCGGTTGCCGGCGAGGGTGCCGAATCGGCCCTCCGCGATCATGCCCTCGAGGTTCGGCATCGGCACCGAGACCAGGGTCGCGCCGAGCACCAGGGCTTCGGTCGCGGCGTGCGGTCCGGTCTCCCAGCGCGAAGCGAAGAGCGCCACGCGGCTCGCCGCCAGCGTCTCGGCGACGACGTGGGGCTCCTGAATGCCGGCGAGCCGCAGACGGGGCTCGCGGCGGGCGAGCTCGCCGAAGGCGCTGTCCGCGTCGGCGCCGAAAACGACCACCTCCGTGGCGCGGTGCCGGACGAAGAACGCCGCCAGCGCCGCCGCCAGGAGCGCGGCGTCCTTCTGCGGGTCGCTCCACCTGCCGATGGCGACGACGCGGTCCGCCCTGGGCGCGAGCGGGCGGCTGCAGAACGAGTCCGGCACGGCGAACGGCACCTCGCGCAGCTTCGCCGCGAGCTCGCCGGCGCGCTGCTGGCGGAGGAATCGCGTGAAGCAGGTGATCGCCGGCGCACTGCCGAGCACCACGCGGTCCGAAGCGCGGGTGCTGGCGACGAATTCGAGCTCCTCCGGGTCGCGGCGAGCGGCGCTGGCGGCGAAGCGGCGGCAGAAGTAGCGCAGCGCGCGGAGCCGGCCGGCAGGGGTCCGCTGGTAAGCGCCGATGCGCAGCCACGAGATCCGCGGATGAGCGGCGAAGCCGACCTGGCCGTCGGAGTCGGCGATCGCCACGACCTGCGTTCCGGCGGCGCGGATCGCCGCGAGCATGCCGGACATCCGGTGCCAGGTCACGCCGGCGGCGACGTCGGCGCCGATGCCTCTCCAGGTCTCGACCTGCTCGAGCTCTTCGCGGCGGGCGACGAGATGGGTTCGTCCGCTGAAGCTGCCGACGAGATCCCGCGCCGTCACCAGGACGGCGTCGTGTCCGAGCGCCGTCCAGCCCGCCTGGTAGTTCTCGTGGCGAAAGGAGATGCGATCGAGCGCAACCGGGCCGTTCCAGACGAGGGCGATCTTCATGGGACCGGTGAGCCGCGCCGCTAGTCCGGCGTCTTCTCGCCGCGCTTGGCGGCCTGCCACTCGGCCTCCATCTCGTCGAGCGTCGCCTCGGCCACGTTCTGGCCGCTCCGGGCCAAGCCCGCCTCGACCGCCGCGAAGCGCCGCCGGAACTTCAGATTCGCGGCAGCGAGCGCCCCTTCCGGGTCGATCTCGAGATGGCGGGCGAGGTTCGCGACGGTGAACAGCAGGTCGCCGACCTCTTCCGTCCGCCGCGCGCGCAGCGCGGTCGACTCCGCCGCATCGGCTGCCGCCGTCGTCCCGGGCGCCAGCAACTCCTTGAGCTCGGCGATCTCCTCGTCGAGCTTGGCGACGACTTCGCCCACCTCCCGCCAGTCGAAGCCGACTCCAGCCGCCTTCTGCGTCAGCCGGTAGGCGGCCACCAGGGCGGGGAGCGTGGCCGAGGTGGCGCCGTCCAGGAGCGAGCGCTGCGCTGCCCTCCTGGGTGCGGACCTTGCGGCGCTCCCAGGCTTCGCGCACCGCCTTGGCGTCGGCCAGCGTTTCGCCGCCGAAGACATGGGGATGGCGGGCGATCATCTTCGCTTCCACCGCGTCGAGGGCGGCGCCCGAGGGGGCTCCGCCGGCCTCCTCGACGAGGCGGGCGATGAAGACGATCTGAAACAGCAGGTCGCCGAGCTCACCGGTGAGCTCGGAGCGGTCACCGCTGTCGAGCGCCGCGGCGACCTCATGCGCCTCCTCGAGCAGGTAGGCCCGCAAATCGGGTAAGGTCTGCTCACGGTCCCAGGGACAGCCGTCCGGGGCGCGCAGCCGCGCGACCAGAGCGGTCAGCCGTGCGAGGTCGGTGGCGGCGATGGCACCCCCGGAGGGTGCGGGGGATGTGGCGATGGGTGGAGTTGGATCGGACATTCTCTGGGCGCCGTCGTCCGCGCTGCCTTTCGGGGGGTTGCCGGTTGCCGATGCGAAAGCCTGCTTGCTAGCATAGTCGAAAAGAAATCACTGCCCGTGGGCGACATCAAAGTCACAGATCGGCGCATGTTCACTCCGGATGGGAGAGTGCGGGAGGAGTATTCCGCGCCGGATGACTCCCGCCCTGAAGACGCCCCGGCGCCCGCCCCGCCGGCCCCGCTGCCCGAAGCCTCGAGCGCGCCGCCCGTCGAGAGCGCGGCCGCCGCGCCGCGCCTCGAGCTCCCCGGCAGCCCTGCCGGGCTCGGGCCGGGCTTTCTCGACCTCGTCGGGTTGATCACTGAGCCGGTGGCCTTCTATCTCGGAGACGAGGCGTTGCCCGATGGTCGGCTGATGGAGAACCTGGATATGGCGCGACTCCACATCGATCTGCTCGACGTGCTGCGGCAACGTACGGCCGGGAATCTCACGGCCCAGGAGCAGGCAGTGCTCGAGGATCTGCTTTACCGATTGCGCGTGCGCTATGTCCAGAAGCGCGGCTGACTCCCGCCGCCGCCCGCTGGCGCCGGGCTGGGCCGGTCCTCGGTCTGGTGCTGGCGCTTCTGGGCCACCTCCCGCCGCTCCTCGGACAGGGCGCGGGCGGGGCGACCGCCAGTTTCGAGTTGACCGCCGCCACGCAGCACTCGCTGCATCGGCTGCAGGAGTCCTGGCTGCAGTGGGTGAGCAGTTTCTACCAGGACAATCCCGGGAAAGCCGAAGAGGCCCTGCGCGCCCTCACCGGCAGCGCCCGTCAGGTCGGTCTGGTCAGATTGGTCGACTACTCCCTCGGGGCTGCGGCGCTCGGCCTGCAGTCCGCTCGCGAAGGCAAGTTCGAGCGCGCGACGTGGGCGCTGGCCGCGGCGGAGGCGCTGGATCCGGGGCGGCCCGAGATCGCCTTCGCCCGCGCCAGCCTGGCGCAGGCACGGGGGGCCTATCTGGAAGCGATCTCGGCGACCGGATCGGGGTTGGTGCGACTCGTGAGGTCGACCGAGCGCACGGCCTTCCTCGCCAATCTCGTCTTCTGGATGCTCGCCGTTCTGCTGCTCGCCGCGGCGCTTTTCGTGCTCGTCGAAGTGGCGACGAAGGGCAGCGCGGTGATCGCCGACCTCAGGCACGCGCTGGAGCGCAAGATGCCCCCGGCGAGTGCGACCCTGTGCGTCGCGCTGGTCCTGCTCTGGCCGCTCGCCCTGCCTTCGGGCCCGGTTTGGATCCTGCTCTATTGGTCGGCGCTGCTCTGGGGCTACGAGAGCCGCAGCGAGCGCGCCGCGACGATCGTCGTCTGGCTGCTCGCCGGTATCGCGCCGTGGATCGCCGCCGTCGAGCAGCAGCGCGTCGCGATCGCGCTCTCCCCGCCGATGCGGGCTCTGGCGAACCTCTCCGAAGGCCGACTCTACGGCGGACTGTTCGCCGATCTGCAGGTCCTCAAGGCGGCCATCGGCGGCGATACTGCGGTCTCGGAGCTCGTCGCGGATGTCCACCGGACGCTCGGGCAGTGGGAGGAGGCCCGGACGATCTACCGCTCTGTCCTGGATGCCGAGCCGCAGAACGTCCCGGTGCTGCTCAACCTCGGCGCCTATCACTTTCGCAAGGCCGACTTTGCGCTCGCCAACGAGTATTTCCTGCGCGCGGCACGCGTCGGTTCCTTCCCCTGCCGGGGCCTTCTACGATCTTTCCCTGAGTTACTCTGAAACCTACCAGTTCGAAGAGTCGCGCAAGGCGCTCGCGCAGGCCAAGGAGATCGACGCCGAGCTCGTCGATCAATGGGTCCGGACGCCGAATGTCGATCGAGTCCTGACCTTCAACGGCGGGCTCGGCGCGCCGGGAGGAGATCCGGCGCAGTCTCCTGCGCGCCTGGGCGGAGTCGCCGTCCGCCGCCCCTTCGACCGAGCGTGCGGTCTCCGGGTGGGCCTCGCTCGCGGGCGCCGGCTGCGCTGCGCTGCTCGGCGTCGGGCTGTTCCTGCTGCGGCGCAAGAAGGGTTTCGGTCAGCCCAGTCGTCTGGCTCGCCTGGCGATCGGATCCTTTCTCGCGCTGGCTGCGCGCCCTCTTTCCGGCGCTCTCGCAGGCGGAGCTGGGCGAAGGCGCCAAGGTGGCCTTCAGCGTTCTGGCCTTCGCTCTGCTGGCCATGCTGCCGCTGATCTTCTCGGTCGGCGTCGTTCTGCCGTTGAGCGGTGGCCTGCCTGCGGCTCTGCCCTGGTGCCTCTTCGGCCTCGGTCTCCTGATCTATGTCGGGCTCTGCGTGCGCAGCGAGCTCGGAGAAGGGGAATAGGGTCCAACCGTGGCGCTCGAGGGCGACCTGCGCGTATTCCGCCTGCCCGACATCCTGCAGATGATCGCGCAGCAGCAGAAGACCGGCATTCTGACGGTGCAGGGCGAGCACGACATTCTCGCCGTCTCCTTCTTGCGCGGCGAGATCGTCGCCGCCGACGCGCTCAACCAGAATTTCGAAGAGGGCCTGGGAGAGGTGCTGGCGAGCCAGGGGCTTGTCCGTCCCGAGGACTTCGTGCGGGTCGCGGAAGGGCACAAGAGCTCCGGCCAGCGACTCGCGGACTACCTCGTCGAGCGTGGCATTCTGTCGCGCCAGCAGCTGCTCGGTGCCTTGCGCCAGCAAACCTACCGCCTGTTGCTGCAGGTGCTGCGGTGGACCGAAGGGGAATTCAAGTTCTACTCGGGCGAAGAGGTCTCGTTCGAAGATGGCGTGCAGCCGATCTCCGTCGAGGAGGTGCTCATGCGCTCGATCGGCGACCTCCTGGGGGAGGGAACGCTCTCCGGCACTCTGCCCCACGGCTTCGTCGCTTACGAGCGACTGCCTTCCGGCCCCGTCCTGCGGCTTCTCGGCCGCGACGGCGATCTGCCCGGAGACGACCCGGGCGAGTTCTGGATCAGCACCGACGACGAGAAGGTGCTCGCCAGGCTCGACGGTCGCGCTTCGGCGACCGAGATCGCCGAGGCGAGCGGCCTCGGCGAGTACAAGACCCTCTACAGCCTGTTCCGCCTGCTGCAGGCCGGGCTCGTGCGGCCGCGCTCGGCCGCGGAGCCGGCGAGCCTCCGGCAATCGGCGGCGGAGGATCGCGGCGCGGCCGTGCGGGCTCCGGGGGCGCCGCTGGCTCCGGGGGCTCCCGGCGCGGCGGCGCGGCGCGCCGCCGCGCCGGCGATCGAGCTGCCGGCGGAGTCGGCGAGCGCCTCGCGCGGCGCCCGGACGGCGCGCTGGCTCGCGGGTGGATGCGTCGCCGCGCTGACGGCGCTGGTTTTCATTGCCGCGGGACGCCCGGCGAAGCTGCTCTTCCCATTCCCCTGGTTGCGCCACGAGCGTTCCACTTTCGAACGCCAGGTGCGCATCGCACAGGCGCTGCGGATCGATCGGGCGGCGCGGACCTATTTTCTCCTCGAGGGGGACTACCCGACGCGGTTGGCGGAGCTCGTCGACCGCCAGCTGCTTTCCGGCAACGCGCTGCGGGACCCTGCCGGGGGCAATCTGGGCTACCGGACCGAAGCGCTGTCCTACACCCTGTTGGCCAAGGGCCCCGGCTCTGGCGCGAGCACGCTGACGGTGACCGAGACGGTCCTGGGCGACTTCGCGGTCGACCCCGAGTTCTTCCGCGGCCTGAGCCAGGGAGCCGGCATCCCGCTCGTCCTGCTCGACTGAGCCGGCCTTCCTCCCCGGCTCGGGAATAAATCTAAGCGCCAGATTGTCAACAATACTGTATACAGGGTTGACTCCCTGCGACTTAGATTTAGAATCTACCTGCGTCAGGAAGAGCCTTGGGAGGCCAAAATGAGCAAAATCATCGGAATCGACCTGGGGACCACGAACAGCGTGGTCGCCATCATGGAAGGCGGCGAGGCCAAGGTCATCGCCAACGCGGAGGGCAGCCGGACCACGCCGTCGGTGGTCGGCTTCACCAAGAGTGGCGAGCGCCTGGTCGGTCAGGTCGCCAAGCGCCAGTCGGTGACCAATCCGCGCAACACCGTCTTCTCGATCAAGCGCTTCATGGGCCGGCACTTCAACGAGGTCGGCGAAGAGCTGAAGATGGTCCCGTACAAGGTGGAGAGCGCCGAGAACGGCGACTGCCGGGTGGCGATCGACGGCAAGCTGTTCTCGCCGCCGGAGATCTCGGCGATGATCCTCGGCAAGCTGAAGCAGGCGGCCGAGGACTACCTCGGCGAGAAGGTCACCGAGGCGGTCATCACCGTCCCGGCCTACTTCAACGACGCCCAGCGCCAGGCCACGAAGGACGCCGGCAAGATCGCCGGCCTCGACGTCAAGCGTCTGGTCAACGAGCCGACGGCGGCGGCGCTCGCCTACGGCCTCGACAAGAAGAAGGACCAGACGATCGCGGTCTACGACTTCGGCGGCGGCACCTTCGACATCTCGATCCTCGAGGTCGGCGACGGCGTCGTCGAGGTCAAGGCCACCAACGGCGACACTCACCTGGGCGGCGACAACATCGACCAGCGCGTCATCGAGTGGCTGCTCGAGGAGTTCAAGAAGCAGGAGGGGATCGACCTCGGCAAGGATCCGATGGCGATGCAGCGCCTGCGCGAAGCGGCGGAGAAGGCGAAGATCGAGCTCTCGTCGGCGATGGAGACCGAGGTCAACCTGCCGTTCATCACCGCCGATCAGAATGGCCCGAAGCACCTCAATCTCAAGCTGACGCGCGCCAAGCTGGAGCAGTTGGTGGAATCGATCATCCGCCGTTCGGCCGGTCCCTGCCGCCAGGCCCTGAAGGACTCCGGGCTCGACGTGGGTGACATTCACGAAGTCGTGCTGGTCGGCGGTCAGACCCGCATGCCGGCGATCCAGGCCCTGGTCAAGGAGGTCTTCGGACGGGAGCCCTCGAAGGGCGTGAATCCCGACGAAGTCGTGGCGGTCGGTGCGGCGGTCCAGGGCGGAGTGCTCAAGGGCGACGTCAAGGACATGCTGCTCCTCGACGTGACGCCGCTGTCGCTCGGCATCGAGACCCTGGGCGGTGTGTTCACCCGTCTGATCGAGCGCAATACGACGATTCCGACGAGGAAGAGCGAGGTCTTCTCGACGGCGTCGGACAGTCAGACCCAGGTCGAGGTCCACGTGCTGCAGGGCGAGCGCGAGATGGCGGCGGGCAACCGGACGCTGGGGCGTTTCAACCTGGTCGGCATCCCGCCGGCGCCGCGCGGCGTTCCGCAGGTCGAGGTCACCTTCGACATCGACGCCAACGGCATCGTCAACGTCTCGGCCAAGGATCGCGGCACCGGCAAGGAGCAGAAGATCACCATCACGGCCTCGTCCGGCCTGGCGGAGGACGAGATCAAGAAGATGGTCTACGACGCCGAAGCGCACGCCGGTGAGGACAAGCAGCGCCGCAAGGCAGTCGAAGCGCGTAACCGGATCGACGGCCTGATCTACTCGACCGAGAAGAATCTCGGCGACCACAAGGACAAACTCGCTGCCGGCGAACTGGGCGAGCTCGAAGCCGCCCTCGCCGATGCGAAGAAGGCGATGGAGAGCGAGGACGGGGCGGTGATCGAGGCCGCGGAGCAGCGTCTCACCCAGGCGTCGCACAAGCTGGCCGAGGCGATGTACAAGAGTGCCGGGGACTCGTCGTCCGGAAGCCGCCGGAGCCGCCGGAGCCAGCAGTGGCGCGGGAGCGTCGGCCGGCGCCAGCGAAGATGTCATCGACGCCGAAGTCGTCGACGCGGAGTCGAAGTCCAACTGAACCGGTACCGGGCCGGGGGGCTCGCCCCTCCCGGCCCGAGGAGTCCTCGCGATGCCGCGCAAGAAGACGAACGGATCGCCGCGTTACGTCATGATCTCGGTGGTCGCCGAGCAGTACGGCATCCATCCGCAGACCTTGCGCCTCTACGAGCGTGAGGGGCTCATCGAGCCGGCGAGAAGCGCCGGCAACACCCGCCTCTACGATCAGCGGGCGATCGAGCGCCTGGAAGCGATCCTGACTCTGACCCGCGACCTCGGGGTGAACCTGGCGGGGGTCGAGGTGATTCTCAATCTTCGCGACCAGCTGGCGAGCCTCGAGGCCGAGACGGTGCGTCTCGCGGCCGAGATCCACCGCCAGGCCCGGTCGCGGCCGCCCGACATCGATCGCGCCCGGGCGCTCGTTCCTGCCGCCCCCCGCGCCCTGGTGCGGCGGTAGGTTCGGGCAGCGCCCCGCAGCCGGCCGGGAGCAGGAGTGCCGTCACGCTGCTACGATCTGCAGCGTGACGGAGCCGATCGCAAAACCCGACTGTCCGCAGTGCGAAGGACGGGGATGGCTGGTCGCCGAAGACGGCGGCGCCGGCACCGCCCGTCCTTGCCCCTGCCGCAGGGAGATGCTGATTCCGCGGCTTCTCGAGACTTCCGGCATCCCGCCGCGGTACAAGGACTGCACGCTCGGCAGCTTCAAGCTGACCGGCCAATCAGCCGCAACCGTTCAGCCGCTCCAGGAAGCCAAGGAGCGGTGCACGAGGTACGTCCACGAGTTCGTCAACGCCGAGGGCACATTCCGACAGACAGGCCTGCTTCTCGTCGGCCCACCTGGTTCGGGAAAGACCCATCTGGCTGCGGCGATCCTCGGAGCGCTGATTCGCAAGTACAGCGTGCACGGCCGCTTCGTAGACTTCTCGTCGCTCATCAGCCAGATCCAATCGACCTTCGACCCGTCGTCGCCCGAGTCCAAGCACGACGTCCTCGATCCCGTCATGAACGCCGAGCTCCTGGTCATCGACGAACTGGGAGCGCAGAACCCCACGCCTTTCGTCAAGGACATCCTGTACCTGGTGCTCAACCATCGGTATACGCATCGCCTGCCCACGATCTTTACCAGCAATTTTCGCTTGGAGCTCGCGCCGAACTCGAACTTGACCAGTATGGATCTGCTCGAAGGGCGCCTGACGCCGGCCCTGTTCTCGCGTCTGTTCGAGATGGCGGATGTGGTTTCGCTCGACGTGACGTCCGACTTCCGCAAGGCGCGCGGTACCAAGCAGGGCCGGCCCGAAGGCCTCCGGCCGTGACGCCGATCCGTCTTTCGGCTCTGGACGCGCTCGGCCGCGGTTTCTCGAACGTGCGCGCCAACCGGGAGCTCGTCGGGATCCAGGTCGCGTCCGGCCTCCTCCTGGCGGCCTCGATCGTCGTGCCGCTCGCACTCTTCGTCGTTCGCCTCGGCATTCCGCTCTCGGTCTTCACCGCCAGCGACCCGCAGGCCCTGGTCCGGGCCCTCGAAACGGTGCAACTCGACCTCGGCCAACTCGCGCCGATGCTCGGACTCGGCCTGCTGCTCCTGCTGGTCGTCGGTACCCTGGTCTTCATTCTCTATTGCTGGTTCCAGGCGGGGACCCTCGCGGTGCTGCTGGCGGGGGAGGCGCAGGCGCCGGCGAACCGGCAAGTTCCGGCGGCGGTCTTCCGGACCTTCTCCTGGTCGGGTTTCGTCGGCTGGGCGAGCCGCTACGGTCTGCGGATCTTCTGGGTCAACAACCTCTTCCTGCTCTTTCTGACCCTCCTGCTCCTGGCGCTCAGCCTGCCCTTCCTGCTCATGGCGGCGCTCTCCGACGACCGGATCTCGGCGGCGGCCTGCGCGATGGGCTGCGGTCTGGCGCTGCCGATCGGATTCGTCGCGCTGGTGCTCGTACTCGCCATGATCGTCGCCCAGATCTGCGCGGTCGAAGAGGGCGCGACGATTCTCGGCTCCACCCGCCGGGCGTTCTCGATCACCGGCAGCCGCCTCGGCGGGCTTCTGCTCCTCTATCTCCTGCTCGTGGTGGGGTCGCTCGCCGTGGCGACCTTCTTCGGCGGCCTGGGACTCATCGTCAAACTGGCGCTGGCGCGGGCGGCGATGCTGCAGTCCGTGCTTTCGATCCTCCTCGGAGCCGTCGAGTTCGCCGTCAGCGCCGCTCTGACTCTCGCGATGACCGCGGCGATCGTCGCGCTCGTGCGCGCCGAGCTGCGCCTGCGACCCGCCGCACCGCGACCCGGCGCGTGAGGCGGCTGCGCGCGATCCGGCGCCGTCAGGATCGCCCTGATGGTGGTGCTCGTCGTCGGCAGCCTGGGAGGCTCGTGCGCGCGGGCAGGCAGGAGAGCAAGCCTGCCGCCGCTGCCGCCAGAGGAGGCCGCGGCGGTGCCGCAGCCGCCGTTGCCCGAGCCCCCCGTTCTGTCGACCCTGCCGACCCTGCCGCCGCCTCCGCAAGCCGCCGCGCCGGTTCCCGACCGCGCCTCTGCGAGGCCGCCGGCGCCTCTGCCCGGGGCGTTTCCGGGGCTGGTGCGAATCGGTCTCGCGAGCGATCTCGAAAGCGTGACTCTGCCTTGCTGCGAAGGCGAGCTGTCGGTCGACGTCGGCGGCACGCGGCTCGACGTCGCCTCGCCGCTGCGGATTCGTCCGGCGGCGACGAGCACCGGCGGCGCCTATTTCCGGGTGCAGATCGCGGCGCTCAAGGACGAGGAGCAGGCGAAGGAGCTCGCCCGGCGCCTCGGGAAGCTCTCCGGCGAGCCGGCCGACGCCCGCTTCGATGCGCAGGCCGGAATCTATCGCGTGCGCCTGGGAAGGTATGCGGAGCGGGCGGCGGCGGCGGAGGCGGGACGCAGGCTGGTGCGTTTCGGCGTCGACAGCTCATGGATCGTCTCCGAGGGCGGAGCTCTCGCGGATGCGGCGCTCGAGCTTTCGCACCGCGGCAGAAGCTACCGCGTCGCCGGCCGGACCTTCGTGCTGGAAGCGTCCGCGGACTCCGGCGTGCGTTGGGAGGGCCGGCGCTATCGCGGCCGCCTGGTGGTCTACCTGAACGACCGCGGCCGGCTGAATCTGGTGAACGAGCTGCCGATCGAGCAGTACCTGCGCGGCGTCGTGCCGCGCGAGCTCGGTCCGGGCGCCTACCCGGAGCTCGAGGCGCTCAAGGCGCAGGCGATCGCCGCCCGCAGTTACACCTTGCGCAACCTCGGTGAGTTCGCCGACGAGGGGTACGATCTCTGTGGCACGCCGCGCTGCCAGGTCTACGGCGGCATGGACGACGAGCATCCCCTGTCCGATCGCGCCGTCGCGCTCACCGCGGGCGAGATCCTGCTCCACGACGGACAGCCGATCGACGCGCTCTACAGCGCGACCTGTGGTGGGCATACCGAGAACGTCGAGGTGATCTTTCCGCTCAAGCGGGCCGCTTATCTGCGCGGAGTGCCGTGCATCGAAGCGGGCGCGGTGACGCTCCGCGCGGCGTTGCGTGGACCCGTTCGAATATCGCGGGTGCTCCTCGAACGCGCCCTGCGGGGGCCCGCTGGCGAGCTCGACAGCGCGCCAGGGCTCGAGCGCACGCTGGTCAGGCTGGCTGACGCCGCGGGCCTCGCGACGCCCGAAGATCACCTGGCGTCGCTCGAGCGCCGCGAAGTGCAGCGGTTTCTCGGCTCGCTGTTCGATCTCGCCGCTGACGCGCGGCTCTTCGTGCGCCCCGAGGAGCTCCCCTATCTGGTGGCGAACCCGCCGCCAGACTGGAACGCGGAGGACCGCCGGCTCGCCGCTTTTCTGGTCCAGAGCGCCATGCTCGCGCCGCCAGCCGCGGACGTGGCGGCATCGCCCGGCGCCGCTCCAGAGCGGGTGACGGCGCGCGAAGCGGAAGACCTGGTGGTGCAGCTGGCGCTCTTCCTGCGCCTGCTCGAGCAGCGCGAAGCGAGCTTTTCGCGGATCGCCGAAGTCGTCGGCGCTGCCGGTGCCGCCGGTGCCGCCAGGCAGGAGCTGGTGGCGCGCAACGACGGTGCCGAGCTCCATCTCGCGCTACCGGGCGACCTCGCCACTTTCCGTATCGAGGCGGGAGAAACGCGGGTCGGCGATCTCCTGCTCGAAGCCGGCGATGGGATCCACCTCTACCTCGTCGAGGGGGGACTCGTCGCCGTGGCGCAAGAGGTCGATCCGCGCGGCACGAGCTTCGACCGCACGCACAACCTGTCGCGCTGGACGCGCTTTCGCAGCGACGGGGAACTGCGCGCATCGGTGGCGGGACGTCTGCCGGGCTTCGACTTCCGCAGCTTCGAAGTCCTCCTGCGCGGTGTCTCCGGACGGGTCGGGAAGATCCGTCTCCTCGGCGGAGGATCGGAGACGATCGACGTCGAAGGACTGGCGGTGCGCTGGACCCTCGACGTGCCCGACACCCTGTTCACCGCGCGGCGGCTCGCGCCGGCCAACGGCGAAGCGGGCTGGCAGTTCTCCGGCCGCGGCTGGGGGCACGGCGTCGGCATGTGCCAGGTCGGGGCCTACGGCATGGCGCGCCGCGGCCACGATTCCCGCGCCATCCTGGCGCACTACTACGGCGGCGCGACGCTGCACAGGGCCGTCTACGCAGACGTTTCGTCCGTTCCGGGAGCGCGGAGTGTGTCGAGCCCTCCGATTGCCGCTCCCGGGGCGCCGCGGTAGCATCGCCGAGCTGCACAGGAGCCGAAATGGACTTTTCTCTGACCGAAGAACAGCGCGCCATTCGTGACATGGCGCGGAAGTTTGCGCGCGTGGAAATCGATCCGGTGGTCGACGAAATCGATGAGGCGCAGCGTTTCCCGATGGAACTGATGCGCAAGGCGGCCGAGCTCGGCTTCCTCGGCATCATCTTCCCGGAGGAGTATGGCGGTGCCGGGCTCGGCTATCTCGAGTATGTCCTCGTGGTGACCGAGCTTTCCAAGGTGGATCCCTCGGTCGGCATCAGCATTGCGGCCCACAACTCGCTCGGCACCAATCACATCTACAAGTTCGGCAATCCCGAGCAGCGCCAGCGCTGGGTGACGCCGCTAGCTTCCGGCAAGAAGATGGCGGCCTGGGCCCTGACCGAGGCCGGCTCGGGTTCCGACGCCGCGGGCCTGCGGACTGCGGCGCGCAAGGTCGAAGGCGGCTGGGTGTTGAACGGCTCCAAAGCCTTCTGCACCCACGGCTCGGTTGGGGAGATTGCGGTCGTCCTGGCGGTGTCGGATCCGGCAGGCCGCAAGGGCCGCAACGTCTCGGCCTTCGTGCTCGAGAAGGGCATGGCGGGCTTTCGTTCCGGCAAGAAAGAGAACAAGTTGGGCATCCGCGCCTCCGACACCAGCGAGCTCGTGCTGGAGGACTGCTTCGTCCCCGACGAGAACCTCCTCGGTGCGCCGGGCGAGGGCTTCCGCCAGGCGCTCTCGGTGCTCGACGGCGGGCGCATTTCGATCGCGGCGCTCGGCCTGGGCACGGCGATCGGCGCCTACGAGACCGCTCTCGAGTACTCGAAACAGCGCGAACAGTTCGGGCATCCGATCGCCGAGTTCCAGGCCATCCGTTTCGCGCTCGCCGAGATGGCGACGCGGATCGCCGCGGCGGAGGCTCTCACCTTCGCCGCCGCCTCCGAGATGGACCGCACCGGCAAAGTGACGCTCAAGGCCTCCGAAGCCAAGCTGATGACCGGCGAAGCGGCGGTCTTCTGCGGTGAGCGCGGGGTGCAGATCCACGGCGGCTACGGCTTCATCAAGGACTACCGCGCCGAAAAGTACTATCGCGACGCCAAGATCTGCACCATCGGCGAAGGCACCAGCGAAGTGCAGCGTCTGGTCATCGCTCGCGAGCTCCTTCAGGCATGAGCCGACAGCAGTCCCGGGATCTCACGGCCGAAGAGCTCGCGGACCTCCTCTTCCGACTGCGCCGACGGGAGACGCGCGCCGTCGCCCGGGCGATCTCGATCGTCGAGCGCGGCGGCAGGGAACAGGCCGAGCTGATGCGGCAGATCTATCCGTCGACCGGGAGAGCGCGGGTCATCGGCATCACCGGCCCACCCGGCGCCGGCAAGAGCACGCTCGTCGACCGCCTGGCGCAGGAATGCCGCCGGCGCGACGAGACCGTCGGGATTCTCTGCGTCGATCCGACCTCGCCGTTCACCGGCGGCGCCCTGCTCGGCGACCGCATCCGCATGCAGGGCCTGGCGACCGACCCGCAGGTCTTCATCCGCTCGATGGCGACGCGCGGCGCCATGGGGGGACTGGCGCGCGCGACGCGCGATGCGGCCGACGTGCTCGACGCCGCCGGCTTCGACTGGGTGATGGTCGAGACGGTGGGCGTCGGCCAGGACGAAGTCGACGTGGTGTCGAGCGTCGACACCGTGCTGGTCGTCGCCGTGCCCGGCCTGGGCGACGACATTCAGGCGATCAAGGCCGGGATTCTCGAGATCGCCGACGTCTTCGTGCTCAACAAGGCCGACCGCGAAGGCGCCGATCGCGTCGCGCACGATCTCGAGATGATGCTCTCCCTCGGTCATCACGGCCATCACGCACCGGCCGTTCACCGGAGCTTCCACGCCGCCCCCCCCGACGACCCCACCGGACACCACGGGCCGCAGGTGGGCGACGCGCGCGCCGAGGAAGCGGCGCCGCCGGTCTACTGGATGCCGCCGATCGTGCGCACCGTGGCGAGCCGGGGAGAGGGGATCGTCGAGCTGCTGGCCGCTGTCGAGAAGCATCGCGCCCATCTCGAAGCCTCCGGGGAGCTCGCCACGCGCCGGCGCGCCCAGTTGAAGCTCCGGGTCGCGACGATACTCAAGGAGCGCGTGCTCGCCGCCGCCCACCAGCACGCCGGTTTCGAGCAGGCGATCGCGCGCGGGCACGCCGAGCGCATCGATCCCTACGCCCTGTCGGCGGAGCTCTTTTCAGGGGTCCTCAAGGCCGAGGCCGAACGTTCCGGAAAGCGGGAGGTCGAATGATCCAGCGCATCGATCACATCGGTATCGCGGTGGTCTCGATCGCCGCGGCGCGCGCGTTCTACGAAGCGATGGGTCTCATCGTGGAGGCGATCGAGGAGGTGCCGCAGGAGGGCGTGCGCGTCGCCATGATCGCTTGCGGCGAGTCGAAGATCGAGCTTCTCGAAGCCATCTCGCCCGACTCGCCGATCGCCCGCTTCCTCGAGAAGCGCGGCCCCGGCATCCACCACCTCTGCTTCGCTTCGGACGACCTGCATCACGACGACCTGATGCTGCGCGACGCGGGGGTCGAGCTCCTCCGCCCGGAACCGACTCCCGGAGCCGGCGGGTGCTGGGTGCAGTTCGTCCATCCGAAGAGCGCCGGCGGCGTTCTCGTCGAGCTCTCGCAGGGGGCGCACGCGTGACCATCCGGCGCGGGGCGCTGGTGCTCGTTCACCTGGTGAATCCGACCGAGAAATTCTGGGGGACGCTCGAGCGTCTGGAGACCGTCGGGGTGACCTTCCGTGGCATCAGCCTCGACAGTTTCGAAGTCTGGGTGACCGGGCTCGCCCGCCGCGAGTCTTCCGGGCTGGGTCTGGCGACGATGTTCGTGCCGCTCTTCCGGGTCGAACGGATCTTCCTCGACGAGGAGGTCGGCGAGGTCGAGAGCTACCGGCGGCGATTCGAGCGCCGGGTCGGCGCCAGCGTCGGGAGTTTCGTCACCCCAGTGCGCGATCCGGACGAGCCGGACGATCCGGACGGGCCCGAACCGACCGACAGCGGAAACGTCTTCTAACCGAGATCAGAACTCGACGTTCTGGACGAAGAAGGTCGGCAAGTCGACGCGGCCGGAGACGATGTCTTCGGCCTGGGCGAGCGTCAGCGTGAAGTGCCCGCCGCGGCCGCCGGCGGGGCCGTCGCAGATCACCTCGAACGCCTCGACCATGCCCGGGCGCTTCTCGCGCACTTCGATCAGCGCGCCGGAGCTCGCCTGGAGCGCGCGAAAGACCTGAGTCTCGGTCGAGGTCTGGAAGACCAGGCGCGGCCGGCGGCTGGCCGCCCCCTGCTGCACTTCGAGGCTGGTGATGCCGCGTCCGAAGATGAAGGTGCGGATCTCGGTCGACAGCGCGACGTCGCGCAACGGCGCCTGGCCGGCGTGGTTGGTCTCCGAGCGCTGGCTGGCGCCCCGTGGCCGGCTCGGATCGATCGCGACAGCGCCGGCGGTCGTCGAGCCCTGAGCGGCTGCGCGTTGCTCCAGGAGGTCCTTGAGCGTCTGTTTGGCGCGCGGCGGCGGCGCGCTGTGGGTCAGGTCCGTCGCCTTGCCATCCTCGATGACGATGGCGTTGCCCAGATCCGTGCGGTTGGCGGCCTCCGTCTTGAAGAAGTCGATCTCCGCCAGCGGCATGGTCGTCTCGGTGCCGCTCGGCAGCGTGAGAATCGCCTTGTCGCCCTGGGCGGTGTACTTCTTCTTGGTGACGATCGAGGTGCCGTCCTTGAGGTGAACCGTGTAGGCCGCGAGGCTCCCGGCCGAGAGCACACCGAGAAGCGCGACCCGGACGATGCGGGCGAGCACGGGAGTGCACCGGGTGAGTGGTCTTCGCATGGGCGTCCGCTCCTCTGCCATGAGAGCGATAGTATAAGAGTGGAAGCCTTCGAGGAGGATCTGACCCGCTCATGACAGCTGTCCGCCCCGCCCTGCTCGTGCTCGAAGACGGTTCGGTCTACGAAGGCCGCTCGGTGGCCCGCGGCACGCGCTTCGGGGAGGTGGTCTTCAACACCGCCATGAGCGGCTACCAGGAGGTCCTCACCGACCCCTCCTACCGCGGCCAGATCGTGGTCATGACGCAGCCGCACATCGGCAACTACGGCATGAACCGCGCCAGCGCGGAGTCGGGCCGCATCTGGGTCGAAGGATTCATCGCCCGCCAGTTCACCGCCGAGCCCTCGAGCTTCGACAGCGAGAGCGGCCTCGTCGCCGAGCTCCAGACGAGCGGCGTCCCGGCGCTCGACGGCATCGACACCCGGGCGCTGGTGCGCAAACTCCGCGACCGCGGCGCCTTGCGCGGCGTGATCACCTCGGAGCGCAGCGATGTCGCCGCGCTCCTCGCCGAGGTGCGGGAGTTCCCGGTGATGACCGGGCGCGCCCTGGTCGACGAGGTCACCTGCGCCGCCCCCCATGCCCTGGGCGTCGACTCCGGCATCGAAGAGGTCTGCCACCTGGCGGTCCTCGACTTCGGGATCAAGCGCAACATCCTGCGCTCGCTCACCGCGCGCGGCGCGCGTCTCACCGTGCTGCCGGCCCGGACTCCGGCGGCGACCGTGTTGGCCCTGGGTGTCGACGGCGTCGTGCTGTCGAACGGACCGGGAGACCCCGAGCCGCTCCTCGACGTGATTGCGGCGGTACGCGGGATCGTCGACGCCGGCCTGCCGACCTTCGGCATCTGCCTCGGCCATCAGCTCCTCGGCCTGGCGATGGGCGGGCGGACGTTCAAGCTCAAGTTCGGCCACCACGGCGGCAACCAGCCGGTCGTCGACCTCGCCACCCGCGCGGTGACGATCACCAGCCAGAACCACGGCTTCGCGGTCGATCCGGAGTCGCTTCCCGACGGCTGCGTCGCCACCGAGATCAACCTGAACGACGGCACGCTCGAGGCGTTCGCTGTGCCCGGTCGCCCGATCCTCTCGGTGCAGTACCACCCCGAAGCGGCGCCCGGCCCGCACGACGCCAGCCCGCTCTTCGACCGCTTCCTCGATCTCGTGGCGACTCGAGAGCACACCGCTCGCACCGCCCGGGCGTGACCGGCCCACCGCATCACGCTCCGGCTCCGGCACCGGATTCGTCGCCGCCACCAGCTTCGACACCGTTAGCGGGCCCGCTCCTCTACGCGCTGGCGTTGCGCTTCCTGCGCGGGCGGGGGAGCCGTCTGCTCTCTTCGACGGCGCTGGCAGCGCTCGCCGCTTCGACCCTCGGCGTCACCGCCATGGGCGTCGCGATGGCCCTGATGACCGGCTACCAGGGCGACCTGCAGAAGAAGCTGGTCGGCGCCAACGCCGCCGTCATGGTCTATCCGCCGCTCGAGCTCGAGCGCAGCACGCGCGGCGCTCGCCTGGCGGAAGCGATCGGCCGGCTGCCCGAAGTCACCCGGGTCGATCGTGTCGCCTACGTGCAGGGGGTGATGGCGACCGGCCGGAGCGAGGCGGAGGTGACGCTGCGCGGGGCCTCTCCGGACGCCGGCCTGCTGAGCGCGACGCCCGCCCAGCTGGCGGCCGACGCCGACGGTATCCCGGGCGTCGTTCTCGGGGTCGATCTCGCGCACGATCTCGGGGTCGCGCCCGGCGATCGCCTGCGGCTGGTGGTGGTCGCGGTCGGCGGCGGCGCGCCGAAGTTCGTCTACCGGACGTTGCGCTTCGCCGGGACCTTCTCGACCGGCTTCGCCGAGTTCGACCGCGAGTGGGCGGTGACCGCGCGCGAAACGGTCGCGGCACTCTCGCCGGACGGAATGGAGAGCCTGGAGGTGGTGATCGCCGACCTCGAGCGTGGGCCCGCGGTCGCCGAGGCGATCCGGGCGCAGGCGCCCGACGGCACGCTGGTGACCGACTGGAAGGAGTTGAACCGTGAGCTCTTCGCGGCGCTCGCGCTGCAGAAGGCGGCGCTCTTTCTGCTCCTCGGCCTGATCGTCCTGGTGTCGACCTTCAACGTGGCGTCGAGCCTGGTGGTGCTGGTGCGCGAGCGGCGCCGCGACCTCGGGGTCCTGGCCGCCCTCGGTCTCGCCCCGGAGAGCATGCGCTGGGTCTTCCTGCTCTACGGCGGGGCCCTCGGGTTGGTCGGCACGCTGGCGGGACTGGCGCTCGCCGGGACGATCGCCTGGGTGGCCGACCGCTACGAGCTGGTGAGCTTCGGACCGGAGATCGCCGAGATCTACTTCCTGCGCGCGGTGCCGTTCAAGCTGGCCCTTGCCGACGCGGCGCTCATCGGCGCCTTCACTCTCGGGGTGACGCTCCTCTCCTGCTGGCTGCCATCGCGCCGCGCCCTCACCCTCGACCCCTCCGCCGCCCTGCGCTACGAGTAGCGGTCGCCGTCCATCCCTCCAGGCAGCCAGACAGACGGGCGTCGGGGGGGCCTTTGGGGCCCCCCCGGCTCGGGGGGATCGCGCGGCTCGATGCGAGCGCGGAGTGGGAGGACGGCGACGAACGGAACGGCTTCGTTCCGCCGGCGGGGATCCCGGATCCGGAAGCGGACGCTCCCGGTGGCTCCCCGGCGGGAAGAGCGGCCGAAACCGCCCTCTTGCTACATTCCTTCATACGCAACTGGAAGCGATTGGGTTTGAGCCGCCCATGTGGATCTCTTCACAGTCAGGAGCCATGCGGCAGACCGCGGAGCGGGGAAGTCGGCAGGAAGACAGATTCTTGACCTGATTGTCAACTAGTGCACGTCGACTACTGAAGTTCCATGCGATGCTTTCGGTCCGCGATCCTCCTCAGGGTCCAAAGCGTAACTCCTCGCCCAACCCCGTCTTGCCGCTGGCCTGAAAAAGCTTGAGTCTCTGCCTCCAGAAAGGGAGGCAGACGATGAGCAAGGCGAGAGGTGATTTGCGCGCGCGGGCGCGGCGGTTCGAGAATCGCGAGCATCCGACGGCGACGCGGTTTCCGGCGGAGTTTCGGGAAGAGGTCGTGGCGGTGGCGCGGGAGCGACGCGCGCTGGGAGTGCCGGTGGCGCGGATCGCCGCAGAGTTGGGCGTTCGCACGCGGACGCTGGCGTTGTGGCTTCGTACCGCGCCGAAGCGGCGCTTGCGCCGCGTCAAGTTGACACCGGAAGCGCCGGCGGTGGTGTCGGATTCGTCACCTTCGACGCTGACGGTGACGGTCGGCGCGATCCGAGTGGAGGGCGTGGACTTGGAAAGCGCCGTGCGCTTGGTGCGCGCACTTTCGTGATCGGCTCGACGCGGCAGGTTTCGGTGTTCGCCTTTGGGGCTCCAGCCGATCTGCGCAAGGGCTTCGATGGCCTGACTTCGTTGGTGACCCGTGAGCTGCAGCGCGATCCGCTGTCGGGCGACCTCTATCTGTTCGTGAATCGGACGCGGCAGCGGGCGAAAGTGCTGCTGTGGGATGGCACCGGGCTGTGCATCTACGCCAAGCGACTCGAGCGAGGTCGCTTCGCGGCACTCTGGCGCGACGATGCGCGCTCGTCGCTGCGCCTGACGACCTCGGAGCTGGCTCTGTTTCTCGAAGGCTCGACGCTGGTCGGGAAGGTGGCGCTTTCGCCTTCGCCTTTCGTGTTGCGCGCAGCCGATCGCTGATGCGTGTTGGCGCGTGTTGTGCAATCGTTTCGTGCACCGCGCATGGTTGGCATCGACAAGATCGAGGACCGCGAGCAGCTGCGTCAAGTGGCGCAATTGCTCGACCGCGAAAACGAGAAGCTGCACGAGAAGGTGCGGGCTCAGGCGCTCGAGATCGCGCGGCTCAAGGGCCAGGAGCTCTCCGGCTCGCAGCTCGAGATCGCCTACCTGAAAGAGCTTCTCGCCCAGCGCGAGCGGGCGCTGTTTGCCGAAAAATCCGAGAAGCGGTCGCGCGGTAAGAGGGTGGCGGATCCGGCATCGGACGAGACGCCGCAGCGTGGGCACGGTCCGCGCGTGCAGGTCGAGCTGCCGGTCGTCGAGCAAGTGCACGTGCTGCCGGAGGGCGAGCGCACCTGCCCGTCGTGCCAAGGCGAGCTCCAGGAGATGGCTGGCCAGTCCGAAGACTCCGAAGAGGTGACCGTCGTCGAGCGCCGCTTCGTCCTGGTGAATCACCGGCGGCAGAAGTACCGCTGCGCCTGCAACGGACATGTCGCCACGGCGCCTTCGCCTTCGAGAGTCAGCCTTTTCGACGATGGCCGCGCGGGCCGCTACTCGCTGGACTTCGCAGTCGAAGTGGCGATCGACAAGTATCTCGACCACCTGCCGCTGGAGCGCCAGGCCCGCAAGATGGGCCGCGAAGGACTCAAGATCGACTCGCAGACGTTGTGGAATCAGATTGAGGCTCTGGCGCGAAAGCTCGCGCCGGCCTACGAAGCGCTCCAGCAGAGGATCCTCGCCGAGCCGGTCGTCGGAGCCGACGAGACCTGGTGGCGCCTGATGCAGGGCAAGGGCTCGAAACGCTGGTGGGCGTGGAGCGTCACCGGCGAGGATGCCGTGTTCTACAAGATTCTCGACAGCCGCTCGCAGGCTGCGGCGCGCGAGCTGCTCGGAGATTTTTCCGGCGTCGCCCTGGCGGACGGCTATAGCGCCTATCAGGCGCTCGCGAAGAGTGGCGCGAGCTTCACGCTCGCGCATTGCTGGGCCCATGCACGGCGGAAGTTTGTCGAGGCGGAAGTGCATTTCCCGGAGCCCAGCCGCGAGATGCTCGATCGCATCGGCGAGCTCTACGAGGTCGAGCGCGAAGGGGCGAAGTCGCCGCAGCTTCGAGCTCAGCTCCGCAACGAGCGCTCGCGGGAGATCGTGGCCGGCATCCGCGAGCGCGCCACAGCACTTCTTGGAAGCGCGCTTCCGAAGAGCTCGCTCGGCGAAGCGCTCAGCTACCTGCTCAGTCTCTGGGACGGGCTCGTGCGATTCCTCGACGATCCGAAGATCCCGATCGACAACAACGCCACCGAACGGGCTCTGCGCGGCGCCGTCCTCGGCCGCAAGAATCACTTCGGCTCGCGCTCGCAGCGCGGCACCGAGGTCGCCGCGCTCTTCTACAGCCTCGTCGAGTCCGCCAAGCTGTGCGACATCGACCCCAAGCGCTACCTCAAAGAGGCCGCCGTCGCCGCCATCCGGGATCAGGCCGTGCTCCTGCCGAACCAGCTCGCGGGCTGACGCCACCGCCCGAGCGCGAGGCGCTCTACAATCGCTTCAAATGCCGCGCAAGACGGGGCTGGGCGAGGAGTTACGTTTGACCTGACCGCCGATGACGTCAACATGGTGAAGATGTCCAGAACTGGAGTAGACCGTCTTGTTGGCGGAACCGACGATCATCTGATTCAACTCGATATTGTGCCGTGCACAGGAACGGAGGACATCAAGATCAGTGTCGGACCCACGGCGTTCAGTACCAGCTTAGCGGAGTGCCGTAGTGCGATTGGGTTCGTGTTTCCGAACGAGCCTCATCCCCCCGCGCAGGCCTATAAACTGTTGGGGGGGATTGTGAGGACAGTCATTCTTAACGAGGACAAGTTGTGGGACTTGAGAACTCCGCTGTGGTGGAACGGCTTCGAGAGTGGGACAACGAACCACTGGTCAGGCGTGATCCCATAGACTTTCAGGCAAGTCCAATAGCCAAGTAGACGCGTAGAAGCTCGCGCCTACCAGCTAGCTCTCGGGCGGTGAGGAGATTACCCAAGATTGAGTAGCCGATACTCGATGGCTTGCTCACTGGCATCGAATACTTAGCTGAGCTTTTTGACAAACTCTCAAACGTGTCCCGGTTCCCGGAACTCGCGTGCCGCAATAGGGTCCGGCCGATCGTCATGTCGACGGTCGCGATGGTCTCTGGCATGATGCCGATCGTTCTGGGCTGGGGAGCCGATCCGAGCTTTCGCACTTCGATGGCGGTCGTCGTGGTCGGCGGGTTGATCACCTCGACCTTCCTGAGCCTCTTCGTCATCCCTGTGGTGTACAGCTACCTCGACGACGCCGTACAGGAAGTTCGCCTTCGTGTCCGCGCGTCGTCTTACGATCCAGTCGCCATTCGGCCCGTCGAGCTACTTCCCTGAAGCGCCGGCGCGATGTGCAGGCGCCCGCGCTAAGCCGAGACCGCGGTCGCTTCCGGCGTCTCGGGGTGGACCTCTTCGAGGGCCACGGTCACCAGCTTCGACACGCCGCGCTCCTCCATGGTCACGCCGTAGAGGGTGCTGGCCACTTCCATCGTGAGCTTGTTGTGGGTGATGACGATGCACTGCGTCTCCTTGGCGAGCTCGCGCAGCATGCCGACGAAACGCAGGGTGTTGATGTCGTCGAGCGGCGCGTCGACCTCGTCGAGGATGCAGAACGGCGAGGGTTTGGTGCGGAAGAGCGCGAAGAGCAGCGCGATCGCCGTCAGCGCCTTCTCGCCGCCGGAGAGCAGCATCAGGTTCTGCAGCCGCTTGCCCGGTGGCCGGGCGACGATCTCGATGCCGCTCTCCATCAGGTCTTCCTCGTCGAGCAGCCGCATCTCCGCCTCGCCGCCGCGGAAGAGGTCGACGAAGGTCTTCGAGAACTGTTCGTTGACCTGGGCGAAGGCCTCCTTGAAGCGCGCGCTCGAAGTCTGGTTGATCTCGCGAATCGTCAGGCGCAGCGAGTCGACCGAGGCTGCGACGTCGGCGCGCTGCGCCGAGAGGAACTTGTGGCGCTCCTCTTCGCCGCCGTACTCGTCGGCGGCCAGCACGTTGACCGGCCCGATCGCCTCGATCTGCTCCTTGAGTCGCGCGAGGTCGACCTCCATCTCGGCGAGGTTGGACGGCACCTCGCCGGGGATCTCGGGAAGAGGCTCGCCGAAATGTTCGACGTGCTCGGCTCCGAGGTGGTGGGCGTCGTGCTCCAGCCCGACCTGGGCGACGCGGAGGTTCTCGACTTCACCGCGCGCTGCGTCGTGCTCGCGACGGACGGCGGCGAGCGCCTCCTGCCGGGCGCGCGCTGTCTGCCTTTCGACCTCGAGGCTCTCGGCGTCGCGGCGCAGGAGCTCCTCGCCGCCGGCGCGCAGCTCGAGTGCCTCCTGCAGCTCGCGTTCGGCCTGTTGCATCGCTCCGTCGAGCTCGCTCTTGCGCGCGGCGAGGATCGCGGACTCCTTCCGCCACTCCTCGATCTGCCCCTGCGCGGAGGCGATCTCGCTCGCCAGTCGAACGCTCTCCCGATCCATCGACTGCAGGCGCTCGGATAGCACGTCGAGCTGGCCGCGGCGTCCGGCGCCCAGGGCGCGCTGGGTCTCGCGCTCCTTGCGCGACGCCTCGACCTCGCGTTGGACCTCGTCGAACTGGCGCTCGTGCGCCGCGTGACGCGCCTCGAGACGCTCGAGCTCACCGCCGAGCCCGAGCTGCACTTCGCCGAGCCGGGCGAGCTCGGATGCGAGATGCGCCTGCTCACCCTGCAGGGTCTCTTCCGACTCTGCCAGGCGCTGGTGCCGCCCGGCGAGCTCGTCGCGCCGCGAGCGCACGCCGGCCTGCTCCTGCTTCAGCGCTGCCACCGCTTCCTGGGCGCGGTGAATGGTCTCGGCCACGGCGGCCCGCCGAGCGACGAGCTCCTGGATACTCGGCGTGGGCGCCGTGGATGCGCTCTTCGAGATCCGGCAGGAGGTTGGCGAGATCGGTCAGCTCGCTGGCGCGGGCGAGGAATCCAGGCTGCTGCTCGTCTCCCTGGAGGTGTATCAGCCCGCCCTGCATCCACAGGCGGTCGCGGGTGAGGAAGGCCACTCCCGGCTGCGCTCGCGCGAGCCGTTCGGCGTCTTCTGCGGTCGTCACGAGGTAGGCCGGAGGCAGCGCGTGGGCGATCTCCGGGGCGAGGCCGAGAGCATCGCCGAGCGACGCGACAATCGCCGGATCGTCGGGCCGCGGCCAGGAACCGCTGCCGGCTGCACCACCGATTGGCGAGAGCAGCGTCCCGGCGGCGTGCGCACTGTCGGCGAGCAGGGTCGCGACATCGCGCGCCGGCAGGTCGCCGGAAAGCACCACCGCGTCGATGAGGTCACCGAGGTAGAGATCGAGGCTGCGCTCCCAGCCCCGCATCGCCTGGATGCGGGTGCCGAGAGTCTCAGGCTCCGAGATGCCGAGGGCGGCGAGCCGCTCGGCGAGCGCCCGGCCTTTCTCCCGGTCTCCCTCCGCGAGCTCGGCGAGGAAGCGCTGACGCTCCGACCGCCCGGTGCGCTCGTGCTCGAGCGTGCGCACCGCCTCGGCAGCGCCGGCCTCGCTGGCGAGCAGTCCCTCGAGCGTGTCGCGCGTCGCCGCAAGCTCGAGATGGCGAGCGCCCAGCAACGCCTCGATCTCGGCGAGCCGTGCGTTGGCCGCCGCCAGGCCGCGGCTCGCTTCGGTGATCTCCTGTGAGCGCTGCGTGAGCTCCTCGAAGAGATGGCGCTGACGGAAGCTGCCCTTCTCCGATTCGATCTGTTCGCGATGAATCCGGTTGCGTAGCGTGGTCAGCTCGCCCAGGGAGGAGAAGAGATCCTGCCGCGCCGATTCGAGATGCGCCTCCGCGGCCGCCGCGACCGCCTCGACCTCGCGCAGGCGCGCGCCGTCGGCCTGCACGAGAGCCGCGGCTTGGTCGTGATCGACGATCAGCCGGGCGCGGCCGGCAGTGAGCTCGGCGACTTTGCGGCCGTGGAGCTCGAGCTCCTCGCCGCGCTTGCCCGAGACCGCCTGTCCGGCGGCGATGCGGGCGTCCATCTCGGCAATGGTGCGCCGGGCGCCGGAGAGGAACTGCTGGCGTCCGGCAATGGTCGCGCCAAGCTCGGCCTGGCGCCGTGACTTCTCGGAGAGCTCTGTCGACAGGCGGTCGAGGCGCTCGCGCAGTTCCGCGAGCTCGGCCTCCTGGCGGTGAATCGTGGCGGCGAGGTCGGTCTCCCCGGTCTGCGACTCGCCGAGGGCGATGCGGCGCTCCGAGAGCTCGCTCGCGAGGCGCGCCCAGCGGCCGCCGAGGACGGTCCGGTGCAGGGTCTTCCACTCCGCCTGACGCTCCTGGAAGCGGCGGGCAGCTCCGGCCTGGCGCTTCAGCGAGCGCAGATTGCGTTCGATTTCGCTGACGATGTCGTCGAGGCGCAGGAGGTTCGCCGCCGCCTCTTCGAGCTTCACCTCGGCGATCTTCTTGCGCGCCTTGTAGCGCGTGATTCCGGCGGCTTCCTCGATCAGCCGTCGGCGTTCCTGGGGTTTGCCCGAGAGGATGAGGCCGATCTTGCCCTGCTCGATCACCGAGTAGGCACGGATGCCCAGTCCGGTGTCCATGAGCAGGTCCTTGATCTCCTTGAGCCGCACCGTCTTGCCGTTCAATCGGTACTGCGACTCGCCGCTGCGGAAGACGCGGCGGGAGAGGGTCACCCGGCCGTCGTCGCCGAGAGCGCTGCCGGCGAAACTCGCATCGGCGAGAAAGGAGAGCGTGACCTCGCCCATTCCGAGTGGCTTTCGCTTCTCGGAGCCGTTGAAAATGACGTCTTCCATGGTGTCGCCGCGAATCGACTTGGCGCTCTGCTCGCCGAGGACCCAGGTGATGGCGTCCGAGAGGTTCGATTTCCCGCAGCCGTTCGGACCCACGATGCCGGTGATTCCGCCGGCGAAAAGGACGTGGACGGGGTCGACGAAAGACTTGAATCCAGAGACATCGAGGCGTTCGAGCTTGAGCATTCCGGAATCCCCAGGGAAGGGAGCGAACCTAGCAGAGGCGGCGGCTGGAGCACAACCTGTAGGGGTATTGTAAGGCAAATACAGCTAGATATGGGTAGCCTCGGCGCCGCCGGCCCGCCTGCCCCGGCGGTGCTGGAAGTAGGCCAGGGCGCCGCTCGCCGCCAGCAGGAGGCCGAAGACGCAGACGATGGTCGGCCCGGTCGGCAGGTCCATGCTCTGGGGGCCCGACAGTTGCGGAGTAGAGCGAAAGGCGCGGTAGGCCACCCCGCGGGGTGTGGCGCGGCGGGGGCCGATGGACGACAGTGACCGTGAGTCATCGTCGACCGGACTCCGTCCCGTCGCCAGTACCGGTCCGCCTCGGACCGGACCCTCCGCGGGCGCCGAGCCCGGCCTTCAAACAAGGGAGGCCACCATGGAAAAGGCCAAGCTTCAGCTTCAGGGCCGGGAGTACGAGCTCCCTGTCCTCGTCGGTACCGAGAACGAGGTCGGAATCGACATCGCTGCCCTGCGTGGCGCCTCGGGCGCCATCACCTTCGACCCCGCTTACGGCAACACCGGCTCCTGCGCGAGCGCCATCACCTTCATCGACGGCGAGAAGGGGATTCTGCGCTACCGCGGCTATCCGATCGAGGAGATCGCCGACCAGGCGTCTTTCCCCGAAGTCGCTTACCTTCTGATCTACGGGGAGCTCCCGAGCATCGCCCAGCTCGCCCGTTTCGAGGACCAGCTCACCCGCCACACGCTGCTCCACGAGGAGATGAAGAAGCTGTTCGACGGCTTCCCGGCCACCGCGCATCCGATGGCGGTGCTGTCGGCGATGATCGCCTCGTTGTCGGCCTACTATCCGCAGCGCGGCGGCACGGAGGAGCTCGACCTGAACATCCTCCGCCTGCTCGCCAAGACTCCGACGATCGCCGCCTTCTCGTACAAGAAGTCGATCGGCCAGGCGTTCGTCTATCCGCGCAACGATCTCTCCTACACCCAGAACTTCCTGCACATGATGTTCGCTCTCGCGGCTGAGCCCTACCGGCCGTCGCCGGTGCTCGACCGCGCGCTGACGCTGCTGCTCATCCTGCACGCCGACCACGAGCAGAACTGCTCGACCTCGACCGTGCGCATGGTCGGCTCGTCGCAGGCGAACCTGTTTGCCTCTTGCTCGGCCGGCGTTTCGGCTCTCTGGGGCCCGCTCCACGGCGGCGCCAACCAGCAGGTGATCGAGATGTTGCAGCGCATCCGCGCCGACGGCGGCGACTACAAGAAGTACGTCGGCATGGCCAAGGACAAGGCGGCGAACTTCAAGCTGATGGGTTTCGGCCACCGCGTCTACAAGAACTTCGATCCGCGCGCGCGGATCCTCAAGAAGGCCGCCGACGCCGTGCTGCACGAGATGGGCGTCGCCGATCCGCTGCTCGAGATCGCCATGAACCTCGAGGAGGTCGCCCTCTCCGACTCGTTCTTCGTCGAGCGCAAGCTCTATCCGAACGTCGACTTCTACAGCGGCATCATCTACCGCGCGATGGGGATCCCCACCGACATGTTCACGGTGCTCTTCGCGCTCGGCCGCATGCCGGGCTGGATCGCCCAGTGGAAGGAGATGCGCGAAGATCCGAAGGCGCGGATAAGCCGGCCGCGCCAGGTCTACGTCGGTCCCGGCGAGCGCCCCTTCCTGCCGCTCGCGCTGCGCGCCGAGTCCAAAGCGACGGTCCTGGTTCCCGCCTGATCGATTCGCCGTTTCTCTCTCGGGCCCTCCCCTTTCGGGGGCGAGGGCCCTTTTCTTCTGATCCGATCGTCCGGCCCCGGATCCGCGCGAGCGCTTCCCACCTTTCAGGTGGTGTGGAGTCGCGGTGTGCGGGCGCATTCTGGTCACGGTGGGGATGATCCTCGCCACCGAAGCTTGCCATCGAAAAGGAAGCATCGAGGATGGCGTTGGAGCTCAGGCGATAGACGAGCATCTTGGGGTACGAGGGGTCCCCTCCCCGGCCGGCGGCGTCTTCTTGGCCCAGGGCTGTCAGCTCGCGGGGCGGCGCCGCTCCCGGCGGTGCTGCAGGTAGGCCAGGGCGCCGCTCAGCGCGAGGAGGAGGCCGAAGATGCAGACGATGGTCGGTCCGGTCGGCAGGTCCAGGCTCTCCCACTGCGTCGAGAGCAGGAGCCCGGAGAGGCCGGCGGTGAGGGCGACTCCCCAGCCGATCGCCAACCGGGTGGCGATCCGCGACGAGAGCAGGGCGCCGCAGACTGCCGGAACGATGAGATAGGAGAAGACCAGGTAGACGCCGGCGATGCGGACGAAACTGGTGACCACCAGCCCGAAGGTGGCGTAGAAGAGGAAATCCCACAGGCGCAGGTTCATCCCCCGGCGCTCGGCCTCGTGCTCGTCGAAAGAGACCAGGTGGAACTTCCGGCGCAGGGCGAAATGCAAGGTTCCGACGACGAGGTAGAGGGCCAGGGTGCGCAGCACCTCGTTCCGTGAAACCAGCAGGAGGTTGCCGACCAGGAGGTTCTTGATCTCTTCATCTCCGGCGGCCGTCCGCGAGAGCACCAGCGTCGAGGCGGCGGCAGCGACGATGTAGATGATGCCGATGATCGCCTCCTGCGGCACCCTGGCATGGCGGAAGCGCGTGAGCGAGAAGAGCGCCGCGCCGGCCAGGGTGAAGGCGATCGCCAGCACCTGGGGGAGGCTCCCATGCTCGGGATCCGCGCCGAAGAGGATGGAGGTCGCGATGCCGAGCGCCGCGATCTGCGCCAGCGCGAGATCGACGAAGATGATTCCCCGGCCGACGACGTGCATCCCGAAATAGACGAGAATCGCCGGCAACAGGACCAGCGCGACGAGTGGCCAGAGCCAGAGGGTCAGAAGTTCCATGCCGCGCCTCTCAAGGTTGCGCCGCCAGGGCCTGCGCAATGCGCTTCACGTTGGTGTCGATCAGGTCGATGTAAGTCACCGTCCCAGGAATGCCGCCTGGGAACTGGCAGACTTCGACCACCCGGGCGCCGTTGTGTCCAGCGACCGATTCGGCGGTCTTGCGCGGCTGGTACGGCTCGAGCAGGAGGACCCGGATGTCCTCCGCCTTCATCTTCGCGATGACCTGCGCGAGGTGGGGCGGAGAGGGCGGAATGCCGGGCTTGGGCTCGAGGAAGGTGTTGGCCTCGAGGCCGAAACGGCTGCAGAAGTAGCGCCAGGTGGGGTGATAGGTGACGATCTGTCGGCCCTTGAAGGGCGCGAGCACGGCCGTCCACTCGCGCAGCTTCGCGTCGAGGGCGGCGATCCAGGTTGCCAGGTTGGACTCGTAGACCGGCGCTCCGGCCGCGTCCAGCGCGGTGAAGGTGCGGACCAGGTGAGCGGCGACGATCCGGGCATTCTGCGGGTCGAGCATGAAATGCGGATTCCCGGCGATGTGTGCATCGCCCTGCGAGCGGTCTGCGGATTGCGGAATGTCGAGCAGTTGGACGCCCTGCGAGGCCACCACGCGGCCCGGCGCGCCGGCGAGAATGCGCGGATTTCGCGCGCCGTCGAGCAGCGGCGTGAGCCAGCCGATCTCGAGCTCGGCGCCGCCCTCGATCAGCACGTCGGCGCGATGCATCGCCACGACCTGACTCGGCCGCGCGTCGACGAAATGTGGATCTTCGGTCGGCTTGGCGATGGTGGTCACGCTCACCCGGGCGCCGCCGATCTCGGCGGCGAGCGCACCGTATTCGGACGTCGTGGCGACGATCTTGAGCTGGGCGCGGCTGGGCAAGGGGCCGAGCAGCGCTGCTGCCAGGCAGGCGGCGCAGGCGAGGAGCGGAATTCTCGTGCCGTGGGTCATGGTAGCCCTCATGCCTAGAACTTGTGCGCGGCGTGGGCGCCGAGCAGGAATTCGAGCTGCAGCCAGAGCGAATGCTCGTCGCGCTCGAAGGCGTCACCCTGGTCGAAGTTGTATTGCAGGCGGAGCTTCGAGTATTCGGTTGGGAACCAGGTCCAGACCGGCGAGAGACGCAGACGGCTGGCGAGCGCCGGATCGCCGGGATCGCCCGTGTCGCCGCTCACCCGGTCGAGTCGCAGCCCGACCACCTGACCGGGCCGGAAGCCCCAGTTGACCTGCAGGTAGCCGCCCCAGTCCTGGAAGTCGGCGGCAGCCAGGTCGGAGTCGGGCACGGCGTCGGCCGCGAGATCGCGATACATCACTTCGCCCTGGACCTTGAGGAACGGAAAGCCCTTGAAGGCGGTCGGCGACTTCCACTTCCAGAAGCCGTCGATGCCGTAGATGCCGGTCTCTCCCGACGCTCCGGTGCCGTTCGGACCCAGCGCGGCCGAGGCGCCGAGCAAGAGAGTCTGCGTGTCGGTGAGGTCGAAGGAAGCGGTGTAGCGCGGAGCGAGGAGCAGGTCGCCGAACGACGTGACCTCACGCTCGACGATCTCTCTGCCGAAGAGCGTCTCGCCCGGCACGCTGCGGAAGCTGGTCAGGGTCTCGCCCTGGCTGTTCTGGACGCCGAGGAAGGCCTCGGAGTAGAAGTCGGTCGGCAGCAGCCAGGAGAGCCGCGCCCCCACCGAGCGCAATCCGTCGCCGCCGAAGAAGCGGCCGTTGACCAGTGGCTGGTCGACGAAGTCCCAGCTGTGCGGATGGCTCGGATTGAGCCGCCCGAATTCGGTGAAGAACTGACCCGCCTTGACCTGCAGCCCCCCGGGCAGCGAGGTGGTCGTGGCGTAGACCTCTTCCAGCTCGACGACCGTTTCGCCTTCGGGCGAGATCTGCAGGATCACGTTCGCCTGGCCGCGGAAGTAGGGATCGACCGCCCCTTCGAAGACCACCTCGACGTTCTGGACGGTGAAGCCGCGCTGCGCCGGATCGTGCCCTCCCGGCTCCAGGGCCGGGACATCGGTCGCGGTCGAAGCGCCGGCGGCGAAGAGACCGTCCAGCGACAGGTTGAGGAAGTTCTTCCCGCCGCCGCCGGAGAGGACGGTGATCGGGGCGGGCGCGGCGGCGGCGGATGCCGGGGCAGGTGCCGGCTGCGGGGGCGCGGGCGTCTGCTCCTGCGACGCGGCCAAGACGGCGAGCTTCGCCTCGAGCGCGGCGAGGCGCTCTTCATAGTCGGCGCGCAGCCGGTCGATCTCCTGGCGCAGTTGCATGACGGCGTCGTCGCCGGGGGTGGCCGACACCGGGGACGAAAGCAGGGCGACGAGCGTCGCCGCCGCGAGAAGCGATTTCGATCGCATCCAAGACTCCTCTGCGCCCGCCCGGGAGGGAGCGGCGCGCGGTTGAACGGTGGAGGCCCCCGACTCCGGCGCGGCGCGTCGGGCGGGGTGAGGCCGGTCCGTTCAGGCGGCCGGGGGGCCGCGGGGCGAGGCAGAGAAGGGCAGGCTGGAAAGCGTCGGAGCGCTGGTGCGCGGGCACTCGCAGAGGCGGTTCTCCGCCGGCCCGATGCGGCTGGACGAGCCCGCCTGCACGCCGCGGGCCTTCGCCTGCAGGGCGCAAGTGGCGCAGGCCGGCTCGTGACGCTCGTCCGACTGGTCGAAATGGTGGGGAATGCGCGGGTGGCTCGCCGCCTGGTCGAGGATGTGCCCGCTCTCGATGGCTCGGTGGTGGTTGCGCAGGTTGTGCAACTCGAGGGCGCCGGTGGCCGCAAGGAGAATCGAGAGCAGAATGGCGACGTGCCGCAACCGCGGGAGTCGTTCGAGCCCTGTTCGATCGCAGAGGGCCTTCATCGGCTCAGCGTCGGACCAGGTGCTGCTGAAAGTCGTGGAAATAGAAGGCCACCCAGAGGATGAACGGGAGGGCGAGCTTGAACGGCAGGTCGAGCAGGTGTTTGCCGAAACCCCAGAGGTTCTGGGCGACGGCGCCGTAGTTCTCGTTGCTCCAGGCCCCGAGCTGAGTCGCGTAGACGAACTTCACGAAGAAAAAGAGTACCAGCAAGTGAAACAGGACCGAAAGCAGGAGGGCCCAGCCGAGATTCGCCGCCCGGCGCCGCCGCTCGACCGCCGGGACGGCGAGGAAGAGCGCGACCGTCAGGATCAGTGTGAAGTGCAGGTCGGTGACCCGGAACTTGTAGATGAATCCCTGCTTGCCCGACATGTCGCTGCGGGTCACGAGCAGGTAGTGCGTCTCCTGAATATAGAGGCGGGTGACGGCGGGGAACTCGCCCGCACGGGCGAGGCGCTCGCCGGCGACCGAGAGAAACCGGTTGTAGAACGGGGTGACCAGCATCCAGATGAAAACGGCCGGGAGAATCCACAGCAGGAGATTGCGGACGAGCCGCCCGGTCCAGGAGCCGCTGGCGGACGCCTTGCTGGCGGCTCGTTCCGGCATCGAATCGGGGCGGGGGACGGGCCCTACGCCGACTGCGCTTTGTCGGCGGCGAGCGGGTCGCGCGGCGCGGGCCCGGCGAAGCGACTGGCCCAGAGCATCCAGAGCAGCACTCCCGAGAGGATCACGAGGGTCTGCCAGACGACGGTATGCGAGCTGTCGAAGAGCTTGGGCAAGTAGACGCCGGTGAGGAACAGCGCCACTACCCGGATCAGGTTGACCAGCTGGATGGCGACGAAGCCCAGCCCGACTCCCAGCAGACGCGCTTTCCAGCTCGCCGGGAAGGCGAGCACGGCGGCGAAGTAGATCAACATCGCCTCCACGCCGTTGCAGCCGTTGCGGATGTTGACCGCGAAGCGACTCGCTGCGGATGACCGTGCCGTTCATCTTCGTCTCCTGGCCGAGCAAGTTGAGGGTCGCCCCTGCCGGCTCGGGCGATCGCGCCGGTGAACGGCTCGATGACCCGGTCGTTGACCGGATTCCAGGAGATCAGGGTGAAACTGGCGCCGAGGATCAGCACGAAGAAGATCAGAAATCCGAGCTCCCGGCGGTACTGCTGCCAGAGCGGACGTCCGGCGGTGGGGTCGGTGGATGGGCGCTCATGCGAGGGTTTCGCGCCGGGCGCGAAGGGAAGAGAGCCTATGACGCGGCGCGCGCGCTGTCCAGGCGAGTTGCTCGCCGGCAGGTGCGCTCGCCGGGAGGTCTCGTCGATTGACAAGCTCGGCGAGCGAGCCATACCATCCCCCTGCTCACACACTTCGGTACCTTTTCTTGTCCCTCGTCACCAAAGCGACCATCCTCGACGCCCCCGAGATGCGCCGCATCGTCCGTCGCATGGCGGGCGAGTTGGTCGAAGCCGAGAGCCGCCTGGAAGACCTGATGCTGATCGGCATCCGCACCCGCGGCGTTCCGCTCGCCGAGCAGCTGGCGGCGGACATCTTCCAGCTCGAGGGCAAGCGCGTGCCGATCGGCACGCTCGACATCACGCTCTACCGCGACGACCTCTCGCTGGTGGCTCCGAAGCCGGTGGTGCGCGAGAGCCACTTCCCGGAGCCGATCGAAGGCCGAACGCTGGTGCTGTGCGACGACGTGCTCTACACCGGACGGACGGTGCGCGCGGCGCTCGATGCCCTGCTCGACTACGGGCGGCCGAAGGCGGTTCGGCTGGCGGTGCTCATCGATCGCGGCTGGCGGGAGTTTCCGATCCATGCCGACGTCGTCGGGCGGAAGATCCCGACCTCCGCCAGCGAGGTGATCAAGGTGAGCTTCGAGGCCACCGATGCGGAGTCGAAAGTGCAGATACTGGAACACAAGCCCGGCGCATGATGGCGCCCGACGACCGGCCGGAAGCGCGATCCTCTGATCGCTCCATGGCGGACCGAATCGATCGCCTGGCACCGCAAGGATCTGCTCGGCATCGCCGAGCTCTCCGTGGCGGAGATCGAGCTCATTCTCGCGACGGCCGAATCTTTCACCGAGGTCGCCCATCGCCCGGTCAAGAAGGTGCCGACGCTGCGCGGCAAGACGGTGGTGAACCTCTTCTTCGAGCCCTCCACCCGGACGCGTGTTTCGTTCGAGATCGCCGCGCAACGGCTTTCGGCGGACGTGGTGAATTTCTCCACGAGCGGCTCGTCGCAGTCGAAGGGCGAGACCCTGCGCGACACGACGCACAACATCGCGTCGATGTTCCCCGACTTCGTCGTCGTTCGTCACGCCCACCACGGCGTGCCGGCGATGCTCGCCCGCGAGCTCGCCTGCGGGGTCGTGAACGCCGGCGACGGTTCGCACGAGCATCCGACGCAGGCGCTGCTCGACGCCCTGACGATTCGTCGCCGCAAGGGGACGATCGCCGGCCTGACGGTGGCGTTGGTGGGGGACATCGCCCACAGCCGGGTCGCGCGCTCGAACATCCATCTCCTGACCCGGCTCGGTGCCCACGTGCGGGTGGCGGGACCGCGCACCATGCTGCCGGCGGCGATCGCGAGTCTGGGCGTCGAAGTCTGCTACACGATCGAAGAGGCGGTCGCCGGAGCGGATGTCATCGTCATGCTTCGCCTGCAGCTCGAGCGCCAGCGCAGTGTCTTGTTCCCGAGCCTGGGCGAGTATGCCGCCCTCTTCGGGCTCGAATCCCGCGCGCCTGGCGCTCGCCAGCCCGGACGCCATCGTGCTGCACCCGGGACCGATGAACCGGGGAGTGGAGATCACCAGTGAGGTGGCCGACGGCCCGCATTCGGCGATTCTCGAGCAGGTGGGGCAGGGAGTGGCGGTGCGGATGGCGGTGCTCTACCTGCTCGCCTCCGTCCGGAGGCCATCGGCATGAAGCGAATCCTCCTCTCCGGCGGCCGATTGATCGACCCGGCGCAGGGCATCGACGGCGAGTTCGACCTGCTGCTCGAAGACGGCATCGTCGCCCGGGTTGCCGCGCCCGGAATCCTGGCGCAGGCTGCGATGGCTGCGACGGCTGCGGGAGACGACCTCGCGATCGAGGAGTTGGCCGGCAAGGTCGTCTGTCCGGGGCTCATCGACATCCACGTCCACCTTCGTGAACCGGGGCAGGAGGCCAAGGAGACCGTCGCCACGGGTGTCGCCGCCGCCGTCGCGGGTGGCTTCACTGCCGTCGCCTGCATGGCCAATACCCTGCCGGCCAACGACAGCGGCTGGGTCACCAGCGTCATCGTGCGCGCCGCCGAACGCGCGGCGCTGGCGCGCGTATTCCCGATCGGGGCGATCAGCAAAGGGCTCGAAGGCAAGGAGCTCGCGCCGATCGGCGCCATGGTCGCCGCCGGCGCGGTCGCCGTTTCCGACGACGGCCGCCCGGTGTCGAACGCCGAACTGATGCGGCGGGCGCTCGAGTATGCGCAGCATTTCGGAATTCCGGTGATCCAGCACGCGCAGGACATGGACCTGTCGGGCGACGGCGTGATGCACGAAGGAGAGTGGTCGGCGCGTTCGGGCATGCCGGGGATTCCCGGACTCGCGGAGGACGTCATGGTGGCGCGCGACCTGCTTCTGGTCGAAGAGACCGGCGGCCGCTATCACCTGGCGCACATGTCGACCGCCCGCGCCGCTGGACTGGTGCGGGCGGCGAAGCGTCGCGGACTCAAGGTGACCTGCGAGGTGACGCCGCACCACCTGCTGCTCACCGATCGGGCGGTGGTCGACGCCGGCTTCGACGCCCAGTTCAAGATGAATCCGCCGCTGCGGGCCGACCGTGATCGCGAGGCGCTGCTGGCGGCGCTGGTCGACGGCACGGTGGATGCCATCGCCAGCGACCATGCGCCGCACACCTCCGACGAGAAGTGTTTCGAGTTCGAGCTCGCGCCCTTCGGGATCCTCGGGCTCGAGACGACGCTCGCGGTCTGCCTCGAGCACCTGGTCCGGCCCGGCCTCCTGCCGCTGACGAAGCTGATCGAGCTCCTGACCTGCGGGCCGGCGCGGGTGCTCGGCCTGCCAGGCGGGACGCTCGCTCCGGGCTCGCCGGCGGACGTGACGGTCATCGACCTCGAGCGCCGCTCGACGATCGAGCCGCGGAGTTTTCGCAGCAAATCGCGCAACACTCCCTTCGGCGGCTGGCCGGTGACCGGCGGCGCCGTCCTGACGATCGTCGGCGGCAAGGTCGTTTTCCGGCTGCCCGCGCCGACTGCGCCGACTGCGGTGGCCGCGGTGGCGCCATGAATCACCGCGAGCTGCTCGAGGGCAGGCATGGCCGCCGCGGAGGCGGGCGCCGAGGTTCTCAAGCGCTACTTCCGCAGCGGCGGACTCCAGGTCGAGACCAAAGCCCAGAACGACTTCGTGACCCAGGCCGACCACGAGAGCGAGGCGGCGCTGGTGGCGGAGATTCTGCGCCGGTTTCCCGATCACCGCATTCTCGCCGAGGAGGGCACCCTCAACAGCTCGGCGTCGGGGGATTACGAGTGGGTCATCGACCCGCTCGACGGGACGACGAACTTCGTGCAGGGCCTGCCGGTATGGGCGGTTTCGGTCGCTTGCCGTCGCGGGCGCGACCTCCTGGCCGGCGTGGTGCTGGATCCCCAGGGGGGAAACGTCTTCACTGCCGTGCGCGGCGGGGGAGCCTACTGGAACGGACACCGGATGCGGGTTTCCGAGCGTCCGACGCTCGCCGGCGCGTTCCTTGCCACCGGTTACCCCTTTCGCGCCAAGGCGGCGCTGGATCTCTATCTCGGGTTCTTTCGCGGGGTATTCACCGAGGCGCGCGCGATCCGGCGCTGCGGCGCTGCGGCGCTCGATCTGGCCTACGTCGCGGCCGGGGTCTACGATGGGTTCTTCGAATTCCGTCTCTCGCCCTGGGACATCGCCGCCGGCGCTCTGCTGATCGAACAGGCGGGTGGCGCGCTGTCGGATCTCGACGGCGGCGATCGGTTCCTCGTTTCGGGCAACGTGCTCGCCGGCAGTCCAGGCGTCCATGCGGGTCTGGTCGCGGTCGCCAAAGGCCACGCGTCGGAGGCGGAGCTCGACCGCCTGGTGCCGTGAGGCCGTCGGACGTCGTCGAGCTCCATCTCCACCCGCGCAATGCTCGCGGCCGGATCCGGACCCTCCGCCTCGGGCGCCGTGGGCGGCGCATCGGGCTCGCACTGCTGGTGGCTTACCTGCTCTTCATCGCCGGCGGATTGCTCCTCGGCCCGCGCGCGATTTCAAATCAGATGCTGCAGCGCGACTACCGCGTGCGAGTAGCGCGGCGCCAGCAGCTCGGCGACCGCCTGCAGGCGCTGGTGGAGCGCTTCGCTGAGCTCGGGCGCCAGGGCCGCTCGCTGCGCGCCAGCGTCGAGCGCATCGAACGTGTCTATGGCCTGCCGCCGGCGCAGGACGGGACCATGGAGAGCTTTCCTTCCCGGCCGGCCGCGGGCTTGTCGACGATCTTCGGCGGGGCGATCGCGCAGGGCAACCGCCTCGAGGCGGTACTGCGCCACGATCTCGACCGCACCGATCGCGCGCTCACCGCCCTCGAAACTTTCGAGCGCGACCACGAGCGGTGGGCGACGCAGGTGCCGGCACGCTCGCCGCTGCGCGGTGAAGATGTCGTGCTGACGAGCGCCTTCGGAAGCCGCCGGAGTCCGTACACCCGGGCGATGGAGTTTCACTCCGGAATCGACCTCGCCGCACCCGCTGGCACGCGGATCCTCGCGCCGGCAGCGGGACTGGTGGTTTGGGCCGGAGCGGTCGAAGCGGATCGCCGAAACGACTGGTGGCGGCTCGGTCGGACGGTGGTGATTGCGAGCGGCGACTCCTTCCGCACGTTGTTCGGGCATTGCCGGGAGATTCTGGTGCGGCCGGGAATGCGCGTCCGGGCCGGCGATCCGATCGCCACCGTCGGCGACACGGGGTGGACGACCGGTCCCCACCTGCACTACGAAGTCCGCCGCCGCTCGGGCACCAATTGGATTGCCGTCGACCCGTTCGACTACCTGCTCGATCGGCCGCTCGACGAGCAGAACCGCCCGCGACCGGCCCGCAGCGCCAACCCCGTCGAGGCCCAGCCGCTCCCGCCGCAGTTCCTGCGCTAGGCCGTCTCAGGCCCGGATCTCATCCCGACCTACTAGGATCCAGTGCCAGGAGGGATCGATGACCAGAAGCCGGCGCTGCTCCACCCCTTGCATGGCCGCCGCCTTGGCACTGTGGGCGGTCCCAATCTGCGGCCAGAGCGGTCCACCCGTGACGACGGAGCGCACGCTCTATCTGGCGGCGGTCGCGGCGGCGGAGAGCGCGCTGCGCCTGCACGAGACCGAGGCGGCCAGGCACTGGCTCGCGGTGGCACCCGCCGCGGAGCGCGGTTGGGAATGGCGTTATCTCGCGGCGCGACTCGACGACAGCAGCCTGGTGATCGAGGCGCACACGGGAGCAGCGCTGGGCGTCGACCTCTCGCCCGACGGCGCCACGATCGCGACTTCCGGCGGCGAGGGCGAACTGCGGCTCTGGCGCGCCGCCGATGGCGCGCCGTTGCGGACGCTCGAAGGCCATACCGGAAACGTCTGGAACGCGCGATTTTCGCCCGACGGCCAGACGCTCGCCAGCAGCGCTTCGGATGGCACCGTGCGGTTGTGGAACGTGCAGACGGGAAGCGAGTCGCGACGGCTCGAGGAGGTCGGCCGGGGCATCTCCGCGCTCGCCTGGAGCCCCGATGGGCAGCGCCTGGCGACGGCGTCCTGGAAGCGCGACGAAGCGCACGGCGTGGTTGGGCTGATTCAGTTCTGGGAGGCCGCGACGGGCCAGCAGCTTCGCCAGCTGATCCACGGCGTCAAGCCGATCGTCGCGATCGCCTGGTCACCGGACGGCAAGCTGGTAGCGGCCGGCACCTGGGACTTCGACGTCGCGCTGGTGGACCCCGACGCCGGGCAACTCGTCGATCGGCTGGTGCCGCCGGTGAGCGAGAGCTACAAGGCCGTCCAGTCGGTGGCCTTCTCGCGCGACGGATCGCGCCTGGCGGTCGGCGCGAAGGACGGCACCTTGCGGATCTGGAGCGTCGCCCGGCGCGCGCTCGAGGGCACCCATATCGGTCAGGCTGAAGGGGCTTCGCGCTGGATCAATGGCGTCGCCTTCGTCGGGCCCGACCAGGTCGCGACAGCCGGCGCCGACGGCACGCTGCGCCTGCGCGACGTCGTCAGCGGCCGCGAGCGGGCGGTTTTCCATGGTGCGATGCGGCCGCTCACGGCGGTGGTGGCGAGCCGTTCGGGGGAACGCCTGCTGACGGTGAGCAACGACGGTAGCTGCCGCTCCTGGGACCTCGTCGCTCTGGCCCCCGAGCGGCGAACCTGGGCGGTCGAGGAGAATGTCTTTTCGCTCGCCTTTCATCGCGACGGCCGGCTGGCGGTGACCGCCGGATGGGGGGGCGACGTCACGGTCTACGACAGCGCCTCCGGTGGAAAGGTACGCACCTGGCAGGGGCATCGGCAGTCGGGTGTCGGCGCCGCCTGGAGTCGTGACGGCGAGTACATCGCGACGAGCGGCAACGATGGGGCAGTTGTCCTCTGGCGGGCGAGCTCCGGCGAACGGATCGTCCTGCTCGGAGAGGCAGGGCGCCAGGTCGCTTCGGTGGCGATCAGTCCCGACAGCCGTTTCGTGGTCGCAGCAACGACGCCCGGCAAGGTCACGGTCTGGGAGATCCCGAGCGGCCGCCAGCGTGCGACGTTCCTCGCCGACAACGGCGAAGACGCGGGAAGCGTCGCTTGGAGCCCCGACGGACGCTTCGTCGCGATCGGCGGAAGCCAGGGCAACGCCTGGCGGTGGGATTGGCAGACCGGCGGCGTCGCCCAGCGATTCGCGCATGGCAAGGGTCGCCTCGTGGTCGCCATCTCCCCCGACGGCCGGACGCTCGCCACGGGGAGCTCTGCCGGCTCCCTCGCGCTGTGGAGCGCGCAGACCGGGGAGCTGCGGGCGCAACTCGCCGGTCACGCGCAGGCTGTCGACGCGGTGGCTTTCTCGCCCGATGGGCTCCGCCTGGCGTCCGGTGGGGGCGACGATACGCTGCGGCTGTGGGATCCAGGCACGGGCGAGCAGGCGTTGGCGCTGCCGCTGGGAGAATCGATCTGGGCCCTCGCCTGGAGCCCGGACGGCGAGCGCCTCGGCGTCGTGACGCTCGGCCAGAAGATCCTCATGCTGGGAGTTCGGCGCCCGGGCTGAAGAGCGATCGGGCTCAGGAGTCGTCCGTATCCCAGTGCAACCGGTGCATCAGGCGGTGGAGGAGCGGCGCGAAGACGATGCCGGCGACGATCAGGACAGCCAGTCCCGAGTAGAGGGCGTAGAGGCCGGCGAAGAGCTTGCCGCCAGGGGTCTGCGGCATGTCGACCGGCCCCATCCCGCCGAGGATCATCGCGGCATTCAGAAAGGCGTCGAGCCATGCGAGGCGCTCGAAATAGGCATATCCCGTCATGCCGAGGAGCAGGGATCCGGCGATGAATCCGAAAGCGGTGAAGAAGTGGCGGAGCATCCGGCGATAGAACGCCGGGCGCGAAAGCATCGGACGGTCTTTGTGCTCGTACAAGTGAATTCCGATCAGCCCCGTTTGTCGCGTGCCGGTGAGCTGAACACCGTCCGCCCGAACCAGATCGCGAACAGAACGTAGAGCGCCGTGACCGCCAGGAAGCCGGGGTCGCGGCGGCCGCCCGCCGCGGTCTTAGCGAGCGCCAGGGCGACGACCGTGAAGTGGAGCAGGTTCCCGGTCACGATGGGCCGATTGTAGATCCCGCCGATCGCCGCCGCGCGGGCAAACCAGTTGAGGATCGCGAAACCGAGGTAGAGCCCGCCGGTGACCTGCAGCATCAAGACAGCTGTGCCGGCGGTGTCGCCGCCGAGTGCCGCGGCGGTCTCTTGCGGGAGAAAGGTCGCTGTGAGGCCGAGTGCGGCCATCAGGATGGCGCTCGCGCTCATCAACCACTTGGTCTTCATTCCTCCGTCCTCCTTCTCGCAGTGGCCTGTCCAGTCTCTCATTGCCTGCCCCGGGATGCGCCAGCGCGCGCCCATTCTCTGTAGAATTCGCAGCGTGGCCAGCGGCGGGACGGACGATCGGGTGTTGGCGTCGAAATCGTTCGCCCTGCCGGTCGTCTTCTACCTTTCCGAGGAGCGGGATGTCGCCCTTCTGCGCGACCTCGATCCCGACCGCGATCTCGACGCCTTCCGGCCGGGGGAGTTTTCGTGGGTCGCGCAGACCTATCTTCGCCTGCGCGCCGCGGGGCATCCGGTAGAGCTTACTGCCACCCTGCCTGAGCGCGCACTGGTCGTTTTTCACGCCAAGCACAAGCACGCCCTGGCGCGCGCCGCACGCGCGGCAGGTGCGACTGGCGATCGCCGGGAAATCTATTTCCTCGCCATCCGCGCCGACAACAGCTCGCCGCTACTGGCCGATTTCGAAGTCCTCCAATCCGGCCGTTTCGCCGACGGTCGAACCCGCTTCTGGATCCCTTTCTGGCCGCAGCCGGGACTGCTGCCGCGCGACGCCTCGCGCGGCGCCACGCTCGCACGCGTCGCCTACATGGGACTGATCGAGAATCTCCATCCCGACTTTCGCGGTGAAGCCTGGCGAAGCGCGGTCGCGGCCATGGGGCTCGATTGGGTGGTGCAGGAAGTGCGCTTCCGCCGCGACGGCGATCTCGGGCAGATCGATTGGGAGGACTATCGCACTCTCGACGCCGTCGTCGCGGTGCGCCCGCGCGACCGTCACCTGCGCTACTCCAAACCGGCCAGCAAGCTGATCAACGCCTGGCGGGCCGGAGTTCCCGCGCTTCTGGGGCCGGAGTTCGCCTACCGCGAGATTCGCCGGTCGGCGGATGAGTTCCTGGAAGTGGCGAGTGCCACGGAGGCTTTGGCAGCGCTCGGCCGCTTGCGCGACGAGCCGGGGCTTTTCGCCAGAATGGTTGCCGCCGGGCGGGAGCGCGCCCCCGAGTTCTCCTTTGCCGCGCTCACGCAGCGCTGGGCGGAGCTCGTCTTGGCGACGATCCCGGAACGGATCGCCGCCGGTACGCTGCCGTGGAGTCATCGCCTGCCTCTGGCGGCGCGGATTCCGCTGCGTCGCTGCCTGCGCCTCCTGCGCGCCGAGAGGTCCCGCTGATCGAGGCCGTCCCGATGGCTTGCGTCGCGGGATATCATTCCACCAGATGGAACGCCGTATCCACCGCCGGTTCCCCCGGCGCATCGAACTGCGCTTCTGGCGCCCCGGCGAGACCCAGGGGCACACCGCGTATTCCACCAACATCTCCAAGAGCGGGCTCTTTCTGAGCAGCGTGAGCGCGCTGATGCCCGGCGAGCGTCTGCGGCTGGAGATCGTCGATCGCGACGCCGGCTTCATCGTCGAGGGACGGGTGGTGCGCGTGCATCGGGTGTCTTTGGCCCTGCGCCAGGTCGACCAGCAGGGTGTGGGGGTGCGGTTCCTGCTGCCCGACGAGCTGGTCGAGAACCTCGTGCCGCTCGCCCGCCATTCCGGGCCGGCCACCCAGGGCGGAAGGGCGATCGAGCCGGAGCCGCTCGCTGCCGACGACCGCTGGCGAGACGACACAATGACCGACGAGGCCGCCGGTGCCCTTTTCAACGACGGACAGCCGCCCGAGTCGACGCCGGTGGGCAGCACGGCAATGGACAGCGCGCGCGACAAGGTCGTCCCGGTCAGCTTCGCCGATCCGTCGACCTTTCTCTCGACCTATCATCGCGACATCAGTGCCGGCGGCCTGTTCGTTTCGACGCCCACGCCGGCGGCGCTACAGGAGGCGATCTGGATCGAGCTGCAGCTGCCGATCGCCGGCGAGCTGCCGAAGCTGTTCGCCGCCCGGGTCATCCAGCGTTTCGAGCCGCAGGCCGCGGTCGGTTCCGGCAGGAACCTCCTTTCCGGCATGGCAGTGAGGTTCGTCGAACCCGAAAAGGTGCTCGCGGAGCTCAAACCGCTACTCGCCCTGCTGAGGAGGTAAGCTTGCGCCTCGCGGTGGTCGAACGGACCGCCGATTCCACAGGAGAATCTGCATGCCCTATAGCCCGTTGCTGGTCCGTCCGATGCGCGAGGAGCTCACGAACGCCGGTTTCTCCGAGCTCGCGACCGCAGCCGATGTCGACCGCCTGCTCGACGAGAAGCAGGGAACGACGCTGGTGGTGATCAATTCCGTCTGCGGTTGCGCCGCCGGCGGGGCCCGGCCCGGCGCGCGTCTGGCGATCCAGGAGTCGCCGCGTCCCGACCGGCTCGCGACCGTTTTTGCCGGGCAGGATCTCGAAGCCACCGCCCGGGTGCGGGAGCGTTTCGGCGAGATTCCGCCTTCGTCGCCGTCGATGGGCCTGTTCAAGGACGGTGAGCTGGTCTGGTTCCTGCCGCGTCACCGGATCGAGGGCCGTGACGCGCTGGCGGTGGCGGCCGATCTGCGCGCGGCGTTCGCGGCCCATTGCGCTCCGGTCCCAGTCGCCGGCTGAGCCGCCGGCAAGCTCGTCTCCGCACAACGGCCAGTCGATCATGGGAACCTTTCACCACGATAAGCACGAGCTTCACGGCATCACCGTCGTCGTCGAGACCACCGGGCCCGAGGTTTTCGTCGGACGCTGCGACGACATCGTCGCGCAGGGGGTCATCCTGCGCGACGCTGATGTCCACCGCGAGGGCGACCCGGCTTCGGCGGGGAAGAGCCGCGCCGAGTTTCTCGAGCATGCCCGGCGTTTCGGCGCCTGGCCGAACCTGAAGCGCATCCTCGTTCCGGCGGAGAGTGTGCGCGGGATCCGCCGCCTCGGCGAGATCTGACCAACCTTCGACAGGAGTCCGAAAGATGAACGGCAACGTCCGCGTCCCGGCGCCGGTCAACGAACCGGTTCACAGTTACGCCCCGGGCTCTCCGGAGCGGGCCTCGCTCAAACGCCGCCTGGCGGAGATGCTGAACGAGGAGATCGAAATTCCCCTGCTCATCGGCGGTCAGGCGGTGCGCAGCGGCAAGATCGGGCGCTGCTTGTCACCGCACGATCATGCCCACACCCTCGCCACCTATCATCAGGCAGGTCGCAAAGAGGTCGAGATGGCGATCAAGGTCGCCCAGGAGGCCTGGCGGGAGTGGTCCGAGACGCCCTGGGAGGCGCGCGCCGCGGTGCTGCTCAAGGCCGCGGATCTCCTCGCCGGTCCGTGGCGGAATACGGTGAACGCTGCCACCATGCTCGGGCAATCGAAGACCGTCTTCCAGGCCGAGATCGATTCCGCCTGCGAGCTGATCGACTTCTGGCGCTTCAACGCCCATTTCGCGCAGGAGATCTACGCCCAGCAACCGGTCTCCTCGCGTGGCGTCTGGAACATGGTCGACTATCGCCCGCTCGAGGGCTTCGTCTTCGCGGTGACCCCGTTCAATTTCACCGCCATCGGCGGCAACCTGTCGACGTCGCCGGCGCTCATGGGCAACACGGTGCTGTGGAAGCCGGCGTCGACCTCGATCCTGTCGAACTACTACATCATGCAGATTCTCATCGAGGCAGGCATGCCGCCCGGCGTGGTGAATTTCATCCCGGGACGCGGCGGCGACGTCGGCGATCCGGTCTTCGCGAGCCCCGCCTTCGCCGGGCTGCACTTCACCGGTTCGACCGGGACCTTCCACGGCATGTGGAGCACGATTGCGACCAATCTGCCGCATTACAAGTCCTATCCGAGGATCGTCGGCGAGACCGGCGGCAAGGACTTCGTCTTCGCCCACCCCTCGGCCGACGTCGAGGCGCTTGCCGTCGCCCTGGTGCGGGGTTCGTTCGAATACCAGGGGCAGAAGTGTTCGGCAGCCTCGCGCGGGTACATTCCGAAGTCGCTCTGGCCGGTGGTCAAGGAGCGCGTCGTGGCCGAGGTCGAAGCGATCCGCATGGGCTCGCCGGTCGACTTTCGCAACTTCATGGCGGCGGTCATCGACGAGAGCTCGTACGACAACACGATGGGCTACATCGACTTCGCCCGCAAGTCGAACGAAGCGCAGATCGTCGTCGGTGGAAGCGGCGACAAGGCGACCGGATATTTCGTCGAGCCGACCGTCGTCCTGACGTCCAATCCGCACTTCAAGCTCATGGAGGAGGAGATCTTCGCGCCGGTCCTCACTCTGTTCGTTTACGACGACCGCGACTTCGAGGCCACGCTCGCGTTGTGCGACTCGACCAGCCCCTACGCACTCACCGGCGCGATCTTCGCCCGTGATCGGGCGGTGATCCGCCGGATGGCGACAGCGCTGCGTCACGCGGCCGGAAATTTCTACATCAACGACAAGCCCACCGGCGCCGTCGTCGGTCAGCAGCCGTTCGGTGGCGCGCGCGCCTCCGGAACCAACGACAAGGCCGGCGCCGCCGCCAACCTGATGCGCTGGACCTCGATGCGGACGATGAAGGAGACCTTCGTCTCGCCGCGCGAGGTCGGCTATCCACACATGGCGGAGGAGTAGGCCGGGCGAAATGCCGCGCCGCGATCGCCATCATCGCCGCCGTGGCCGGCTGCGCTGTTCGGCGCTGCCCGAAGACGGGCGAGGCTCGCCGGTCGGACCGGCATCTACGGTTCGCCAGCGCTCCGGTGACGGTCACCTCGCCGCTCCTCACCGAGCCGCTGCGCGCCGGAGAGACCGTCCTCCTCGCCTGGGAGGCTCTTCCAGAGCTCGGGCGGCACGAGGGGCTCGAAGAGTGGGAGGCGTTCCTGTCGCTCGATGACGGCGGGCGCTACCCCGTTCGCGTGACTCCGCACCTCGATATCGATCAACGCAGCTTCGCGGTCACGCTGCCGCAGTTCGCCGCGAAACGGGCGCGGCTGCTGTTGCGATTCGGCGATGAAGCTCGACGAGTTCGAATACGAGCTTCCCGGCGAATTCGAGATTCGAACGGCGGGCCAGCTGAACCCCGAGCCCGTCGCGCTCGCCCGCGGCCACGGCGAGGTGGCGCGGCTCGCCGACCCCCACGATCCCGGCGTCGCGATCTGGGTGGAGGGTAAGCCGCCGGGGACTCGCGACGCAGATCGTCGCAGCGGCGCACAGGGGCGACGAGATCGGCGCGGTCGAGCCGCCCGTGTGGCTCGTTCTTGCGCGCCGCCACCGCCGCTCCCGAATCGCCGCACCCACGGCGGCCGCGCCATCCACCCATCCCTTTACCGGTCTTTTCGCTTCAACCTGACCCTGCGCTCGACTCCGTTCCGCGTCGCGCAGCGATCGAGCCCCGCCGCCGCACCTGCCGCCAGAACGAATGAAGCCAGACCGCGCTCGCCAGCGTTAGCCCCGTGGCCTCCGCGTGCGCGGAGGGGGGACCGGTCCAGTGCCGCGCCGAGGGTTGCCTTCGGCGCGCGATTCTCATGCTGGAGGATTTCACTTGGTGATGCCCTCAATGCGCCAGCCGATGGCGGCGATGGTCGCCTTCGCCTCGCTGCTCGCTCTCGCCGTGCCGGTTGCGGCCGCTTTCGAAGCCCGCTTGCTCCGCCCGGACGGCGCCGCCGCCGCCGGCTACTCGGTCTCCGTCATTGGCCAGCCGGTGACGATCGTCACCGACGATTCGGGCCGGCTGACGATCGACCCGTCGCCGCCGGTCCCGTTCGTCCTCGTCGCGACCTCGCCAGCGGGCGAGACCTCCGCGCCGTTCGAGGTCTCCGACCTGGCGGTGGGGGAGATCGAGCTGCCCGAAGTCCTGCGCGAGAGCGTCACCGTGGTCTCGGGTGTCGCGCCGTCGCTCGACCTCCTGCCGGGAAGTGTCGCCACCGTGCTGACGCGGGAGGAGCTCGAGCAGCGCGCTCCGCAGCGTCTCTACCAGGCTCTCGAGTCGATCGCCGGCGCCTCCAAGCTCGGCGACGGAGCCGACTCGGCGCCGGCGCTGCGCAACCTCGGGCGCGGCCGCACCCTGATCCTCATCGATGGCGCCCGGGTCACCGCCGAACGGCGCGCGGGACCGTCGGCGACCTTCGTCGATCCGGCGAGCCTCGGGTCCGTCGAGGTCGTGCGCGGTCCCGGGTCGGTGATCTACGGCTCGGATGCCTTCGGCGGCGTGTTGAACGCGGTCACGCGCGATCCTGAAATGGACCGCTTCCACCTTTCCTACGGCGTAGAAGGCTCGTTCGAATCGAGCGACGAACAGTCGGGTTTCGTCGCCGCATCGACGCCGGTCGGCAGCGGTGCGCTGCTGGTCGAGGGACACTACCGGGATGCCGGCGACTTCGCGGCCGGCGGCGGCGAGGAGATCTATAACTCGAGCTACACCTCGTTCGGGGGCGCGCTGCGCTACGTCGTTCCCACCGCCACGGGGCGGTTGCGCGTCGGTCTCGCGCTCGACCGCGTCGACGACCTGGGCAAGGCGGCGATCGATTCGCGGCAGATCCGGGCCTACTATCCAAACGAGGACTCGGATCGCCTGACCGCCTCCTGGCTCGGCGCAGCGGGCTCCTGGGACGCCGTGGAGGCAGCCGCTTTCTATGGCACTTACGACACCGTCCTGGATCGCGATCGCGCTCCCACGGCGACGTCGAACCGGCGGATCGACCGGGCAGATACGCGAGCGAGGGACGCCTCGGCGCGCCTCGTCGCCGGACGCTCCCTCGCCGGCGGGAGGTTTCAGGCCGGCCTCGATCTCGCCACCCGCTTCGACCTCGAGTCGGTCTTTTCGCAGATCCGCTACGCGGAAGACGCGACGACGGTCTCGCGGATCGACCTCTTTCCGGCGATTGACGACGCGCAGAAAGTCGACAGCGGCCTCTTCGCCACCTGGACGCGGCCGCTCGCCGAACGGATTTCGCTCGGCCTGGGGGCGCGTGGCGACTACGTCGAGTCCCAGAACAGGGGCGGCTACTTCGGGGACCATTCGACCGACGAGACCGCCTTCTCGGGCAACGTCGCGCTCTCATTCGGTCCGTTCGCGGGCTGGTCCACGACGGCGCAGGTGGCGCGCGGATTTCGCACGCCCACGCTTTCGGACCTCTACTTTCGTGGACCGTCGGGGCGCGGTTTCGTGACCGGCAATCCCGATCTGGGGCCGGAAGAGAGCCTGCAGTTCGATCTCGGCACGCGTTGGCGAAAAGGCCGGACGGCGCTCGGTTTCTTCGCCTATCGCTACGAGATCGACCATCTCATCGAGCGCTATGCAGTGGGCGACAATTTCCACTTCCGCAACCGCGGCCAGGGCACGATCGAGGGCGTCGAAACCGAGTTGCAGACGGCCTTCGCCGAGATCTGGAGCCTCGAAGCCGGCCTCGCGGTGTCGGACGGCGGTACGGATGGCAACGCGGAGATCGACGACATCGCGCCTCCCAACGGTTGGCTCACGCTGCGCTGCTCCTTCGGGCGCGCCTTCGCCTTCGGGCGGGTGGCGACCTTCCTCGCCCAGGACGAGCCCGGCCCGACGGAGCTCGCGCGCCCCGGATACACCCTGTTCGATCTCGGCGGGGGCTACCGCTTCAGCGATGCCATCGAGCTCAGGCTGCTGGTGCGAAACGCCGGCGACAAGCGCTACTACGGCGCCGCGGACAATGCCGCGGATCGCGCCACGGGACGGATCGTCTCGGTCGCACTTTCCGGCCGCGTCTAGCCCGCATTTCTCAGCGATCTGGCCGCGGGTTGGATCTCCGCAGCCAGAGGTAGGCCGGCAGGCCGAGCGCCACGAGTCCGAGTCCGAGCAGCGACTCGACCGGGCGCTCGACCACCGTGTTGATGAGCAGCACCGCCATCGCCGCCAGGAAGGCGATCGGCACCAGCGGGTAACCCCAGACGCGGTAGGGGCGTGCCGCCGCCGGCCGGCTCCGCCGCAGCACGAAGACAGCGGCGCCCGCCAGAACGTGGAAGAGCACGGTCACCAGCACGCTGTAGGTGTACAGCTGGCTGTAGCTTCCCGAGAGTGTCAGGACGACCGCCCAGAGGCTCTGCGCCCAGAGGCTGCGGGCGGGGACGTGGGTGACCGGGTCGATCCGTGACAGGGAGCGGAAGAAGAGGCCGTCTTCGGCCATCGGCTGATAGATGCGTGAGCTGTAGAGGATGGTCGCCGCCAGGCAGCCGAAGGTCGACACCACCACCGCCGCCGCGAGCCACTGACCGGCGACCGGGCCGAGGAGGAGCGCAGCCGCCGCCTCGCCGATGCGCGATTCCCCCGCCATCTGCCCGACCGGCATGGCGCGCAGGTAGACGAAGTTGATCAGCAGGTAGAGGCCGGTGATGATCGCCGTACCGCCGATCAGCCCGAGCGGCAGCGAGCGGCCGGGGTTCTTCATCTCGCCGGCGGAGAAGGTGAGGCCGTACCAGCCGTCGTAGGTCCACAGCGCGGCGATCATGGCGATACCGAACGCCGCGAGCAGCCCGCCGCCAGGCAACGCGGCGCCGAGCGGCGCGGTGATCCCCAGGGCGCTCTTGGCGGGGACCAGGAAGCCCAGCGCGGCGACGGCCAGGATGGCGCCGATCTTCAGCACCGTCATCAGGTTCTGCACCGCAGCGCCCTGCTTCAGGCCGAAGTGATTGACCGCCGTGAGGATGAGGATCGCGGCCACCGCCATGACCTGGGCTCCGGAGAGGTTCCAGGTCCAGCTGCCGATCGTCTGCGAGACCAGCACGTTGCCGGTCGAGGAGAACGGCAAAGAAGGCCCCGAGGTACTCGCCGAAGCCGACCGCGATCGCCGCAATCCCGCCGGACATCATGACCAGGAAACAGGCCCAGCCGTAGAGGAAGCCCGGCAGTGGGCCGTAAGCCTCCTTGAGGAAGTGGTAGATCCCGCCGGCGCGCGGAAACATCGCCCCCAGCTCGGCGTAGGTGAGGGCGCCGGTGAGCGAGAGGAGTCCGCCGGCGAGCCAGACCAGGAGGAGCATCCCGCCGTGCGGCAGCACCTTGGCGATATCCGAAGAGACGAGGAAGATGCCGGTGCCGATCACCGAACCGACGGTGAGCAGGACGCCATCCCAGACCCCGAGGCCGCGCGTTAGTTCCACGCGCGGCTTCTCGCGCGGGTCGACGCGCGGCTTGGCGCCTGGGTCGGCGCGCGGTGCGGCAATCTTGCCGGACATTGCCGCGCATCATACTCGCGCAGCGGAAGTCTTCCCCGGGTTGCGTTACACTTTCGAAAACCATGTCCGACTCCGACCTGCTGCAGAAGATCGATGCCGAGATTGCGCTGCTCTCTGCGGCCGAGCTGGCCGCCGAGCTCGTCCGTATCCCGAGCCACCCCGGAATCGAGCGCCAGGAGGAGCAGGTGGTCCTGGCGCTGGAGCGGTTCTTCGGCGAGCGCGACCTCGGGGTGCAGCTCGAGGAGATCCTGCCCGGCCGGCCGAACCTGATGGTGAGCGTGCAGGGCGGGCGGCCGGGGCCCCATCTGCTGTTCTGCGGCCATACCGACACGGTGCCGCTGAACTCCGGCGACCCGGGCTTCGGCCTCTCGGGCGACATTCGCGACGGCCGGCTTCTCGGCCGCGGTTCGGTGGACATGAAGGGCGCGGTCGCGGCGATGGCGGTCGCGGTCGTCGCGCTGTCGCGCCACCTGCCGGCGGGCCGGGTCTCGTTCGCCGCCGTGATCGACGAGGAGATGGAGAGCCTCGGCGCCGAGCAACTGGTCGACACGAGCTTCCGGGCCGATGGCGCGGTGGTGGGCGAGCCGACGTCGAATCGCATCGCGCTCGGGCACAAGGGGCTGGAGTGGCTCGAGGTCCATTTTCAGGGACGCTCGGCGCACGGCGGAACACCAGAGAAGGGAATCAACGCGGTCTCGGCGGCGGGGATGTTCCTGGCGCTGGTCGAGCACGAGCTGAAGCCGCGGCTGCTGGCGCGGCGGCATCCGATTCTGGGCCCGCCGACGCTCAACTTCGGCACGATTCGCGGTGGCGACCAGCCGTCGACGGTGGCGGCCACCTGCCTGCTGACCCTCGATCGCCGGACGGTGCCGGGAGAGAATTTCCAGAGCGTCGTCAGTGAGCTGACCGATCTGCTGGAACGCGTCGAACGCTCCTTCCCCGGTCTGCACGCCGTCGTCCGTCGCGTTCAGGGCGGGATGGGGAACCTCCTGCACGTCGCGCTGGTCACCGCCCCCGAGGCGCCGCTCGCGATGGCCGCGCAGGCGGCCCGGCGCCGGGTCTGCGGCGAGGTCGGCGAGCTCACCACCTTTCCGGCCTGGACCGACGGCGCGCTGCTGGCGGGATACGCCGGGATCGCGACGATCATCCTCGGCCCCGGAGAGATCTCGCTCGCGCACTCGCCGCGCGAGTCGGTCCCGGTCGCCGAGATCAACGAAGCCGCCCGCATCTACGCCCACCTGGCGCTCGCCTTCTGCGCCGGAGTGGGGATGTGAAGCTCAGAGTCCCGCACACTTTCGTCCTGCTCTTCGCGCTCGTCGGGTTCGCGGCGGTGGCCACGCACTTCCTGCCGGCGGGCGAGTATCAGCGCACGGAGGTCGAGGGCAGGAAGCTGGTCGATCCCGGCCTCCTACCGGCCGATCGCGGCGCAGCCGGCCGGTCTCGGCGACGTCTTCCTCGCCTGGCCGCGCGGCCTCGCGGCGACCGCCTCGATCGTCTTCTACATCTTCATCATCGGCGGGGCGTTCGGCGTGCTGCAGGCGACCGGCGCCCTCGACGCGCTGATCGCCGGCGTCGTCGCGGCGGCGCGCGGGCGGGGGGAGGTCATCCTGCCGGCGCTCATGTTCCTGTTCGCGGTCGGCGGTGGGACGATCGGCATGGCGGAGGAGACCCTGCCTTTTCTGCCCGGTCTGGTCCTCCTCGCACGGCGGCTCGGCTACGACGAAGTGGTCGGCGGAGCGATCGCCCTGGTCGGTGCCGGGGCCGGCTTCGCCGGCGCCTTCATGAACCCGTTCACCGTCGGGGTCGGCCAGGCGATCGCCGGCCTGCCGCTGTTCTCGGGCATGGGCTATCGCCTGATCGTCTGGTTCGTCCTGACGACCGTCACGATCGTCTACGTCTCGTGGTACGCCCGGCGGCATCGTCTGCCGCTGGCGGCGAATCCAGGACCGCCGGCGTCTGCCGGAGAACCGCCGGGCGGTTCGACTGGGGAGCCGGCAGGCGGGCGTGCTCACGATCCTGTTCGCGGCCTTCTGTCCTGCTCGCTGTCGGTTGCCTGCGCTGGGAGTGGGGCCTGCTCGAGCTCTCGGGCCTGTTCATCGCCGTCGGCCTCCTCGGCGGTCTGGCTGGCGGACTCGGTGGCGACGGCACCGCGGAGGAGTTCCTGAAGGGCGCCTCCAGCTTCGCCGGCGCGGCGTTGGTGGTCGGGTTGGCGCGCGGCGTGCTGATCATCTTCGACGCCGCCCGGGTCACCGACGGGATCCTGCACGCGATGGCTGAGTCGGTCCGCGGTCTGCCCGAGGGCGCGACGGTCGCCGGCATCTACGCCGTCCAGATCGTGCTCTCGTACATCGTGCCGTCGGGGAGCGGGCAGGCGGCGCTCTCGCTGCCGATCCTGACCCCGCTCGCCGATCTCACCGGGGTGACCCGGCAGACGAGCGTCCTCGCCTACCAGTTCGGCGACGGCTTCTCGAACATCTTCACCCCGACCCAGGGGTACTTCATGGCCGGTCTGGCTCTGATCGGCGTACCATGGACTCGCTGGGCGAAGTTCCTCTGGCCGCTGCAGGTGATTTGGCTCGTCCTCGGCCTCTTCTTCCTGCTCATCGCCCAGGCGATGCGCTGGGGACCCTTCTAGCCGGAGCCGGGCATGACCCATCGCTTTCCCGAGAGCGCCGTCTTCTACCGCCAGCTGCGGCACGACTTCCCTTTGGCGGTGCGCGCCGAGGGCTCCTGGATCGAGGACGAGAGCGGCCGCCGCTGGCTGGATGCTTCGGGCGGCGCGGTGGTCGCGAATCTCGGGCACGGCGGGCCGCTCGCCGGCGAGATCGCCGACGCGGTGGCGGCGGAGATCCGCCAACTGGGCTACATCAACGGCACCCAGTTCACCCACCATGCCGTCGAAGATCTGGCGCGCGAGCTCGTCGCCCTCACCCCCGGCGACCTCGACTTCGCCTACTTTCTCGCCAGCGGGTCGGAGGCGGTCGAAGCGGCGGTGAAGCTCGCGCGCCAGGTCCAGGTCGAAGCCGGTCGGCCGGAGAAGTGGAAGGTGATTTCGCGCCTCCCCTCCTACCATGGCAACACGCTGGCGGCGCTCGCCCTGTCGGGGCGCGAGCACTACCGGAAGATCTACGGTCCGCTCCTCCTCGACCTGCCGCGGATTCCGGCCCCCGACCTCTACCGCGATCCGCAAGGTCCCGGAGCGAGCGGTGCCGCGCTCGAGGCCGAGATCCTGCGCCAGGGGCCCGACACGGTGGCCGCCTTCATCGCCGAGCCGATCGGCGGCTCTTCCTCGGGGGCGATGGTGCCGTCACGCGACTACTGGCGCGCGGTCGCCGAGCTCTGCGATCGCTACGGCATTCTCGCTGATCGCCGACGAGGTGCTCTGCGGCATGGGGCGTACCGGTCGCATGTTCGCCTGCGAGCACTTCGACCTCGTGCCCGATATCCTGGTGCTCGGCAAGGGGCTGAACGCCGGGGCGCTGCCGCTCTCGGCGATCGTGGCGCGCCGCCCGCTGGTCGAGCTCCTGGCGGCGGGCAGCGGCGGCTTCAACCACGCCCAGACCTACTCGCATCATCCCGCGCTCTGCGCGGCGGGGCTGGCGACGCTGCGCTCCCTGGTCGCCGAGCGCCTTGTCGAGCGCGTGGCGCGGCTCGAAGCGCCGTTCTTCGGCGCGCTCGCCAGCTTGCGCGTCCACCCGGCGGTGGGCGACATCCGCGGCCGCGGCTTTCTCGCGGCGATCGAGTTCGTCGCCGACCGCGAGACCCGGCAGCCGTTCGACCGCGCGCACCGATTCGCTGAGCGTTTCGCCGGGCGGGCATTCGCCAACGGGCTCATCGTCTGGCCGAATGCCGGCAACGTCGATGGCACGAACGGCGACCTCGTCATCGTCGCGCCGCCGTTCAGCACGACCGAAGAGGAGCTCGAAGAGATCGTTCGCCGCCTGGACCGGACCTTGAAGGAGATGACATGAGCGAATCCCGCCGGATCACCTACACCTCGACCACCGCCGACCCCGAGTTCCGCGCCACCTTCGATCGTCAGTTGGCGCGCGTCCGCGGGCGCTTTCCGATCGCGCTCGGCGGCAACGTCGGCGAGGGTCCGGTCGAGGGGCTGCCGGAGCATCCCGTCGTGTCGCCGATCGATACCCGCCTGATCGTCGCCGAGGTGGCCATCGCCACCCCGGGAGAGGTCGAATCGGCGGTCGGCTTCGCCCACGCCGCTTTCCCGGGTTGGCGGGCGCTCGCCTGGGAGCGCCGCGTCCGGATCGTGCGCGACGCCGCCGAGAGGATCGCCGAGCGCAACCTCGAGCTGGCGGCGTGGATGGTCTACGAGGTCGGCAAGACCCGGCTGGAGGCGATGGCCGAGGTGGAGGAGTCGGCCGACCTCCTGCGCTACTACGCCGAACGGCTGGAGTTCCATCGCGGCTACCGCCGTCCGCTCGCCCGGATGAGCCCGGCGTGAGGCGACCGAGAGCGTGCTGCTGCCCTACGGCGTCTGGGCGGTCGTCTCGCCGTTCAACTTCCCTTCGGCGCTCGCCGCCGGAATGATCGCCGGCGCCCTCCTGGGCGGCAACACCGTGGTCTTCAAACCGGCGATCGATGCGCCGGTCTCCGGCGAGCTCCTCTGCGAGGCGCTCTGGGCGTCGGGAGTGCCGCGGGATGCGCTGCAGCTCGTTCACGGTCCAGGGGCCTCGGTCGGCGCGGCGCTGCTCGCCGACCCGCAGGATCGCCGGCGTCGCCTTCACCGGCTCCTCGGCGGTCGGCATGCAGATCGTGCGGGACGTGCGGAACGGGGCTCTCGACCTGGCTGCCCAGCAGGGCCGCGCCCGGTGGTCGTCGAAATGGGCGGCAAGAACGCCTGCGTGGTGACCGCCACCGCCGACCTCGACGCCGCCGCGGAGGGTGTCGCCCGGTCGGCCTTCGGCTTCGGCGGGCAGAAGTGCAGTGCCTGTTCGCGGGTCTACGTCGAGCGCGCGGTCGGTCGCGACTTTCTGGCGCGCCTCGTGGCGCGCACGCGAGCGCTGCCGGTCGGCGACCCGGCGACCGGCGATCCGGCGCTCGGCCCGGTGATCCGGGAGAGCGCGGTCGCGAGCTACCGCAGCTACATCGAGGGCATCGCCGCGAGCGGGGGCGAGATCGCCTGTGGCGGGAAGGTCCTCGACCAGGAGGATCTCGCGCACGGCTTCTACGTCGCGCCGACGATCGCCCACCTGCCGGACGCCGAGCATCCCTACTTCGCCGAGGAGATGTTCCTCCCCATCCTGCTCTTCCAGGAGGTCGATGACCTCGCCGAGGGCATCGCGCGCGCCAACGCCGTGCCTTACGGGCTCACCGCCGGCCTGTTCAGCTCCGACGAGCACGAAAAGCAGTACTTCCTCGACCGCATCGAAGCGGGCGTGGTGTACGTCAACCGTCGCAGCGGCGCCACGACCGGCGCCTGGCCGGGGGTGAACCCGTTCGGGGGCTGGAAGGCGAGCGGAGCGCCCGGCCCCGCGGCGCTCGGCCCCGACTACCTGCTCAACTTCCTGCGCGAACAGAGCCGCACGGTGAACGGCTTCGGCGGCTAGCGGAGACGCCCGCCGACGCGCCGAAGCCAGAGCCGATGCTGGCGGAGACCTACTGCGCCATGGCGCCGGAGAAGGCGCCGTACATGCTGAGGGAGCTGCCGATGCACGGCGACGACCGCGCAGACCAGCCAGCGCAGGAAGGGCGTCTTGCAGGCCGCCCAGTTCTTGGCGATGTAGACCAGGATCACGAACGGGATGAGCAGGCTGCAGAGCCCCCAGGCCAGGCTGGTCTTGAAGGCCAGGATCAGGATCTGGATGGTGAAGATCAATGCGCCGATGCCGCCCACGACCGAGAGAATCATGCCCAACGTAGCCATTTGTGCTCCTCCTGGAATCGAACCGGCCGAACTCGCCGCCGGCCGGGCCCGCCGGAGCACCCCTCCGGCGCAGGCCAGCTTCGGGTTGTTCGCCCTCGAATTCAGTAACTTCCCCTATTAGAACGTGAAGTGCCGGAAAAGGGGGACAGCCCGCCCCGGCTTTACCGGGGAGCGCCGGTCGGGCTAGAGTCTGGGGTCCGGTGGCCGGTCGGTCACCCCCCGCTTCGACCGGCCCGCCGGGCCACTTCAAGCTCACGTTGCCTGCTTTTCGCGAGAGACCATGGGACGCATATTCGAGACCCGCAAGCATGTGATGTTCGCCCGCTGGGACAAGATGGCCAAGGCGTTCGCGCGCATCGGCAAAGAGATCGCCATCGCCGTCAAGGCGGGGGGGCCGAACCTCGAATACAACCCTCTGCTCCGCCGGGTGCTCCAGAACGCCCGCGCCGTGAACATGCCGAAGGACAAGGTCGAGTCGGCGATCAAGAAGGCCTCCGGCCAGGGCGCCGTCGATTACGCGGAGGTGCTCTACGAGGGCTACGGTCCGCACGGCGTCGCGGTGCTGATCGAGACCGCGACCGACAACACCTCGCGTACGGTGCCCAACCTCCGCACGCATTTCAACAAAGGCGGCGGCAACCTCGGCAACACCGGCAGCGTCGCCTTCCAGTTCAAGCGTGTGGGTGTCTTCCGCCTGCATCCCGAGAAGATCGACCAGGAGGCGCTCGAGCTCGAGCTCATCGACCACGGCCTCGAGGAGATGGGCGAGTCGGTCTCCGACAAGGGCGAGCCGCAGCTCGTCATCCGCTGCGCCTTCAACGACTTCGGCACGCTGCAGAAGGCGCTCGAGGAGAAGGGGATCGTGCCGATCTCGGCCGAGTCGGAGTACATTCCGAACACCACCGTCGAGCTTTCGGAGAAGGAAGCGAACGAAGTCCTGAAGCTCGTCGACGTCCTCGAGCAGGACGACGACGTGCAAAAGGTCTTCCACAACCTCGCCTGACGGCGGCCCCGCGCCCCGCGCTACGTCCTGGGGCGGGGGAACATCCGGTCGAGCAGTTGGGCGAGCATCGGCCCCAGCAGTTTCTTCTCGGACAATCCCGGAGCGTCGCCGAACGCCGCGCCTTCGGCGACCGTCTTGCCGTTCTCGGCTGAGATGGCCCGGATCTCGAGTCTGCCGCGCACGCCGCCGTCGGCGCTGCCTGCCCGATTGTGCTTCTCGCCGGGCGCAGGCGGCCTTTCGTCGGGGTCTCGACCGCCCTTGGTGCCGGTCCTTCTCCAGCTCGCGGACACGAATCTCGAGCAGCGTCTGGGCGCCGAGACTCGCCGCGAGGGCTGTCCGATTCTCGGCGGTGAGCTCCTTGGCGCCCAGCGCGGTGAGCGCCGCCTGGGTTGCGGCGGCACTGCGGAACTCCGGTTTCTGGCGTCGCAGGAGCTCGCCGGCGACCTTGCGATCGAGCCAGTCGCAATCGACATCCGCGGGGCAGATGGCGGGCAGGACGGCCACGACGCCGGCCGTCTGCCGGAAGTCGTCGTTGGCCCCACCCTCGATCCGAAAGTCGGCGGCGAGGGTGGCCGGCAGGAGCCACAAGGCGAGCAGACAGACCCTGGGGAGGCTCATCGCGCCGCGAGCTCCGGCAGGAGGTGGGGGCGCCAGAGCGACTCGGCGACCTCCGGACGAAAGAACCCGAAGTGTCCGACCTGGCGCTCGCCGAGGTCGGCGGGAGCGAAGCGCTTCATGGTGCGCGGTGCGCCGGCATAGAAGCGGTGCAGGGACTCCGTGTTGCGCGCGGACATGAAGTCGTCGTCGGTGAAGGAGAACGAGACGATCGGCGTGGTCACCCCCTCGAAGAGCCGCCGCGCGAGCTCTCCCTCGACACCGACCGCGTACTCCGGGTCCAGGCACCAACGCCGCCATTGCGCCATGACGCCCCTTGGCAGATCGCCCACCATCCTCAGGCGCTTGCCGGGGAAGTAGCCGAAGAGCGCCATCGACGCCGGCACGACGCCGTACCAGAGGAGGCCGGCGAAGCGGCGCAGGCGCGGCGAGTTCTCCCGCCAGTAGCCGCTGCCGCTGGCGACGGTGATCATCCGGGCGACGGCTTCGCGGTTCGGCACGAACGGCAGGATCTGGCCGCCGAGGCTGTGGCCGAGCCAGAAGATCGGCGCTCCCGGAGCTTCGCGCGACGCGAGGTCGAGCATCGCGGCACAGTCCAGGCGCGCCCAGTCGAGGAGGCCGACCTCGAAGCCGCGCAACGATCGCCGGTGCTCGACCGGGCGCGACAACCCCATGCCGCGGTAGTCGAAGGTCAGCGCGACGAAGCCCTCGCCGGCCAGCCACTTGGCGAGCGGCGCGTAGAAGGCCTGGGCGACGCCCATTGCCGCGACGATCAGGACGGCGCCGCGGCGCGCGCCCGTGGGCCGGAAGATCCTCGTCACGATGCGCTGCCCGTCCGCGAGCTCGACCTCGCGGCTCTCGAACAGCTTCGCGCTCCATGTCCCACAGATTACGGCGGCGGCCGTTCCCTCGCAAGCCCGGAGAGCGTTAGAGTCCGCCGAATGTTCCTCGGACACTATGCTGTCGGCCTGGCGGCGAAGCGTGCGACGCCGGCGCTCTCGCTGGGTCTCCTCTTCGGGGCGGCGCAACTCGCCGATCTCCTCTGGCCGAATCTGCTCCTCGCTGGAGTGGAGAAGCTCGCGATCGTGCCCGGTGCGACAGCCGTGAATCCACTGCGCTTCGTCTCCTATCCCTGGTCGCACAGCCTCGTGGCGCTCGTTGCCTGGGGGTTGTTGCTCGCCGGGCTGGTTCTCCTCCTGCGCCGCGGCCGGCGGCTCGAGGCGGGCATGGTGGTCGCGGTGGTGGTCAGCCACTGGCTGCTCGACGTCGCCTCGCACGTCCCGGACATGCCCGTGACCCTTGCTGGCGAGGCCCGGCTCGGCTTCGGACTCTGGCGCTCGCTCCCCTGGACGCTGGCGGTCGAGCTTCTGCTTCTGGCCTGCGGATCGGCGATCTACCTGCGGTCGACGCGGGCGCGCGACCGGATCGGGTCGCTCGGCCTGGGGGTGATGCTCGTCCTGCTGGTAACGATCTATGGCGCGAGTCTCTTCGGTCCACCGCCGCCCTCGGTGCAGGCCGTCGCCTGGAGCGCGCAGGGGCTCTGGCTCTTCGTGCTCTTCGCCTGGTGGGTCGACCGTCACCGCGAGTCGAGGGGCCTACCTCCCGAACGGCGGGCGCTCCCGTCAGTGCCCTGAAGCGCTCTCGTCCGCCACGGTGAGCCAGCGCGCGGCGAGAAAGAGCGCCGCCATGATCGCGTAGCCGCCCACCCAGGGCCAGGCCGGCGTCAGCGAGACGACGGTGTCGGCGGCGACGAAGCGATAGGAGTGCAGCAGCCCGACCGCGGAGAGCGCCGCGGCGATCGCGCACCAGATGGCCGCGAGCGCGAAGCGGCGCTCGATGATCGCGACGGTCGCGGCGGAGAGGATCATCGCCGTGAGGATGAATCCCTGGTCGAGGGCGAAGGCGCCGTGGGCCCAGGTGTCCGAGCCCAGGAACGAGGCGATCAACGGCTCGCCGAACGGCGGACCGCCCGGCATCCCGACGCCGGCGGCGCGCAGGCCGTTCTTCAGCTGCAGCGCCCCCCAGGCGGCGACGCCGGGGAGGAGCCCCACGACGACGGCCGGAGCGTGGGCGCGAGGCGTCGCCTGGAACGCCTGGGCGGTGATCACGATCCCGATCCACAGGACGATCGCCATGCCGGCGTCGATCGGCACCGCCCAGGCGATCCAGGCCAGCGTGCCCGAGAAGCAGACCAGGGTGAAGAAGCCGGCGTTGAGCACCGAGTAGCCGGAGCGGGCGCCCATCGCCTTCCAGCCCGGGTGGCCGATGTAGATGGTGGTCGGAAAGCACGAGCCGAAGAGCGCGGCGGCGAGGGTCCCGAGGCCGTTCACGGCGAGCGAGGGGCGCGTCGGGTAGCTGTCGCCCGCCGCCTCCGCCGACTCGATGTTCTGCAGCGATCCGATGACGTTGAACAGACCCATCGGCAGGATGACCGAGAGATAGACCAGCCAGTCACCGCGCATCGCCGCGAAGAGCTCGCCCGAAATGGGCAGCGGTGGATGGAACTGCAGCGCGGCCTGCGGCGCGGGGCCGACGGGCGCGATGCCGACGAGCCACGCCAGAGCCGTTCCGACGCCAACCGCGACCAGGCCACCGGGGAGTCCGCCTCGGAACCGGACGCGGCCGAAGTAGACCAGCATGCACAATCGCCAGCGTCGTCAGGCCGACGATCGGGCGGGCGTAGGTCCGGTAGAGGAAACCGAGGGAGATGAAGGTGAGGGCGATGCCGGCCAGGGTCGAGAGCAGCGCGGCGCGCGGTGTCGACTTGCGGATCCGCTCGGCGACGAAGGCGCCGGCGAGCTCGATGAGTCCCGACCCGACGCAGGCGACGAGCCCTGCCTGCCAGGCGACGGTGGCGGGATCGGCCGCGCCGGCGGCCTCGGCGGCGAGCTTGGCCGGCAGCATCACCAGGAAGACGAAGGCGAAGAGGGAGACGGTGTTGATGCCGTAGGGCAGGGCGCAGACGTCGGTCCGCCCGGTTCGGCGCGCCAGCGCGAGCGCCTGGCGGGCGTAGTAGAGGTTGCCCACCAGGAGCGACACCGCCGCGCCCGGCAGGATCCGGCCGTAGACGAGCTCGACAGAGAAGCCGAGGACGCCTCGGCAGAGGGCGTCGATGACCAGTAGCTGGACGAGGTTGTCGATCGCCAGGCCGAAGAAGCCGTCGATGTCCCCGCGGGTCATCCACTTCATGCCGCAGCTCTCCTGGCCGCTTCGATGGGTGTCACACGAGCGCCCCCGGTCCGCACGATCCCGATACGTCGGCGCCTAGAATGGCGACGGTCCGCAGTAGTCGAGATTCGTCTCGATGTCGAGATTGGTCGGAAAGTCGACCCCCAACGCATTCTCCTGGCGGTAGACGGTCCCGGTCCAGGTGTCCCGGATCGTCAGGCCGCCGAGACGTTGGTGAGGCCGGCGATCGATACCCAGGTGTTGCCGTAGTCGCTGCAGGCGTCGACCAGCTTGAACAGCATCTCGTAGTTGTTGCTGTTGAAGAACCAGGCGTAGCCCGAGCTCTCGTTCTTCTTGATCAGATGGGCGTTGCCGCTCCCGCCGCTGAAGTCGCTCCAGATTCCCTGCACCCGGAAGCGCCCACCCTGAGGCAGATCGTGCGATCGCCGTCGGGCACGCAGGGACTGATCAGGGCGGGATCCACGAACTCCTCGAGCTCCGGGATTCCCGGCGCGGGGAGGTCGGTGCTGGTATCCACGGTTTCCGCGGCCGGGCCGGAGCCGTCGCAGCGGAAGATCGTGTCGATGTCCAGGTGGCCGTTGGAGTTGTAGGCCAGCGGGTTGTGGTAGGTCAGAGTCTGGAGGGTGGCGGTGTGGTGGATGACGAGATCCATCTCGACGTTGGAGAGGGCGCGCCAGAACACCCAGTAGTTGCCGGTGCTGGCGCAGGCGTCGATGATCTTGACGATGAGCTCGTTGCTAAGCGCGTTGAAGAACCAGAAGTCGCCGGACTCGTTGGAGAGCTCCGTCGCCTGGCCCGAGCCGCTGCGGCCCTGGAAGTCCCGCCAGGTCACGCTGACGTTGAACTTGTCGTGCTGCAGGCAAAGGGTGGTGGCGGTCGAGGAGCAGGCGCCCGGCTCGGGCGTGACGCTGGCCGACGGCAACGATGGGGCGCCGGCTCCGACGGCGTTCCATGCGACGACGGTGAAGCTGTAGGCGATCCCGTTGGTCAGACCGGTCACGAGGTGCGAGAGCCCGATTGAACCGGCGTTGCTGTCGACTCCACCCGCGGGATTCGAAGTCACCGTGTAGCCGATGATGGCGCTGCCGCCGTTGTCGGGCGGGGCGGCGAAAGTCACCGTCGCATCGGTGTCGCCGGCAACGGCGACGACGTTGATCGGCGCTCCCGGTGGCGACGCCGGCGTCACGCTGTTCGACGGCGACGAGGGGAGGCCGGTGCCGTTCGCGTTGGTCGCCCGCACGGTGAAAGTGTAGGCGGTGCCGTTGGTCAGGCCCGTGATCAGGTGGGTGAGGGCAGTGGAGCCCGCGTCGCTGTCACTCCAGCCGCCGGTAGCGGGACTGGGCGTGACTTCGTAGCCGGTGATGGAGCTTCCACCGTTGCTCGCCGGCGCGAGGAAGGTCACCGTAACCTGGGTGTTGCCGGGGGTCGCGACAACGGCGGTGGGTGCGCCGGGTACCCCGACCTGACTGAAAGCGAAGAGCTCGATCTCGCCGTTGACGACTCCGTCGGCGGCATAGAGAATCGACCTGACTATCGGGGAAATCGAGAAGACCGGCGCCTCAGGAAGGTCAGCGAGACGCCTCGCCGCCAGGAACGAGCGGATCGTTCAGATCGAGGACAGTACCGCCGGTGATCGACACGGCCAGGAGCTCGTCGACGGTGTCGGCATCCTGGTCGGCGCCGTAGACGACAGAGTCGCTGTCGGGGCTGATGAGGAAGTCCTGAACGTCGCCGCCGGCAACCAGCGTCCGGTTGAGCTTCGTGCCGGTGCCGCCACTGAGCGGCACGCTCCAGAGCTCGTTGAGCGCGTCGGTCTCCTGGTCGGCGAGATAGACGACGCGCGCACTGTCCGGACTGATCGCGAAGTCCAGCACGTCGCCGGCTCCGGGTCCACGAGCGTCCCGTTGAGCCGGGTCGCCGTGCCGCCGCTGATCGGCACACTCCAGAGCTCGATTCAGGCCGTCGAGAGCTGATCGGCGCGATAGACGACGCGCGCGCCGTTCGGGCTGATCGGCCAGTCGAGCACGTCGCCGCCGCCGATGAGCTCCCCGTTGAGCTTGGTCGGCACGCCGCCGGTCAGCGGCACGCTGTAGAGCTCGATGAGGGTATCCGTTCCTTCGTCGGAGCGGTAGACCGCCGTGTTGCTCTCCGGGCTGATCAGGAAGTCCCGCTCGACGCCGTCGGCGCCCCCGCAGTGCGCCGTTGAGCAGGATCGAGGAGCCGCCGGCGATCGCCACGCTGTAGAGATCGAACGAGCCGTTGTCCGTCGCGTCGGCCAGGTAGAGCACCCGGTTGCCGTTCGGGCTGATCTGGAAGTACTCGTCGACGGCACCACTGCTCGCCATGCCGACGGCTGATCCGGATCGCGGCCGGCCCGTGCCGGTCGCCTCGACGCTCCACAACTCGTGGCCTCCGACTGTCGATCGGCCGACGCGATAGACCAACCGCTCCGAGCCGCCCGCGGTCAGCCCGACGGCATATTCGAAGATGTCGTAGTCGAGTTGCCGATCTCCGCGTTCAGTCGGGTCGAGGCGCCGCCGTCGATGTCGACCCGCCAGAGCTCGATCTTGTTGTTGACGTCTCCATCCGCGGCGTAATAGACGCGTTCGCTCGTCGGCGAGATGAGGAAGTCGAGGACCTGCCCGGGTAACGTCGCCAGCTCCAGTTGAGCTTGGTGTGCGATCCACCCGCGATCGGGACGCTGAAGAGCTCCGGAATTCCCGGCGTGTCCTGGTCCACCAGATAGACGACACGGCGCTGTCGGGGCTGATGGCGAATCTCACCGTTGGCCGGCGACCAGGACATCCGAAAGCCGGACCGGATTGCCGCCGGCCAGGCGGGACGCTCCAGAGCTCATTGGCGCCGTTCAGTACCGCATCCTGAACGTAGACGGCATAATCGCCGTCCGGACTGATCTGGGGCGGAGTCGAAGCGAAGTCGATGGCGCTGAACGGCTGTCCGGCGCTCAGCTGCGTCGATGCGGCCGCCGAGAGAGCGTCGACGAACGAGCGCCAGGATGGCGAGGGCCACCGCGACGAGTCCTCGGACGGCACTGCGGCGAATCTCGGTGCATGAGAACTCTCTACTGGACTTGTTCACGAGCTGACCTCGATGGACTCTCCGGGGCGAAGCCTCGGCAGGACTTCGATGATGGACGATACGAGGGGCTGCAGGTCGGCGAATCGGTTGGTTCTGGCGCGCAGCACGATCACGGCGAAGGAGCGCCCCACGATGCGCTGCTGCACGGGGAGTTGTCGGTCCACGGTGACGAAAGCGTCGAACCGGCCTTCCATGGCGTCGAGGAGCGGCCCGTCGTCCAGCGCGCCGCAGCCCAGCGACACTGCACTGTCGACCTGGTGGCCGGCGATCTCGAGTGCGAGCTGCCGGGGAACGCAGGCATCCAGCAGCACTCTCACCCCGGAGGACGCCTAAGCCGCGACAGCCTTGGCGAGCAGGGCCGACTTCGCCAACTCGAGGACGGCGATGGCGTGCTCTCGCGTCACGGAAGGAAAATCGCGCAGGAAAGCGTCCAGCGGATCGCCGTTCTCGAGGTAGTCGATCAACGTCTGCACCGGGACACGGGTCTCCGCGAACACCGGCGTCCCGCTGAGGCGATCGGGCGAGGAGGTGATGAGGGGCTCCGGAGCGCTCATGAGGGTTGATTCTACTCGCTTGCCGCCGAGGTAGAGAACGGAGTTCCAGTCTTGGCGTTCCTTCCGGCATCTGCGGCTTTCGGCCTCAGAGGTACAGCCGCTTCGGGTCGAGGTCGTGGCGGAGGAGGCGAAGCTCTTCGGCGGTGGGCGGGGGGGTGGTGGCGATCTCTGGGGCGACTTTCGGCTCCCAGCCGAGGGTCTCGCGGACGCGGTCGAGAGTGACGCCGGGGTGGAGGCTGGTGACGCGCATCTCGCCGGCGTCGAAGTCGTAGAGCGCGAGATCGGTGATGACGCGCTGCGGGCCGGCGCCGCGCATTCCGAGGCGCTCCCGGTCGTCGCCCCCGGAGGTGTCCGGGGCTGGTCACGAAGTCGATCTTCGCCGGAAAGCTCTTCTTCGACTGCGCAGCGATGCACAGGACGCGCCGGGCGTTGATCGCGATCTCGCAGGCGCCGCCGCTCCCCGGCAGGCGCACCTTCGGGTGCGCGTAGTCGCCGATCACCGTCGTGTTGAGGTTGCCGAAGCGGTCGATCTGCGCCCCCTGCAGGAAGCCGACGTCGATCTTCCCGCCCTGCAGGTAGTTGTAGAAGATCTCCGCCATCGACGCCACCGCGATCGAGTTCGTCACCAGCGCCGGATCGCCGATCGACACCGGGATGCGTTCGGGCACCGCCCCGACCGCGCCCGATTCGTAGATCAGCACCAGGTTCGGCGCGTGCAGCCGGCGGGCGAGGTTGCACGCCAGGTTGGGAAGTCCGATGCCGACGAAGACCACCTCGCCATCGCGCAGCTCACGCGCCGCGGCGCAGACCATCAGCTCGCTGGGAGTGAAATCGCTCTCGTAACCGGGCTCAGTAGCCATAGTTCACCGGTGCCGAGAACTGTTCGCGAGCCCGCAGGCGGGTGAGCTTCTCGCCCATCCGGCGAACGTACTCCGCGCGGTCGGCCAAGCCAAAGACCCACTCGTCGAGCCAGGCATCGAGCTTCGCAGCGTCCTGCGAGATCTCGCGCCAGGCGACGTAGAAGTCGTTGTCGCGGTCGTAGTACCCCTGGGCGAACGACGGATGGCAGCCCCAGGGCTCGTGCACGACGGCCGAGACGATGAACCCGGGCAGGAGCGTCCGGTTGGGATCGGCGCGGACGACCGTCTCGTCGACGATCTCCTCGGCGACGACGATCACTGTCGAAGCCGCGAAGGCGGCCTCCTTCTGCACGCCGAGCAGCCCCCAGACCTGGCAGTTGCCGGCGCTGTCGGCGCGCTGCACGTGGATGATCGCGACGTCGGGATTCAACGCCGGCACCGTCGCCAGGCGCTCGCCGGTGTACGGGCATTCGATCTCCCGGATGCGCTCGTTCACCTGTGGCAGGTCGCTGCCGGTGAAGGTGCGCAGCGGCAGGAAGGGGAGCCGGGCGGCGCCCGCCTGGAAGCGCGCCACCATGCCGAAGTGCGAGTACTCCTCGAGCTCGAGCGGCTGCGGCAGGCCCTGCTCGACCGCCCGCCGCAATGCATACAGCGGGCCTGCGCCGGGATTCCCGGCCCACGAGAAGACGAGCTTGCGCGCGCAGCCGGCGGCGATCATCTGTTCGTAGACCAGATCCGGCGTCAAGCGACAGAGGGTCAGGTCGCGCTTGCGCTGGCGGATGATCTCGTGCGCCGCGGCGAACGAGATCAGATGCGTGAAGCCCTCGATGACCACGACCGCACCGTCGGAGACGAAACGGCGCACCGCCTCCGACATCGACATCAGCTTCGCAGCACCAGACTTTGTGGTCTCGGGGGCGCTCAAGAAAAGCTCCAGTAAAGGTAAGGTGATCGAGCCGTTATTGAGTCTAGCAGCCGACCTGGGCGCTCGAAGCGACCGCTCGGCTGCGGACTCGAGTTTCGGTGCCGCGAGCTCGCCGGGCGAGCTCCATTCCCGAACTTCCTTTACCGTTCCTTTCCTTTTCGCCACGGGTGTCACGGAGGGTCCGAACTCGCACCCCCGCGCCGCAGGCGCAACCCGGGGCCTGGCGCGCTGGGGCGCGCGGGTTGCCGTCGGCGGAGCGCTGTGCGAGTCTTCGCAGCCATGAGCCATGGCGGGGATCGCATCGCGGAGGTGCTTCAGAGGCAAGGGGTGAAGTCGCTGTTCACGCTCTGCGGTGGCCATATCTCTCCGATCCTGGTGGGAGCGAAGGCGCTCGGAATCCGCGTCATCGACACCCGCCACGAAGTCGACGCGGTCTTCGCCGCCGACGCCACGGCGCGCCTCACCGGGATTCCGGGGGTCGCCGCGGTCACCGCCGGCCCCGGCCTCACCAACACGATCACGGCGGTCAAGAACGCCCAGATGGCGCAGTCGCCGGTGGTCCTCCTCGGCGGCGCGACGGCCACCGTGCTCAAGGGACGCGGTTCGCTGCAGGACATCGATCAGCAGGCGCTCATGGCGCCGCACGTCAAGTGGCAAGGGAGCGCGCGGCGGGTGCGCGAGCTGGCTCCGCTGCTCGAGACCGCTTTCGCGATGGCGCGTGAAGGCGTTCCGGGGCCGGTCTTCCTCGAGTGCCCGGTCGATCTGCTCTATCCAGAGACGACCGCTCGCGAATGGTACGGTGTCGCGGCGAGGACTCCGAAGCCGGGGGAGAGGCCGCCGACGCTCGCCAAGCGGCTCGAGCGCTGGTATCTCTCCCGCCACCTCGACCGCGCCTTCGAGCGCGCCGGCGAGCCGTGCGCTGCCGCGCCGCTGCCGGCGGCGCGCGCTCCTGGGCGGGGGCCGGTGCGCCGCGCTGCCAAGGCGCTGGCGCGCGCCGACCGCCCGCTGCTGCTCGTCGGCTCCCAGGCAATGTTGCACGCGCTCTCGGCCGCCGAGCTCAAGCGGGCGATCGAGCAGCTGGGCCTGCCGGTCTACCTCTCGGGCATGGCCCGCGGACTGCTCGGCGCCGGGCACCCGCTGCTGCGGCGCCACCGGCGGCGCGAGGCGCTGCGCGAAGCCGACTGCGTCGTCCTGGCCGGCGTCCCGTCCGACTTCAGGCTCGACTACGGCCGCCATGTCGGCCGCCAGGCGACGCTGGTCGCGGTGAACCGCAGCGCGGACGACCTGGAAAGGAACCGGCGTCCGCAGGTCGGCGCGGTGGCCGATCCGGCGCTGTTTCTCGCCGAGCTCGCCGACGAGGCCTCGGGACTGCACGCGCGCTGGCGCGACTGGCTCGAGGCCCTGGCGGTGCGCGACAGCGAGCGCGAGACCGAGATCGCCGCCCAGGCCGCCGCCGATCCGGATGCGGCAGTGTCGGGAGCCCTGGCCCTCAATCCATTGCGCCTCTTGCGCGACCTCGACGCCTTCCTCGGCGACGATGCAGTCCTGGTCGCCGACGGCGGCGACTTCGTCGGCACGGCGTCGTACATCGTTCGCGCCCGTTCGCCCTTCGGCTGGCTCGATCCGGGCGTCTTCGGCACGCTCGGGGTCGGCGGCGGCTTCGCGCTCGGTGCCAAGGTCGCGCGGCCCGACTCGGAGGTCTGGATCCTCTATGGCGACGGTTCGGTCGCCTACAGCCTGATGGAATTCGACACCTTCGTCCGCCATGGTGTTCCGGTCATCGCTCTGGTCGGCAACGACGCCTCGTGGGCGCAGATCGCGCGCGACCAGGTGGCGGTGTTGGGCGACGACGTCGGGACGGTGCTCGCCTCGACCGACTACCACTTCGCGGCGGAGGCGCTCGGTGGCAAGGGCCTGTCGATCGACCATCCCGACGAGATCGCTCCGGCCTTCGCGCAAGCCCGGGTGTGGGCGCGGATGGGACATCCGGTGCTGCTCAACGCCCGGCTAAGGCGCTCGGAGTTCCGCCAGGGCTCGATGTCGCTCTGAGGCCGCCTGGCTAGTCGGGGAGCGGCGGCGAAGCCGCCGCAGCCTGCCGCTCCCCGCGCCGCGAAAGCACCTGCGCGGCGAGGGCGACGATCATGATCGCACCGCCGGCCGAGGCGAGAGCGCTGGGGCGTTCTCCCGATGCCAGCCAGGTCCACAACGGATTGAGCACCGGTTCGAGCAGGACCAGCAGGGAGACTTCGAGCGCCGGCAGGCGCTTCAGCCCTTTCGAGAAGAGCCAGTAGGCGAGTCCGATCTGGATCACGCCGAGGTAGAGAATCGCCGCGATGTCCGCCGTCCGGACCGCCGCGACCGGAAAGGCCAGGGGCAGGGTAGCGACGAAGGCGAGTCCGTTGCCCAGCACCGTCGCCGGCAGCGAACGGTCGTTGCCGGCCGGCGAGTCGCGCGACAGCCGGCGCATCGTGATCATCAGCAGGGCGTAGAACAGGCCCGAAGCCAGGGCGAAGAGGTTTCCGAGGTCCGGCCTGGGCGCCGTCGCCACCGGGTCGCGCGAGCCGAGAAAGACCAGCCCGAGGCCGACCGCCGCAAGTCCGACCGCCGGCAGGTCGGCGAGCCGGATCTTCTCCCCGAGCAGCATCGGCGCCAGCAGGAGGATCCAGATTGGCGCGGTCGATTGCAGGAAGATGGCCGCGGCCGAGGTCGTGAGCTTGGTAGCCAGGACGAAACAGACGAGAGTGCCGGCATAGGCGAAGGCCGCGGGCAGGAGGTCCCAGCCGAAGCCCCGGCGGGCCGCCGGCAGGAGCAGCGCAAGCGCCAGTGCCGCCACGGCCGAGCGGAATCCGGCGACCTGAAAGGCGGTGAGCGCCGTCCCCTTGATCGCCGCGCCACCGGTGGAGAAGAGGGTCGCCGCGCCAAGGATGAACCACCGGCTGCGGGCGAGGGTCAGGCTTTCCATGCCTCGGATGCTATCTTCGCGCGCGACCCATTCCCATGTTCCCGCTGCGAGATGGCATCCCCAGCCGCCGGTTTCCGGCCGTGACCGCGGGTCTGATCGCCGTCAATGGCGCGGTCTTCCTCTATCAGCTGACCCTGCCGGACGACGGCCTCAAGACCCTGTTCCATCTCTTCGGAATCGTCCCGGCGCGGCTCAGCGATCCGGCCTGGGCGACGAGCGTGGGCTATCCTGGCGGCGGCTGGTTTTCCTTCCTGTCGAGCATCTTCCTGCACGGCGGTTTCCTGCATCTGGCGTTCAACATGTGGACGCTGTGGATCTTCGGCGACAACGTCGAAGATCGCCTCGGCAGGGGACGCTTCGTGGCTTTCTACCTGGCCAGCGGCATCGTCGCCGGCGGCGTGCAGTGGGCGACCGACCCGGCCTCGACGGTGCCGACGATCGGCGCGTCGGGGGCGATCGCGGGTGTTCTGGGGGCCTACCTGCTGCTCTATCCGCACGCGCGGATCCTCACCCTGATCCCGATCTTCTTCTATCCCCTCTTCGTGCACATCCCGGCGCTGGTCTATCTGGGAATCTGGTTCCTGCTCCAGTTGACGAGCGGGATCCTGGCGTTCGGCCAGGTGGCGGCAGGAGAGGCCGGAGGGATCGCCTGGTGGGCGCACGTCGGCGGCTTCCTCGCCGGCATGTTCTGGTTGAAGCTGCTCCTGCGCCCGGCACCGGAGCAGCTGCCCGGCCCGGCCCGGCATTTCATCTACGCGGTGCCGCCGGCCCGCGGCCGCTGGCGCTGAGCGCGCCGGCCTGCGCCAGCGCGCCTGCACTTCTGAAACTACGGCGTCGTCACGGCCGCGGCCGGCAGGTTCGTGACGCCGGACGACTCGAGGGCCTCCGGCAGCGAGAAGAAGATCAGCGCCAGGATCAGGTAGACCGCGAGGAGCTGCACCCCTTCGAGCCAGTGGCTCTCGCCGTCGCTCGCGATCTGGCCGGTGATCGCCACGGCGATGACGATGGCGATCACCTCGGCAGGCGTGAAGACGAGGTCCATCGGCGCCGGCCCGAGCCAGTAGCTGGCGAAGACCAGCACCGGGGCGACGAAGAGCGCGATCTGGATGCTCGAGCCGATGGCGATGCCGAGGGCGAGATCCATCCGGTTCTTGCGCGCCACCAGGATTGCCGTCGAGTGCTCGGCGGCGTTGCCGATGATCGCCACCACGATCACGCCGACGAAGACGCTGGTCATGCCGAAGGAGTGCGCCGCCTGGGCGATCGAGCCGACCAGGATCTCCGAGATCCAGGCGATCATGGCGGTCGCAGCGAAGAGGACGCCGAGCGACTTGCCGAGGGTCCATTCGGTGTGGCCGACGTCTTCGACTTTCGCCGCTTCGGCCGCCGTGCCGATGAAGAGCTGCTTGTGGGTGTGCAGCGAGAAGAGCAGGGAAAGGGCGTAGCAGATGATGAGGACGATCGCGATCTCGAGCGAGAGATTGCGCTCGACGGTGATCATCGGATGCACGAGGTAGTGGAAGGAGGCCGGCATGACGAGAGCGATCGCCGCCAGGGTGAGCATCGTCGACATCATCCGCGCGCCGGCGGCGTTGAACTTCAGGTCCTTGTGCTTCAACCCGCCAGCGAGGCAGGAGGCGCCCAGAACGAGCAGGATGTTGCCGATGATCGAGCCGGTGAGCGACGCCTTGACGATGCCGTAGTAGCCCTCCTTGAGCGCTACGAGGGCGATGATCAGCTCGGCGGCGTTGCCGAAGGTGGCGTTCAGCAGGCCGCCCACCCCTTCGCTCGTGCGCTCGGCCAGGTGCTCGGTCGCCTTGCCCAGCCAGCCGGCGAGCGGCATGATCGCCAGGCACGAGCAGACGAAGATCGCCACATGCGACTGCGAGTGGGTGAGCTCGAGCGCGATCACCGCAGGGACGAAGATGAGCAGCCAGCTCAGCGACGGCTTGAACGGGTTGCTCTTGGGGACTGGCTTCGCCGAGGTCATGGTTGGGCTCCGGAGAGGATCTCGAGATAGACCTGCGGATCGACGTTGCCGCCGGAGACCACGCAGCAGACGCGCTGCCCGCGGAAGCGGTCCGCCGAGGTCAGGAGGGCGCCGGTCGTGAGGGCGCCGGTCGGCTCGGCTTTGACGTTCGCCAGCGCCGACAGGAGGCGAACGGCCTCGCGGATCTCCGGCTCGTCGACCTCGACGATGCCGGCGAGTCCGTGCTGGAGTATCGCCCAGTTGTGAACCCCGAGCGCCAGCGTGCGCGCGCCGTCGGCGATCGTCGCCCCTTCGCGTTCGGCCTTGACGATCCGCCCGGCGCGCAGCGACTGGGCGCCGTCGTTGGCGAGCAGCGGCTCGGCGCCCCAGACCGCCGCCTCGTGGCCGGACTCGCGCAGCCCCTGCACCATCCCGGCCGTCAGCCCGCCGCCGCCCAGGGGGACGATCACGGCGTCGAACGGCCGGCCGGCGAGCGCGAGCGCAGCGAGCTCACGTCCGAGGGTCGCGTTGCCGGCGATCACCCACGGATCGTCGAAGGCGCTGCCGAGATAGGCATCGGGGTGGGCGGCAAAGACCTCGGCGACCTTGGCGGCGCGGGTCTCGAGCTTCGTGTCCACGAAGACCACCTCGCCGCCGAACTGGCGCACCGCGTCGACCTTCACTTTCGCCGAGCTCGCCGGCATGACGATGATCGCGCGTTTGCCGGCGAGCTGCGCCGCGCGCGCCAGGGCCTGGCCGAAGTTGCCGGACGAGGCGGCGATGAGGGTCTCGTTGGGGACGTTCGCGGCGACGTTGGCGGCGGCGCGGAACTTGAAGCTGCCGGTCTCCTGGAAGGTCTCGACAGCGAGAAAGAGATCGACCCCGAGGCGCGCCGCGAGGCGCGGCGCCTCGACGATCGTCGTCGGGCGGGGCGTGAGCGCCGGATTCCGGCCGCTCGCGGCAGCTGTCTCGTGAGCCATGGTTGCTCATTCTATCGAGCGAGAGGAAAAGAACTACCTGTTGAAAGTGGGTCGGTGGGGCGCGGTCGATCGATGTGGCGCGAAAGGCTGCTGGCAAAGGAGGGACTGCGGGGCGTCAGCAGCGAAGTTGGCGCCTTTCCCTCGGGCGGAGCGCGAAAAGCTGCTGGTAGAGGGGAAGACGCGGGCTGCGGTACGATCTTGGGGCGGGCGAGGCAAACTTCCCGCGCTTGCGAAACCCCTGCAGGCCGAGCCCAACCTGGAGAACTTCCCATGAGACCCGAGCGCGTTCGACGAACTCTGCTTTCCTTTACCGGTCTTTTCGCTTTTGTGATCGCGGCGGCGCTGCCGTCGCCCAGCACGGCTGCGGAGGCGGCGGCCGAGCCGCATCCGTTCACGGTGCACGACCTCCTCGCGATGCAGCGGATCTCCGATCCGCAGGTTTCGCCGGACGGAACGCGGGTGTTGTTCACCCTGCGCACCACCGACCTCGAAGGCAACGCCGGCCGCAACGACCTCTGGATCGTCGGCACCGACGGCAGAGGGCTGCGTCAGATCACGACCCACAAGTCGGGCGACTTCAACGGTCGCTGGGCTGCCGATGGGCGCTCCATCTTCTTCCTGTCGACGCGCTTCGGCTCGACGCAGATCTTCAGGCTGGCGCTCGACGGCGGCGAGGCTGCCCAGGTGAGCGACCTGCCGGTGGAGGTCGCGAACCTCGAGGTTTCCCCCGACGGCAAGGTCCTCGGTTTCAGTCTCGAGGTCTTTCCGGCCTGTGGCGCCGATCTCGACTGCACGAAGAAGCGGCTCGACGAGAGCGCGGCGCGCCGGGCCTCGGGCAAGATCTACGACCGCCTGTTCATCCGTCACTGGGACACCTGGAGCGATGGCCGGCGCAACCACCTCTTCGTGATGCCCGTCGCCGGCTCCGCCATGGCGCTCCCTGCGACCACCGCGGTCGACCTCATGCCGGGCTTCGACGCCGACGCGCCCTCGAAGCCTTTCGGCGGCGCGGAAGAGTTCACTTTCACGCCCGATGGCCAGGGGATCGTCTTCACGGCGCGAAACGTCGGGCGGGAAGAGGCCTGGTCGACGAATTTCGACCTCTTCTACTCGCCGCTCGACGGCAAGGCGGCGCCGCGCCAGCTGACGACCAATCCGGCCTGGGACACCCAGCCGGTCTTCTCGCCCGACGGCAAGCAGCTGGTCTACATGAAGATGGCGCGCCCCGGCTTCGAGGCCGACCGCTTCGTGCTGGTGGTGCGCGAGGGGCTGGACGGCGCCGATCGGGTACTGACGCAGGGCTGGGACCGCTCGCCGGAGGAGATCGCCTGGTCGCCCGACGGCAAGACGATCTACGTTGCGGCCCAGGATGTCGGGCAGAAGGCGATCTTCGCCATTGACGCAGCCACCGGTGCCCCGCGGACGATCGTCGGCGCCGGGACCAACGGCTCGATCGGGCTCGCCGCCGGTGGCCGGCTGCTCTACAGCAAGAACCACCTGAAGTCGCCCGCCGAGCTGTGGACGGCGAACGCCGACGGCAGCAACGAGCAGCGGATCACCAAGATCAACGACGAGCGCCTGGCGGCGGTGAAGCTCGGCGACCCGGAGCAGATGAGCTTCCGCGGCGCCGGCGGCGACATGGTCTTCACCTACATCGTGAAGCCGGTCGACTTCGACCCGGCGAAGAAGTACCCGGTCGCCTTCCTCATCCACGGCGGACCGCAGGGCTCTTTCGGCAACGACTTCCACTACCGGTGGAATCCGCAGACGTACGCCGCGCGCGGCTATGCGGCGGTGATGGTCGACTTTCACGGCTCCACCGGCTACGGCCAGGCGTTCACCGACGCGATCCGCGGTGACTGGGGCGGGAAGCCGCTCGAGGACCTGAAGAAGGGGCTCGACGCGGCGCTCCAGGCCTACCCCTGGATGGACGGCGAGCGCGTCGGCGCCCTCGGCGCCTCCTACGGCGGCTACATGGTGAACTGGATCGCCGGCGCCTGGCCGGATCGTTTCAAGGCGCTGGTGTCGCACGACGGCAACCTCGACGAGCGCTTCGCCTACTACGCCACCGAGGAGCTCTGGTTCCCCGAGTGGGAGCACGGCGGCACGCCGTGGGAGAACCCGGCCGGCTACGCCAAGCACAATCCGGTCGATCTGGTGAAGAACTGGAAGACGCCGGTGCTGGTCGTGCACGGCGCGCTCGACTACCGGGTCGTCGACACCGGCGGCATCGCCACCTTCACGGCGGCGCAGCGGAAGGGCATCCCCTCGAAGCTGCTCTACTTCCCGGACGAGAACCACTGGGTCCTGAAGCCCCAGAATTCGATCCTCTGGCACGACACGGTGCTCGACTGGCTGGATCAGTGGGTGAAGGGGGAGTCGAAGTAGCAGCTTGGTCGTGCGTTTTCGCAGGCCGGGGGCGGAGCGACGGGTGGGCTCGCCTCCGGCCGTGCTCATAGGCTAGCCACCGCCGGCGGTCGTTGTCGCGCTCAGCCCTTCGACCCGTGGCGATGGTTGGCGTCGCATCTCAGCCCGGTGCGCGCGCCCTCCGGCAAGCCCCCACCCGTCGCTCCGCCCCCGACCCACAGCCGCTGTCTTGAGCCGCTTGCCCCATACATGAGTGGAGGGGGAGCGACGAGGCGGGAAACCTGTTCGGGCGACCGGGCTCAGGTGCAACAACGAGGCTCATCACGGGTCGAAGGGTTCGCCGCGAAAACGACCTCCGGCGGTCTGTAGCCTGTGAGCCCGGACAGGTTTCCCGCCTCGTCGCTACCCCGACCCCAAGAACGCCAGCATCCGGAGATCAGCGCGTGGGGTCGCAAGCGAAGGCCTGAGTGTCCCCTTCGGTCGTCGGCAGGTTGTTGAGCGGATTGAAGTAGGTGTTCCTTCATCCAGCGGTGTCCATGTTGGTCACGCGCACCCGGTACTCCTGCGAGGTCAGCCCGCTGACGAAGACCCAGTAGCGGTTGAACGGCGCGACGCAGGCGTCGACCATCTTCACGCCCATCTCGAAGTTGGTCGAGTTGAAGAACCAGAAGAAGGCCGATTCGTCGGACTCGGCGCGCTCGCCGTTGAACGACATCACCTTGCCGGTTCCGGTGTTGCTGGCGGTCGTCCACTCGACCTCGACCTTGAACTTGCCGCCCAGCAGGCAGGCGGTGTCGGCGTCGCGGATGCAGGCCGGGCCGGTCGTGCCGATGAAAGGCGCCAGAAGGGGATACGAGGTGGCGAAGGCGCCGTCGAGAATGTTGCTCGTGCTGCCCGTGGCGCAACCATCCGGCGGCTCGCCGCAGGCCCCGTAGAGCTGGCCGACGACGAGACCGTCGGCGCTCAGCGCAGGAGATCCGGAGCTGCCGGGCGCGATGCCGGTGCCGGCGAGATTTACCGAGTTGAGGTAGTTCGCCGTGTTGAACGGGTTGCCGCAAAAGAACGCCGGCGTGTCATCGATCTGATGCGTCGAGTACACCTGTGGCTGCGTAACTGACACCGGAGGGTCCAGCACCGGGTGTGAGAGGCGGTGGAGTACGCTTCCGCCCGCAGGCCGGGTCGTGGTCCAGCCGAGATAGGTCGCCCCACCGGGAACTTCACTTGCGTCGAGAGCGCGCACCAGCGTTACGTCGGTGGGCTCTGAGGTGACGATCAGATCGGCGCCGAGCGGACCGAACGTGAATGTGCTCGCGCTGCTCGCGCAACTGTTGAACCGCCAGAAGAAGCGCGTGTCCATCGAGAGCGCGGAAGACTGCGTGCTGACGCAATGATGAGCAGTCAAGAGCCAGGGCTGGACGGTCGAGAGGTCCCGATCGTTGAGCAAGCCGCCGGAACAGGTGTAGAGCGACGCCCCTTCCTGATAGAGGTAGCGGAAGATCCCGTTGCGCGAACTGGCGATAGCCGGGAAATCACTCGCGTCGAAGCACTCGCCGTTCTGCAGGCAGTCGTCGTTCTCGGGCGCGAATGCCGCCAAACTGCTCTCGCTCCCATCGTCGAGCGTGACCTCGAAGACCCGGCCGATGCTCAGTCCCTGGCCCTCGAGGACGGCCCCCTGGGGCAGCTCGACCTCGAGGTAGATGCGGTCGCCGGCGATCGTCGGTGAGATGAGGGTCCGGTCGTCGCGCAGCAGGCGCAGGTCGAAGGCACGCGATTCGCCTCCCATGCTGTAGGCCCAGAAGCGCGTTCCGGCAGGCAGGTTCACCTCCGCCAGCTCGAGGCGCAGGGCCTTCGCCTCGCCGACCTCGACCGAGGTGCCCCAGACCCAGTTGCCGTTCGCCCTGCGAGCGAGGAGACCTCCGCCACTGCGTTGACCGACTTGCGCCGCGAAGGACGAAGCGGCGTAGCGCAGCTCGAGCGGCGCGGAGAGGGCACGCGCGAAGCCGACCCGGGTCGGCTTGCCGCCGGAGGCGTTCCAGGCCTCCAGAGCCGCCAGATCGCCTGCGGCCCCGGCGCGCGCCGGCACGAGGGCTGCGACCGCCTCGAGGGAGAGCGCTTCGGCGACGCGCAACGGCGCTTCGTCTGCCTGCCGCGTCGGCTGAAGAGCCGGATCGGGCGTATAGGCCGCGACTTCGATGGCGCGAGCTGGCGACGCCGCCATTAGGGCGAGCGGGGCGAGGGTCAGCAGCAGAGCAGCGAGGCGAGTGCGCATCATCGATATCTCCCTTGTGCGAGCTTCGGTGCTTGCTTCTGATTCGAGCCTGTCGGCCCTACGGCACATTGCAAGCAATTTCTAGACCCGGCCGGCCGGCGTCTGCTCTGCCTGGAGAAGGCTGCTGTAGGCGAGCTCGGCGTAATCGCGCACCATGCGGTCGCTGGAAAATTTCGGCGTGATCGTGGCGATCGCTTCCTTCATCCGCCGCAGCCATTCGACCGACAGGCCGTTCTCGTCGCGGTCGTAGTAGATCGGCACGATCTGTTCCTCGAGCAGTTCGTAGAGCGCCAGACCGTCCTCGCGATCGTTCCGCGCGTCATCGACCGGCTCCTTGCCGGCGGCGGAAGGACCCGGATCCTCCGCCGTGCTGCCGATCACCCAGCCGTTCTCGCCGTCGAAGCCCTCGGGCCACCAGCCGTCGGCGATCGAGCAGTTGAGGGCGCCGTTCATGGCGGCCTTCATGCCGGAGGTCCCCGACGCCTCGAGCGGCCGCCGCGGCGTGTTCAGCCAGACGTCGACGCCCTGGACGAACATCCGTCCGACCCGCATGTCGTAGTCCTCGACGAAGAAGACCTTGCCCTTGAGCGCCTCCGATTGCGAGAGCTGGAAGATGTGCTGGATCAGTTCCTGCCCGGCCTTGTCGGCGGGGTGGGCCTTGCCGGCGAGGAGGATCTGCAGCGGGCGCTCGCTGTCGCCGACGAGCTTGCGCAGGCGATGGAGATCGGAGAACAGCAGGCCCGCCCGCTTGTAGGTCGCGAAGCGGCGGGCGAAGCCGATCGTCAGCACCTCGGGGTCGAAGGTGTGCTCGAGCTTGCGCAGCTCGCCCGGCGACAGGCCGTGGCGCGCGAACTGGTCGCGCAGGCGGGAACGCAGGAAGCGGGCGAGGTGCCGCTTCTGGGCGAGATGGACCTCCCAGAGCGGGGCGTCGGGCGCGGCGAGGATGGCTTCGCGGCCCTCGGCGCTGGTGACCACCTGCGGCCAACGGTCCCCGAACCAGCTGGTGAAGAGCTCCTGCAGCTCGAGGCCGATCCAGGAGGGGTGGTGGACACCGTTGGTGATGGCGCGCAGCTGCTCCCCCTCCGCTCCGTTGGCAGGGATGAGGTGCTGCCACATTCTGGCCGAAACCCGTGCGTTCACTGCGGAGACGCCGTTGATCCGCGAGCTGGTGCGGATGGCGAGCGCCGTCATGTTGAACGGCTGGTCCGGCTCGCCGTGGTCGTTGCTGCCGAGCGCCAGCCACTGTTGCGGTGCGATCCCGAGCTCGGCACAGCGCGGCTCGAAGTAGTCGCGGATCAAGGGAGCGTCGAAGACCTCGTTGCCTGCCGGCACGGGTGTGTGGGTGGTGAAGACGGATGTCCGGCGGAGCTCGGCGACCGCCGAATCGAAGCTCGCGCCGTGCTCGAGAACGAGGCGCCGCAGGCGCTCGAACTGGAGAAAGGCCGAGTGCCCCTCGTTCATGTGCCAGATCGCCGGCTCGATCCCCAACGCCTCGAGGGCGCGGGCGCCACCGATGCCGAGCACGAGCTCCTGGGCGAGCCGCATTTCGCGTCCCGGGGTGTACAGCATGCTGGTGATCGGGCGGTCCGCCGAATCGTTCTGCGGCACGTCGGTGTCGAGGAGCAGCAGCGGCACGCGCCCGACCAGGGCAATCCACACCTGGAGATGCAGCTCGCGATCGCCGAACGGGATTGAAACCATGACCGCCCGCCCGGTGTGTCCGGCCGCCGGTCGGATCGGCAGACGGGAAAAATCGTGCTCGGGATAGATGTGCTGCTGGCGGCCGTCGGCGTCGATGTTCTGGTAAAAGTAGCCGTTGCGATAGAGCAACCCGACCGCGACCAGGGGCAGCCCGAGGTCGCTCGCGCTCTTCAGGTGGTCGCCGGCGAGCACGCCGAGGCCCCCGGAGTAGATCGGCAGGCACGGGTCGAGCCCGTATTCCATGCAGAAGTAGGCGATCGAACCGGAGAGATCGGGGAATTGCTTCGCATACCAGGTCTCGACGGCGCCCGACATGTAGGCGTTGAACCTCCCGATGACCTTCTGGTAGAGCCCGCGAAAGTGCTCGTCTTCGAGCTTGGTCTCCCAGTGGTCGTGATCGAAGTTGATCAGCAGCTGGACGGGGTTGCGGTAGAGCGACCACGCGCGCCCGTCCATGGCGGCGAACAGCTCGCGCGCCGCGGGGTTCCAGGTCCACCAGAGATTGCAGGCGAGGTCGTAGAGGCCCTGCACTTCGCGCGGCAGTTCGATGCCGGCGATATGCAGGCGCGGGAGCTTGGTGAAATCGGACGGCATGGTGCGGACTCTCTCCTTGACTCTTGGCGGCGTCACACTTCCGCCGGTTTACTCTTCTGGCGGCCGCGCCCACTCGGGTTCGAGGTCGGGGAAGGGCATGTCGCCCTCCACCCAGGCCGGAAGCGCGCGCGTGCGCGGTCCCAGATCGATCAACTCCCGCAGGCGGGAGCAGTGCAGACGGAAACGTTCTTCGGCGTAGTCGCCGCCGGTCCCCATGGTGACCAGGAAGGGCCAGTCGGAAGCGGCAGCGAGCAGCAGTTGATTGAGGATCGCGCGCCGCCACTTGCGCGGCCCGCCCCAGCGGACCGCGGCGAAGGCGTGGCGCTCGAGATCGCCGAGCTCGCGCCAGAACCACTCGGTTTGCGGGTTCACCCAGACGCTGTGATCGCCGCTCGCACCCCAGGAGCCTTCGGCGAAGAAGGCGCGCCGCAGCAGCGGATGGTCGGTGAGCTCGCGGTCGGGCGTCGTCGCCTCGACCGCCGTTCCGGGCGCCGCGAGCTCGAGAACGCGCTCGAGCCATATCGGTCCCTCGAACCACCAATGGCCGAAGAGCTCGGCATCGAACGGGCAGCACACCAAACCGTCGTTCATGCCCTCGAGGCCCGCGGCGAGCTCGATGAAGTGCTCGGCCTGTTCCTGGGCGCGCTGGCGGGCCTCCTGCGGCCAGTAGACGAGCTTGTCCATGAGATCGGCTTCCGCGTCGGTCACCCGCCAGAGCCGCAGGCCCGAGGGCCATTGCCGCTTGTGGAAGTCGAGGATAGGCGCCGTCGCCCGGGTAGCCGCCCTGCCGCGACCAGACCTGGGCGGCGGTGCGCGAGTCGCGCAGGAAGGCGGCCACGGCGCTCTGCCGGATCCAGTACGGGTGCGGGTGCGGACCGGAGGGCTCGACGATCTCTTCGGGGCGCGTGTTGGCGCCGTAGGGAAAGGCCGGATCGCCACGCCGCAGCAGATGAGCGTCGACGACGGTCCAGCGCATCCCCTGCTCGGCGAGGAACTGCTCGTTGCCCGGCCGCCCCTCCTCGAACGCGCCGGTCACGGGGTGCTGCCAGGGTCCGCCGGGGCGATAGGCGCACTCGGGCATCCAGCAGCCGCGCGGATCGTCGCCGAAGAGCTCGCGATGCTGCTCCCTGCCGGTGCGCAGGGCGAGGCGGATGAGCTTCGAGGTGTGGGCGAGGGGGAGATAGACGTGCGTTCCGGCCGAGGTCGCGAGCTCGACAGCGCCCAGATCGGAGAGCCGTGCCAGGGTCGCGATGAGCGTTGTGATCGAAGCGGTCCCAGATGGCGCGCAGGCGCGCGAACTCGCCGTGCCACCAGAGCGCCAGCGGGTGCTTGCGCCGCGCCTCCCAGGCGGACTTTGGTCCGTTCGGTGAGATAGCGCTCGACGACCGCCTCGGTGCGCGGATCGGCGAGCATCGCGGCGAGGATCGGGGTGATCTCGAAAGCGAACAGATCGCGGCGGCCGCGGGCGGCGAGGCGGTCGGCCATGTCGAGCAGCGGCAGATAGCAGTGCACGATCGCCTCGGCCAGCCAGTCCTCGCCGTGCGGCCAGGTGCCGTGGCCGAGGACCCAGGGGAGGTGGGCGTGGAGCACGAAGGCGAGCCGTCGCGGTCGGCCGGAGCTGCCTGGCAAGTCCGAGCTGTCACCGGCGCGGAGAGGCCGGCCAACGATCTCCGGCAGCGGCTCGAGCAGCGGCCGTTGCAGAAACTGGATCCGGATCTCCTCGCGTTCGACGGGGATCGGCGGGTGCGCGGGGCCGGGATCCGGGCGCTTGGCTGCGCCCGCCGGTGTCGCCGGAGGCTTCGCTGCTGCCGTCTTCCGCGGCGCTCTCTTCTTCGGCGGCGGACTGCCAGCCTTGGGGGTCTTCGGGGCTCATGGGGCCTGGCGCTCCGGCGGCTCGGGGGCGGCGAGCTCGACCTTGGCGAGGTCGATCGGCGCCAGCCGCTCCGGGTTCTTCTTGAAAGCCAGCACGAAGCGCACGGCGAGCAGGCGCTCGATGGCCCGGCCGCCGTCGGCGGCGGTCTTCGGGATGGAGACGAAGCCGCCGGCCATGGTGCCGTGGCCGCCGCCCTTGCCGAGCGTGCCGATCAGGCGGCGCATGAGATTGCCGGCGTCGGCGCGGATGTTGGTCGTGCGGATGGAGGCGTAGACCCGGTCGGCGTGACTGCCGGTGCACAGCGACCAGGTCTTGCCCTCCATGCGCAGGAGGAGGTCGGCGATCTCCGGCACGATGTCGGGCTGGTCGACTTCGCCGAGGGTCGAGACGACGAGATTGCCGACCCCGGCGAGACTCTCGAGCGCCCGATGGAGGTTGCGGAAGTAGACCAGCGGCAGCCGCGCGCTCTGGATGCGCGCCAGCATCCGGCGGTCGATGCGCGGCAGCAGTCCGTCGAACGCCGCATGGTCCGGGCCGGCGGCCTCGCGCCCGAAGTCCTGGGTCTCCGACCGGATGGCGTAGACCAGCCCGGTGGCGAGCGCCCGCGAGGGCTTGAGACCGCTCGCTTCGAGGTACTCGGCGAGGATGGTCGCCGTCGCGCCGTAGCGCGGGCGCACGTCGACCGTCGCCGCCGCCAGCGTCGACTTGCGCAGCGGGTGGTGATCGATGACCAGGTCGGGGACGACCGTCCGCGGCAGCTGGGAGTTCCCGGACCAGGGCTGGCAGTCGACCATGGCGAAGGCGGAGTAGTTGCGCTTGTTGACGTTGCGCAGGTGGCTGAGCGGCAGGCGGAGGCTGCGCACCATCTCCCGGTTCTCGGCGCGACCGATGATGCCGCCATAGGCCACCGTCACCTGGCGCTTGAAGCGCCGGCGCAGGATCAGGGCCAGCGCCGCGGTGGAGGCGAGCGCGTCCGGATCGGGATTGTCGTGGGTGAGGACCAGCCAGCGCCCGCGCCGCGGGCTCGCCTCGATCCGTTCCGCGAGGGCGGCGAAGCGGACCCTCGTTTCCTCGGTCGACATTTGCCGCGGATTGTAGCAGCGGGGACTCCGCGGTTCTCGGGCCGCCCTCGGCTATACTCGCGGCCGCAATCTTGCGATTACTGCGAGCGAGACGCCTTCCTGTGGCCCGAGTCCTTTTCCTGTCGCCCGGCTATCCCAGCGAGATGCCGCATTTCGTCCGCGGCCTGGCCGAGGTCGGCGCGGAGGTGCTGGGCGTCGGCGACCAGCCTGCGGGGACGCTGGCGCCCGAGACCCGCCGCGCCCTCTCCGACTACCTGCGGGTCCGCTCCCTGTGGGACGAAGCGGCCCTCGTCGAAGAGGTCGCGCGCTGGCTGGCGGCGGCGCACCCTCGACCGGATCGAGTGCCTCTGGGAGCCCGGAATGATGCTCGCGGCCCGCCTGCGCGAGGCGCTCGGCGTTCCGGGGTTGAACGTCGCGCAGACCGTTCCCTTCCGCAACAAGGAGGCGATGAAGCGGTTGCTCGACGCCGCCGGCATCCGTACCCCTCGCCATCTGCCGGCGCGCGACGAGGCCGAGATCCGCGCCGCTGCGGAGCGGATCGGATTCCCGCTCATCCTCAAGCCGATCGACGGCGCCGGGTCGGCCGACACCTACCGCGTGCTCGACGGCGCGCGAGCTCGACCAGGCAATCGCGCGGGTCCGCCATGTCCGGGAGTTGTCGGTCGAGGAGTTCATCGACGGCGAGGAGTACACCTTCGACACGGTGTCGATCGCCGGCCGGCCGGCCTACTACAACATCGCCTGGTACCGGCCGCGGCCGCTGAAGGCGCGCTCCGAGGAGTGGATCAGCCCGCAGGTCGTCGCGCTCCGCGACCCCGACCAGCCGCTGCTCCGCCAGGGCGTCGAGATGGGGCTGGCGGTCCTCGGTGCGCTCGGTTTCGAGTCCGGCTTCACCCACATGGAGTGGTACCTGAAGGCCGACGGCGAGGTGGTCTTCGGCGAGATCGGCGGCCGGCCTCCCGGCGCCCATCAGGTCGACCAGATGAACTACGCCTGTGACATCGACGTCTTCCGCGGCTGGGCCGACGCCGTCTGCTTCGGCCGCTTCCGCGAAAACGTGCGCCGCCGCTACAACGTCGCGACGATCTACAAGCGGGCGGTCGGCGAGGGCCGGATCCAACGCATCGAAGGCCTCGACGACTTCAGAGCGCGGCACGGCGCGGAGATCGTCTGGGAGAACCTCCTGCCGGTGGGAGCGCCGCGCCGCAACTGGAAGCAGACCCTGGTTTCCGACGGTTTCGTGATCCTCCGCCATCCCGATCTAGCCGTCACCCTGGCCATGGCCGACGAGTTCGGCACAGATGTGCGGCTCTTCGCTGCGTGAGGAGATGAGGAGAGAGATGTCATCGGTCGTCTTCGTCGCCCCGTTCTTTCTCGATACGACGCTGCGCTTCGTCGAGGCGGTTGCCGACCTTGCCGGCGTGCGCACCAGTCTCGTCAGCCAGGACCCGGCGGAGAGACTCCCGCCCGGCCTGAAGACCAAGCTCGCGGCGCACTACCGGATCGCCGACGGTCTCGATCCGCAGCAGATCGCCGACGCGGTGCGCGGTCTCGCGCGCCAGATCGGACCGCCGCACCGCCTGATCGGCGCCCTCGAGCAGTTGCAGGTCGCCGCTCGGCGAGGTGCGCGACGCGCTCGGGCATCGAGGGCATGGGCGCCGAGATGGCGCAGCAACTTCCGCGACAAGGCGCGGATGAAGACCGTGCTGCGCGCGCCGGCGTGCCCTGCGCGCGCCATCGCGCGGCTGACGAGCGACGCCGAGGCCTGGTCGCTTCGTCGACGAGCGTCGGCTACCCGGTGGTGCTCAAGCCGACCGCCGGCGCCGGCGCGAAGAGCACGTTCCGGGTCGCCGACGCCGGCGAGATGCGCGCGGCGCTCGCCTCGGTCCGACCCTCGGCCCGGGCGCGGCAGGCGGTGGTCGAGGAGTTCGTGGCCGGCGATGAGTTTTCCTTCGACACCGTCTCGATTCGCGGACGGCCGGTCTGGCACTCGCTCTCGTACTACCTGCCGGCCCCGCTGAACGTCGTCGACAACCCGTGGATCCAATGGTGCGTGCTGATCCCGCGCGAGATCGACCATCCGCGGTTCGACGACATCCGCCGGGTCGCCTTTCGCGCCCTCGAGGTCGCTCGGCATGGGCACCGGCCTGTCGCACATGGAGTGGTTCCGCAAGCCGCGACGGGTCGGTGCTGGTCTCCGAGGTCGGCGCGCGGCCGCCCGGCGCGCAGATCACCTCGCTGATCTCCTACGCCCACGACATCGACTTCTACCGCGCCTGGGCCCGCCTCGTGGTCAAGGACGAGTTCGATCCGCCGGCCGCACCGCTTCGCCGCCGGCGGCGCCTACCTGCGAGGTCAGGGCCAGGGCCGCGTCAAGGCGGTACACGGTCTGGCGGCCGTGCAGCGCGAGCTCGGCGGGCTGATCGTCGAGGCGAAGCTGCCGCAGATCGGTCAGCCGCAGGCCTCGAGCTACGAGGGCGAGGGCTACGTCATCTTCCGCCATCCTGAGACGGAGGTGGTGGAGGAGGCCTTGAGACGGCACTGATCTCGACCGGTGACGAGTGGAGCTCGGATGACCCTGAACGTCCTGATGCTGTCGCCGGGCTACCCGGCCGAGATGCCCTTCTTCACCCGCGGGCTGGCGCGCGTCGGCGCGCGGGTGATCGGGCTCGGCGACCAGCCGAAGGAGATGCTGCCGCCGATGGCGCGCGAGCACGTCGCCCACCACCTTCAGGTGCGCTCGTCTGTGGGACGAGGCGGCGACGGTGCGCGAGGTCCAGCGGCTGGCGCGCCAGATCGCGCATCGACCGCGTCGAGTGCCTCTGGGAGCCGGGGATGATCCTGGCCGCCAGGATCCGCGAGGCGCTGGGGCTTCCCGGCATGACCGTCGCGCAGACGATCCCGTTCCGCGACAAGGAGGTCATGAAGCAGCGCGCTCGACGCGGCCGGCATCCGCACCCCGCGCCACTTCCGCGCCAAGACCGAGGACCAGGTGCGCGACGCCGCGGAGCAGATCGGCTATCCGGTGATCGTCAAGCCGATCGCCGGCGCCGGTTCGGCCGACACCCACCGCTGCGACTCCCGCGCCGAGCTCGAGCGCGCCCTGAGGCTCTCCAAGCATGTCCAGGAGGTCTCGGTCGAGGAGTTCGTCGAGGGCGAGGAGTTCACCTTCGACACCATCTGCGCCGGCGGCAGGATCGTACTTCGAGAACGTCTGCTGGTACCGGCCGCAGCCGCTGGTCCAACGCCAGAACGAGTGGATCAGCCCACAGACGGTCTGCCTGCGCGAGCTCGACATGCCCGACCTCGAAGGCGGGCGCAAGATGGGGCGCGAGGTTCTCGCGGCGCTCGGCTTCGACACCGGCTTCACCCACATGGAGTGGTACCGCAAGGCGGACGGCGAGGTCGTCTTCGGCGAGATCGGCGGCCGTCCGCCGGGAGCGCGGACGGTCGACATCATGAACTACTGCACCGACAACGACATCTACGTCGGCTGGGCCGAGGCCGCCTGCCTCGGACGAGTCGACCGCCGGTTCGAGCGCAAGTGGAACGTCGTCATCACGTTCAAGCGCGCCAGGGGCGAAGGGCGGATCCAGCGCGTCGTCGGGCTCGAAAAACTGCTCGCCGAGTTCGGCCGCCACGTGGTCGAGGTCGACCTGACGCCGATCGGGGCGCAGCGGCGCAACTGGAAGCAGACGCTCATCGGTGACGGCTACATCGTCGTGCGCCACCCCGACCTCTCGACGGCGCTCAAGATGGGCGAACGAATGGCCGAAGAGGTTCACCTTTTCGCCGGCTGACCGGTTCAGGAGCGAGTGACGCCACCATGGGAAAGACCGCCCTCTTCTCGCACCTGCAGCGTCTCTTCGCAGTGGCACGCATCGCCCGCCGCCGTGGAGTCCCGCCGGCCGAGGCGATCGAGATTGCACGCCGTGCCGTGGGCCCAACCCGCCGCGAGCTGGTCGCCGGGGCGACGCTCGCCGGCGCCGGCCTGGCGCTGGGCTGCGACCGCTTGCGCTCGCTCCTGCCCGCCGCCGCCCGGCGTGGCGGACGCGAGGTCGCGATCGTCGGCGGGGGAATCGCCGGCCTCACTTGCGCCTGGCGGCTGACGCAGGCGGGAGTGCCGGTCAGGGTCTACGAGGCGCAGGAGCGGATCGGCGGACGGATGTGGTCGCTCACCGGCGCCTTTCCCGAAGGCCAGGTCTGCGAGCTCGGCGGCGAGCTGATCGACAGCAATCACGAGAAGATCCGTGCGCTGGCGGCGGAGCTCCATCTCGAGCTCGACGATCTCTCGCTCTACGAGCCCCAGCTGATGAAGGACCTCTACCATTTCGACGGCCGGCAGGTCTCCGACGCCGAAGTCGTCGAGGCGTTCACCCCGGTGGCGGAGCGGATCGACGCCGCCTGGGAGACGGTCACCGGCGAGACCGTTTCTTACCGTGAGCCCAACGGTGGCGAGGCGATCGACAACCAGTCGATCGCCGAGTGGCTCGACGGGGCGGAGTGCTCCGGCTGGTTCCGCAAGCTCCTCGACGTTGCCTACACGACGGAATACGGTCTCGAGACCGGCGACCAGTCGGCCTGGAACCTGCTGATGATGATCGACACCGAACCCGACCCGTTCAAGGTCTTCGGCGCGAGCGACGAGCGCTTTCACGTGCGCGGCGGCAACGACCTCATCCCGCGCCGGCTGGCGGAAAGGCTGGCCGGCAGGATCGAGACCGGGGCGCGGCTCGAAGCGGTAGCGGAGAAGAGCAGCGGCGACTTCCTGCTGACTTTCCGGAGGGGTGGCTCGACCTTCGAAGTGGCGGCGGAGAGGGTCGTGCTGGCGCTGCCTTTCACGCTTCTGCGCGACGTCCGCATCGACGTCTCACTGCCGGCGGTCAAGCGCCAGGCGATCGCGGAGCTGGGCTACGGCACCAACGCCAAACTCATGGTCGGCTTCTCCGAACGCATCTGGCGCGAGCCGCGAGGCGCCGGAGGCCGCGAACCCGGGTCGAACGGCAGCGTCCTCACCGACCTGCCCTTTCAGCTCACCTGGGAGACGACCCGGATGCAGGCCGGCGAGGCCGGAATCCTCACCTGCTTCACCGGCGGCCAGCGCGGCGTCGAGCTCGGGCAAGGGACGCCGGCGGCGCAGTCGGAGCGCTTCGCGCGCGAGCTCGAGAGGATCTTCCCTGGCGCTGCCGAGCGGCGCCTCGGCGAAGCGCGGTTTCACTGGCCGAGCTTCGAGTTCAGCAAGGGGAGCTACGCTTCCTACCGTGTCGGACAATGGACCTCCATCTGTGGCGCGGAGGGTGAGCGGGTGGGCAGGCTCCATTTCGCCGGCGAGCACACTTCGGCCGACTTCCAGGGCTTCATGGAGGGCGGCTGTGAGTCGGGCGAGCGCGTTGCGGGGGAGATTCTGGGGGATCTCGGAATCACCCCCGCGGCGGCCGGAAGCGCGTAGAATCCGCCACGTTCGCAACGGTTCGCGGAAGGCGGGTCGACCGATGGGTCTCAAAGAGGTCCTGAGCAAGCTCAGACTGGTGGAGGTCAGCGAGACGGCCGCCGCCGCGCCCGGGTCGGTGGCGCCTGCGGGCCGGAACTCGGCGACGGGTCAGGCGGACTCGGCGGAGCTCGAGGAGTTGCTGCGCAATCTCCCGCCGCCGAAGCCGATCGACGAGTCGGTCCTGGCCAGGCGCCGTCGCGCCGGTGCCCCCACGCCCGCGGTCTCAGCGGCGCCGACCGGCGGAGCGGCGGCTGCCGCGGAGCCTTCTGACACCGACCTCGAGCTGCCCGATTTTCCCGCCGTCTACCGCGCGGCAGGAATCGGCGAGCCGCCGCACGGCTTCACCGCCTTCAAGGTCCTGGAGATGCTGCAGAGCCCCGGCCTGGCCGAGCTGCCGCCTTCGGCCAAGGCATCAGCGCTCGCCGGTTTCCTCAAGATGAATCCAGGTGGACCGGTGGCGATCGGGGAGATCATCCAGGACGCCGTGCGGCGCGACCAGGCGCTCGACCGGTTCGAGCAGTTCCTGCAGTCCAAGCTCGCCGAGCGCCAGGCCGCCGCGGAGCGCGCCAATGCTGCGCTGCAGGCGGAGATCGATGCTTTGAGCGAGCGCCATCGCGCAGCCATGGCCGCCAACACCCGCGCCGTCGCCGAGCTCACCGCGCGACTCGCCGAGTGGAGTGCCGGCAAGCGCGTCGAGGAGCGCAAGCTCCAGTCCGCCGTCGCCCCCTTCGTCGACGGCAATCCGATCAGCACCGAATCCGCCGGCGGCGAAATCCCCGGCTCCTGAGGAGAGAACGAACATGTTCAGCCGCCTCGTCCGTGTCATCAAGTCCTGGCTCGGTTTCTTCATCTCCTACGCCGAAGACCCCGAGGTCATGCTGCAGGAGTCGATCGAGGAGATGCGCAACACCCTGCCGAAGCTGAATCAGATCCTGGTGACCACTCGTGCCACCGAGATCCGGCTCGAGCAGGATCTGCTCGAAGCGCAGCGCAAGGAGCGCTCGCTCGTCGCCTCGATCAAGACCGCGCTCGCCGACGGCAGCCCCGAGGCCCGCCGTCTGGCGGAGGACGACGCCGCGACGCTGCAGCAGGTCCGGCTGGAGGTCCAATCGACCACCGAGCAGCTGGAGACCGCCAAGCAGGCATTCGAGAACGCCAAGCTGTCGGTCGACGACATCAAGGAGAAGCTGCGCGCCCGGATCGAACAGGCCCGCAAGGCGATCGCCGAGTCGAAGAAAGCCGAGGTCATGCGCAGCGCCGCGAACGCCCTGGCCGAGCTCGACACCTACGGCACCGCCGCCACCACCGACAAGTACCTCGACCAGATCCGCCAGAAGGTCGCGGAGTCCAAGGCATCGGTCGAAGTCGCCACCGGCGGCCTCGACACCGAGCGCATCAAGCTGGAGCGCAAGTCGCGCCAGCTGCAGGCGCAGTCGATCCTCTCCGAGTTCGAGGTCGAGATGGGCTTGAAGAAGCCCGACGCGGTGAAGGAGGCGGCGCCGTTCCCGACCGAGAGCACCGGGCAGGCGGCGACCGCCCAGAAGCAGCCGGAGCGCGGCTAGGATCAACCCACAGTTGAGCTTCCTCGAACGTCATCCCGCCCTGAAGAAGGCGGTCGCCAACCAGTACCAGGCGATTCTGGCCGCGGGAGCGATCGGTTTCTCGGCGCTGACCCTGTCGCCGCTGCCGCTCCTGCTCTGGGCCGGGGTGCAGATGATGACCTTGCCGTTTCTCGTCGAGCGGTTGAAGCGCCGGCTCGAGATCGAGAAGAAGTACGCCGCGCGCGAGGCGGTCGAGCTTTCGCAGGACCAGCAGCTCGCGGCGCTGCCGGCGGCGGCGCGCGGCCGGCTGCAGCGCTTGCAGCAGCTCTGCGAACGGATCCAGGCGAACTACAAGGGCCTGTCGCCCGCCAGCCAGGGGGTGATGGCCGACCAGGCGGCGAAATTCGACGCCGTTCTCGCCTCGTTCCTGCGCCGGCTCTGGCTGCTGCAGAAGTACGACGAAATGGCCTTTGCGTCGGACGACAGCCGGCAGCGCCAGGAGATCGAGCGCCTCGAGCGGCAGCTCGCGACCGCGGAGCTCGCGCCGCGCGTCCGCGAGGCGCTCGGAAAGCACCTCGAAATCCAGCGTCAGCTCGTCCAGGCGGTGGAGAAGAACGCCCAGAACAGCGCCGCTCTCGCGGCCGAGCTCGATTCGCTCGAGGCGCTGCTGCATCTGCTGCTGCAGAAGTCGGTCGCGGCGACGGATGCTCTCGCCTTTTCGGCCGAGATCGACGACGTGCTGGCGCAGGTCGAGGCCGACCACGCCTCGGTCGAGGAGATGGAGCGCATGCTCGGCGCCATACCGCAAATCGACGTCGGCGAGCCGCTCGCGCCCCGCCTGCGCATGCCGGGCGCGCGCGATTCGAACAAGGCCGTGGTGCCACCGCCGCCGCCGGCGGAGCGCTCCCGAACGAGGAGATGACCGCCGTGCCTTCCGCGACCTTCCTCTCCACGCTGCCCGGATGGGCCGCCACCCTCGCCCGCACCGTGGCCGCGAAACAGGCCAATACGTTCGTCATCCACGGTCTGCCGGCGGACCTGATTCCGGTGCGTCAGGAATCGGGCCTCGTTTTCCAGCTCCTCGACGACTTCCTGACCGACGCGCTCTTCGCCTCCTGGCCGTCGAAGGTCACCTACAACCGCGCGGAGGGGCTCGGCTTCGCCTCGCAGCCAGCGAAGCAGCATTTCGTCGACCGCCTGAAGGCCTATGACGCGGTCCACGGCACCTCCTGGGGTGAGGCGCTGCCGCGCGACGCCGCCAATGCCTTCGCGCTCCTCGACTCGTACTTCCGTCACTGCGCGACGCTCGCGCCGGCCCGCCCGGTGGTGCTGATCCTGCCGTTCGCCGAAACCCTGGTGCCGAACGGCGACGCCTCCTACCGCACGCCGGAGGACCGCGCCGTGCTCGTCTACCTGCGCAAGTGGGCGCAGGACCCGGTGCTGCTGGCCAAGAACATCGTCGTCGTGCTGGTCACCGAGAGTCTCGCCGAGCTCGATCCGAAGCTGGTGCGCGCCTCGGCGACCCGGGAGGTCGAGATCCCGCGCCCCGACCTCACCGAGCGCCGCGAGTACCTCGAAACCGTCCGCCCGCCCGAGTGGTTCGGCCGCCTCTCCGAGGTCCCGCCGCCGCGGCTTGCCGAGCTCACCGCCGGCATGACCCGGGCGCAGCTCGCCCAGCTCCTCGACGGCGCCGAGGCCGCGGAGACGAGGCTGACGCTCGACGGCGTGCGGGCGGCGAAGAAGGAGGTCATCGAGACCGAGGGCATGGGCCTCCTCGAGTACGTCGAGCCCAAGTACGACCTCGACATGGTTGCCGGGATGCCGGCGGTCAAAGGGCGCCTGCGGCGAGCGGCGCGGGCGATCGCGCGCGGCAATCCGTCGGCCGTGCCGATGGGCTACCTGATCTGCGGGCCGGTGGGGAGCGCCAAGACCTTTCTCGTCGAGTGCTTCTCGCGCGAGATCGGCTTTCCGTGCGTGAAGCTCAAGAACTTCCGCTCGATGTGGGTCGGCTCGACCGAGGGCGAATCTCGAGCGCATCCTCAAGATCCTCGCCTCGCTGACGCCGGTCGGCGTGGTCATCGACGAGGCCGATGCCGCGCTCGGCAATCGCGAACAGTCGGGCGATTCCGGCACCCAGCAGCGGGTCTTCGCGCAGATCGCGAACTTCATGGCCGACACCCGCCATCGCGGCAAGGTCCTCTGGTTCCTGATCACCGCCCGGCCCGACCTGCTGCCGATCGACCTCAAGCGCCAGGGGAGGGCGGAGGAGCACATCCCGCTGTTCTATCCCGAGACCTTCGCCGAGTACGACGAGATCTTTCAGGTGATGAAGAAGAAGCTCAAGCTGAACAGCAAGGTCGAGAGCTCTTGCGAACGTCGCAGGGGAGACCGCGCTCAAGGGCTACTCGGGCTCGGACCTCGAAGCGGTCCTGGTACGGTCGATTCTCGAAGCCGAGGCAGCCGATTCGAGCGAGGTCACCGAGGAGCACCTCTCGCGCGCCTTCGCCGACTTCATCCCGACGACCAGCAACCTCGAGCGCGAGCTCCAGATCCTCGCCGCAATCCTCGAGTGCACCAGCCGCGAGCTCCTCCCGGAGCGCTACCGCGACATCGACCGCGCCGCGGTCCAGATGCGGCTCTCCGAGATCAAGTCCGAGCTCAAGTCGATTTGATCTGCGCTTCGCCGGCCGGGGAACCTACTCCCCGGCGGCGGCGTCCCTGCGCGGAGCCGGCAGATCCGGGTCGAAGGACGAGTGCACCGCCGCTCGGCGGCCGCGTTCTTCACGCGCCGCACCGGAGCTCGGTTTGTCGGCGCCCGGGGCGCGCGCGGGCTCGGTGATGCCCCGCGTCAGCGCTTCGATGTCCTTGCGGTCGCGCTCGGCGCGTGAAGCGGCCGATCCCTGCTTGCGCACGGCATGGGCCGCGTGCGCCTTGCGCTCCTTCACCTTGTGCAGCGCCCAGCGGACCAAGAAGAGGATCACGCCGAGCGCGGCGAGCTCGAGAATCCAGATATATACCTTCATGGGCGGTTTCTTCTTGTCGATCGGTGGACGTAAACAAGAATCTTCACTCGGACAGTATAGACCCAACTCTCGTCGCGCGCGAAACGGCGCTGAGATGCGGCGAGAGCCGCAAGTCGCAATTTCGCTTGCAGCCTTCCAGACGTACACTCTCCAGGGGACGATCTTCAGGTCGCGGCCGCAGAGCGGGGCCCAGGGAGAGAATCGATGTCCATCGCCAGCTTTCGCGCCGCCGCTTGCAGCCTTCTGGTCTTCGCACCGCTCCTGACTCTCCTCTCTCCAGCCGCCGGAAGGTCCTCCACGATCTCGCTCCTGTCGACCGAAGCGGCCCTGTGGAGCTGGTCGATCGAGCAGCGACCGGATGGGCGCTTCACCTTGGCGTGGAGCGAGGGTCTGGACGCGGACGGCGCGACCGAGGCCTGGATACGTCGGTTCGACGCCACTGGGGCGCCTCTCGCGCCGGCCATTCTGGTCGCGCAAACCGTCGGGATCCCGGCCGCGGCAGTCGCTGTGGACGCTTTCGGCAACGAGCTGGTCGTCCTCCGTTGGGGGCAGGGAGAGGGCGAAGCCCGGCGCTTCCAGCTCCGCGTCTTCGGCGTCTCCGCCAGCGGAACGGAGCTCTGGCCCAGCCGGCTGCTCGCCGAAATCACCGAGTCGAACGACTTCATCGGCTCTGTGGACGCCGTCGCCGCGCCGGGTGGCGGTTGGATCGTTGTCTGGGAGGAGTACCGCCAGAGCGCCACGGAGCGTCCCGAGTCGCTCTCGACGCATGTGGCGCTGGCAGACGGAGCGACCTCGCCCCCGACCTCCCTGGGTTCGGTCAGGCAGAACGTCTTTTCCCTCGCCGTCGCCAGCGATGGTGCGCAACCCGTCGTGGTCTGGCGCGAGGAGCCCGTGGCCCACGAATACCGGTGGGTCGCCCGGAGCCTCGACGGGGTCGGCGTGCCGACCGGACCTGTGGTCGCTCTCGCGCACGCGAGCGGCCCCTCGCTCTCGATCAATGGAACCACCATCAGCGCTCTGGATGTGGGGACCTATTTCGTTTCCTGGTCGCAAGCCGACTACGGCTCTCCGGGCGACACCCGCGGCCTGACCTATTCTCCTGGCGCCCCGGCCTCGCCTCCGGTCGATCTCGTTCACCAGGTTGGAACCGAGTGGACGCTCAGCGCGTCGGTCGCCGTCGATCGACAGGGGAGGGCGATGATCGCCTGGGTCGAGTCGCCGCCCGGTTCGCCCTACCCGACGACCGTCGTCCGACAGGAACTTTCGGTGGCCGGGGTGGCGCTCTCCGACATCGTCACCGTCGCCGACTACGCTGGGATCACCTCCCCCCTCGTGTCGATGACCGCGACGGGATCGTGGATGGTCGCCTGGACGCGGCCGTGGAATCCGGGAATTCCTCAGCTCGCCGGTGTCAACGCCCAGTTCGGCGCCTTCCCGACGGATTGCGAGGCGAACGCGACGACGCTCTGTCTGACCGGCGGAAGATTCAGCGCCACCGCGACCTTCCACGACCATCTCGGCCACGACGGCGTCGGGCAGGCGGTGGCGCTCACACCGGAGAGCGGGACGTTCTGGTTCTTCACCTCAGCGAACGTCGAGCTCATCCTCAAGGTGGTCGACGCCTGCGGGCATCCCGACTTCCTGGACTTCTGGGTCTATGCCTCGGGCCTGACCGACGTCGCGGTCACCCTCACCGTCGTCGATACCTGGACCGGCGAGATCTGGGAACGCGAGACCGCCCTCGGCGAGCCGTTCCCACCGATCCTCGACTCGCAGGCGTTTCACACCTGCGATGCGCTGCCGAGCGCAGGGCCGGTGGCGCAGAAAGAGGGGGGGATCTAGATGCGACTCCGGGTCCTCTTCCTCGTCGCTGGGCTCTTCGGACTCGCGCTCGATTCGTCCTTGAGAGCGGACATCCGCACGCTGGTGCTGACCGACGACGGTAGCTCGGTCTCCCAGGTGGAAATCGCGCGCGGAGGGGCTCCCGGCTTCACGGTCGGATGGACATCTTCCGATCCGAACGGATTCCGGATTCAACGATTCTCACAAGACGGAGTGCCCGCGGGTCCGGTCGTTCAGGTCACCGACGTCGATTTGCACCTGATGGACTCGATGGCGATTTCTCGCGATGGCAGTGGAAACGACCTGGTGATGTGGAGAACCACTTCGGGTTTCGTCCATGTCGTACAGCGCCTGTTCATGACGGCATTCGACGCCACGGGCGCTCGACTCTTTCCGACTATGGAAATGCCGGGCTCCGGCGGAATCGACGGAAAGTTCGGTGGCTACTCGGCGCTGGGGGCTTCAGGCGGTGGCTGGATCGCTGCTTGGTCTGTCTTTTCTCTCGGCGGGGCGGACCGCGTCTACTCACAGAGGGTTGGGGCAGCCGGACTCGCAGGTCCCCCGACGCTGCTGGCCGACCAGCGCCACACCTGGTCCTTCCTGGTCGGTTTGGAACGCACCGGCGAGAGCCTTCTCGCGGTCTGGAGTTCGGTGGATCCCTACGGCGACAGGCAAGGAGACATGGTCGGGCTCCTCCTCGACGCCTACGGTGTGCCGGTCGGTACGCCGCAGGTCCTGGTCCAGGGTCAGGGTCGCGCTTTCACTCTTTCGGGAGTGGGCCTCGATGGAACGGGCACCGGCCGTTTTCTGCTCCTCTACTCGAGGCGGGACGACAACACCACAGATCGGGAGTACTTCGGCTTGTCTCTGGACGGCGCCGTTCCGGCCGCGCCGCCGTTTCATCTGGGCGGTTCATCCACATCGACCTACCTGACGGCGCCGAGCTTCGGAGTGGATCGCGTCGGTCGGGCGCTGTTGAGTTGGACCGATCGCTCGGCAGGAGGAGTGAATGACGTCGCGATCTTCCGCCAAGGTCGGCTCTTGTCGGGCCTGCCTTTCACGCCCGCGACGGAGCTACTGGTTGGATTCGGTAGTGCGCCCCTGCCGACGGTCTCCGTAGGTGAGGCCGGCGACTGGGTCGTCGCCTGGCCGCGTATCCCTTCGCCGGCGTCGAACTTCTCCGGCATCGACGCCGAGTTCGGCTCGTTCCAGGACGGCTGCGAGCCGAGCGCTACGGCGCTTTGTCTCACCGGCAATCGTTTCCGCGCCACCGCGACCTTCCATGATCATCTCGGCCACGACGGCGTCGGGCAGGCGGTGGCGCTCACACCGGAGAGCGGGACGTTCTGGTTCTTCACCTCAGCGAACGTCGAGCTCATCCTCAAGGTCGTCGACGCCTGCGGGCACCCCGACTTTCGGGACTTCTGGGTCTACGCCTCGGGACTGACCGACGTCGCGGTCACCCTCACCGTCGTCGACACCTGGACCGGCGAGATCTGGGAGCGCGAGACCGCCCTCGGCGAGCCGTTCCCGCCGGTCCTCGATTCGCAGGCGTTTCACACCTGCGATGCGCTGCCGTTGTTGTGATCGGGAGCTCGCGGAGAATGGCTCAGTAGTGGTACCGGCCCTGCAGGAAGTGGATGCGCGTCGGAGTGACGAGGTAGACGAGACGGTGTTCCTGGGTCAGGCGGCGGGACCAGGCGCCGGCGAGTTGGTACTTCAGCGGCTCAGGCTGGCCGATGCCGGAGAACGGGTCGCGCAGCACGGCCTCGACGAGGCGCAGGAGCCGCAGGGCGGCCGCGCGGTCGTTCTCGACCCACCAGGCGAGGTCGGCGAGGAAGTCCCGGTCGAAGAGCGCCTCGCGCTCGGCGGGGGCGCTCAGGCTTTCGGCTCAATCCCGGCGCGCTTCCTGAGTCGGGCGGGCGTCAGACGGGCTCCCGCGCCCTTCCTGGCGCGTGCGAGCGCCGCGAGGAGCCGCTCGGCGTTGGCGGGGGAGCGCAAGAGGTGCGCGGTCTCTTCGAGTCCCCGCAGCTCGGAGGCGGCGATGAGAGCGACGGTCGGCGCCCCGCGCCGGGTGATGTAGATCGGCTCCGCGCCCTCTGCCACCTCGTCGCAAAGCGACGCCAGCCGGGCGCGGGCGGCGGAATAGCTGGTCTCTCTGGCCATGCGTCCATTGTACAAGAAGTCTGTACGTGTGGTCAGAATCGCTCGCGGGCGTCTGTGCGGTCGAGGACCTCTGCCTCGGGGACGTCGAGGCGGAACCGGCGGCCGCGGGAGTCGGGGTTCCAGCCGCATTCGATCGCGTAGGCGATCGACTTCTGGAGGGCCTCCTCGAGCTTCTCGGGCTCCGGCGTCTTCTGGCCGAAGAGGGCGTAAGGCAGGTCGAGGATGAGCTCGCGGGTCTGGTGGCGCAGCCGCCAGACCGAGTAGGAGGGTCCGCGGTTCTCGCCTTCCGCGGTCACTCCCCAGACGTGGCGGAGCTCCCATTGAAAGATCTCTTCGCCGACCGTGACCGAGTTGCGGGCCGGATCCGGAGGCAGGCGCCGCAGATGCGTTCCGCGCGAGCGCTTTCCGCGCGGGGGCCGGCCCCCGGGGTCGGTCGTGTCAGTCGCCATTGCCCGAAGTCTACGGGAATCCCGGATTGCCGGGTGCGCGGACTACCGCGCCGGCAGCACGAGCTCCCAGCCGATGTCGATCAGATTCGGATCGGCGATGCGGTTGCGGTTCGCCTCCCAGATCTCGGTCCAGCGCCGCATGTTGCCCATCTGGTCGCGGGCGATGCCGGAGAGGGTGTCGCCGGGGCGCACCTTGTAGACACTCTGGCCGGCGGCGACCTTGGCGACCGGCGCCGGGCCGGTGCCGCCCAGGTACTTGCGCACGATCTGGCGGTATTCGTCGGAGGCCTTGAGGCCGCGCACCGCGGCATTCACCATCTTCAGCAGCGTCGCGGCGTCGCGGCGCACGCCGACGTTGTAGGTCGACTTCGAGAGGTTGAACTCGACGATCTCGAGCCGGCCGCCGAAGTCCTTGATCTCCTCCTGGGCGTACGGGAAGTCGTAGATGAAGCCGTCGATCTTGCCCTGGTCGAGGAGGTCGAAGTAGCCGTCCTCGTACTTCTCGATCCGCGACTGCCCGAGGTTCATCGACTGGACCTCGTCTTCGGCGGCAGGGTCGTTGAAGATGCCGATCACCTTGCCGCGCAGGTCCTCGGTCGAGCGGATGGCGCGGCCCTTCTTGACCACCAGGCAGAGACCGTAGTCGAGGTAGGCCTCCGACCAGTCGATGCCGGTGATCGAGTCGTCGGCGGTATAGCCCGAGATGATGACGTCGGCCTTGCCGGCGATGAGGCGGGCCGGCAGCTCCGAATACTTGCCGGCGACGATGATCACGTCGTCGACGCCGATCCGCTTCGCCACCGCCTTGGCGATCGCGTAGTCGAAACCGTCGTAGCGGTTGCCCTCCTTGAAGAGCATCGGCGGCGTGCCCGGCTCCGCGGCGACGCGGAGCACCCCGGCGTCCACCACCTTCTGCAGCGAGTCGTCCTCGGCGACGGCGGGAGCGGCGCAAGGAACAAGAAAATAAGGCAAAAGCTCCAGTAAAGGAAAGAAGCGGCCTGGCGTACTTGGTCATATGAGTCGAACCCCTTTCATCGCTGTCGTATGGAAGAACCGTTTGCGCTTCGCGCGGGTGCCGCGCGCGAACCGTCGGAGGCCGCCGTGAAGCAGCACTCACCGAAGGCGACCGACCCACGAGCGCCGAGCCGCCACCCCCTTGTTCGAGCCTTTGCTTTCAAGCTTTTCTTTCAAACCGTTTCTCTTTCGACTTCCTGGGTCTCTTCGCGTCCGCAGCAGTCTACTGCTGCGACTTCGCGCAGCGGAAGCCGAGGCTCGAGCTGCGGTCGGTGGGGGATTTCGGAATCCGGTTGTAGGTCCGGCCGTCGGAGAGCTCCCAGGAGTCCCAGGAACCGCCGGCGACCAGCCGCAGGTCGGGCTCCTCTTCGCTCGTCGAGGCGGTCCACTCGCTGACGTTGCCGGCCATGGCGAGGACGCCGTAAGGGCTCCGGTCGCGGCCGTAGCGGCTGTCGGTCACCGGCCAGGTCGGAATCTGCTTCGCGGCGCTGTTCTTCTCGTCGTGCCGGTCGGCGCCGAGGATGTTGACGGTGGCCGGATCGAGGACGTTGCCGGTCGGATAGGAGCGGCCGTCGGTGCCGCGGGCGGCCTTCTCCCATTCGACCGCGGTCGGCAGCCGGCCTCCAGACCAGCGGCAGAAGCTCGCCGCCTCGCTCCAGGCGACGAAGACCACCGGGTTGTCGCGATGGCTCGCGAGGTAGGGGCGATCCTCCCAGTAGGAGGGGAGCTCGCGCGGTCCGCAGGCGCTGCCGCGGGGACAGGCGGCGAGGAACTCCTCGTAGCGCCCGTTGGTGACCTCGGTGCGCTCGATCGAAAACGCCGGCACGTCGATCTCGGCCTGGTCGGGGCCGGCAGCGAAGAGCCCGGCCGGAACGGCGATCCAGGGAAGATTCGACGCCGGCGGCTCGGCCGGCGGGCGCGGCTTCTCGGCCGACTTCGACCCTGGCCCGGTCTGCGGCCGGACCTCCGTCCCGGGTGTCGCCTTGGCGCGGTTCCAGGGCAGCTTCTCGGGCGGTACGAAGCGGTAGACCGCGGTCGCGACCAGCCCGAGACCGATCAGAAAGAGGAGGAGCTTGCCGAGCGGCGTCAACTTCATCGTGGATCTCCCGAATCTAAGGCACTGGCGACGACTGTAACTGCGAGGACGGCTGCCCTGAACGGTACCGCACGATGCTAGATCAGTTCTGCCGCGTCGGGAAATATCTTGCCTGGGTTGAGAATCCCCCGCGGGTCGAGCGCCGCCTTGACGGCCCGCATCGCCGCGATCTCGGCTGGCGGCAGTGCCAGCGGCAGGAAGCGCCGCTGCACCCAGCCGATGCCGTGCTCGCCGGAGATTTTGCCGCCGAGGCCGACCACGGCGCGAAAGAGCTCCTCCTCGGCGCGATCGCGGCGTTCGCGCCAGAGCTCTTGGGAGAGCTCGCCGCGCAGCAGGTTCACGTGCAGGTTGCCGTCGCCGGCGTGGCCGTAGCAGATCGCGGTGAGACCCTGGCGGGCGGCGGCGGCGCGCGCCGCGAGCACCAGGTCGGCGAGCGCCGCGCGCGGCACGACGGTATCGGCCTCCTTGTAGACCGACAGGTGCTTGACCGCCTCGCCGATTCGCCGCCGGATCTGCCAGAGGCGGCGTTGCCCGGGGGCGTCGTCCGCCACCAGCGCTTGCCCGGCGCCGAGCGACTGCGCGAGGTGATCGATTCCGGCTGCCGCCGCGAGCAGGGTATCGGCGTCGGAACCATCGAGCTCGACGAGCAGCATCGCTTCCGACCCGGCCAGCTCGCGCGGCAGCGCCTCGACTCTGGCCACCGCCGCGAGGGCGGCGCGCTCGGCGATCTCGCAGGCGGCGGGATCGAAGCCGGCGCTGAAGATCCTTTCGACGGCTCCGGCGGCGCCTTCGAGGGTCGGGAAGGGGAGGATCATAGTGAGCGTCGCCGCCGGCTTCGCGATCAGGCGGAGGGTCGCGGCGGTGACCACCGCCAGGGTGCCTTCCGAGCCGACCAGCAGTTGCACCAGGTTGTAACCCGTGGCGTCCTTGCGGTTCTTGCCGCCCGGAGTGATCCGCGAACCGTCCGCGAGGACCACCTCGAGGCCGAGGACGAAGCGCCGCGTCGTGCCGTATTTGGCGCTGCGCGGGCCGGCCGCGTCCTCGGCGATATTGCCGCCCAGCTGGCAGCTCTCCCGGCTCGAAGGGTCGGGGGGATAGAACAGCCCGACCGCCTCGACGGCGCTCTGCAGGTCGGCGGTCACGACGCCGGCCTCGGCGACCGCGACCAGGTTGCGCGCGTCGATCTCGCGGATGCGGTTCATCCGTTCGAGGCTCAGCACGATGCCACCGGCCACCGCCAGAGCGCCGCCGGAAAGCCCGGTGCCGGCGCCCCGCGGCGTCACCGCGATGCGGTGCGCGAAGGCGAAGCGCAGGACGGCCTGGACCTCCTCGGTCGTGGCCGGCAACGCCACCGCGGCGGGCAGAAAGCGGAGATCCTCGGTCTCGTCGCGGGCGTAGGTCTCGAGAACCTCGGTTGCCTGGAGGAGTTTCCCTGGGCCGAGCTGTGCGGCGAGACCGGCGAGGTCGGTCCCGGGACTCGCGCGGACGCTCTCTTGCGGGCTCACGGGTGGAGGCGCGAAAGCAGGAGCGTCGCCGTGCCGAGGAAAGCGAGGAAACCGCAGACATCGGTCGCGGTGGTGACCAGGATCGAGCTTCCGAGGGCGGGATCGAGATTGAGGCGCCGGAGGACCAAGGGCACTCCGGCGCCGAAGAAGCCGGCGATCGTCAGATTCACCGTCGCGGCGAAGAAGAGGACGCCGGCGAGGACGGGGTTGCGCTCCCAGACGAGGGCGACGAGACCGAGGACCAGGCCGGTTCCGAGGCCGTTCATCAGGCCGACTGCCGTCTGTCGGAGCAGCACGCCGCCGGCGCGGCGGAGGTCCATCTCGCCGAGCGCGAGGGCGCGGACCATGACGGTAAGGGTCTGCGTGCCGGCGTTGCCTCCCATGCCGGCGACGATCGGCATGAAAACCGCGAGGACGACGTACTTCGCGATCGTCGCCTGGAACTGGCTGACGACGAAGGCGGCGAGGAAGGCGGTCGTGAGATTGACCAGGAGCCAGGGGAGGCGCAGGCGCACCGAGCGCATGGCGGTGGTCGAGACCCCCTCCTGCACCGAGAGGTTTGCCAACCGGTAGAGGTCCTGGGTTGCCTGGGCTTCGACGACGTCGAGCACGTCGTCGACGGTAATGGCACCGGTGAAGCGCCCTTCACCGTCGACCACCGGGATCATCAGCAGGTCGTAGCGCGAGAAGACCTGCGCGACCTCCTCCTCCGGGGTGTCGACCCGCACCGTCACGACCTCGGTCGACATGATCTCGCGCAGCGGCCGATCGGCGGAAGCGGTGACCAGTTGCCAGAGTGAGACGATACCCAGCAGGTGCAGCCGCTCGTCGGTGATGTAGAGATAGAACAGCCGCCGACCCTCGGCGAGCTGCCGCACCTGTTTGAGGGTCTCGTCGACCGTCTGTTCGGCGGAGAAGTGCGGCGCCTCCGGGTCCATGAGTCCGCCGGCGGTCGCGGCGCCGTAGTGCATCAGGTTGGAGAGCTGATTGGCCGCCGGCCGGTCGAGCAGCTCCATGACGGCCTGGGCGCGCTCCGGCTCCAGGCGCTCGAGCAGGTCGACGGCGTCATTGGCGGAGATCTGGCGCAGGAGGTCGGCCAGGGCGGCGTCCTGCAATTTATCGAGGACCGTCGCCTGAATGTCCGGCCCGAGCTCCGCCACGGTGCGGCCGGCGAGCTTGAGCTCGAGCAGCGTCTCCATGAGCCGGTCCTGCTCGACGGGCGCGAGCAGCGGCACGAGGCGTGCGAGATCGGCCGGGTGGAGCCGGGCGAGCAGGCGCCGCGCCGGCCGCTGCTCCGGATGCCGCAGGAGGCGCAGGATCAGGCGCTGCCGGTGACTCCCGGCGGCGCTGCGGCGAGCGCTCGCGATGGCCTCGTTCTGCACGCGGTGAATGTTAGAGTAAATCGCGATGATCCAAGAGCTTTTTCGTGTCGGCCCGATCGTGATCAGTCCATTCGGCGTGCTTCTGGTGCTGGCGTTCTTCTCCGGCTACCTGCAGTTGAAGCGCGGCATGAAGCTCCTGGGCGTCGGCAATGAAGAGGACGCGAGCACCATCCTCTTCGCGGCCGGTGTGGGGGGGATCGTCGGTGCCAAGGTCTACTACGCGATCCTCTACGGCGACTGGCGCCTGCTCTTCGACCGCTCCGGGCTCGTCTGGTACGGCGGCTTCATCGTCGCGACGGCGGCCGTCCTGTGGGTGATTCGGCGGCGGCAGCTGCCGTTCTGGCCGCTTCTCGACGCCGCGACTCCGGCGCTCGCGCTCGGCTACGGCGTGGGTCGAATCGGCTGCTTCCTGGTCGGCGACGACTATGGGCGTCCGAGCGAGCTGCCCTGGGCGGTCGCTTTTCCGAACGGCCTCCCGCCGACGACCGCCGGGTACCTGCGCTCGGAGTTCGCCATGGCGATACCGCCGGGCGTTGCGGACGATCAACTGCTGCGCGTCCATCCCACCCAGCTCTACGAGACGGCACTCGCCTTCGTCATCGCGTGGATCGGCTGGCGGATGCTGCGCGGTCCACAGGGAAAGCAGGCCGGCCGGACGGCGCTCGCCGTTTTCGCCGCGCTTGCCGTCGAGCGCTTTCTGGTCGAGTTCGTGCGCGTCAAGGACGACCGTCTCCTCGCCGGCTTGACCGTCGCGCAGGCGATCAGCCTGGCGATACTCGGGCTGCTCCTGGCGCTCTGGGCGGGGCGCCGCAAGGCCTGGATGCGCGAGGCACCGCCAGCGCGCGCGGAACGGGCTTGACGGCCTTGAGTCCGCGCGTTTTCCGCCTGAGCGAATTGCCGCGGCTGCTCTCGATCGCCGGCTCGGACTCGAGCGGCGGAGCGGGAATCCAGGCCGACCTCAAGACCTTCTGTGCCCACGGCGCCTACGCCATGACGGCGATTACCGCCATCACGGCCCAGAACACGCTGGGAGTGACGGCAGTGCAGGCCCTAGAGCCGGCGCTCGTCGCGGCCCAGATCGATGCCGTCTTCGCTGATCCGGGAGTCGATGCGGTCAAGATCGGCATGCTGGCCGAAGTCGGCATCATCGGCGCGGTCGCCGACAGTCTTCGCCGGTCCGCTGCCGGCCAGAGCCTGCCGATCGTGCTCGATCCGGTCATGATCGCCAAGAGCGGCGCTCCGCTGCTCGATGCCGATGCGGTCGACCACCTGCAGCGCCTCTTCCCGATGGCGACCCTGGTGACTCCCAACCTGCCCGAAGCCGAACGGATCGGGCGCGCTGCGGGCCGGTCGACGGGGACCGCGGGCGCTTCGACGGTCGAGGCCCGAGAGCGCCTGGTGAGACGGCTCGGCGACCGCTGCGCGGCGGTCCTCCTCAAAGGCGGGCACGCGGCAGGGGACGAAGTGGTGGACCTGCTCTGGGACGGCTCGAAGGTGCATGCTTTCGTCCATCCCCGGATCGCCAGCCGCTCGACCCACGGCACCGGCTGCAGCCTCTCTTCGGCGATCGCCGCACGACTCGGACGGGGAGAGAACCTCGTCCAGGCGGTCTCTGGCGCCATCGACTGGCTGCACGAAGCGATCGCCCGGGCGATTCCGATCGGCGCCGGCGTGGGGCCGGTCGACCACTTCTGGCGCCAGCGCCCCGATGCCGGTGTCCCGCGCGGCGGATGCCTGGCGTGAAAGTCGACGCGACGGTCGACCTGCTCATCGTCGGCGCCGGGCCGACGGGAATCGGCCTGGGGGCGGAGGCGAGGCGGGCCGGCCTCTCGACCCTGCTGGTCGATCGCGGGCCGCTGGTCGCTTCGCTGGTCGACTATCCGGCCGAGATGCTCTTTTTCACTACCCGCGAGCGCCTGGAGATCGCCGGCGTGCCCTTCGCCATTCCGGAGGACAAGCCGAATCGGCGCCAGGCGGTCGCCTACTATCAGGCCGTGGCGGCGAAGTACGAGCTGCCGCTGGCGCTGCACGAGGATGTCGAGGCGATCCGGCCCGAGGCGGGGGAGTTTGCCGTCTCCTCCCGAGGACGGTCTGGACCCGTCGAGCGGCGCGCCCGCGCGGTGGCGGTCGCCTCGGGCTACTTCTGCAATCCGACCCGCCTCGGAGTTCCCGGCGAGAATCTGCCCTGGGTGCATGATCGCTACCGCGAGGCGCTGGCCCATTTCGCGGATTCGGTGGTCGTCGTCGGGGGTGGGAACTCGGGCGTCGAAGCGGCGCTCGATCTCTACCGTCACGGGGCGCGGGTGACCCTGGTCCATCACGGAGCGGCCCTCAAGGAGACGGTCAAGTACTGGGTCAAGCCCGACATTGAAAACCGCATTGCCGAAGGTGCCATCCGGGCGCTCCTGGGCGCCGAGGTGGTCGGTTTCGTCGCTGGCGCGGTGCTGGTTCGGCCGCACCCTGGGTCGGAAGCGATCGCGGTGCCGGCGGGCGCGGCTTACGTCCTGATCGGATACGCTCCGGAGACCCGGTTGTTGGAGGAGGCCGGGGTGCGCGTCGACCCGGCTACCGGGGCTCCCGAATTCGACCCGGAAAGCTGCGAGACCCGGGTCCCCGGCCTCTATGCGGCAGGGACGGTCCAGGCGGGTCGGGAGACTCACCGGGTCTTCATCGAGAATTCACGCGACCACGGGGTCCGGATCGCCTCGCATCTGGCCTCCCGTCTCGGTGGTACACCGATTGCACCTTCCCCGGAATCTGCTCGACCGCCGATGGCCGATAAGACCGTTTCCTGAAGGAGACCGCACCATGGACAGCGCACCTACCCGCCGGCTTCCCGCACCTCTCGCCGCTTTCGCCTTCCCGGCGCTCCTTCTCGCGGCGTCCGCCCTCTGGGCGCAGACGCCGGCGACGCCAGCGACCGTGCCGGGCACGCTCTTCGGGGAAACCGTCGAAGTGCGGGTGATCAACGTCGAGGTCGTGGTCACCGACAAGCAGGGACTGGCGGTCACCGGTCTCCAGCCGGGCGACTTCTCGCTCAAGATCGACGGCTCCGAGGTCCCGATCCAGTACTTCACCGAGGTCCGGGGAGGCGATGCGATCGAGGGACCGGCGGAGGAGCCGGTCATCCCGGGTGTACCGCAACTCGCTCCGGGCACGCCGGTGGGAACCAGCTATCTGGTCTTCATCGACGACTTCTATCCCCTGGCGCGCGATCGGGATCACGTCCTCGAGAAGGTCGCCGCTGATCTCGCGCGCCTCCGTCCCGAGGACCGCATGGCGGTCGTCGCCTACGACGGGCGGCGGCTGGAGATGCTCTCCTCCTGGTCGCAGTCGAGCGCCGAGCTCGAGCGCGTCTTCCGCAAGGCGATGACCCGGCCGGCGGGCGGTGTCCAGCGCGAGGCTGACGACCGCAGGTTCTCGAACACCAACCGCGGCGACCGCTTCTACGGCAACCGTTCGCGCCTGCTCGACTCGACCCAGATGCGGCTCGACGTCGACGAGCGTGCCTACGCCGAGACGCTGCAGGCGCAGGTCCAGGGGATCGTCGCCGCGGCCTCCTCGGCGCTGCGTGGGTTCGCCAACCCGCCGGGACGGAAGGTCCTGGTTCTGCTCGCCGGCGGCTGGCCGTACGATCCGGTGGAATACGCCCTCAATGACTTCAACCGGACGGTGCTCGAGTCGCAGCTGAAGCGCGGCGACGAGCTCCTGGCGCCGCTCACCGACACCGCCAACCAGCTCGGCTACACGATCTACGCGGTCGACATCCCCGGCCTCACCGAGGACTCGACCACCAGCGCCGAATATTCGGCGGGCTCGAACTTCAACGATCGCCAGACGCAATTCCAGCGCGAGAACAACGTACAGTATTCGCTGCAGTACGTCGCCAAGGAGACCGGCGGCGAGGCGCTGCTGAACGCCGCCCGCGAGGAGGTCCTCGCCAGAGTCACCGAAGACACCCACAGCTACTACTGGATCGGTTTCACTCCCACCTGGCAGGGGGACGACGGCAAGCACAAAGTGGCGCTCTCGACGCGGGTCGAGGATCTGAAGATCCGCAATCGGGCCGGCTACGTCGACTTCTCGCAGAAGCGGGAGACCACCATGGCGGTCGAGAGCATTCTCCTGTTCGGAGAAGGCCCCAACTCCGCCGCGCTGCCGGTCGAAATCGGCGCGGCGAGGAAGGTCTCGGGGACCAAGATGAACGTGCCGGTCACGATCCGCATACCGCTCGAACGGCTCATCGCCCTGGTCACCGACAAGGGGATGAGCGCGGAGGTCGAATTGCGGATCGCGGCGCTCGATGAGCGCGGTGGCCGCTCGGATATCCCCGTCATACCGATCCGACTCGACATGCCGGGGAAGGCCCCCGCAGGCGCCTATGCGACGTACACTACGATCGTCCAGCTCCGCCGGGCCCGCAACGAGCTGGTGCTGGCGGTTTCGGATGCGGCGGGCGGCGCGATCTACTCCGCCCGGGCCGAAGTCAACCCCTGATGGCCCAGACCCGGGCGCTGACCTCGATGACGTCGACGACCGCGATGCGCTCTCATCGGTATCTCTGAGGAACTGGAATTCATGAAGAAAATGTCGCTTCAGCGTTGGATGCTGCTCTGTGTGGCGGGTCTCGCCGCACCCGGTCTCACTCATGCATCTCGGCGCCCAGGGCGCGGCACCCGCCAAGCCGGTTCCGCCGGTCCCGGAGATCACAGCGCCCGCGGCGCCCGTCCCGGCGCCGACCGTCGGGAGTCTTCCGGCCCAGGGGAGCGGCGAGTTCTTCGAGTCGATCGACGTCAGCGTCGTGAACGTCGACGTTTACGTGACCGACAAGAAGGGGAATCGCGTCAACGGCCTGACCCGCGACGATTTCGAGATTCTCGAAGACAAGCGACCGATGGCGATCACCAATTTCTACGCCGTCCAGGAAGGCCGGCCGGTGCTGACCGCCGAAGAGCAGGCGGCGCCTGCGGCACCGCCTCCGCCGGGAGCGGTGCCGGGGATGCCTGCAGAACCGCCGGAGGATCAGCGTCTCCACCTGGTGGTCTACATCGACAACTTCAACCTGCACCCGTTCAGCCGCAACAAGGTTTTCGGCGCCTTGCGCGAGTTCCTGCGCTCGGACCTGACGCCGGGAGACCGGGTCATGCTCATGACCTACGATCGCGAGCCGCATGTGCGGCGGCCCTTCACCGCCGATCCGCAGATCATCGCTTCGGCGCTGTTCGAGATTGAGAAGATGAACGCCTTCGCGACCCAGGCCGACGCGGACCGCCGCGAGCTCCTGTCCGAGATCGACGACATGAAGGATCCGAATCAGGCGATTACCCGCGCGCGCAGCTATGCCGAGGCGCTGTTCAACGACCTGCAATTCTCGATCGACGCACTCAAGAACACGGTGAGCTCGCTCGCCGGCCTGCCCGGACGCAAGGCGGTGCTCTATGTGAGCGACGGGCTGCCCATGGTCGCCGGCCAGGATGTCTTCCATTACATCCAGGAGAAGTTCTCGTCGGGTTCCTCGACCGCGATCATGGAGAGCCTCACCTACGACGCCTCGCGCCGTATCCAGGAGCTGGTGGCGCAAGCGAACGCCAACCGCATCTCGTTCTACACCATCGATGCCGCGGGATTGCGGACCTCATCGACGGTCTCGGCGGAGAACCGCACGGCGAATACGAGCGGCATGGTCGAGTCGATCCATACCAGCAACCTCCAGTCGCCGCTGCAGATGATGGCGGAGGACACCGGCGGCAAGGCGATCTACAACACCAACGACCCGATCAAGGGCCTGCTCACCGTGGCCGGCGACTTCAAGACCTACTACTCGCTCGGTTACAGCCCGGTGCACAGCGGCGACGGCCGGTACCACCAGATCGACGTGCGTACGAAGCGGAAGGATCTCGTGGTCCGGCACCGCGAGGGCTACCGCGACAAGACGACCGAAGCCAAGATGTCCGACGGCGTGATCTCCGCCCTGTTCTACGATGCCGAGAGCAACAGTCTGGACATCGGCGTGAAGCGCCTCCCCGAGAGCCGGCGCGACGACGGGCTCTTCACCGTGCCGATCGAAATCCGCATCCCGATCGGGAATCTGGTGTTGGCCCCGGCGGAGGGCGTGCGCCAGGCGCGGGTGCGCATCTTCTTCGCCGCGATGGACGATGGCGGGGGGATGTCCGAGGTGCAGAGCTCGATCGTCCCGATCACCATCCCCGAGGCGGAGGTGGCGACCGCGGTGAAGCAGGTGTACGTCTACGGAATCTCGCTTATGATGCGCAAAGGGCCGCAGAAGCTCGCCGTCGGAGTGCGTGACGAGGTCGGAGCTTCGCAGGCATTTACGGTGCGCACGATGAATATCGGCCAGATTTGATGGCTCGTCCGGCGGGCTGGCTCGCGCGGGCGCAGAATCTCGGGTCGGCCTATTTCGCGGTGGTGCGGGCGGAGATCTCGGCCGCCCTGGAGGAACTCGCGGAGTCGGGCCGGGGCCTGCTGCGCGCCGCGTTGCTCTTCACGGTGACCGTCGCTCTCGGCTTCTGGACGGTCGGACTCCTGGTCTACTTTCTGATCGAGATGCTGGCGCTCTGGCTGCCCCGGTGGGGGGCCGTCGGCATCGTCTTCGGAATCTTTGTTCTCGCCACCGTGAGCTTCGCCTTCACCTGCGTCGCGCGCGCCCGCCGGATCGAAGCGCCGACCGCCATGCTCGATCGGCGCTTCCGCGACCACGCTGCCTGGTGGCAGGAGCGGATCGGTCGCGAGAGCGGCGGTCCCGGCACGACGGAAGATCCCGCGCCGGAAGGAGAGGAGCCATGACCAGGGATGCCGGCGAGGTCGCCGTGACGCGGGAGCGCTTCGCGGCCGATCTGGACGACCTGCGCGGTAAGCTCCACGAAGAGTTGGGCTGGGCGCCGCGCGGCCTGCGCTGGATCGTCCCGATCGTCGCTTTGGCGGCGGGACTCGTCGCCGGCGTCGCCGTGCGCCGGAACCTGCCGCACCTGGGTGGGGAATCGTCGATCCCGCAGCGTCGCCGGCGCTGAGCCGGTTCCCGGCTCCGGCCAGCATAGGTGCGGCGATAGAATCGCGCTGTGAGGCACTGCCCGACTCCCGAACTGCCCGCCAGCCACAGAGCTGTCCTCCTGTTCACCAAGCTCCCGGCCGCCGGGTGCGTCAAGACCCGCTTGATCGGGACTCTGACCGCAGTTCAGGCGGCGGAGTTGCACAGCGCCTTTCTCGGCGACCTCGTCGAACGGCTGTCGGGCGAGGCGTTTGCGCTCGTCCCGGTATGGGCGGTGGCGGTGGGCGAACCGATTCCAGAGAGGCCGCCAGACGGTCGACGCCAAGTCGGAGACGACCTCGGCGCCCGGATGCGGCATTCCCTTACTGAGCTTCTTTACGCCTCGGGTCAGGCGAGAGATGACCGATTCGCAGTAGCGATCGGCAGCGATCTGCCGCAGCTCGAGCCGCAGCGACTCGAAGAGGCCTTTCAGGCGCTGGCCAGCGGCGCCGACGTGGTTCTCGGCCCGGCGGTGGATGGTGGCTACTACCTGATCGGACTGCGCGCCGATGCGCTGCGTGTGCCACTCTTCGAAGAAATGGCCTGGAGCACCGACGCGGTGCTTGCGCAGACGCTGGCGCGCTGCCGCGCGGCCGGGCTCGCGGTCGTGCTGCTGCCGGAGGAGGAAGACATCGACACCGCCGACGCTCTCGATCGATTCGCCAGACGCCTCGCGGCGCGGGAGCTTGCGGCCTGCCCGCGCACCTCGGCGCTGCTGGCACTCTGGGGCCGCCTGAGCGGCGCAGAGCGCCGCGGTGCACGACAGGAGGATGCATGCGTGTCCTGACGGCGACGGAGGCGCGCGCCTTCGACCGCTGGGCGATCGATCAGCTCGGCGTCCCGGCGCTCGTCCTGATGGAGAACGCCGCCCTGGCGGTGGCCGAGGCGATCGCCGGGGGTTTCGGCGAAGCGCGGCGGGTGGCGATCTTCTGCGGGCCGGGAAACAACGGTGGCGACGGGCTGGCACTCGCGCGCCAGCTCCTCACCCGCGGCTACGAGGTCGGTCTGTACCTCGCCACCTTCGGCCACGCATTGAGCAACGACTGCTCGCGGCAGCTCGAGATCTGCCAGGCGATGGAGCTCGCGATCGTCGAGCTGGGGAAAGACTGGCAGGAGAGCGCTGCGTCGGCCGCCGGCGCGGACCTCGTCGTCGACGCGCTGTTCGGTACCGGCCTCGAACGGCCGCTCGCCACGCCGTACGCCGAGGTCGTGGAGTGGATGAACGAGCTCCCGGCGCCGCGCCTGGCGATCGATATCCCGAGTGGACTGGACGCCGGTCGGGCGCATCCGATCGGTCCGGCGATTCGCGCCGAGGCGACCGTGACCTTCGGTGCGCCGAAGCTCGCGCACCTGCTGTTGCCGGCCGCGGAGTGGGTCGGGGAGCTTTCGGTCGCCGATCTGGGAGTTCCTTTCGATCTCAGCCCGTGCGCCGCGGGAGATCTCGAGGTGCTGGTCGCCGAGGAGCTCGCGCACCTCCTGACGGAACGATCGATGGCGGCCCACAAGGGCGATTTCGGGCATGTTCTCCTGGTCGCCGGCTCGCGGGGCAAGGCGGGAGCGGCGATTCTCGCGGCGCGCGGCGCCGTCCGCGGCGGGGCCGGGTTGGTCACTGTCGCGACGGTCGAATCGGCCTGGACGGCGATCGCGAGCGGCGTCCCGGAGGCGATGAGCCTGCCGTCGGCCGAGGATGCCGGCGGCGGGCTGGCGTTCGCCGCCCTGGCCGCACTTCTGGCGGCAGCCGGGGAGCGGGATGTACTCGCCATCGGGCCCGGGCTCGGTGAATCAACCGGCACCGGGCGGTTGGTGCGCAGTCTCGCTCTCGAGGCGGCGGACATGCCTCTGGTCCTCGATGCCGATGGCCTGAACGCTTTCGCCGGGGCGACCGCGCCCAGGGGTGGAAAAGGCGCCCGAGGAGGGCAGAGCGGCCTCCGCCTGCTTTCGAAGCGGCGTGGGAGCACCGTCCTGACTCCGCACCCGGGGGAGCTCGCCCGGCTCCTCGGTTGCGCCGTTTCCGAGATCGAGGCCGATCGGCTCGCGGCCGTGCGGCGAGCGGCGGAGCTGTCGGGCGCCGTGGTCGTGCTCAAGGGTGGGCGGTCGCTCATCGGCCTGCCCTCGGGAGAGGTGGCGATCAACACGTCGGGCAACCCAGCCATGGCCTCCGGCGGCAGCGGCGACGTGCTGACCGGACTGGTCGCTGCGCGCCTCGCGCAGGGAGACGATCCGGCCCGGGCGGCGCAGCTCGCAGTACACTTGCATGGCCTGGCCGGAGACTTGGCCGTGGCCGCCGGCGTCACGCCGGCCGTGCCGGCGGGAACCCTGGTGGAGTACCTGTCGCAGGCCTACGACAAGCTCGCCAAGGCATGAGGGTCTGGCGGTCGGCGAGCGTCGCCGAAACGCACGCTGTCGGCGTCGAGTTGGCAGGTGAGCTCCAGCCGCGCGGCTGTCTGCTGCTCTATGGCGCCCTCGGTGCCGGCAAGACGGTCCTCGCGAAAGGGGTGGCGGAGGGACTGGGCATCGACCCGCGCGAGGTGCAGTCGCCGACCTTCGCCCTGCTGCGCGAGCACGAGCTGCCGGGAGGCGAAGGGGCCCGGCTGGCCCACCTCGACCTCTACCGGCTTGCACCGGGGGAGGCGGCGGCCTGTGGCTTCGAGGAGGTTCTCCTCGGACCGGGAGTAAAGATCGTGGAATGGGCCGAGCGCCTGCCCTTCGTTGTCCCCGGAGCGCTTGCCCTGACGCTCCGCGAAGCGGCGGGCGGGCGACGCGAGATCGCGGAGCTCGACCGGCAGCCGGAGCCGGCATCGGACTGAGAACCGCTGGGGACTGAGACCCGCGGAGGAGTGAGATCGGATACCTCTAACCTGCTCCCTGGATTCATCTACAGGAAAGGAAGTGACGAGATGGCCATTCGCAAAGTCGGAGTACTGGGCTGCGGCCTGATGGGATCTGGAATCGCCGAGATCGCGGCGAAGGCGGGATTCGAGACGGTGGTCCGGGAGGTGTCGGACGCCCTGCTCGAGAAGGGCATGGGACGGATCCGCGGGTCGCTCGGCAAGGCGGTCGACAAGGGCAAGATGACGGCCGAGGAGCGCGACGTCGTGCTCGGCCGGATCCAGGGCACGACAGGCTTCGAGGCCATGGCCGACTGCGATCTCGTGGTCGAGGCGATCGTCGAGAACCTGGACGAGAAGAAGGCGACCTACGCGGCCCTCGACAAGGTGGTCCAGCCGAACGCGATCTTCGCTTCGAACACCTCGTCCCTGACCGTGACCCAGCTCGCCATGGCGACCTCGCGCCCGGGGCGTTTCGTCGGCCTGCACTTCTTCAACCCGGTGCCGGTCATGAAGCTGGTCGAGGTCGTGCGAACGCTGCTCACCGACGAGAGCGTGCTCGCCGAGATCGACCTCTTCTGCCGCGCCCTGGGCAAGACCCCGGTCGCCTGCAAGGACAACTCCGGATTCATCGTCAACCGGCTGCTGGTGCCCTATCTGCTCGACGCCATCCGCGCGCTCGAAGAGGGTGTCGGCTCGGTGGCCGACATCGACGAGGGGATGAAGCTCGGCTGCGGCTATCCGATGGGTCCGTTCCAGCTGCTCGACTTCGTCGGGCTCGACACGACCTACTTCATCGCCAACATCATGTTCGAGGAGTACCGCGAGAAGCGTTTCGCGCCGCCGCCGCTGCTCAAGCAGATGGTCCAGGCCGGGCGGCTCGGCAGGAAGAGCGGTCGCGGTTTCTACGACTACGCCAAGTGACCGTTCCGGAACCACGGGGAGAGGCTGATAAGATCGGGCTCCACCCGATGCCCCGACCGTCTGCCGCATGCCAGAACTGAACCTTGCCGAGGAGGGGCTCGAGCTCCTGTTCGGCACCCGCGACGAGCATCTGCGGCGCATCGAGGCGGCCTTCGGGGTCGAGCTCGCCGCCCGCGGCAGTCAGGTCTCGATCGAGGGGGCGCCGGCGGCCGTGCACGCAGTCTCGCGCCTCCTGGAGCAGCTCTCCCGGCTGATCGAGAAGGGGTTTCAGCTGCGCTCCGAGGACGTTTCGACGGCGATCCGGGTCATCCGTGAGGCTCCGGAGACGTCGCTGGTCGAATTCTTCTCCGGCGAGGCTGCGGTAGCGGGGGGGCGAGCGCGGAGGCGCGGCGGATGATCTCGCCCCGCAGCCTCAACCAGAAGGCCTATGTGAAGGCGATGACCGATCACGACATGGTGATCTCGGTCGGACCGGCGGGCACCGGCAAGACCTACCTCGCGGTGGCGATGGCGGCCGCGGCGCTGCTCGAAAAGCGGGTCAAACGGCTCGTGCTGGCGCGGCCGGCGGTCGAGGCGGGGGAGAAGCTCGGCTTCCTGCCCGGCGACCTGGCGGAGAAGGTGAATCCCTACCTCCGGCCGCTGTATGACGCGCTCTACGACATGCTCGGCTACGAAAAGGTCGGCCGGATGCTGGAGCGCGGCATGATCGAGGTCGCTCCGCTCGCCTTCATGCGCGGCCGGACGCTGAACGACGCCTTCGTGATCCTCGACGAGGCGCAGAACACGACCCCCGAGCAGATGAAGATGTTCCTCACCCGCATCGGCTACAACTCGCGGGCGGTCATCACCGGCGACATCACGCAGACCGATCTGCCGAAATCGATCGTCTCCGGTCTCCGGGAGGCGATCGACGTCCTCTCGGGCGTCGAGGGGATCTGCTTCATCCACTTCGACGAGCGCGACGTCGTGCGCCACCCGCTGGTGCAGAAGATCGTCGCCGCCTACGACCGCTACTGCGCGCCAGGCAGGAGGTCCCGCGTGACCCCCGAAGTGGTGTTGTCGGGTGCCTCGCGATGGAAGGCGCTCCACGCGACGGGACTTTCGATCTGGATGGAGGAGCTGGTCGCCGAGCTGGCGCCGGAGTTCGCCAGCGTCGGCGTCCGCTTCGCCGGCGATCACACCGTCCGTCGCCTGAATCGCGACTTTCGCGGCCAGGATAAGACGACCGACGTGCTCTCCTTTCCCGGCGACGATGTCGCCGGAGGGCCGGCATCTGGGCGACATCGTGATCTCGGTTCCGACCGCCGAGCGCCAGGCTGCGGGCCGCGGCGCGGCCCTCGAGCACGAGATCAAGCTCCTGCTGCTGCACGGTGTCCTGCACTGCCTCGGCCACGATCACGAGACCGACAACGGCGAGATGGAGAAGCTCGAGGGGCGGCTGCGTCGCCGCTGGTTGAAGCGCTGATGGCCGATTCTCCCGTTCTCTACCTCTGGTTGGCCGCGATCCTCCTCGGACTGCTGCCGCTGCTGTCGCTTGCCACCGCGCTCCTCGAGCGCTCCGGACCGATCCGGATGCGTCACTGGGTGGAGGAGACCGGCGGGAACCTGCGCCGACTCTGGGAGGACCCGGCCCGCTTCGGCCTCTACCGGGTCCTGCTCAACCTCTCCGCCAAGCTCGTTCCGCTCGGGCTCTGCCTCGCCCTCGGCCGGGCCGGGGAGCGCTTGGGAATGGCCCGGCCCTTCATCTACGGCGTCGCGGCGGTCGCCGTGGTGGTGACGCTCTCCGAGATTGCCGGGCGGCGAATGTTGCGCCGCGGCCCGGAGAGCGCGCTCGCCGGACTCACCTGGATCTACCGCTCGGCCTACTTCGTCTTCCTGCCGGTGATCGCGCTCCTCGGTCCGCTCCTGCGCGCGCCACGCGACCTGCTCGACGACCGGAACGAGGACGACGAGGCGTCGGAAGAGGAGGTCGAGGCGTTCATCGCGGTCGGGACGCAGGAGGGGATCCTCGAACCGGAGGATCGCGACCTGGTCTGGGGAGTCGTCGATTTCGGCGACACCCAGGCGCGCAGCGTGATGACGCCGCGGGTCGACATGGTCTGCGGCCGGATGTCGGACTCGCTCGACCGGTTGGCCGAGATCTTCACCGAGTCGGAGTACTCGCGCCTGCCGCTCTATCGCGACTCGGTCGACCAGATCGTCGGCATCCTGCACCTGCGCGACCTGTTCCGGGCCCTGCGCTCGGAGCCGCGTCCGGACCTCGAGAGCATCGTGCAGACGCCCTACTTCATTCCCGGAACGAAACACCTGGGAGAGCTCCTGAAGGAGTTGCAGGCGCGGCGCCAGCAGATCGCGATCGTGCTCAACGAGTTCGGCGGCACCGAGGGCCTGGTGACGATCGAGGACGTCGTCGAGGAGATCGTCGGGGAGATCGCCGACGAGCACGACGACGAGCCGACAGAGAACCGTCTGCTCGAAGACGGCAGCCTCCTTCTCGACGGCCGCGCAGCGCTCGATACGCTCGACGACTTCTTCGGCGTGACACCTCTCGAGGACGGCTACGAAACGGTCGGCGGCCTGCTGTCGGGCATCTCGGGGCAGGTTCCGGCGGCAGGGACGACGCTCTTCCACTCCGGCCTGCAGTTCGACGTCGAAAAGGCCGACGATCGCCGCGTGCTCGCGGTTCGCGTGCGGCGTCCAGGCATCCAGGAGATACCCCTTGGCTAAGGCAGGCACCGTCGCGCTGGTCGGGCGGCCGAACGCAGGCAAGTCGACGCTTTCGAACCGCCTGTTCGGCGAGCGCCTGTCGATCGTCTCGGACAAGCCGCAGACGACCCGCCACCGGATCGTCGGCATCCTCACGCGGGACGAGGGACAGATCGTCTTCTACGACACCCCTGGCATCCACCGACCGATGCACCGGATGAACCGTGAGATGGTGCGCGAGGCGGCGGACGCGCTCGGCGAGGCCGACATCGTCTGCCTGCTGACCGACATCTCGCAGCCGTTCGGCAAGGGCGAGGCGTTCCTGCTCGACCTGGTTGCGAAGGCGAAGCAGCCGAAGATCGCGCTGCTCAACAAGATCGACCTGGTGAAGAAGAACAAGCTCCTGCCGATCCTCGAACGCTATGGCCAGGAGGGGATCTTCGACGCCGTCATTCCGATCTCGGCGGAGACCGGCGACGGCTGCGAGAGCCTGCTCAAAGAGCTCTGGAAGATGCTCCCCGAGGGCGAGCCGCTCTACGACAAGGAGCTGCTGACGATCCACCCCGAGCGCTTCCTGGTCGCCGAGCGCATCCGCGAAAAGGTTCTGCGCGAGACGAGGAACGAGCTGCCGTTCTCGACCGCGGTGCTGATCGAGCGCTGGGAGGATCCGGGCCCGGACAAGGCCCTGCGCATCCACGCCGCGCTCCTGGTCGAGCGCGAGGGGCAGAAGAAGATCCTCATCGGCCACCAGGGCGAGATGGTGAAGACCATCGGCACGGCGGCCCGCCACGACCTCGAGGAGTTCCTCGGCAGGAAGGTCTTCCTCGACCTGCGCATCCGCACCGAAGAGGACTGGCGCGAAAACCCGCGCATCATCGCCGACATCAAACGCGACCTCCACGCCGGCACCACCCTCGACGTCGACGATCTGAACGAGGCTGCAGATGCCGCCGACGACCTCGAGCAGATGCTCGGCGGTCTCGACGAAAACGACTAGTCGGTTTCCGACGAGCGCTTCGGCGAGGTTCGGCTTCGCCCAGGTCGGGAGCTCGGCGAAAGGGCCGTGATGCTCTTCCGGAGATCCAGCGCGGCGATACTCCTGTCCGCGATTCCGGGGGCCTGCATGCGCGCGTAGAGCTCGTCGACTCGATCGGTCAAGGGGCCGAGGTCCGGCGTCTCGTCCCGCTCCAGATCCACGTACCGTTTGATCGACATCAGCACAAAGAGAGCGGCGCAAGAGTTCTGAATGGAGCTCGCATTGGAGGCGGAGCTTAGGAAACCCGATTTTCCGCCACGAGCTTGCGGACCAGGGCGATGTTGTCGCGGTGGCCGGTCAGGTGGGCGTGGACTCGGCCGCGGATGGGGTAGCCCAGGAGGTAGAGGTCGCCGATGATGTCGAGGATCTTGTGGCGGACGAACTCGTCGGGGAAGCGCAGCTCGGTGTTCACCACGTGGTCTTCGCCGACCAGGATGAAATTGTCGAGCCTGCCGCCCGAGCCCAGACCCAGCTCGTTCATCATCTTGAGGTCGCGCAGGAAGCCGAAGGTCCGCGCCGGGGCGATCTCCCGCTTGTAGGCCTCGAAGCTCGCGAGCTCGAAGTCGTAGAACTGCTCGCCGATCGGCGGCGGGTAGCGCAGGAGGTAGGAGACCGCGAAGCCGTCGAAGGGCTCGAGGGTCAGGGTCTTGTCGCCCGAGCCGACCTCGTACTTCCTGTCGACGACGAACTCGAGGCGCGTCTCGCCCTGCTCCTCGACGCCGATCTCCTCGATGGTGCGGCAGAACTCGGCCGCCGAGCCGTCGAGCACCGGCACCTCGCCATGCACCTTGATCAGCAGGTTGGTGATTCCCGACGCATGCAGCGCCGAGAGCAGATGCTCGACGGTCTTGATCGACGAGCCGTTCAGCCCGAGCGTCGTGGCGTAGTCGGTGTCGCCGACCGCCGAGACATGCGCCGGGATCGACTCGCCGGAGGGCATCGAATGGAAGTGGATGCCCGAACCGGCCGGCAGCGGCTGCAGGACCATTCCGGTGCGCCCGCCGGAGTGGAGACCCATGCCGTAGAGCACCGTGTTCTGGCGCAGCGTCCGCTGCGGCGTCGCGGCTGCGTTCGAGGTGGAGCAGCGGTGGAATCGTCGTGCGCCGGGGCTCCGGCATGGACGGAAAATCCGCCGGAGTCCTCGGAGAACCCGCCGCGCCGTGCCGGCCGACCGGGCCGTGTGATGGGCGAGCCCGGCGCGGGCCGCGGCCATGACCTGTTCGTAGGAGAGCGGCTTCTCGAGGTAGTCGAACGCCCCCATCTTGATCGCCCGCACGGCGGTCGCCGCTGTGCCGTGGCCGGAGATCATGATGACCGTCGCCTTGCGGGTCGATCTCGCGCAGCGTCTGCAGGGTCTCGAGGCCGTCGCGGTCGGGCAGCCAGACGTCGAGGAAGACGATATCGGGCTTGCGGGCGGCGTAGATGTCGAGCGCTTCGGCGCCGCTCGGGGTGGTGGCGACCTCGAAACCGTTGTCGGCGAGGATGCCGCCGAGGGTGGTGAGAATGCCGGCTTCGTCGTCGACGATGAGGGCCAGGGGACGAGTCATCGAGGAGGAGTTTACCGCGCCTCGAGCGCCCGCAAGTCGCTGTGCTACATTCGACCGCCGTGGACGCTGCCGACCCCCCATGAACCGCCCCGCCGCCAGCTCCTCGCGGACACGCTGAGGAAGTTCCAGGAGCGCGGCGCCGAGGTCAACATCTCGCGCCTCCTCGGCAAGGTGCGGCCGGAGGATGTCGCGATGCTCCTGGCCGACCTGGAGAGCGCCGAGCGCCGCCAGGTTTTCGACATCCTGAGCGCCGATTTCCCGGATGCCGCCGGCGATGTCCTCACCGAGATGGCGCCGGCGCAGCGTCTCGAGCTGCTCGAGAACCTGCCGCCGGAGCGCACCGCCCGCTTGCTCGAGCGGATTGCCGGTCGATGACGCCGTCTTCGTCCTCGAATCCCTGCCGGCCGATCTCCACGACCGGCTGCTCGAGCTGGTCGACCTCTCCGGCCGGTCGGAGATGCAGACCCATCTCGGCCTACCGCGAGGGCTGCGCCGGGCCGGATCATGGACCCCGAGTTCTTCGCCCTGGCCGAGGGCGAGACCGTCCAGGCCGCCATCGCCGCGATCCAGCAGAAGCGCGACCTCGAGATGATCTTCTATCTCTACGTCGTCGATCGCGACGCGCACCTCGTCGGCGTGACCTCGCTCCGCCAGCTGCTGCTGTCGCGACCGGCGCAGACGCTGGGCGAGATCATGCAGAAGTCGGTGATCAAGGTCCATGTCGACACCGACCAGGAGGAGGTCGCGGCGCAGGCGGCGCGCTACGACCTGCTGGCCGTGCCGGTGGTCGACGATCAGAACCGGCTGGTCGGCATCGTCACGGTCGACGACATCATCGACGTCGTCAAGGAGGAGGCCACCGAGGACCTGTTCAAGCTGGCCGGGCTCCTCCGACAGCGAGCTGCTCTACGAGGAGCGGTCGCTGCGCATCGCCGGCCTCCGCCTGCCGTCGCTGCTGCTCAGCCTCGTCGGCCTGCTCGCGGTCGGCCTGCTGCTGCAGTACTTCCAGCTGCAGTTTCCCGAGGCGCTTTTCCTGCTCGCCTTCGTGCCGGTGATCATGGGCTCGGCGGCTCGATCGGGAGCCAGGCCTCGACCGTCGCCGTACGCGGCCTGGCTTCGGACCGGCCGCTCGAGCCGGAGACGGGCGCCTGGTCGCCTTCTTCGTCCGCCAGCTGCGGGTGGCGCTGCTCCTCGGCCTCGCCTGCGGCCTGCTGGTCGGGCGGTGGCCGGCCTCCTGCTGCGCCAGAGCGCGGTCTTCGGCCTGGTGGTCGGGCTCTCGCTCTTCCTCGCCATCCTGCTCGCCGCCGCCATGGGCGCGCTCCTTCCCCTGGCGCTCGAGCGGCTGGGGTTCGACCCGGCGGTGGCCTCCGGTCCGGTGCTCTCGACCGCCAACGACATCACCGGCATCCTCATCTACTTCGGCCTCGCCGCGGCGCTCCTGCGGCACCTCACGCACTGACCGGGGCGCCCCGCGATAAGCTGCGCGGGTGAAGATCTTCCAGGCCGAAGCGCTGATTCTCGAGGTTTCGGACCTCGCCGAAGCCGACCGGATCGTGGCCTTTCTGACCCGCGAGGAGGGCAAGCGGCGCGGCGTGGCGCGCGGCGCCAAGCGCCGTTTCAGCCGCTTCGCCGGCGAGCTGCAGCCTCTCGCCAAGGCGCGGATCGGCTGGGTCGAGAAGGAGGGCCGCGACCTCGTGCGCATCAACGCGGTCGAGCTCATCCGTCCGGTGAAGCTCCTGCAGCAGGATCTCGAAGGGATCCTGCTCGGAGCGACGATCGCCGAGCAGGTGGCGCTCTTCGCGCAGGAGGGGGAGCCAGCTCGGAGGTCCTCTACCGGCTGCTCGATGCCACCGTCGAGGCGCTCGAGGCGGGCCGCGACCGCAATCTCGTGGCGCGCTACTTCGAGAGCTGGCTGATGCGCTCGGCGGGAATCTTTCCGCCGCCGGTCGAGTGCCCGCAGTGCGGCCGCGGCTTCGCACGACGGGGCATCCCTCCTGGCGAGCGGCGAGGGTCTGATCTGCCGCGACTGCGCGCGCGCCGCGCACGGTGGAACCAGGGTCTCGGCGGGTGCCATCGACTTCTGGCGGCGGATCGGACGCGAGAACATCGAGGCGATGGCGGCGAATGCGCCGCCGGCGGCCGTCCTCGCCGAGGTCGCCGAGGCGATCGGGCGGATCCGCCGCCATTTTCTGCAGCACGAGGTGCGCAGCCTCATGGTCATGGAACGCACGCTGGCCGGGCTCGATCGCTCGATCGCCGGAGCGGACAGAAGAGAGGAGAGGACATGAAGAGCTTTCAGGAGTTGATTCTGGCGTTGTCGGACTACTGGGCGGGACAGGGCTGTGTCCTGCAGCAGCCCTACGATCTCGAGGTCGGTGCCGGGACGATGCACCCGGACACCTTCCTGCGCGTGCTGGGGCCGGAACCCTGGCGGGTGGCCTACGTCCAGCCCTCGCGCCGGCCGGCCGACGGCCGCTACGGCGACAACCCGTTCCGGCTCTACAAGCACAACCAGTTCCAGGTCATCCTCAAGCCGTCGCCGCTCGACGTGCAGCAGCTCTACGTCCAGAGCCTCGAGGCGATGGGGGTCGATCTCGCGGTCCACGACCTGCGCTTCGAGGAGGACAACTGGGAGGCGCCGACGCTCGGCGCCTGGGGCGTCGGCTGGCAGGTGATGCTCGACGGCATGGAGATCTCGCAGTTCACCTACTTCCAGCAGGCGGGCGGGCATCGAGCTCGCGCCGATCTCCTGCGAGCTCACCTACGGTCTCGAGCGCATCACGATGTTCCTCGGCCTCGAGAAGTCGATCTACGACATCCGCTGGGTGCCCGGAGGGGGTGAACTACGGCCAGGTGCGCTGGCAGGACGAGCACGAGTTCTCGAAGTACAACTTCGAGATCGCCGACGTCGACTTCCTGCGCCGCCAGTTCGACGGCTACGAGAACGAGTCGCGGCGCTGCCTCGCGGCGGGGATCGTGCTCCCGGCCTACGAGTGCGCCCTCAAGTGCTCGCACCTGTTCAATCTGCTCGACGCCAGAGGGGCCGTGTCGGTGACCGAACGCGTCGGCGTCATGAAGCGGGTGCGCGACCTGGCGATCGCCTGCGCCAAGGAGTACCTGGCGAGCCGCGAGCGGCTCGGCTTCCCGCTCCTGCCCAAGGGGCCGGACGGCGGCCGCGGCACGCGGCGACGGAGGTGGCCCGTGGATAGCGTCGGCGAATTCCGGCGTGCCGCAGGCGGGGGAGCTCCTGCTCGAGGTCCGCGCCGAGGAGATCCCGGCGCGGATGTTGCCGGGGGCGATGCAGGAGCTCGGCACGCGCCTCTTCGAAGAGCTGATGTCGCGCGGGCTTGTCGCCGACTCGCTCGACAGTGCCTTCACCCCGCGCCGGCTCGTCCTCATCCTCCGCGGCCTTCCGAACAAGGAAAAGGACCGGCAAGAGGAAGTGCTCGGTCCGCCGGTGAAGAACGCTTTCGATGCCGCAGGCAAACCGACGGCGGCGGTCGCCGCCTTCGCGAAGAAGTGCGAAGTCGAAGTAGGCGGACCTTGCGCATCGTCGAAGCGGCCAAGGGCAAGATCGGCCGGACCGTGCGCACCTTCGCCGAGCAACTCGCGCAACCGGCCGGCAGGCAGCGCGAGCCGGCGGCGGCGAGTACCTCGCAGCGACGAAGGTCGATCGTCGGGCGCGAAACTGTTGCCCTCTTAGCCGAGCTTTTACCCAAGATCCTGATCGCACTGACGTGGCAGAAGACCATGCGCTGGGGTTCCGGGACCGGCCCGTGGGTCCGGCCGGTGCACGGCGTCGTGGCCCTGTTCGAGGGCCAGGTCGTGCCGTTCGAGCTCTTCGGGATCCAGGCGGGTCGCGAGTCCGCAGGGCACTCGACACTTTCGCCGAAGAGCTTTCCGGTAAAGGGGGTCGAGGACTACCTGGCGGCGTTGGGTCGGCTGGGCATCGTCGTCTTTCCGGCGGAGCGCAAGCGGCTGTTGCTCGAGCGAATGACGGCGCGTGCTGCGGCGCTCGGCGGCGTCCTGGTCGAGGACTCTTCCTTGTTGGACAAGCTGGCGGCGATCTGCGAGATCCCGGGCGTCATGGAAGGCGCATTCTCTGCCGACCTCTGCGCGCTGCCGCGCGAGGTCCTGGCGACCTCGCTGCGCGATCACCAGAGTGCGCTGACGGTGGAGAAGGATGGGGCGCTGCTGCCGGTCTTCCTGACCGTCATGGACCGGCCGGACGATCCGGCGGGGCGGGTGCGTGCCGGCAACGAGTGGGTCGTCGCGGCGCGCCTCGCCGATGCGAAGTTCTTCTTCGAGAAGGACCGCGCCGTGGCGCTCGCCGACCGCCGGGAGGGGCTGGCGAAGCTCACCTTCCAGGAGAAGCTCGGCAGTTACGCCGAGAAGAGCGCCCGGCTGGTTGCGCTCTCGGCTACGATCGCCAAGGCGGCAGGTATCGCCGATGGCGCTTCGGTCGCAGCTGCCGCCGAGCTGCTCAAGGTCGACCTCGGGACCGACATGGTGAAGGAGTTCACCGACCTCCAGGGCGTCGTCGGCGGACTCTACGCGCGCGCCGAAGGCGCACCCGAGCCGGTCTGGCAGGCGATCTACGACCAGTACCGTCCGGCGGGGGCGAAGGATGCCCTGCCGCGCGGTGCGGTGGGGCAGGTGACGGCCCTCGCCGATCGCCTCGACACCCTCGCCGGCTTCTTCGGCCTCGGCCTGATCCCGACCGGGTCCAAGGACCCGTTCGGACTCCGGCGCGCAGCGCTCGGAGTCGTTCGCCTCGCGCTCGAAGGCGAGGTGGAGGTCGACCTCGAAGCGGCTCTGGGAATCGCCTTCGGACTCCTTCACGAAAAGCTTCCAGTAAAGGGTGTCGTGGACGGCGGGGCTGCCGTGCCTTCGCCGAACGTTCGCCTCGCGCATGACGAAGGCGTTCGGTCAATTGGTCGAGTTCCTGCGCGACCGGCTGACGCATGTTCTCGGCGAGCGCGGCTTCGCCTACGACGAGGTGGCTGCGGCGATGGGGGCCGACGGCGGCCTGCTCGACTTTCCGCGGCATCGCGGCGCGAGCGGCGGCGCTTCAGAACGCGCGCCAGGAGCCCGGCTTCGCCGTCGTCGCTCAGGCCGCGAAGCGCATCGCCAATATCACCAAGGGAAGTGAAGCCTTTACCTTTACTGAAGCTTTTTGTTCACTGGAGGCCGAGCGTCGCGCTCCGGACAGGCCAGCGAAGCGTTGCACAGCGAGATCCTGGAGGCGAGATGAAGCGGGACTTCGCTGCGCGGACTGCGCAGCGTGGCGCAAGCTCGCTTCGCCGCTGGAGACCTTCTTCAAGGACGTGATGGTGATGGACCCCGACGAGCGCCTGAAGCAGAACCGCATCGCTCTGCTGCAGTCGATCCAGTCGGAGATCCTCTGGCTCGCGGACCTCTCGCAAGTGGTGATCGACCGCCCGGCCTGAGCGGATTCGCGGGCCTATTCGCCCGCCGGGGGCTCCCAGAGCTCGACCTTGTTGCCTTCCGGGTCCATCACCCAACCGAACTTGCCGTATTCGGAGTCCTCGCTGCTCTTGTCCAGGACGGTGCAGCCTTCGTGGCGCAGCGCTTCGAGGAGCGCTTTGAGATCGGCTACCCGGTAGTTCACCATGAACGCCGAGGTGCTGGGGGCGTAGTAGTCGGTCGTTTCGGGTGCGATGTTCCAGACTGTGGTGCCCGGCGTCGGAGCCCCCGCGGCGTCGACCCAGCGGAAGGCCGCGCCACCCCAATCCTGGACGTCGATGCCGAGGTGCTCCTTGTACCAGGCGCGCAGCGCGACTGGGTCCTTCGCTTTGAAGAAGATGCCGCCGATACCCGTGACTCTCTGCATGGAAACCTCCGTAGCGTGAAAAGCTCGTGAATGGGGTCGTCTCGTCTCAGGTTGGAACGGCCGGCACCCGCCGTGCCCTTCCGGTTCACTTCTTCCGCAGGATGCCGGCGGAGACAAGGGCGGCGAGGAGGCCGACCGGGAACGGCTCGAGAAAGGCCATCGCGGCGTTGATGAGCGGATTCTCCATGAGGCGCTTCATCTCGGCCGCCTGGGTGGTCGCCTCGGCGATCTTGTCGGCCGATCCCCCGGAGGACTTCACCTTGTCGATCATGTAGGCCGCGTATTTGTCGCAGAAGTCGGGCATGAAGTTGGCGTAAACGACCGCCCAGACGATGCCATAGCAGACCGCCGCCACCAGGGCGATGCCCAGCCCCACGAGAAAGCCGCGGCCGAAGGTCATTTTGCCCCCGGCGACGTTGTCGCGATAGGAGCGCACGCCGGGGAAGATCAGCAGCGCCGACAGCACCAGCGCGGTGTAGCCGAGCACCATGCCGTAGTCGAAGCCGACGCGATCGACGAACGGCATCGTGGCGAGCATCATGCTGATCGAGACGACACCCGCAATCAGGCCCCAGGTGAGAATCGTGCGCTTCATCGACATGGTCTGGTTCTCCTCTGACGGCAGAAAGCCGCGGCTCCGGTGCCGCGATCCGGGGCGGACGATAGGCCTGGCGCCGCTTCGCCGTCGTCACCCGTTCGAGTGATTTTTCTCCGTGGCGGGCGATTCTCCCCCGATTTCATGCTTTCGGGTGACCGCGACCCTGGGGAGGAGGCCTGCGACGCCGGGAAGCAGGCCTGCGGCCTGGCCGAGCTGGACGGCTTGCGTCCGCCGCCGCGCCCCCAGCTTGTCGAACAGCCGGCTGGAATGGGTCTTGACCGTGTTTTCGCTGACGAAGAGTCGCTTGGCGATCTCCCGGTTCGACAGGCCGTCGGCGATGAGGCCGAGGATCTCGAGCTCGCGCGCGGTGACGCCGAGCTCCCGCTGGCGGCGCTCGTCGACGGCGAACGGCGTTGACGACGGAACGTAGACAGGTCCGGACCTCGACCGGGACCTCTACCGGAACCTCTACCGGAACGAGAATGCGCTCGACGCGCTTGCGGGTCAGGCGGAGTCCGAGTGCTATGCCGAGCGCCGAGAAGAGGGCCGCGATGAGCCCGCCCCAGATTTCCACCGAGTGCTCGACCACCAGCCAGCGGTAGTCCGTCCAGCGCAGGATCGCCAGCAAGATGCCGCAGACGGCGCCGTAGCCGGCGATGCGCAGGAGGGCGGCGCCGGGCGTCCACCGGAGGGCGGGCGGGCTGCCCGGCGGGGATTCCTCGCGCTCCGGCATCGCGCGATCTTACCCGTCAGGGCGCCGACTGGAAGTGGTCCGTCCGGCCGCGGGTGCCACCTCTTTGGATGGCCACGGAAGCGGGCCGGGGCTGACAGAGTTCCGCCGCGGCAGCGATAGGATGCTCTGCATCATCGCGCAGGGGACGGGAAGGCGGCTCGGAGCGTTTCGCGGAGGGGAGTGCTCGATGGGCAACAAGTGGGTCTTCGGCTTCGACGAACTGGCGGCAGCGCAGCGGGTCGCCGGAAACTGGGATGCGGTGCGCGGCCTGCTCGGCGGCAAGGGCGCGAATCTGGCCGACATGACGCGTCTGGGGCTGCCCGTCCCGCCTGGCTTCACCGTCACGACGGCCGGCTGCAACGCCTATCTCGAAGGCGGCGAGACCTTTCCGGAGGGCCTCTGGGAAGAGGTGCTTGCGGCGCTCGCGCGGCTCGAGAAGGATGACCGGCAAGCGCTTCGGCGATGCCGCGAATCCGCTGCTCGTCTCGTGCCGCTCGGGAGCGCGCTTCTCGATGCCCGGCATGATGGACACGGTGCTCAACATCGGACTCAACGACGAGGTCGCGGCGGGACTCGGGCGCCTCACCGGCGACGCGCGCTTCGCCTTCGACAGCTATCGCCGGCTGGTGCAGATGTTCGGCTCGGTGGTGATGGAGATTGCCGACGAGCCGTTCGAGGCGGTGCTGACGGAGGCCCGCAAGCGGGCTGGAGTGGAGAGTGACTCCGAGCTCGGCGCCGACGACTGGCGACGGGTCACCAGCGACTTCAAGGCGATCATCGAGCGCCAGGCGGGGCGTGCCTTTCCGCAGGATCCGCGCGAGCAGATACGGCTGGCTACCGAAGCGGTCTTCCGCAGCTGGAACGGCCGCCGCGCCGTCGACTACCGGAACGCCGCCAAGATCGCCCACGACCTGGGCACGGCGGTCAACATCTGCACCATGGTCTTCGGCAATCTCGGCAACGACTCGGCGACCGGCGTCGCGATGACCCGCAGCGGGGCGACCGGCGCGCCGGGTATCGAAGGCGATTACCTCACCAACGCCCAAGGCGAGGATGTCGTCGCCGGCGTCCGGATGACCAAGCCGATCGAGCAGCTGCGGAGCGAGATGCCGGCAGCCTATGCCGAGTTCGAGGCGATCGCGGGGAAGCTCGAGCGCCACTACCGCGACATGCAGGATGTCGAGTTCACCATCGAGCGCGGCAAGCTCTGGATGCTGCAGACCCGCGACGCGAAACGCACCGCTCAGGCCGCCGTGCGCATCGCCGTCGACATGGTGAACGAGGGGCTGATCACCCGCGAACAGGCGGTGCTCCGCGTCTCGCCCGACCAGGTCGATTTCTTCCTGCACCCGCAACTGGAAAAAGGCTCGGTAAAGAGGGCAAGGGAGGCTGGGGATCGGATCGCCAGTGGGTTGAACGTTTCGCCAGGCGCAGCCGTGGGTGTCATCGCGTTCGACGCCGATGTCGCCGAGCGTTGGGCGAAGGACTCCGATCGACCGGTCATCATGGTTCGTCCAGAGACCAAGCCCGACGACGTCCACGGCATGCTCGCTGCGAAAGGGCTGCTGACGAGCCGCGGCGGGCGCACGAGCCACGCGGCACTCGTCGCCCGCCAATTCGGCAAGCCGGCAGTGGTCGGAGTGGCGGAGCTCGAGATCGACCTCGAGACGCGCACCATGCGGGTCGCGTCGCGGACCTTCGCCGAAGGCGACTGGATTTCGATCGACGGCACCTCGGGAGAGGTTTTCGCGGGCGAGCTCGCGACGATCGTTCCCGATCTCAAGGACCCCTATTTGCTGAAGCTTCTTGCCTGGGCGGACACCGAACGCCGCCTGCAGGTCTGGGCGAACGCCGACTATCCGGCGGACGCGGAGCGGGCGCGCGAATACGGCGGGCAGGGTATCGGCCTCTGCCGCACCGAGCACATGTTCTTCGAGACGGAGCGGATGCCGGTGGTGCAGCGGATGATCCTCGCCAAGGACGACCCGGCGGTCGTCGCCGAGTGCCTGGCAACTTTGCTTGCGCACCAGCGCGAGGACTTCTACGGCCTGTTCAAGGCGATGGACGGGCTGCCGGTGATCGTGCGCCTGATCGATCCGCCGCTGCACGAATTTCTCCCCGGCCACCTCGAAGTCGCGATGGAGGTCGAGAAGCTCGAGGAGTCCGGTGCGGATCCGGCGGCTCTGGCCGAGAGGCGCCACGTGCTGACGGCGATCGAGCGTCTGCAGGAGTCGAACCCGATGCTCGGCCTGCGCGGCGTGCGTCTCGGAATCCACATGGCGGCCCTCACCCGCATGCAGGTGCGGGCGATCTTCGAGGCCGCGTGCCGGGCGGCGAGCGAAGGGGTGGACGTGCATCCGGAAGTGATGATTCCGCTCGCCGGACACTGGCGCGAGCTCGAGGTGCAGCAGTTGACGCTGGTGGAGGAGGCCGAGAAGGTGATGGCCGAGCAGGGCCGTCGGGTGAGCTACAAGTTCGGCACGATGATCGAGATTCCGCGCGCCGCCCTGACCGCGGACGAGCTCGCGCGGTTCGCCCAGTTCTTCTCTTTCGGCACCAACGACCTGACGCAGATGACCTTCGGCATCTCGCGCGACGACGCCGAGAAGGGCTTCCTTCTCGAGTACCTTTCGAAGGCGATCCTGCCGGAGAACCCGTTCGCCTCGATCGACGAGCCGGGGGTCGGCAAGCTCATGAAGATGGCGGTCGAGCTCGGCCGGACGACGCGGCCGGGAATGGAGATCGGCATCTGCGGCGAGCACGGCGGCGACCCGAAGTCGATCGCCTTCTGCCACAAGATCGGCCTCGACTACGTCTCCTGCTCCCCCTTCCGCATCCCCATCGCCCGCCTCGCGGCGGCCCAGGCCGCGCTCAAGGAGCGCGGGGTCACCGCGAAGTAGGGGAGCTCACCAGCCTGGACTTCTGTGGCCGTGATGGCTGGGCGGGCTCGGTTTCTGGATCGTGGCGGCGAGGCGCACGAAGCCCACGGTCGCAAGGAGCAGATCGCGCTACTTCGTCCCACCCACCGCGGTTTCTCCTGCTAAGAGTCACAGTGGTGTGCCCAGATGTGGCCAATCGATTCGCATCAACTGCCGCCCGGCTAAGGCGTCAAGTGTCGTATTCGCAGGGACCGTGACGAGAGGACAGAGAACTGGCCAGTGAGCTCGGCCGCGTGGCTGTCCAGAGTTTCGCGGACGCGACGAGCGCGATCTGCGGGGAGTAGCTCCGGCAGTCGCGCGAGTAAAACGCCTTCGCTGGCCCGACGTTGGCGAAACACCAGCTCGCCGAAGTCCTTGTCCGCGGTAATCAGCACGGCACCGAGTTGAAGAGCGAGGGCGAGGACATGCTCGTCGGTCGCGCCAGGGCACTCCTCTGCCACCCAGACCACCGCGTAGCCCGCCTCACGCAGGCGTTCGACGACGATTCGATCGATGCCTTCGTCGGCGAGCCAGCTCACGCGGCTCGTTCGGGGAAGGGGTAGGTGACCTCTCCCCGCAAGCTCCGCGCCGCGTACTCGAGCGCAGCAAGAATCGCTTCGCGGGTGAGCCGCGGGTGAGAGGCGACCATCTCTTCGACCGTTTCGCCGCCGGCCAGCCGCTCGAGGATCGACTCGACCGTGACGCGCGTACCCGCGACCACCGGCTTCCCGAGCATGATGGCGGGGTCAGCCGAAATCCAAGCCTGGACGTTCATGATCGCTAGATTATACGACCGCAGAAGCGTGACCAGCCCAAACTGCAAATGCTCAGCTCTTCGGCGCCAGCTCCTCCGGCAGGGCGGTGAGTGCCGACCAGTCGGGTTTGAAAACCGGCGGGGCTCGCGGCGAGGCGCCTACTCGAGTCGCTGTAGGTCGTAGGCGCGGAAGGCGGCGTCGAGGGTGACGAGGCGGAGGGAGTCGATCTGCGCTTGCGCGATGAGCAGGCGGTCGAAGGGATCGTCGTGGTGGCGGGGGAGGGCGCCGGCGCGTTGAGCGTGGCGGGCGGTGATCGGCAGCTCGGTGAAGCCGTTGGCTTCGATCTCCTCTACCAGGTCCCCTTCGATCTCGAGCTTGCCGAGGGCGATCTCGATCGACGCCTCCGAGATCGTCGCGGCGCTCACCAGAACTTCATGCGCCGGTTGCGTGATCGCCGCAGCGAAGCGTGCCGGCAGGCGGCGGTCCTCGCGTAGCCACCAGAGGAGGACGTGGGTATCGAGGAGGAGCCTCATTCCCTCTCGTCGCCGCCCTGGCCGCCTCCCTCGCCAAGAAATGCGCTCATCATCCCCGGCGGCAGCGGGGCTTCGAAGTCGCGGGCGATGCGGATCTTTCCCTTGAGCCGCCCGGGACGGCGAGGCGTGCCGCCCAGAGCCACCAGGCGAGCGACGGGCTTGCCGCCGCGCGTGATGACGATCGACTCGCCGCCCTCGACGCGGTGGAGGAGCCGCGAAAGGTGGGTCTTGGCTTCGTGCACGGTGAACGCATCGCTCATAGCTGAGTCAACTTAGTCCACTCGCACTTCAACGCCAAGAGCGCGGGCTGCAGCGCTTTCCAGTGCCGCCCGCCACTCTTAGTAGGATGCCCTCATGCCGCGCATCCAGATCCTGCCCGACCGGTTGGTGTCGCAGATCGCCGCCGGGGAGGTGGTGGAGCGGCCGGCGTCGGTGGTCAAGGAGCTGGTCGAGAACGCCCTCGACGCCGGGGCGACGCGGCTCGAGATCGACCTCGAGGGGGGTGGGCGGCAGCGCATCCGCATCGCCGACGACGGCTCCGGCATGGACCGCGACGACGCTCTCCTCGCCTTCGACCGCCACGCGACGAGCAAGATCTCTTCGATGGCCGACCTCGAACAGGTCGCCACCCTGGGATTCCGCGGCGAGGCGCTGGCGACGATCGCCGCGGTCGCCAAGGTCGAGCTCACCACGGCGACGGCGCCGGGGGAGGGGACCCGGGTGCTCCTCGAAGGTGGCCGGATCCTGGCGGTCGAGCCGACCGCCCGCACCCGCGGCACGACCATCGACGTCGCCTCGCTGTTCTTCAACGTCCCTGCCCGACGCAAGTTCCTCAAGTCCCGTGAGACCGAGCTGCGCCGCTGCGTCGAGGTGGTCGAGGGGTACGTCCTGGCCAGGCCGGACGTTTCTTTTCGTTTGCGAAGCGAAGGACGCGTTCTGTTGGAGGCCTCGGCGCAGGCTTCCAGCCCTGAATTTCAAACGGACGCCCTGCGCCGTCGCATCGGCGAAGTGTTTGGCGAGGCGTTTGAAAAGCTGCTGGTAAAGGTAGATGCCGCCGAATCTCCGTTGGCGAGTTCGGAGCCGTTTGCCCACGGATTCGTCGGCTCGCCGGCGACGGCGCGGGGGGCTCGGCGGAGCTTCGTGTTTGTGAACCGGCGCCTCGTGCGGGATCGCGCTGTCCTCGCGACCTTCTACCGTGCGGTGCGCGACGAATGGCGCAGCGACGAGTTTCCGTCTCTTTTTCTATTTATCGAGCTGTTGCCTTTCGATGTGGACGTCAACGTCCATCCGCAGAAGGCAGAAGTGCGCTTCCGCGATCCGCGCCTGATGGATCGGCTCGGCGAGACGTTGCGACTGGCGCTGGCGCGCGCCCGGGGCGAAGAGGCCGCGCCGCTGCGGACCACATCTGCTGCTGCCCGAGGCGCCGTTCGCCTGGGAGGGCTTTGGTGGGCGGAGCTTTCCCAGCCAGGCCGACTTCGCGGGCGAGATTCGGGAGACGTCTTCAGCCTTCTCTGCCGGCTCCGCCGGCGCGGTGGGGCAGGCGGTGCATCTCGCCGAGCTGTCGCTCGCGCCGCTCGACCGGGCGCCGGTGCCGCTCTCGGGGCGCGGCGGCGAGACCCGGCGCTTCCGCCTCCTGGGGCAGTACAAGGGGGCGCTGATCCTGCTCGAGGGGCCCGACGGCCTCTACCTCATCGACCAGCACGTCGCCCATGAGCGGGTGCTCTACGAGCGCTTCCGGCGCTCCCTCGCCACGGAGTCCCGGGCCGATTCGCAGCGTCTCGTCGCACCTTTGGTGCTGGAGCTCTCGCGCGGCGAGCGCCTGCGCCTCGTCGAGCTCGCCCCGGCGCTCGAGCCGGTCGGCTTCGAGATCTCCGAGCTCTCCGGCGGGTCGCTCGCGGTCGCCGCGACGCCCGCCGTGCTTTCGCCGGCGGAGGGAGAGGCGCTGCTCCTGCGTCTCGCGGCGGACAGCGAGGCGTCGCCGGAGAACCTCGGCCAGCGGATCCTCGACGACTTCGCCGCCTCGCTCGCCTGCAAGGCGGCGGTCAAGATGCACCATGCCTTGTCGGCCGACAAGCTCGAGGCGTTGGTCTCCGAGCTCTTCGCCGCCGAGAACCCTTACGCCTGCCCGCACGGCCGGCCCGTCGTGCTGCACCTGACCGATGCCGACCTCGAACGCCGCTTCGGCCGGCGCTGAGCGCGACCCCTTCGACCCCTCCGCCCCTCCGCCCCTCCAATAACCCCTAGAATCCCACCCGTGGCGGATCGCAGCGACATCCTGACAGCCCTCGAAGCCCGATTCGGGCACACGTTCCGCAATCGCGAACTGCTCGACGAGGCGCTGACGCACCGCTCCTGGGCGACGGAGGCCGGCAGCGCGAGCTACTACGAGCGCATCGAGTTCCTCGGCGACTCCGTGCTCGGCCTGGTAGCGGCAGACTGGCTCTTCGAGCTCCATGCCGGACGGGCAGAAGGGGAGCTCTCGCTGCGCAAGTCGATGCTGGTGAGCGAGGGGGCGCTGGCGAGCTATGCCGAGAAGCTCGCGCTCGGCGAAGGGCTGCGCCTCGGCACGGGCGAGGAGCGCTCGGGTGGGCGCCTCAAGGCGTCCCTCCTGGCGGATGTCCTCGAAGCGCTCTTCGGCGCGGTCTATCTCGACGCCGGATTCGAGGCGGCGCGCCGGGTCGTGCGGTTGTATCTCGAAAGCGCCAGCGAGCTGCCGCTCGAACAGCGTGCGGTCGACCCCAAGACGACGCTGCAGGAACAGGTCCAGGCGCGCGGCTGGCCGTTGCCGGCTTACAGCGTGGTGGAGGAGAGCGGCCCCGATCACGACAAGGTCTTCACTGTCGAGGTGCGGATCCGCGGCGACCTCTCCGGCCGGGGCATCGGGCGAACCAAGAAGGGCGCCGAGCAGGCCGCGGCTGGCGGCGCGCTGGCGGTGCTCGGCGACCTGGAGAGAGGCGCCGGACCGGATCGTCGACAGTCCTCCGGGTTGACCGTTTCGCCTCCCGGTTTCTACAATGACCGGTTCCATGACTACCCTTGGCACCGACCATCCAGCGTCTGAAGAACCATATCGGCGAGAGCGTCACGTTGCGCGGCTGGCTCGTGCAGAAGCGCTCGAGCGGCAAGATCGGCTTCCTCCAGGTCCGTGACGGCAGCGGCGTCGTGCAGGCGGTGGCGAGCCGGGCCGACATTTCCGAAGCGGCCTGGGCCGACGTGGAACGGGCGACGCAGGAGTCCACGGTCCATCTGAGCGGAGTGGTCAAGGAGGACAAGCGCTCGCCCTCCGGCGTCGAGATCCAGCTCGCCGACTTCGGGGTCGACCACCTGACGCACGACTTTCCGATCACTCCCGAAGGACCACGGCACCGCGTTCCTGATGGAGAACCGCCATCTCTGGCTGCGCTCCAGCCGGCAGCGCGCGGCGCTCAAGGTGCGCAGCGAAGTCGAGCAGGGGATCCACGACTTCTTCCACAGCCGCGATTTCGTCGCGCATCGACTCGCCGATCCTCACCCCGGCGGCCTGCGAAGGGACCTCGACCCTCTTCGAGACCGACTACTTCGGTGACAAGGCGTTCCTCACCCAGTCGGGGCAGCTCTACCTCGAGCCGGCGATCTCGGCCTTCGGCCGGGTCTACTGTTTCGGCCCGACCTTCCGGGCGGAGAAGTCGAAGACCCGACGGCATCTGATGGAGTTCTGGATGGTCGAGCCCGAGGTCGCCTTCCTCGAGTTCGATGGCCTGTGCAACCTGGCCGAGGAGTTCGTCTCGTCGCTGGTCGCGCGTGTCCTCGACCGGTGTGCCGAGGACCTGAAGGTGCTCGAGCGCGACACGAAGCTCCTCGAGGGGGTCGTACCGCCGTTCCCGCGCATCACTTATACGGACGCCATCGCGCGCCTGAACGCCAAAGGCAACCCGATCGCCTGGGGTGACGACTTCGGCGCCGACGAGGAGACTCTGGTGGCCGCCGATTTCGACAAGCCGCTGATGGTGAGCCGCTTCCCGACCGCCTTCAAGGCGTTCTACATGCAGCCCGATCCCGAGAACCCGAAGGTCGTGCTGGGGTTGGACATCCTGGCGCCAGAAGGCTACGGCGAGATCATCGGCGGCAGCCAGCGCATCCACGACCACGATTTCCTGCTGCAGCGCATCCGCGAGCACAACCTGCCGATCGAGGCGTTCCAGTGGTACCTCGACGTGCGGAAGTACGGCTCCTGCCCGCACTCCGGCTTCGGCATGGGCCTCGAGCGCTTCGTCGCCTGGATGTGCAAGCTCGACCACGTCCGCGAAACCATCCCCTACCCGCGGATGCTCTACAAGATCTATCCGTAAGAGATTCTGGTCAGGTGTCGTCAGCCCGGCAATCGCGCGCTGCGGCCTTTTCGGAGCAGCATCAGATTGCGCGCGTAGAGGAAGGGCAGGAAAGCGAAGGAGACCAGGATCGGCAGCTTGTCGATGTGCAGCGCGTAAAAGAACGTGACGGTGCTCCCCCAGAAAGACAAGTGCCAGAAAATCGGCGGCACCAGGAGCTCCTTGCGCTTCTCCGAGTGCAGCCATTGGATGAGAAAGCGGCTGCTGAAGAGCGCATTGCCGGCGAGGCCGACGACTGTCCACCAGCGTGAGTCGACGTAGAGCCAGGGGAGGGCCTGGCCGAGGAAGGGTTGCAGGAATCCGGCGCTCTCGTTCATGCCCCTATTCTGTCGCCCTTTCCGTCGCGCGGTATTGGGACATTGGGACATTGGAGAGAGGTAGAGTCCCGGCATGCGCGTGACGGGGCGGGAGATCGGGGTCTTCGCCCTGCTGACGGTCATCTGGGGCACGACCTGGGCGGCGATCCGGGTCAGCCTCGAGGGGATTCCGCCGGTGACCGGGGTGGCGATCCGGTTTGCCCTGGCAGGGCTCATTCTGGTGGTTTTTGGGCGACTGCGCGGCGTCCGCTTCGGCCGCCTGCCGGGTGAAGCGCGACTCTGGTGGATCAATGCCGCGACCACGTTTGCCGGCTCCTACGGCATCGTCTACTGGGGCGAGCAATGGGTGCCGTCCGGTCTCGCGGCCGTCCTCTTTGCGACCCTGCCGCTGTGGATCGTCATTCTCGGCCACTTCATGTTGCCCGGCGAGCGCGGCGGCGGACGGCGCCTCACCGGTGTCCTGTGCGGCTTCGCCGGGGTCGCGATCATCTTCTCCGAAGATTTTGCCAAGCTGGGTGGGCCGCAGGTTTTCTTCGCGGCCATGGTCTTCCTGCTGGCGCCGTTCGTTTCCGCGTTCGGCAGTCTCTCGGTGAAGCGCTGGGGGGGCGGCATTTCGCCCTACTCGATCGCCGGGGTGCCGATGCTGATGACCGGCGGGGCGATGGGGGTTCTGGCACTGCTGGTCGAACGCCAACGGCCGATCGCCCCGATGATCGGGGCGGGCGCGGCGGCCGGCCCCTGGCTGGCGACGCTCTATCTCGCCGTTTTCGGCTCCGCGCTGACCTTTTCGCTCTACTTCTGGCTCCTCGCCCGGCGCTCGGCGGTGGCGGCCTCGCTGATCTCCTACACCGTGCCGATCTGCGCCGTCCTGGTCGGCTGGCTGGCGTTCGCAGAGCCGGTCACCTGGCGGCTCGTCGCCGGCGGAGGAGTGGTCCTGCTGGGGGTGGCCGCGACGCTCTGGACAGGTCAGAGTCCGGGCCGGGGCATCGGGTCGGGCGCCCGTCTCGAACCCCGGAGCGCGCCGCAGCGCGACAAGGATGCCGCTCCGCGGTAAGATCTAGCCGCACTGCGGCAACAAGCCCGCGCCCAGCCGGCAGCCCACCAGGAGACGACGATGAGCGCTTCCGCCCCTGTCCCTTCTCCCCAGCCTCCGCAGGTCAGCGAGCAGGACGCGCGCAAAGTCGCCGAAGCGGCGCGCGAGAGTGAATGGCAGAGCCCGAGCTTCCTCAAGGAGCTCTTCCTCGGCAACTTCCGCGCGGATCTGATTCATCCCTATCCGTTGATCGATCGCGAGCGCCCCGAGTTCGACGCCTTCTACGACGCCTTCCGCGAGTTCCTGGTCACCGAGGTCGACCCCGAGGCGATCGATGCCACGGGGGAGTATCCGCCGCACGTCCTCGACGGCCTGCGCAAGCTGGGGGCGTTCGGCCTCAAGATCCCGCAAGAGTACGGTGGACTCGGCTTCAACATGCTCGAATACTCGAAGCTGATGGAGCTCCTGGGGAGCGTCGACGGCAACGTCGAGGCGCTGCTCTCGGCGCACCAGTCGATCGGCGTGCCGACGCCGCTGCTCTACTTCGGCACCGAGGAGCAGAAGCGCCGCTTCCTGCCGCGCTGCGCCGCCGGAGAGATCTCCGGCTTCGCGCTCACCGAGGCCGACGTCGGCTCCGATCCGGCCCGTCTCGCGACCACCGCCGAGCTGTCGGCCGACGGTTCGCACTATGTGCTCAACGGCACCAAGCTCTGGTGTACGAACGGCACGATCGCCTCGCTGCTCGTGGTCATGGCGCGCGATGCCCGTGACCCCAAGCACAGGAGGATCAGCGCCTTCGTCGTCGAGATGAACTCGCCAGGGGTCCGGGTCGAGCATCGCTGTCATTTCATGGGACTGCGCGCGCTCGCCAATGCGGAGTTGTCGTTCACCGACGTCAGGGTTCCGGTCGAGAACCGGATCGGCGGCGAAGGCAAGGGGTTGAAGATCGCCCTGACGACGCTCAACACCGGCCGCCTGGCGATTCCAGCGGGCTCGCTCGGCTGCGCCAAGCTGTGCCTCGAGATCTGTCGCACCTGGGCCGCCGGCCGGGTGCAGTGGGGCCGGCCGGTGGGCAAGCACGAGGCGATCACCCACAAACTGGCCGACATGGCCGCGGTCACCTTCGCCATGGAAGCGATGACCGAGCTCGCCTGCCAGATGGCCGACCGCGGCGGCTACGACATCCGCCTCGAAGCGGCGGCGGCGAAGCTCTGGAGCACCGAGCGCACCTGGGAGATCGTCGACGACACCATGCAGATCCGCGGTGGCCGCGGCTACGAGACCGCCCAGTCACTGGCGGCGCGCGGCGAGAAGCCGATCGCCGTCGAGCAGATCTTCCGCGACTTCCGGATCAACCGGATCTTCGAGGGCTCGTCGGAGATCATGCACCTCTTCATGGCGCGCGAGGCGGTCGACAAGCATCTCCAGGTCGCCGGCGACCTGATCGACCCGGAGAAGGCGATCGGCGCCAAGCTCAAGGCGCTGTTCCGGGCTGCCGGCTTCTACGCCTGGTGGTATCCGAGCCGCTGGCTCGGCTGGGGGCGGTTTCCGCGCTACGCCGAGTTCGGGAGGCTCGCGACCCACATGCGGTTCATCGATCGCGCCTCGCGGAGGCTCGCGCGCCAGGTTTTCCACGGCATGAACGTCCACCAGGCGAAGCTGCAGCACAAGCAGGGTTTCCTCTTCCGGCTGGTGGATGTCGCCGACGAGCTCTTCGCCATGGCGGCCGCCGTGTCGCGAGCCGAGGCGCTGCGCCGCAAGGGGGACGCCTCCGCCGCGGAAGCGGCGAACCTCGCCGACCTCTTCTGCCGCGGCAGCCGGCGCAAGGTGGGTCAGCTCTTCCACAACCTCTGGCACAACGACGACGACCGCAAGTACAAGGCGGGTATCGCCGTGCTCGACGGCCGGCACGCATGGCTGCACGACGGCACCTTGTCGATCGACGAGCACCATCGTGAGGGCTCGGTCCGGGAATCCGCTGGCGCGCACCCTAGTGTTCCGGCCGCGGTGGCCGCCGTGACCGCCCCGGACACCGCGCGTCCGCCGGTCAGCGTAGGCTGAAGCGGACATGCTGGCGGTTCTTCCCTGGCGTCTCGAGATCTCCGGCGCGATCGCCGTCGGAGAGGTGCCGGCACCGGTTCCGGGTACCGGTGAGGTCCTGATACGGGTAGCGGCGGCCGGTTTGAACCGCGCCGACCTCCTGCAGGTGCGCGGGCAGTATCCGCCGCCGCCCGGCGCGAGCTCGATTCCGGGGCTCGAGTGCGCTGGCGTCGTCGATCGCCTCGGCGAGGGCGTGGATAGCGTCCGCCTGGGCGACCGCGTGATGGCTCTCCTCGCCGGCGGTGGGCAGGCCGAGTGGGTCGCGGTGCCGGCGGGGCAGCTCATGCCGGTGCCGGAAAATCTCACCCTCGCGGAAGCCGCGGCGATTCCCGAGGCCGCCCTGACCGCCTGGACGAATCTCGTCATCGAGGGGGGACTGCGCGCCGACGAGACAGTTCTCGTCACCGGCGCCACCTCGGGGATCGGCACCTTCGCGGTGCAGCTGATCCGGGAGCTCGGCGGCAAGGCGATCGCTGCCGCCCGCTCCGTGGAACGCCTGGAGAAGCTGCGCGACTTCGGCGTCGAGAACCTCGTGCCGCTCGATGCCGGTTACCCGAAGCGCGTGCGCGACCTGACCGGCGGCAAGGGCGTCGATCTCGTGCTCGACCTGGTGGCGGGAGAGTGGTTCCCGCCGACGCTCGACTGCATGGCCGAGCGTGGCCGCCTGGTTCTCGTCGGACTCACCGCCGGGCGCAAGGTCGAGGTCGACCTGAGCGTGGTTCTGAAGCGGCGGCTGCGCCTCGTCGGCTCCGTGCTGCGCGCACGGCCGATCGCGGAGAAGTCCGAGCTCGTGCGCGGTTTCGCCGGATTTGGTCTGCCGCGCCTCGCCGACGGCCGCCTGCGTCCGGTGGTCGATCGGCTCCTGCCGCTGGCGGAAGCGGCGCAGGCCTATGCCTACCTCGAGGACCAGCGTCCGCTGGGCAAGGTGCTTCTCACCATGCCTGCGCCTGGCTAGGGTTCAGCTCTGCGGGGTTGGCGCCGCTTTCGCGTTCAAGAGATTGTCGAGCGAAACCTGGGTGACCGGGTGGTAGCCGGGCCGCGCCTGGGCGTAGATGCGTAGCGCCAGGGTCCGACCAGCGGGAGTGCTGACGAGCGCACCATAGAGCGGCATGAGGAACTTCCGCCGGCCGACGGTGACCAGGAAACGCTCGAGGGCGGGGTAGGCGGGCTGGTAGCTTGCCGCGATCGCCTTCTGGAACCAGTCGGCGAGGATCTCCGCGTTGCCGGAGGCGGTGAAGTGAAACGCCGCATCGAGCTCCGCGAGGCGCGCCAGGCCCATCGTCGGCGGCAGGTTGCGCAGGAAGTGCTGCCACTGCTGCGTCACCCAGCCGGCGGCGAGGAGGCTCGCGGCGGGCGTCCCGGCGGCGAAACGCGCCAACTCGACGTCGACCCGGGAGAAGGCCGGCGATTGCGGGTTCGCCACGCCTGGCGGAAGACCCGGCCCGTAGACCCAGGACTGGACTGCGACTTGGCGCGCCACGGCGGGAGCGCCGTCGAGCAGGTTCTGCTGCAGGTAAGCGACGAAGCCGCTGGTCGTCATCGAGCGGAAGGCGTGCTGCTCGAAGTAGCCGCGGAGGAAGCGGTCCCAGCTTTCGCGGCCGACCGCCTCCTCGAGCGCGCGCAGGAAAAAGTAGCCCTTGTCGTAGACGATCGCGCCCGGAGCGTCGTCGGGGTCGCGGCCGTCGAGATTGCCGAACAGCCAGGTCTCGCGGCTGCCGGCGCCGGCCTCGCGCAGCGCTTCATCGAGCTCGCGTTTCGACAGCTGCGCCTGCATCTCCGAGTAGTCGCGGCCGAAGAGCGCCTCCATGATCCGGCTCTCGAAATAGACCGTGAAGCCCTCGTTGAGCCAGAAATCGTTCCACGTCGCGCTGGTCACGAGATTCCCCGACCAGGAGTGGGCGAGCTCGTGCGCCACCAGCGCGACCAGTGAGCGGTCGCCGGCGAGGATCGTCGGCGTGGCGAACGTCAGCCGGGGATTCTCCATCCCGCCGTAGGGAAAGCTGGGTGGCAGCACGAGCAGGTCGTAGCGCTCCCAGCGGTAGGGGCCGTAGAGCTGCTCGGCGGCGCCGATCATCTTCTCCGTGTCGGCGAACTCCCAGGCGGCCTTCTCGACGGTTGCCGGTTCCGCGTAGACGCCGGCCCGCCCGCCGAGCGGACGGAATTCGAGGTCGCCGACCGCCAGCGCCAGGAGGTAGGAGGGGATCGGCCGGGTCATCTCGAAGCGGTAGACCCCATCCGCGCTCTTCCGCGTCGGGTTCGCGGCCGACATGAGCGCCAGGAGCCCTGCGGGCACCCGGATCGTGGCGCCGTAGGTCATGCGGACGCCCGGGCTGTCCTGGCAGGGGACCCAGGTGCGCGCCAGAATCGCCTGCGACTGGGTGAAAAGGAAGGGGGTCTTGCCGCCGGCGGTCTGCTCGGGGGAAAGCCACTGCAGGGCGCCGGCCTCCGGGCGGGTGCGGTAGTCGATCCTCACCGTGCGCGTCTCCGGCGCGAGCGCGATGGCGAGCTCCTGGCCGAAGATGGGCACCGCCGGCGACAGCGTGAAGGGCGCCGCGGAGGCGCTGCCATCCAGGTACACCGCGGCGATCTCGAGGTCGCGGGTATCGAGGCGCAGGGTGGCGGGCGCGCTGGGCTCGCTCGGCTCCCTGAGAACGCTGGGTTCCCTGAGATCACCGCGCTCGATCGCGAGCGTCGCGCTGCCGGAAAGTCGCCGGTGCGGAAAGTCGACGGTGAGGTCGAGCTCGAGATGGCGGACGGCGACCTCGTCCGGACGGCTGAAGGAATGCGGGTCCGGCGAGCGGGAGTCCGCTCGGGCGCCCAACGCAACGGCGGCCAGCAGCAGAAAGGCGGCGAAATGGCGGTACGAAGGCATCGCTCGGGCTTCCTCTCGACGTTGCTACAGAAGGCCGGTTTGGCCGGTTTCGACGGCCGGAGATAAGCTCATCGGCCGTGCCCAAGCGAATCATACCTGTCGCATCCGGCAAAGGCGGGGTGGGCAAGACGACATTCGCAGTCAACTTCGCCCTGGCACTGTCGCGGTTTGCGCCGACGATCCTGGTCGATCTCGATACCGGCACCTCCTCGGTGCGGAGCTCGCTGGCGGCTCCGGTGACCAAGGACCTCTACCACTTCCATCGCAAGGGGGCGCAGCTCCCCGAGTGCATCACCCGCCTCGACCCTTCGTTCGACCGCACCGGGCAGTTCCGCAGGTTCGGATTCGTGGCCGGGCCGAAGCACTTCATCGAAGAGTTGGGAAACCCGAGCGCCGACTTCCGGCGGCGTCTCTCGGAGGCGGTCAACGCGCTGCCGGTCGACTATGTCGTGCTCGACCTGCGCGCCGGGCTCGATGCGAACGTGCTCGATTTCCTGCCCTACACCAACTCGGGAATGCTGGTGGTCACGCCCAACCTGCCGCAGGCGACCCTCGCCGCCTCGGACATCGTCAAGGCGATCCTCTTTCGCACGCTGCGGATGATCTTCGCCCCCGGCTCCGAGGTCTACACCCTGCCCGGCTTGGCGGATAGCCGGGATCTCATCCACGATCTGCTCGATCAGGCCGAAGATGTCTACGACGACCGGGTGCAGAACCTCGACGGCGTGCTGAGCGAGCTCAAGGAGCTCTTCGGCGACCAGCCTCTGCTGCGCGTGGTCGAGTGGGTGATCCACGACTTCCGCATTCATTACGTGCTCAACATGTTCAATGGCATCGAGGAGAGCGGGCACTCGGCGATCGATCCGTTCGTGCGCAACATCGCCGAGAACGTCTCGACCGGGCTCGAAATGACCCAGCTCGGCTGGATCGTGCAGGATCCGCGCGTGCATCGCGCGAACTGCGCCGGCATACCGCTGCTCCTCGACGGCGAGCCCGAACGGGTGAAGCCCGCGACCGTCGATCCGGTGCTGGCGGAGCTCGAGTCGCTGCGCTCCTCGATGCTCGGCGTCAACCGGCGGGCGCCGGCGCGGTCTGCCGCTCCGCGGCGGCCGGCGGCGCCGGAGCTCGATGTCGCCGGCATCGAGTCGTTGCTGGGCGAGCAGCTCGAGTCCTTGCGGGCGATGTTCGCCGACCGCCGCCACGACAGCGTGCAGCAGAATTTCACCTATGCGGTCTTCCGCGCCCTCAATCTCATGGAGCCGCCGCGCCTGCCGACCGAGTTCGGCATGAGCCGCCTCGCCCCCCCCGAGCGCCTGGTGACCTGGATCCTGAAGCGGATGGCATTGACCTCCGCACCGACGCCGCAGTACGTGCGCTGACCCCCGGTCGGGCCGGAGAGCGCCGGGCGCAGGGCGATGAGCTCATGCGTTTGCTAGACTGGCTCGATTGTGGCGGTCGCCAAAACTCCCGGCAGCGTCGGTCTGATCAGTCTCGGCTGCGCCAAGAACCGCGTCGACAGCGAGATTCTGCTCGGCGAGCTGGCGCGTCGCGGCCATGCGATCACCCCGGACATGGAGGGCGCCGAGACGGTGATCGTCAACACCTGCGCCTTCATCGACGAAGCCAAGCGCGAGTCGATCGACGCCATCCTCGAGGTGGCGGCGCGCAAAGGCAAGGGGGTCGGCAAGCTCCTGGTCGCCGGCTGCATGGTGAACCGCTTCGGCCAGGAGCTGGCGCGCGACATCCCGGAGATCGACGGATTCATCTCCCTCGACTCCCTGCTCGAGGTCGAGACGATCGTCAACCTCGGCGGCGCGGCGCCGCCGCCGTCGCCCTCGCACATGGTCTTCGACCACACCGCGCCGCGCCTGCTGACGACGCGCGGTTACGCTTACCTCAAGGTCGCCGAGGGCTGCAACAACCCGTGCACCTTCTGCGCCATCCCGCTCTGGCGCGGCCGCTTCCGCAGCCGCACCATCGCCAGCCTGGTGGACGAAGCTCGGCAGATCGAGGCGCAGGGAGTGGGCGAGCTCTGCCTGATCGCCCAGGACACGACGCGCTTCGGCGAGGATCTCGACTACGGCAAACACGGTCTCACGCGCCTGGCGGAGGCACTCCTGGAGGCGACCGGATTCAAGTGGATCCGCTTTCTCTACGCCTATCCGACGACCCTCGACGAGCAGCTGTTGAAGCTGATGGGGCAAGAGGAGCGCCTGGTCTCCTACGTCGACATGCCACTGCAGCACAGCCACCCCGACCTGCTCAAGGCGATGCGCCGCGGCGGCAGCGCCGAGCGCTACACGCGGCTCCTCGAGCGCGCCCGTGAGCTCGCTCCCGACATCTTCCTGCGCACCACCTTCATCGTCGGCTTTCCCGGCGAGACCGACGAGCATTTCGACCACCTGCTCGACTTCGTCCGGCGCAGCCAGTTCGACCACCTCGGCGCCTTCGTCTACAGCGCCGAGCCGGGAACGCCGGCGGCAGAGCTCGGAGATCCGGTCGCGCCGGCGATCGCCCGCCGGCGTCATCGCCGCCTGCTGGCGGCGCAGAAGCCGATCGCCCTGGCACGGCGCCGGGCGCTCGTCGGCCGGACGTTCGATTGTCTCGTCGAAGGGGTTTCGCCGGAGACCGAGCATCTGCTCGAGGGACGCCACTACGGCATGGCGCCCGAGATCGACGGCCGCCTGTTGATCAACGACGGCGCGGCGCCCGCCGGAAGCTTCGCCCGGGTCGAGATCACCGATGCCTTCGCCAGCGACCTGGTCGGCCGGATCGTCGGTCCGGTGGACACCCCCGGAGTCCAGATCGCGGCATCGGTAGCCTGAGCCCGATGCAGGTCGTCGCCGACGCGTTTCGTCCTTGCGCTCTGCCCTGTCCGGCGGTGGTCACCGTCGGTAACTACGACGGCATTCACCGCGGGCAGCGCGCGGTTCTCGATCGTGTCGTGGCCCGCGCCCGCGCCCTCGGCCTGCCGGCAGTGCTGGTGACCTTCGAGCCTCATCCCCTTACCGTCCTCGCGCCCCACCTGGCGCCGGCGACGCTCCTCACCCGGGAGCAGAAAGTCCGGCTCCTGGCAGCGGCTGGAATCGACCTCATGGCGGTCATCCCGTTCACGGCCGCATTCGCGGCGACGCGGGCGGAAGCGTTCGTGCGCGACTTCCTCGTCGCCCGGCTGGCTGTCCGCGAGCTCTTCGTCGGCCGCCAGTTCGCTTTCGGCAAGAACCGCGAAGGAGACCTTGCCGTTCTTTCGCGGCTCGGCGAGGAGCTCGGGTTCGCCGTCGTCGGTCTGGAGGAAGAGCGGGCCGACGGCGACCTCGTCTCGTCCACCCGCATCCGGCGGGCACTTGCCCTGGGGGATGTCGAGCTGGCGGCCGAGCTTCTGGGGCGTCCCTACAGCCTCACCGGCCGCATCGTCGAAGGCGACCGGCTGGGCCGGCGCCTGGGCTGGCCCACCGTCAACCTCCGTCCCGACGGCGAACTCCTTCCATTGGAAGGGGTTTACGCGACGCAGGTGGGGTTCCTGGAAGGCGGAGAGGCGGCCGAGACCCTGGACTCGGTGACCAATGTCGGGCGCCGACCGACCGTCGACGGCACCCGCCGACGGGTGGTCGAGAGCCACATTCTCGACTTCGACCGCGACGTCTACGGCGCCAGGATCGAGCTCTTCTTCCACCAGCGGCTCCGGGATGAGATGCTCTTCCCGTCGGTGAGTGAGCTTTCGGCCCAGATCGGGCGGGATGCCCAGGGCAGCCGAGAATACTTTGCCCTCCTTCGACGTTCTCATGGGAACACCGGACCGGCTGGCGCGACCTGAGGGCGTGGCAGTCCGCGCGGTTTCAGCGATTTTCTACAGAAAGGGACCAAAGCAATGGCCAGCAGCAAGATCGTGACGGTCGACCAACAGAACTTCCAGTCCGCCGTCCTCCAGTCCGACAAGCCCGTTCTGATCGATTTCTGGGCCAGCTGGTGCGGTCCGTGCCGCATGGTCGCGCCGCTTCTCGACGAGCTCGCCGACGAGCTCGACGGCAAGCTCCGGATCGCCAAGGTCAACGTCGACGAGAACCAGGAGCTCGCCATGCAGTTCCGGATCTCGAGCATCCCCGCCTTCCTGCTGTTCAAGAACGGGGAGGTCGTCGAGCGCGCCGCCGGCGCCATGCCGAAGGCGATGTTCAAGAATCTCGTCGCCGAGCACATCTGACCGCTTGAGTTGAACGACGACCGGGATCGTCGCAACGCCGGCTTCGCGGCCCTCCTCGGAGCGCTCGAGGCCAGGGCGCTGGTGCTGCTCTCGGCGCCCGGCGACGACCCCGAGCGCTCCTTCTTCGTCCATCCGGCGAAGCTCGGGGAGGCCTTGGTCGTGGTCCGGCCGGGAACGGCGCCGTGCCTCGGCTATTTCACGCCGATGGAGCGCGACGAAGCCGCCGCCACCGGCCTCGAGCTGCTCACGCCCGACGACCTGGACGTCGCGCGCTGGTCGCGCGACAGCCCGCAGCCCGGCGCCTTCCACGCCAACGTGCTCGCCCAGGCCCTGCAGCGCTCCGGCGTCGCGCCGGGGCGGATCGCGCTCGCCGGCCGATTGCCGTTCGGGCTGGCACAGGAGGTTCTCGAGCGGCTCGGCAGGGAGGGCTGGAGCTTCGTCTCGGCGAGCGCGGGCCTCCTCGCCATTCGCAAACACAAGACCGGGCTGGAGCTCGCCGAGATCCGCCGGGTGGCCGGGGTGACCTGCCAGGCCCTCCGTTGGGTGGCGGTTCGCCTCGCCGGTGCGACGGTACGCGAACGAGAGCTCTGGCTCGAGGGCGAAGCGCTCTCGATGGCGCGGTTGAAGGCCGGCATCGCCGGCATCTTCGCCGCCGCCGGCCTCGAGCAGCCGCGCGGCAACATTGTCGCGCCGGGCGGCGAAGGCGGCGTGCCCCACAGCTCGGGGACGCCGGACCGGATCGTGCGGGCCGGCGAGACCCTGGTCGTCGACCTCTTCCCGCGCGGCGCCCTGTTCGCCGACTGCACCCGCACCTTCTGCGTCGGCGACCCCCCCCCGCGCGTCGCGGCGGCGTTCGCGGCGGTGCACGAAGCCCTGCAGCGGGCCCATGCCGCCGCACGGCCCGGCGTGCGTGGCTGGGACCTCCAGGTCGCCGTCTGCGAGGCGTTCACCGCCAGGGGCTATCCCACCCCGCTCTCCGATCCCGGGACGCTCCAGGGGTACGTGCATGGCCTCGGGCACGGCGTCGGTTTCGAGCTGCACGAGTCTCCGAGCTTCAAGCGACACGCCGAAGGCGACGGCCAGCTCGAGATCGGCGACGTCCTGACCCTGGAGCCCGGTCTCTACGATCCGAACCCGGCTGATGGCTTCGGCCTCCGACTCGAGGACCTCGTCTTCCTCGACGAGACAGGGCCGGAGAATCTCACGCCGCTGCCGTACGAGCTCGATCCGCGCGCCTGGGTTTGAGCGTCGCAGCGGCGATTCGCGCGGCGCGCTTCGGGTAGGATTTCCGCTGCGGAGGAGCGCGCGCCATGCAGGATTTCGAGAAGCTCGGACTGTTCTATCTCGGCCGGTCGGTCGAACCGGCGACGGGGGAAGTCCGCGCAGAGCCGCTGCTCTACGATTCGCGCGACCTCGTGACGCACGCGGTCTGTCTCGGGATGACCGGGAGTGGCAAGACCGGGCTCGGGATCGCCCTCCTCGAGGAGGCGGCGATCGACGGCGTGCCGGCGCTGGTGATCGATCCCAAGGGCGATCTCACCAACCTTCTGCTGACCTTTCCGGAGCTCGCGGCCGCGGACTTCGAGCCCTGGGTCCAGGAGGAGGACGCACGCCGCAAGGGCCTCGACGTCCCGGCGTACGCCGCGGCCGAGGCGGCGAAGTGGAAGCAGGGGCTGGCGAGCTGGGGCCAGGACGGCGAGCGCATCCGGCGCCTCAAGGCGGCGGCGAGCTTCCGCATTTTCACCCCCGGCAGCAACGCCGGCGAGCCGATCTCCATCCTTGCCACCTTCGCCGCGCCGCCGCCCGAGCTGGTCGAGGACGGCGAGCTCTTCGGCGACCGCGTGCAGTCGACCGCGACGAGCCTGCTGGGACTGGTCGGCATCGCCGGCGATCCGCTGCGCAGCCGCGAGCACATCCTGGTCTCGTCTCTCCTCGACCGCGCCTGGCGCGAGGGCAGGAGCTACGACGTGCGCAGCTCATCGCCGACGTGCAGAAGCCGCCGCTCGACAAGGTCGGCGTCCTGCCGCTCGAGAGCTTCTACCCGGCGAAAGAGCGCTTCGAGCTGGCGATGACGATCAACGCCCTGCTCGCCGCGCCCGGCTTCGATATCTGGCTCAAAGGCACCCCGCTCGACGTGAAGCAGCTGCTCTACAGCGCCGACGGGCGGCCGCAGGTCGCGGTGCTCTCGATCGCCCACCTCTCGGACGCCGAGCGGATGTTCTTCGTCTCGCTGCTGCTCAACCAGACGCTCGCCTGGATGCGCACCCGGCAGGGAACGAGCAGCCTGCGCGCCCTGCTCTATATGGACGAGATCTTCGGCTACCTGCCGCCAACCGCGAATCCGCCGTCGAAGAAACCGATGCTGACGCTCCTCAAACAGGCGCGGGCGTTCGGCCTCGGCGTGGTGCTCGCGACCCAGAATCCGGTCGACCTCGACTACAAGGCGCTGTCGAACATCGGCACCTGGCTGCTCGGGCGGCTGCAGACCGAGCGCGACCTGGCGCGCGTCCTCGACGGGCTCGAGGGGGTCGCCGGGGGCATCGACCGCCAGGAGCTCTCCCGTGTGCTCGCCGGTCTCGCCTCGCGGCGCTTTCTCCTGCACAACGTGCACGACGAAAGGCCGGTGCTGTTCGAGAGCCGCTGGGCGATGTCGTATCTCGCCGGGCCGCTCACTCGCGATCAGATCCGCCGGCTCAAGGGCACGGGCGCCAGCGAGGCAGACGCGGCAGCCTCTGCCGTCCCGGCTGGCGCATCGGCGGTCGCTCCGCCGCGGGCGGTCTCGTCTCCGGCCGCCGCCGGCGCGCTGCCGATCCTGCCGGCGGAGATTCCAGTGCTCTTCCGCCGGCCAACCGGCAAGGTCTCGGGCTACGCTCCGGCGATCCTCGGTCAGGGAAGAGTCCACTTCCAGAGCGCCGACGCCGGGTGGAGCTTCACGCGCGAAGTGGCGCGGGCGCTGCCGATCGTGACCGGCGAAGCTCTCCTGGTCGACTGGGCCGGATCCGCAGAGCTCGCGGCGGAGGAGCTTTCCGAAACGCCGGCTGCCGGCGCCGGCGGGTTCGCCAGCCTGCCGTCCGAGGCGACCCGAGCGAAGAGCTTCGAGAACTGGGCGAAGTCATTCAAGGACTTCCTGGCGCGCGCCGAAGAGCTCACGATCTTCGCCAGCAGGGAGCTGGGCGAGAGTTCGAAGCCGGGCGAGAGTGAAGGAGCGTTTCGCGCCCGGCTCGCCGATCTCGCCCGCCAGCGCCGCGACCTCGAGGTCGACAAGGTGAAGGCACGCTTCGCGCCCAGGTTCAGCGCTCTCGACGAGAGGATGCGGCGCGCCCAGGCGAAGGTCGCCGAGCAGAAGTCGCAGGCCACGGCGCAGACGATCTCGACTGCCGCGTCGGTCTTCGGGGCAGTCGCCGGCGCGCTCTTCGGCCGGCGCAAGCTGTCGTCCTCCACGCTGTCGCGTGCGGCCTCTTCGGCGCGTTCCGCCTCGCGGTCGATGAAGGAATCGCGCGACGTCGGTCTGGCCGAAGAGGGGGTCGAGACCGTGCAGGCGCGGATTGGCGAGCTCGACGCCGAGCTCGCCGGGGCTTTGTCCGCGGTCGAGCAGCGCTCCGACCCGCAGGCCCTGCCGCTGACCGCCAAGGCGCTCAAACCCAGGAAGACCGACGTCGAAGTGTTGCGGGTCGGCTTGGTCTGGCTGCCGCAGCCTCCCGCCTGAGGCGCCCGCCGGGAACCAAACTCTTCGCCGCGCGTTGGTAGGGATGATGAGCGCTCTCGACGCCGCCCTGCCGGACACCAGCGTCGACCCGGACGCCCGGGCGATGGCGCTCTGCCGCGCAGGGGAGTGGGAGGCGTTCGGTCTCCTGGTCGAGCGCCACCGCGATCCGCTGGTGCGGTATCTGGCGCGCCTCCTCGGCGACCGCGACCGGGGCGAGGAGATCGCCCAGGAGGCGTTCGTTCGCCTCTGGCTGGCCCGGCGCCGGTACCGCGAAGAGGGGCGCTTCGAGGCCTACCTCTACAGCATCGGCACCCGTCTGGCGAAGAGCAGCGAACGAAGGCGACGGGTGCGGCTACGCGCCCTGTTCGCTGGGCGGCTCGGTCCGTTCGGTTGGCAAAGGCGGGGCGGGGAGCGTGCGGCGTTCGAGGAGGCCGAGGCCAGCGAGCGGCTCCTGCGCGAGGAGGCCCAAACGGAGCTCGCGCGAGCGATCGCGGAGCTGCCGCTCGCCTTCCGTGCGCCCCTCGTCCTCGCGGCGCTCGAGGAGCGTCCGATCGCCGAGATCGCGCGCCTGCTCGGTCTCCCCGCCGCGACGGTGAAGACGAGGCTCTTCCGCGCCCGCGAGCGCCTGCGACTTCGCCTGCAGCCCTACTGGAAAGGAGTTGCGCCGTGACCTTCCCGACCGATTCGGACCGCCGGACGGAAGACGCCGACGAGCTGGCGCGGGCCATTCGCGCGCTGCCGCAGGCGTCCGCCGGCCCCGGCTTTCAATCCGCGGTGCTGTCGCGGGCTGCAGGTGCGGCAACGCGCAGGCGCCTCCTGCGGCGACGCCTGCTCTCCGTTTCGGCTGCAGTCTGCGTCGTCGCGGCGGGTCTGGGTGCCTGGCGCCTCGAGGTCGACCGCATCGACGCTGAACGTGCCGAGCGCCGGACTGCGCTGATCGAAGAGCATCGGCGGCTGGCGGGCGAGCTCGACGAGCTCCGCGCGCTGGCCGGGCGCCGGTCGGCGATTCGCCTCGGCGGCGATGCCACGACCGATCTCTACATTGATCTCGCATCGGTGGCAGCAGGACCGGCCGCCACCGGCAGCGAGCGACCCTCCAATCCGAAAAGGAGTCACTCATGAACCCGCTGCGATCCCGGCTCGTGCACTCTTCGACCTGCCTGTGGGCGCTCGCGCTGCTTCTCGCTGCGGGCGGCGCCGCGCAGCCGTCGCCGGCCCCCGAAGCGGCTCGCCCGCCGCGCCTGCCGTGGTCGGCCACGGCACCGCCCGCACCGCCCGCTTCTCTCGCCGCTCCAGGTGCGCCGGAAGCGCCGCGGGCGCCGCGCCTGTCCGGGGGCTATCTCGGCGTCGAGCTCGTCGACCTGACTCCCGAGCTGCGCGCGCATTTCGGCGCGCCGCGCGAGGTTGGCGTGATGGTCGGTCGCGTCGCGCCCGGAAGTCCGGCGGCGCGCGCCGGTCTGGCGGTGGCCGACGTGGTGATCCGGATCGGCGACGAGCCGGTGCACGACAGTTGGGGATTCGCGGGCGAGGTGAGCTCGCGCGAAGGGGGAGAGCGGCTCGCCCTCGCGGTCGTGCGCGCCGGACACGAGCGGACGATCGAGGCGACCCTGGAGCGCCGCGAGCGCGACGCGGTCGACATCGGCCGCTGGATCTTCCCGCCCACGCCACCTCCGGGTGCCCTCCCGCCGCCATCGCCGCCATCGCCGCCAGCGGCGCCGGCCGCGCCGGGCGCCACGCCGTTCCCTGACATGGGACCGGCGTTCGAGCGCCTCGGGCGCCTGCTCGAGAGTCCCGGCTTCCAGGAGCAGCTCAAGGCGACACAGCTGCGCATCGACGCCGAGGTCGAGCAGCGGATGAAGGAGCTGGAGCTCCGGCTGAAGGAGCTGGAGAAGCGGCTGCAGGAGGGGGACGGCCGGCGCTGAAGCGCCGGCGCAAGCGCAGGTTCAGGTCCTCAGCGGTCGACCCAGTAGTTCGGGGCCTCTTTGGTGATCACCACGTCGTGGGCGTGGCTCTCCTTGAGGCCAGCCGCCGTCACGCGCAGGAACTTCGCGCGCGGTACGGAGCTCGTCGACCGTGGCGCAACCCGCGAGCCCCATTCCGGCGCGCATGCCGCCGGTGAGCTGTGGCAGCATCGAATGGACGCTGCCCTTGTGCGGGACCATGCCCTCGATCCCTTCGGGGACGAGCTTCGAAAGGCTCGCCTCGCCCTCCTGGAAGTAGCGGTCGGCGCTGCCGCGCGCCATCGCCGAGAGCGAGCCCATCCCGCGGTAGGCCTTGTAGGTCCGGCCCTGGTAGAGGATCGTCTCGCCGGGACTCTCTTCCGTGCCGGCGAAGAGCGACCCGATCATCAGCGCTCCGGATCCGGCGGCGATCGCTTTCGTCAGGTCGCCCGAGAACTTGATGCCGCCGTCGGCGATGATCGGAATGTCGCGCTCGGCGGCGGCCCGGGAGCACTCCTGGATGGCGGTGATCTGGGGGACGCCCGCGCCGGTGACGATGCGGGTGGTGCAGATCGATCCCGGACCGATGCCGATCTTGACGGCATCGGCGCCGCGCTCGATGGCGGCGCGGGTGCCTTCGGCGGTGGCGACGTTGCCCACCATCAGCGCGACATCGGGGAACCGCTGGCGCAGGATCGCCGCGGCGTCGAGCACGCCCTTGCTGTGGGCGTGGGAGGAGTCGAGCACCAGCAGGTCCACCTTCGCATCGATCAGCGCCGCGGCGCGCTCGAGAAACTCACCCGAGGCACCGACGGCGGCGCCGACGCGCAGCCGGCCGAGCTCGTCCTTGCAGGCGCCCGGATACTGGATCATCTTCTGGATGTCCTTGACGGTGATGAGGCCTTTCAGGCCGCCGGAGCGATCCACCACCAGAAGCTTCTCGATCTTGTGCTTGTGCAGCAGAGCTTTGGCTTCGTCGAGCGTCGTGCCTTCGGGTACCGTGACTAGGTTCTCGCGCGTCATCAAGTCCGAAATCCGCCGGTTCAGGTCGCTTTCGAAGCGCAGGTCGCGATTGGTGAGGATGCCGACCAGCCGGCCCTCGGCATCGGTGACCGGCACGCCGGAGATCTTGAAGTGCGCCATCAGCTCGAGCGCTTCGGAGATCCGCTGCTCGGGGCGCATGGTCACCGGATCGACGATCATCCCGGCCTCGCTGCGCTTCACCTTGTCGACCTCGGCCGCCTGGAGATCGATCGACAAGTTCTTGTGGATGACGCCCAGACCGCCCTCCTGCGCGAGTGCAATCGCCAGGCGGGACTCGGTCACCGTGTCCATGGCGGCAGAGAGGATCGGAATGTTGAGGTGGATCTCGCGGCAGAGCCGAGTGCGCAGATCGACCTCGTTCGGATGCACGCTCGAGTAGCCGGGCTCGATCAGGACATCGTCGAAAGTCAGGGCGAGGCGGGGCGGGTTGTGGAGTTCGGTCATCTGTTGGGTGGCGGGGGATGTGAATGCAACCGTCTCGCCCGCCGCGACTAAGATATCAAAGTCACGACGGTCCGACAGGGTTCTCGAGAGGAGAAGAGCGATGAAGAGCCGAATCGAAAGCGGTGGGTGGATGCGAATGCTGCTGGTGGTGGCCGCCGTCGCGCTGGCGGCCCCCGTTCTGCCGCAGGCGCCCGGCGAACCGCCGATGACCCCCGAGCAGAAGGCGCAGATGGAGGCCTGGATGAGGGCGATGACGCCGGGCAAGGCGCATCAGGAGATGGCCGGGAAGACGGGCACGTGGGAGGGCACCTCGACCATGTGGGATGCGCCGACCACGCCGCCTCAGGTCAGCCAGGTGCGCGCCGAGCGCAAGATGGGGCTCGGCGGCCGGGTGCTCCTCGACAGCTGGAGCGGCACCATGATGGGAATGCCCTTCGAAGGCATGGGGACGACCGGCTTCAACAACGTGGACGGCAAGTGGTGGGGGACCTGGGTCGACAACTTCAGCACCGGTGTGATGACGACAATCGGCGACTGCGACGCCGACCCGAAGAAAGGCTGCACCTTTGCCGGCACCTACATGGATCCGATGAGCGGCAAAGCCCGGCAGAACCGGCAGATCGTCTCCTGGCCCTCTGCCGACGACGAGCGGATGGAGATGTGGGAGAAGGGCGCCGACGGCAAGGAGTGGAAGATGATGGAGATCGTGATCCACCGCGTCAAGAAGTAGTCGCCACTGCCCTTCGGCGAGGCGGTCGGCGACCGCCGAAGGGTCGCCTGCCTTTCAGGCGGCGCAGTGTCGCTGAACGCGGCGCCTAGGCGGCGCCGCTTGTGGTCGCTCCGTGGCACTTCTTGTACTTCTTGCCTGAGCCGCAGGGGCACGGATCGTTGCGGCCGGTCTTGTCCTCGACCCGGATGGGCTGTGGGGCCGGCGGCGGCCCGGGACGTCCCGGCGGGCCGCCGGCGGCGCCGGGTGTTCCCGGCGCCGAGGCAGCTCCCGCGAGACCCTGCGGTGCGGAAAAGACGAGGCGTTGCGGCGGGGCGGCACGCTCGCGCCGCTGGCGCTCCTCCTCGAGCTGCTGCTCGGAGACTGGCTCCATGCGGAACAGGGTCTTGATCACCGTGTCCTCGACCCGCTCCTTCAGCGCCTGGAAGAGCTCGTAGCTCTCCTTCTTGTACTCCTGCAGCGGATCGCGCTGGCCGTAGCCGCGCAGGCCGATGCCCTCTTTCAGATGATCGAGCGCCAGGAGGTGATCCTTCCAGGCAAGATCGACGTAACGCAGCAGAACATCACGTTCGAGCATCCGGAGCAGCTCCGGCCCGAGGCGAGACTCCTTGTCGAGGTACTTGGCCTCCGCCATCGCCCAGACCTCCTCGGCGATCTCGCGGTCGGTCATCTCGTCGAGCTTGAGACCGCGGGCGTGGAGATCGATGTCGAAGTAGGAGAGGACGTCCTTGACGAGCTCGGAGAGAGTCCACTCCGAAGGATCGGTCTTTTCGGGACAGTGCGTCGCGACCAGGGTCTCGAGGATGTCCTTGCTCACGCCGAGGACGTAGTCCCGGCCTTCCTTGCCGTCAAAGATGTCGCGGCGCAGCGTGTAGATCGCCTCGCGCTGCTTGTTCATGACGTCGTCGTACTCGAGCAGGTGCTTGCGGGTCTCGAAGTTGCGGTTTTCGACCTGCTTCTGCGCGCGTTCGATCGCCTTCGAGACCATGTTGTGCTCGATCGCCTCGCCCTCTTCCATGCCGAGGCGTCCCATCAGGCCCTGGATGCGCTCGGAACCGAACAGCCGCATCAGATCGTCCTCGAGCGACATGAAGAAGCGCGAGGAGCCCGGGTCGCCCTGGCGGCCGGCCCGGCCGCGCAGCTGGTTGTCGATACGCCGCGACTCGTGGCGCTCGGTACCGATGATGTGAAGTCCCCCGGCGGAGAGCACCTCCTCGCGCTCGCGCGCACAGGTGACGAGGTACTGCTCGAAGGCCTTCTGATAGGCCTCCGCCTCGGTTTCGGAGTTCGGATCGGCCTCGGACCGCGCCAGTCCCTCGGGGTTGCCGCCGAGGAGGATGTCGGTGCCGCGCCCGGCCATGTTGGTGGCGATCGTGACCGCTCCCTTGCGCCCGGCCTGCGCCACGATCGACGCCTCGCGCTCGTGGTATTTGGCGTTCAGCACGACGTGCGGGATGCCTTTGCGCTTGAGCAGCGACGAGAGCATCTCGCTCTTCTCGATCGACAGGGTGCCGACGAGGGTCGGCTGCCCGCGCTTGTGGCAATCCTCGATCTCCTCGACCGTGGCGTCCCACTTTTCACGGACGCTGCGAAAGACGAGGTCGGGCCGGTCGGCCCGCACCATGTCGCGGTTGGTCGGAATGACCACCACGTCGAGCTTGTAGATGTGCTCGAACTCCGAGGCCTCGGTCACCGCGGTGCCGGTCATGCCGGAGAGCTTCTTGTACATGCGGAAGAAGTTCTGGAAGGTGATCGTGGCGAGGGTCTGGTTCTCGCGCTCGATCTTGACCCCCTCCTTCGCTTCGACCGCCTGGTGCAGGCCGTCCGACCAGCGGCGGCCGGGCATCATCCGGCCGGTGAACTCGTCGACGATGATCACCTGGCCGTCCTTGATCAGGTACTCGACGTCGCGCCGGTAGAGGTAGTGCGCGCGGAGGCCTTGATTGACGCCATGGATGAGATCCATGTTCTCGATGTCATAGAGGTTGTCGACGTTCAGAAGCTTCTCGACCCGCCCGACGCCCTGGTCGGTGAGGGCGACGGTGTGGGCTTTCTCGTCGATCAGGAAATCGCCGGTCGAGCTCTTGTTACCGTCTTTGTCCGTGATCTCCTCGCCGCGTTCGAGCTTGGGGATGATCTTGTCGATCTGGTAGTACTTGTCCACCGACTCCTCGGACGGGCCGGAGATGATGAGCGGCGTGCGCGCTTCGTCGACGAGGATCGAATCGACTTCGTCGACGACGGCGAAGTAGTGGCCGCGCTGCACCATCGCGGCGAGATCGAACTTCATGTTGTCGCGCAGGTAGTCGAAACCGAGCTCGTTGTTGGTGCAATAGGTGATGTCGCACTGATAGGCAGCCCGGCGGTTGACGTCGGAGATGTCGTGCTGGACGATGCCGACAGTGAGGCCGAGGAACTGATGGACGCGGCCCATCCACTCGGCGTCGCGCCGGGCCAGATAGTCGTTGACCGTCACGATGTGCACGCCCTTGCCGGCGAGGGCATTCAGATAGCTGGGAAGGGTGGCGACGAGGGTCTTGCCCTCGCCGGTCCGCATCTCGGCGATCTTGCCTTGATGCAGGACCATGCCGCCGATCAGCTGGACGTCGTAGTGCCGCATCCCGAGAACCCGGCGCGCCGCCTCCCGGACGACCGCGAAAGCCGGAACGAGCAGGTCGTCCAGGCTCTTGCCGCCGGCGAGCTCGCGCCGGAACTCCTCGGTCTTGCCGCGCAAGGCCTCGTCGGAGAGCGCCCGGACAGCGGGCTCGAGAGCGTTGACGGCGGCAACCATCGGCTGCATGCGTTTGACGTCGCGCTCGTGCTTGTTGCCGAAAACCTTCGTGATGACCTGATTCAGCATGCGGTCTGTTTCATCCGGAGGAGGCGCCGCCGCGGAGCGCGAAGGCGAGAATTCATCCTAACAGAGCATCCGGCGTGCGCCCGGCGCGATTCCCCTACGCTGCAGGGACTTCTGCGATGAAGCGGAGCCCGGGGGCGGGCGCCGCAGCCGTCAGAGAGCGCCGTCGGCGCGATCGAGAATGTACGCCAGCGGGTTCGTCGGCTGTCCGTTCACCTGGACCTCGTAGTGCAAGTGGTAGCCCGTGGCGCGACCGGTGTTGCCGACCAGGCCGACGATGGCGCCACGCTCGATGCGCTGTCCCGGAGTGACGGTGATGCGCGACAGGTGGCCGTAGATGGTAGTCACTCCGAAGCCGTGCGCCACGAACACCGCGCGGCCGAGGCCGCCGTACTGCTCGGTCTTGGTCACCACGCCCTCGGCGCTCGCCTTGACCGGCTTGCCTGGCGGGGCCGAAATGTCGACCCCCGAGTGATAGGCGCGCTGGCCGGTGATCGGATCACGGCGGTAGCCGAAGGTGCTGGTGAACAGTCCGCGTACCGGAGCGATCGAGGGGGTGGAGGAGATCAGGCGGAGGTTGTCGGAGAGGCGCGATTCGACCAGCTCGAGCGTCTTGTTCAGGGAACTCGAGCGGCCTTCGGCCTGCGAGAGCAGGGCCACCGCACCCAATTCCTGCGCGTTGTTGCCTGGCGCCGGGGCGGCGCCGGGCGACTGACCGCCGACGCCGGCCTCGGCGCTCGCTCCGAGGTTCTCGAGCCCGGCGACGATGGCCAACTTGCGCGTGCGGTCTTCGGAGTCGGTCAGGCGCGAGTGCAACCCGTCCAGCCGGTTCTCGAACGACTGATTGGTCAGGCGAAGGGTCTCGTTCTCCTCGTGCAGACGGGCGAGCTCGCCGCGGTTGACTCGGGAAGCGAAGGCGGCCCAGGTCGAGTAGGCGGCGCCGAGAGCGAGAATTCCGATCGTCGCGGCCAGGGCGACGACCTGCAACTGGCTCACCCGCCACTTGCGGAATCTTGAACCTTCATTGCGGACCAGAATCAGCGTGTAGTGTTTGGAGTGCATGCCCTTGTCGTCTCGAAGAGATGGAGCCGAATTGGAGATCTGCCGCTGACCGGGTGAAGCTCTGAACTTCGTGAATTGTATCGGCTGAGTCTCACCTGTCAACCCTCGATTCAAAATAATGGTTTATGGCCATGGATTTCCGTGCTACCGCGCCATGCGGCGATCGAGCGATCGATACTGGATCGCCTCGGCGAGATGGGCCGGCTCGATTCGCTCGGCGGCGGCCAGATCGGCAATCGTCCGTGCCACCTTGAGCACCCGGTGCAGCGCCCGCGCCGAGAGTCCGAGGCGTTCGAAAGCGGCATCGAGGAGTGCCTGGCCGGCCGGGGCGACCGGGCATTCGCGATAGATCGCCGCCGCCGTCAGGCTGGCGTTGACCGGACTCGGGTGATCGGCCGCGAATCGCTGGCGCTGGCGCTCGCGCGCGGCCTGCACGCGGGCGGCGAGATCGCCCGATGCCTGCTGCGGCCGCTCCTTCAGGTCCTGCAGCCGGATCGACGGTACGTCGACGTGGAGGTCGATGCGGTCGAGGAGCGGGCCGGAAACGCGCGCGCGGTAGCGCTCGATCGCCGGCAAGGGGCAGCGACAGGCGCGGCGCGTGTCCCCGAGATGCCCGCAGGGGCAGGGGTTCATCGCCGCGAGCAGGGTGAAGCGGGCCGGGAACTGCAGCCAGGCGCGCGCCCGCACCACCGTCACCTGGCCCTCTTCGAGCGGCTGGCGCAGCGCCTCCAGGGCGTCGCGGTGAAACTCCGCCAACTCGTCGAGGAAGAGCACTCCGCCGTGCGCCAGGCTGACTTCACCGGGGCGGGGGATCGGCCCGCCGCCGACCATGCCGGCGGCGCTGACTCCCGGGTGCGGCGAGCGAAAGGGGCGGCGACGCAGGAGGCCGGCAGGTGGCCGCTCGGCGACCAGCGAGTGGATCTTGGTCACCGCCACGGCTTCGGCGAGGGTGAGCGGCGGCAGGATCGACGGCAGGGCGCGCGCCATCATCGTCTTGCCGGCGCCGGGAGGACCGATGAGAAGCAGGTTGTGGCCGCCAGCCGCAGCTACTTCCAGGGCGCGCTTGGCCGCCTCCTGGCCGCGGATCTCGGCAAAATCGGCGGCTCCGGCGACCGCGAGGTCGAGTTCCCAGGCGGCGGAGCTCGGCGTTTCGGGGAGCGGAGCGCTGCCGAGCAGATGTCCGACCGCCTCGCCGATCGCCCAGACACCTCGCACCGGAAGTGCCCCGGTGGCGGCAGCTTCGCCGGCGTTGGCGGCGGGCAGGAGGAGCTCCCGGCAATCGATGCGCCGCCCGAGGTCGGCGATGGCGAGGCCGCCGCGGACCGGCCGGACGCTGCCGTCGAGGCCGAGCTCGCCGCAGAGCAGGCTGCCGGCGAGCGCTTCCGCTGGCAGCGCGCCATAGGCGGCGAGGAGGGCGATGGCAATCGCGAGGTCGAGATGGTTGCCCTCCTTGCGCAGGTCGGCCGGAGCGAGATTGATCGTGACGGCGCGGGGCGGCAGGTCGAAGCCGCAGTTGCGCAGGGCGCTGCGCACGCGTTCGCGACTCTCGCGCACGGCGGCGTCGGGCAGTCCGACGATCTGCATCTGCGGCAGGCCGTTCTGGACATCGACCTCGACCTGAACGGGACGGGCGTCGATTCCCCAGGGGGTGGCGGAGAGCGCACGGGCCAGCATCGAAGTGTAAAGACGGCAGGCGGGTCCTGAATCTGGCACCTGCGGGCGCCCGACTTCGATCTGTGGCGAAAAGACGGGGGTTCGCTAGACTACCTCTGCCTTGCAACCCTACCTCGACCTCCTTCGCCAGATCCTCGATCGCGGCGTCGAGAAGGCAGATCGGACCGGCACCGGAACGCTCTCCCTCTTCGGCCACCAGATGCGCTTCGACTTGCGCGAGAGCTTCCCGCTCATGACGACGAAGAAGCTGCACTTGAAGTCGATCGTGCACGAGCTCATCTGGTTTCTCTCCGGGAGCACCAACGTCGCCTATCTGCGCCAGAACGGAGTCACCATCTGGGACGAGTGGGCCGATGCCCAAGGCGAGCTGGGGCCGGTCTACGGCCACCAGTGGCGCTCCTGGCCGGCGCGCGACGGTGGCGAGATCGACCAGATCGCCCGGCTGGTGGACGGGATCCGCGCCAATCCCGACTCGCGGCGTCACATCGTCTCGGCGTGGAATCCGGCCGATCTCGATCGCATGGCGTTGCCACCCTGCCACGCGCTCTTCCAGTTCTATGTCGCGCGCGGCGAGCTCTCCTGTCAGCTCTATCAACGCAGCGCCGACGTCTTCCTCGGCGTGCCGTTCAACATCGCCTCCTACGCCCTGCTCTGCGCCATGGTCGCCCAGGTCACCGGTCTCAAGCCCGGCGATTTCGTGCACACCTTCGGCGACGTGCACCTCTACCTCAACCACCTCGAGCAGGCGCGGGAGCAACTTTCGCGCGAGCCGCGGGCGCTGCCGCGCCTCGAGCTCAACCGCGAGGTAAATTCGCTCTTCGACTTCCGTTTCGAGGACGTGGCGATCAGCGGCTATGAGCCCCACCCGGCGATCCGGGCGCCGATCGCCGTATGACGGGGGAGGGTACTCCCGGCGTGGCCGGGCGCATCATCGCGCTGATCGCCGCGATCGCCGAGAACGGAGCTCTCGGACGGGATGGCGGCCTGCCCTGGCGGCTTCCGGCCGATCTCCAGCGGTTCAAACGGCTGACGCTCGGGCACCACCTCATCCTCGGGCGACGCACCTGGGAGACCCTCGATGCGCCGCTGCCAGGTCGCATTCCGGTCATCGTCTCGCGGCGCGGCGGCCTGCCCCCAGGCATCCTCCATGCAGCGACGGTCGGAGAGGCGCTCGAGATCGCCCGTCAGGCGGGCGACCCGAGTCCGTTCGTCGGCGGCGGCGCCGAGATCTTCCGCCTGGCGCTCGCGGAGGATCGGATCGACCGTCTCTATCTGACTCGAATCCACCAGGCGTTCGACGGCGACACCTGGTTCCCGGCCTACGACGAGTCGCGTTTCCGCCTGGTGGCGCGGGAAGATCACAGCCTCGCCGAAGGTCATCCCTACCCGTTCAGTTTTCTCGATTTCGAACGGCGCCGTTGACCGGCGGCGGGCCACCGCCCGCCGGTGGGAGTCCCGGCCGGGACGCCGGTTAGTGTTATCGTTTTTGGCGATCAGCGATCAGCGATCAGGAGGAAGTGATGACCAAGGCTCTCGGATGTGGAATCGTCATTGTCGGGCTGTTGGTGCTCGTGGGTTTCATGGGCGTCGGGCAGTACAACGGACTCGTCGGCAGCGAACAGGCCGTATCCGCCGCCTGGGCGCAGGTGGAGAACACCTACCAGCGGCGCGCCGATCTGATCCCCAATCTGGTGGCGACGGTCAAGGGTTCGGCGGCCTTCGAACAGGAGACGCTGCAGGCCGTCGTCGAGGCGCGCAGCCGCGTCGGCCAGATCAGTGGACAGGCGACGCAGGAGATCCTGAGCAACCCCGAGAAGTTCGCCCAGTTCCAGCAGGCGCAGGACGGCCTCTCCTCGGCGCTGTCGCGGCTGATGGTCGTCGTCGAGAGGTATCCGGAGTTGAAGTCGACGGCCGCTTTCAGCGACCTGATGACCCAGCTCGAGGGGACCGAGAACCGGATCACCGTCGAGCGCATGCGCTTCAACGAGGTCGCCCGGGAGTACAACACGCGGCTCGCCAAGTTCCCGACCAACCTCTTCGCCCGGATCCTCGGCTGGCACTTCAGTGCGCGGCCCTACTTCGCTGCCCAGGCCGGCGCGGCGACCGCACCCAAGGTCGAGTTCTAGGGCCTTTGACGAAGCCTCCCGGCGGTAGAGAATTCGGGAAGCGCCCGCGCCTCGCCGTTCTTGGAGGAGGGTGGGCGCTGCTCGTCTGCGCCGCCTGCGTCGCTTTCTTCGCGCTGCTCGGTGCCGGCGGACCCGCCGCCGGCTGGGCGGCGGCCGAGGGCCGGCCGGTGCCCGAGAAGCCGGCGCGCTGGGTCACCGACCAGGCGGGAGTTCTTTCACCCGGCGCCGCGGCCGCGATCGACGGCAAGCTCGAGGCGTTCGAGAAGGCGCAAGGGTCGCAGGTTCTGGTGGCGATCTTCCCCGCCCTGCCCGAGAACGAGGTGCTGGAGGAATACACGCAGCGGGTCGCCGAGGCCTGGCGGGTCGGGCGCGCCAGACAGGACGACGGCGTCGTCCTTTTCCTCTTCGTCGCCGACCGCGCCTTGCGCCTCGAAGTCGGCTACGGCCTCGAAGGGGCGCTGACCGATCTCGAATCGAAGCAGATCCTGCAGAACACGGTGATTCCCTTCCTGCGCAACGGTGACTATGACGGCGGATTCAGCGCCGGAGCCGACGCCATCCTCGTCGCCATCCAGGGCGAGTACACGGCGGGTGCCGGTGGCGCACCGCGCCAGAGCTCGAAGGGCGGAGGTCTCGTCTTCTTCATCTTCATCCTCGTGTTGCTGATCCTGATCAGCTCGGCCAGGAGCCGCGGCGGCCGCGGCAGCCGCTGGACCGGCGGGAGTGGCGGCGGGTTTGGCGGTGGCGGCTTTGGCGGCGGCTTTGGCGGCGGCGGCTTCGGTGGCGGGGGCTTCGGCGGCGGTGGCGGCTCGTTCGGCGGCGGCGGCGCCAGCGCCCGCTGGTAAGAACAGGAAGACCCGAAACAAAAGCTCAGTAAGGGAAGAAACCTCTCAGCGCTACGGCAGCGCGCGAGCGACCTCGCCGAGGATTTCGACGGCACGCTCGATCTGGGCATCGCTCAGATAGGGCGCCGGTCCAAGCCGCAGGGACCGACCGCGAGCATCGCAAAGCACCCCCTTTACCAGCAGCTTCTCCGAGAGGGCTTGCGCCGCAGGACTGTCGAGGGCGAGAAAGCCGGCGATGCCTTCGAGCGGCGTCGAGCGCTCGCGCCGAATCAAGCCTTCGGGAAGATCGAGCGCATCGAACGCGCGTGCGAGCAGTGCGATCTGATGCTGCGAAACCGCGCGCAGGAAAGTCGGCGTGAGCTGCTGCTCGGCAAAGAAATCGAACACCCGCGCCGCCCGGTAGTGACTCGTCGGATCGTAAGTCGCGCCGGCGAGAGCGGCGGCGCCGGGCGCGCAGTCGACCTGGTCGCGGCTCTTGCTCCCGGTTTTCGTCCAAAACTCCGCGAACCAGCCGGTCACCACCGGACGCAGGTCGAGCCCCTTGGGCAGGCGGAGGAAGGCGTTGCCTTCGCCGAGCTGCAGGTACTTGTAGCCGCCGCCGGTGACCAGGGCGGACTCGAGGCCCAGCCCGGAGAGCGAAAACGGCAGGACGCCGAGCGCATGGTAGGCGTCGATCAGCAGCGGAGTCTCCCGCCGCCGGCACTCGTCCGCGAGCTCGCCCAGTCGCGGGACGATGCGTGCCGTCTCGAAGAAGACCGCCGAAGTGAGCACCGCCGCGGTGCGCTCGTCGATCGTCGCCGCCAGGCGCTCGGCGAGGCTCTCGACCGGGTGCGCGGCGACCCGGACGACCTCGAGACCGCCGTCTGCCAGCGGCGCCAGGCGCGTCAGCCGCGCGAGCTGCCGGCGCACGGTGTGGAACTCGCCGTCGGTGGTGACGAGGCGCGGCTTCGCCGCGAGCGGCAGCGCCGAGAGCCAGCGCACGATGAGCTCGTGGGTGTTCGCGCCGAGAGCGATCTCCCCGGTGGGGTCGTCGAGCAGGGCCCGGTAGCCTTCGCGGACGCGTTCGGCCTGGGCCTCGGCGAGCGCCCATTTTTCGTCGATCGCCCGCGCGGCGTCGTCGAACGACTGGAGAATGCCTGCGCGCGCCACGTCCGGCCAGGCCTGGTGCGAATGTCCGGAGAGCAGCAGCCGCTCACCAACCCGGAAGTGGCGGTAGTGCGGGGCGAGCGCGTTGGGGTTGCCGCGCAGATCCGCGAGCGCGGGACCGGCGGTCACAGCGAGGCCCGGATCGCCCAGAGATCCGGGAACAGCGGCTGGAAGAGGGTGGCGCGCAGGTATTCCACGCCGCTCGATCCGCCGGTACCGGCCTTGGTGCCGATCGTGCGCTCGACCATCTTCACGTGCCGGTAGCGCCACTCCTGGATCCCCTCGTCGAGGTCGACGAGGCGCTCGCAGATCTGCGCCAGGTCGGGTCGCGTGCGGTAGATCTCGATGAGCTGCTCATGGAGCGCCGGCGTCTCGGGATTGGGCAGGGACCGGTCGCGCTCGAGCAGCGTCTGCGGGACACGGCAACCGTGGCGGACGAGGAACTGGACGAAGTGATCCCAGAGGCTCGGCTCGTGGAGCATCGCGGTGAGCCGGTCGGCGGCCGGAGTTCCCGCGTGGTGGGCGATCATCCGCGCGCTGCGCCGGCCGAGCACGAACTCGAGCTCGCGGAACTGCGGCGACTGGAAACCGGAAGCGGTGTCGAGCCGCGCCCGGAAGGAGAGGAAGGAGACCGGCGACATCGTTTCGAGGATGTCGATCTGCGCCACCTGCACTTTGAGGATGGTCAGGAAGCGCTTGAGCGTCGCGTAAACGCGCGGCAGGTCGTCCTGCTCGAGCGCGGCGCCGAGGTAGCCGGCCTCGTGCAGGAGCTGCTTGAACCAGAGCTCGTAGACCTGGTGAATGACGATGAAGAGCATCTCGTCGTGCTCGGGCCCTTGAGACAGCGGTTGCTGGGCGGCGAGGAGCTCGTCGAGATGCAGGTAGCTCGAGTAGGTGACGGTCACGGCGGGCCTCGCTTTCCGCGGCAGGCTACAGGCTGGCGCCCGGACCGGTCAACGCGCGCCCGGCGCCGCGTCAGCCCAGCACCTCGATGGCGTCCGCGGCGAGCAGCCAGAGCTCGAGGCGAGGCGGCCGGTCGAGCGCCATCGCACTCTCCACCGCTCGGCCGTAGAGCTCGAGCTGCGGCCGGTAGCGCGCCACGATCCCGGCGATCCCGGCGGGCGCGGCACCGGCGGCGATCTCGTCGCTCTTGAAGTCGGCGACCACCACCTCGCCGGTTGCCGGATCGCGGTAGAGGAGGTCGAGGGTGCCGACGATGCCGTCGAGCGCTATGGCTCGGGATGATCCGGATGCTGCGGACGGGGCCGCGGCCTGGGCCAGCAGAGGGAGCTCGCGCGCCAGGACGGCTGGGCGGAGCGCGCGCAGCTCGGCGAGGAGCGGCGACGCAGCGAGCCGCTCCAGCTCGCTCCCCAGCCGGGAGCGGTCGCGGAGAGTGGCGCCGGGAAGCTCGGAGTCGAAGGCTGACTCGGCCGCGCGCCGCCAGGCATCGGGAGCGCGTTCGGCGAGCTCCTCGAGCTCGAGCGCGCGATGCAGAGCCACGCCGAGTGCCAGCGCGAGCGAGCGCGATGGGCCCTCGCCCGGCGCGTCGGCGGCTTCGACGTGCATCTCCCCGGTGAGCGCGAGCGCGGCGGCCCGCCCTAGCCGGAGGCTCCCGGCGCGTTCGCGGGCGGCGTCGCGCTGAGCCGGCGCAATGGCGGCAGGCGCCTGAGCCGGGCGCTCCGCCGGCGCGGCGTCGCGCGGGCGATCTGCCGACGAGGCCCGACCGCCGGCGGTCGCCCAGCGCGCGGCGAAGCGCCACGGCACAGCCGACGCATCGACGACTTCGGCGCCCGATCCGAGATCCGCCAGGTTCCCCGGGTGGCGCAACGCCAGGAGATCGAGAAAGGTCTTCGCCCGCGCGAGGTCCAGGGGCTGCGGCGTCTCCTTCCAGCTGCCGCAGACCACGAGTCGATGCCGGGCGCGAGTCATGGCGACATAGAGCAGGCGCACGGCTTCGGCGTCGCGCAGGCGCCGGCGATGGCGATCGGCCGCGAGATAGCCGGGCGAGGGGGCGCCGAATAGCCGCAGCTCACGTCCGTGACCCGCGACACCGTCGAGGATGTCGCTCGCCGCCGCGTCGGTTTCCCGGTTGCCGCGCTGGATCTGCGCCAGGTAGACCTGGTCGAACTCCAGACCCTTGGCGGCGTGGATCGTCATCACGGCGACGGCGTCGCTGCCGGCGTCGGGCGGCCGGGCATCCTCGGCCTCCTTCTCCTCTTCGACCGCCTGCCGCAGACGGGTGAGCGCGCGGTGCGGATCGCTCTCTTCGTCGAGCTCGCGCTCGAGGCGGGTGAGCAGCCGTTCGACGTTGGCGAGGCCGAAGCGACCGAGGAAGCGGGACGCGGCGAGCGGCTCAGGCAGGAGCCAGGCACGCAGGCGTTCGACCCAGCCGGCGGCCGGCAGGCGGCGGAAGTCGGCGCGCAGCCGGGCGACGGCGCGCACCGCCTCGGCGAGCGCGATCGGCCAGTCGACCAGTGCCCCGAGGCCGGGGACTGCCGCCGGAAGCTCGGCAGAGGCAGCGGCGACGGTCCGGTCGACGGTGGCGACGCCGTCCGGCCCGACGAGGTCCGCCATCGCCGCAGCGAAGCCGGCCCGCCAGAGGGGGATCCAGGCGGCATCGGGGACGCCGACCAGGGGACTGCGCAGGAAAGCGACCAGGGCGAGCAGGTCGGCCGGATCGAGAATGGCGCGCACCGCGCAGGCGAGGTCGATGATCTCGCGGCGGCGATAGTAAGAGCGGTCTTTCTGCACTGCGTAGGGAACGCCGGCACGGCGCAGCGCGTCGAGGTAGACCTCGAGCGCGCCGCGCGCCTTGAGCAGGATGGCGAAGCTCCCCCAGGGGACGCCCTCGGCGTCGTGGAGGTCGCGGATGTCGGCGGCGATCGCCGCGGCTTCCACCGCGTTGGCCGGATCCGCTTTCGTCGCGTCGGGGCGAGGCAGGGCGGTCGGGTCCCAGGACAGCCAGTGCTCGACCGGATGGCGTTCGCGGCGCCGGAAACCGGCGCTCGCGGCGAGCGCGGGGCCGGGGGTGAGCGGCTCGAATCGCGGCTGGACGCCGGCCTCGGCGAGCATGATCGGCGCTACGGCGCGCTCGACCTCCGCCAGCACCGCCGGGACCGAGCGGAAGTTGACCGACAGGAGCGCGCTTTCGCCCCCGGCCGCCGCCATGCGCGCGAGGAAGTCCTCGTAGGCGGCGAGATCGGCCCGCCGCCAGGCGTAGATCGACTGCTTCGGGTCGCCGACGATGAAGAGCCCGGGGCGCGGGCCCTCGTCCTCGCCGAGAGCGAGCGCGGCGAGCAGGTCGCATTGGCGGCGGTCGGTGTCCTGGAACTCGTCGACGAGGAGCTGGCGGATCTCCCGCCGCAGGCGGCGGCGCACCGGCGGGCTGCGCTGCAGCAGGTCGGTCGCCCGGTCGAGCAGATCGTCGAACGTCAGCACGCCAGCGCGCTCCAGGCGGTACCTGATCTGCTCGACGAGCGGTCCGAGCGCCTGCCGGGCGAGATCGAAGCGGCGCAAGTCGAGCGCGAGAATCCCGACGAGCTGTTCGTGCACCGAGCGCGCAAGGTGGAGATAGCTGTTGGCGCCGGCACCGAGCCATCCGGCCTCGGTGTCTTTGAGCTCACCGTCGGCATAGCGCGCCAGCAGCTCTTCCCAGTCGGCGCTCGCGTCGCGGGCCTGCTCGGCGAATGCTGCGAGTGCAGGGCGCCCCGCGGCGCCGGAGCCGACGAGGTCGGATGCGAGGCGGCGCAGGGCTTCGAGGGCGCGCGGGAGGGTCTTCATCCGCTTTGCCGCCGCCGCGAGCCTGTCGAGCTCCGGCAGGAAAGCGTCGAGCGCCGCCGCGACGCCGGCGAGGATGGCGCTCGCGGTCGAATCGTCGAACGGATCGCGCACGAAGTCCTCCTTGCGCGCGCCGCCGGCGATGAGTCGCAGGAGAGCGGCGTGGAGGTCGGACGGGGAGATGGCTTCGCGCACCAGCTCCGCCACCTGCGGCTGGCGGCCGCGCAGCGCCGCGATGAGGACTTCGGTCGCGGTGGCAGCCACGGCGGTTCCGTCGGCGTCGACGACGAGGGTCGGGTGGAGCCCGGCCTCGAACGGATGGTCGGCGAGCAGACGGTGGCAGAAACCGTGGATCGTCTGCAGGCGAAGCCGCGAGAGGACGGCGGCGAGTCGGTTGGCGCGCTCGGCCAGGTCGAGGCCGGCGAGCAGAGCCGGTAGCGGGGTGAGGTCCTGCGCCGGCTGGCCGCTCGCCAGCTGGGCGAGTAGCTCGCCGAGGCGGCGGGCCATCTCGGCGGCCGCAGCTTCGGTGAAGGTGATCGCGACCGTCCCTTCGGCGACGCGTGCGGCGATATCGGAGGGTTCCACGGCGGGAGCGCCGGTGAGGTGGCGGCGTTCCTCGAGCTCTGCGGCGGCACCCGCCCAACCCGGACCGAGGAGCCAGGTCGCGAGTCGGGCCACCAGCGCGCGGGTCTTGCCGGTGCCGGCTCCGGCCTCGAGCGCGACCGGTAGCGCGAACTCCGAGACCGCGAGGTCGCGCGCCGCCTGATCGGCGAGCGGCGAGGACGGGCCGGACAGGACGCTCAAGCGCTCTCCGGAGGCGCTGCCGGCGGGCGTGGACCGCGCAACTGGAAGAGCTGCCAGGCGGCTTCGTCTGCCGCTTCGGCGCCTGCCGTCTCCGGCGACCCGGCAGACTCCTCCGGGCGTGCGGCCGAAGCCCCGCCCGAAGCCCCGTCTGACGCTGTGACGGCCCGCGCGAGGTGGGCGCGGACCCAGCGTTCGAGGCGCAGACGTGCGCCGCTGTCTCCCTGCAGGCAGGCGACGCGGACCTCACAGTAGGCGCACTCCCGGTACGGCGCCTCGAGGGTCTTGTCGAGCAGGCGGGGCAGGAAGGTGCCGCGATCCCAGGCGGTGAAGAGGGTCTGCCAGACGGCGCGTTCGCTGCGGTCCAGAGTCGTTCCGTCGGCGGGCGCGGCGAAGAGAGCCTCGCGGCGCTCGTCCTCGAGGTCGCTCTTCAGAAAGAGCAGGCGCCCCTCGACCGGGCGCCCGGCGCGGGCGCGGGCGTAGGCCGGCAGCTGGAGCCAGTCGCCTTCGGCCAAAGCCTCCTCGAGCTTCCGGCGGCGGGTCTCCGCCTTGGCATTTTTCGCCAACTCGGACCGGCCGGTCTTGTAGTCGGTGAGCACGAGCGCCTCGCCCGCGAGCTCCACCCGGTCGGCGCGGAAAGAGACGCTGCGCGCTCCGCGCGGCAGATCGAGCATCGCGGCGCCTTCGACTTCGAGCCCCAGCAATTGGCGGCTGCCGTCCACCCAGTCGAGGCGGCGCACGACGGCGAGTACCTCCGAGGCGGCGAGCTCGAGCGGCAGCGCGAAGAGCTCGGTGTCGAGCCCTTCGTCGGTGAGCGCCTCGCGGCTGGCCGTCGCGATCAGGGCCTCGAGCCGCGTCTCGTCGGGCCAGGGCACCTCGACTCCTGCGTGCACCTCGGCGTCGGCGACGGTCCGCACCGCGCGCAAAACCGGTGGCGCCATGCGCTCGAGCACGAGATGGGCCACCGTGCCGGTCAGGCGGGGCGGCATCTCCGGGATCTCGTCCTCACCTGCCGGCGGGGCGGCGAGGCGGAGGAGCTTGCCGAGGAAGGTCCGCCAGCCGCAACCGGCGAGACTTTGCAGAGTCGTGACCCCGGGGGCGGCGCGGCGCGGGTCGCCGCCGCCGGCGATCTCCGGCCGGGCGCCGGCGAAGCCGAAGAAAGGGCCCAGGCGCGAAGCCTGCGGCGCGAGCGGATCGGCCCCGAGCTCGGCGAGGAGCGCGACGTGGCTCGCCGCCCAGCGCTCGCCTTCGGCTGACCGCGGAGTCCCGGCAGGGAAGCGCAGTCCGCCTTCGTCGTAGGCCTGCGCGAGTGCTCCAGCGAGCTGCACCGGATCGCCGGCGAGCGCCGTCAGGCAGGCGAGGTCGAGCGCCGAAGGCAGCGTGGGCTCGGGCGCCGGGAGCGCCTCGCCGACCCGGCCGGCGCGGCGGAGCTCGGCGATGAAAGAGGACGCGGACAGCGGTTTCGCCTCCGCGTCCGCCTGGGCGACGAAGAGGTCGATCTCGGGCGCCGCTCCGAGGAGCTGCGCGAAGAGGAAGCGCTCCTCGTCGTGGCCTTCGCTCTTGACCGGCAGGTCGGGCAGGAGGTCGCGGAGGCGCACCCGCAGGCTGTCGGGCAGGAACGGGTCGGCGCGGATCGCGCGCGGAAAGCGATCGCGCGTCAGGCCGGCGAGCACGATGCGACGAAAGGTCCGGCCGCGCGCCTCGGTGACCGAAAGCAGCGCGGCGCCGCCGCCTGCGCCTCCGAGAGTCGCACCTCCGACCTCCTGCCAGGCGTCGCGCAGCAGCTGTGCGGCCTCGGCAGCGGTGATCTCGAACTTGCTCCGGCCGACCTGCGAGGCCTCCGTCAGCTCAGCGAGCGGTGCGAGAAGCGCCTGCCGGTCCTCTTCCGCCTCCACCAGTGTCGCGATCAGGGAGGTGATTCCGGCCAACGCTGCGTCGAGCGGCTGGCGCCTGTTCTGCGCTTCGAGGCGGTTCAGGAGTGTCGCCGCCTGGCGGGTCGCGCGCCGGAGCGCCTCCGCCGGCAGGGCGCGCGAGTGCACCGAGAGCCTGGCGTCGACGTCGGCGGTGGTGGCGGTTTCGCCCCTTGCGTCGGGGTCCGCTGCCGCGTTCGCCGGTGTTGCGGAACTGCGGGCCAGGAAGCGATCCCGGAGCGGCAGTCGCACGGGCTCCTGTGCGACCTCGAGCTCGGCGAAGGCGCTGAGCCGCCGCGCTCCGAGGGCGAGCGCCCCGAGGCGCAGCTCCCAGGGGCGGACTCCCGAGCCTCGGGCCAGGAACTCTCCCGCGACCGCGAAGGCGAGGCTGAGCGAGGCGTCGCCCTGGCGCTCGACGAGCTCGAGCAGCCCGCGCGCCCGGCGACCGAGCGCCGAGGGCGGGCCGTCCGTGCCCGAGGCCGGCAGCGCCTGACGATCGATCTCGCGCGCCAGCAGGGCGCGGTAGGGGGCCGGATCGCGGATCACGATGGCAAGCTCTTCCGGGCATTCGCCGGCGGCGATCGGCGCGGCGAGCCGCGCTACCGCCGCGCGGGTTTCTCGCGCCGGATCGGCGGCGGCATAGAGCGTCAACCGGGCCGGTCGCGGGGCGACATCGAGGCGCTCGACCGCGGCGACGCCCTGTAGCCGCTCGCTGAGCCGGCGGCCGAATCTGAAGCTCCCGCGACTCTTGCCGTCGAGCTCCCAGGGGTCGAGGAGGATCGCCAGCGTCGGTCGCTGCCGGGCTAGCTCGGTGAGCAGGTCGCTCGCGACACCCGTAGCGTCGGCGAAGCCGTGAAGGAAAAGGCCGCCGGCAGGCAGCGCCCGGTCGGGGTCGGCCGCGAGGTTCTCGGTGGCTCGCACATAGAGATCGGCATCGACGGAGAGTCCGAGCGTGGCGAGCTCGCTGCGGCTGGCGGCGGCGATCCGGCACAGGGCCGCGGCGCGGTCGAGCGCATCGCCACCGAGCTGGGTGCGCTCGGCGTCGATTCGTTCCAGGGCGAAGTCGAGATGCTCTTCGCCGAACCCCGCATCGAGCAGGTCCCGAACCGCCCCTTGCGCACCGGCGAAGCCGTCGATCAAGGTCTCGAGCGGCCGGGCGAGGGCGCGCTCGCGCCGCGCCAGCCGTTCGACCACGAGCGGCAGAAGTGGGTCGCCGGAGCGATGCTGTACCCCGGACCGCTCCAGGATGGCGCGCGCCAGCCCGCGCAGCGTGACGACCTCGAGCCCGAGCCAGGCGGAGCGCAGGCCCGCGAGGCGGGCGAGCAGCGCGATCCGCAGGCTGTGCGAGGGGACGACGACGGTATGGCGCGCCAGGGGCTCAGCATCGGCAAGCCGGCCCAGCTCGCCGACGAGCGCCTCTTCGGCGGTTCGGGAGTCGGCTGCGACGAGAATTCGCGAGGCGGTGCGCGGAGACACGGTTCAGGGCAAGATACGGTTTCAATGCCCGACGGTCAACCGCAGCCGCCGCCCTCGCAGGAGCTCGCCGCCTACATCGACGGACTCGCGCGCCTGGGCGCAGCGGTGAGCGCGGTCGAGGTGCTGCTGGCCGACCCGCAGCAGATCCGCTTCCGCCACGCCGCCGGCTACCGGGTCGGCGGCGAGCGCCTGCGGCCGGGCGCCCGCTTCGATGCCGCCTCGCTGACCAAACCGTGGATGGCGACCCTGGCGCTGGTTCTGCACCGCGCCCGCCTGTTGCCGCTCGAGTTGTCCTTGCGCGAGGTCTTTCCAACCGCGCCGGGCAGGGGCGGTGCTTCCACTCTCGAGGATCTCCTGCGCCATCGCTCCGGAATCGTCGCCTGGGCGCCGCTCGGCCTGCGGCTGGGAAAGCGTCTCGCCGACCGCGCGGATCTTGCGGACTTTCTCTTTTCCGCGAACCTCTGGCCGGAGGGCGATCGCCCTCGCGGTGCGCTCGCGACCTACAGCGACCTCGGCTATATCCTCTGGGGTCTGGCGGCGGAGCGCGTCACCGGCAGGAGCCTGGCCGATCTCCTCGATGCCCACGTCGCCGAACCGCTGGGCCTCGCGCCGCTCGGCGCGTTGGCCGCCCGCCCGCCGGCGGAGGAGATCGTCGAGTGCCGGCTCGACAACGGACGGAGGTGGAGCTCGCGGCCGAACTTGGCCTGCGTCTGAGCCGGCAGGCGCCTTTCTTGCGCGGCGTACCGCAGGATGGCAACGCGCGAGCGAGCGGCTTTCTGACCGCCCACGCCGGGCTGTTCGTCACCGCCGCGGAGATGATGGCGTTGGGCCGTGAGTGGCTCAGGCCCGAGCGGCTTCTCACTCCGGAGGCGGTCGCTCGCGCCCTCGCCGGGGAGGGACTGCGCGCCTTCGGCTGGATGCGGCAGAGCGCCGACGGCTCGAGCGGACCGGACCTCGAGTCCGCGGCCTTCGGACATGCCGGCTTCACCGGCGGGAGTCTGTGGATCGAGCCTTCGCGGCAGCGGATCGTTCTCGTCCTGGCGCATCGGCTGAACTCGCGACTCGACATGAACCAGATCCGGCGCGAGATTCATCGCCTGGCGGCGGGAGATGTAGGGCGGCACAGTGCCGACCTTCTTGATAGCCTTTCACCAACCGCCTGCGCAGTGACGGGCAAGGAAATCCTTCCAGGAGCAGACGCAATGCAAATACAGGACTTGGTTCTCATCGACGGCGTTCGGACGCCGATGGCGGAGTTCAACGGTCCGTTCGCCGACCTGTCGGCGATCGAGCTCGGCGCGCGCGCCGCGAAGGCGCTCTTCGAGCGCACCGGTATCGATCCGGCGGCGATCGACCACACTGTGGTCGGCAACGCCCTGCAGACCTCGGTCGACGCGATCTACGGCGCCCGCCACGTGGCTTTGAAGGCCGGAGTGCCGAAGGAGGTCCCGGCGCTCACCGTCAACCGGCTTTGCGGCTCGGGCATCCAGGCGATCGTCTCCGGGTCGCATCTCATCCTCGCCGGCGAGGCGCGGGCCTGCCTGGTCGGCGGGATGGAGAACATGACGCAGGCACCGCACATCGTTCGCGGCGCGCGCAAGGGGCTGCGGCTCGGCAACGCCAAGCTCGACGATCTGCTCTGGGAGTCGCTGATGGATCCGTACTGCGGCTTCTACATGGCGCAGACCTCGAACAACCTGGCGCGCGACTTCGGGATCTCGCGCGAGGAGCAGGACGCCTTCGCGGTCTCGAGCCAGAACAAGGCGGTCGCCGCCATGGCGGCGGGCAGGCTCGCCGAGGAGATCGTGCCGGTCACGGTGGGCGAGGGCAAGCGCGCGGTGACCGTCACCCAGGACGAGCACCCGCGGCCGGGGACGACGATCGAGAATCTCGCCAAGCTGCCGACCGCTTTCGACAAGGACGGTTTCGTCACCGGCGGCAACGCCTCGGGGATCGTCGACGGCGCCGCGATGCTGCTGCTGGCGTCGAAGGATCGCGCCGCCGAGCTCGGCAAGAAGCCGCTCGGGCGGATTCTGTCCTGGGCGACGGTCGGCGTCGAGCCTTCGCGCATGGGTATCGGTCCGGTGCCGGCGATCCATGCGGCGCTCGCCAAGGCCGGCATGAAGCTCGCGGATCTCGACCTGATCGAGATCAACGAGGCGTTCGCCGGTCAGATCCTGGCCTGTGTCAAGGAGCTCGAGCTCGACGTCGCGAAGCTCAACGTCAACGGCGGCGCCATCGCTCTCGGCCACCCGCTCGGAGCGACCGGCGCTCGCATCACGCTCACCCTGATGAAAGAGCTGCAGCGCCGCGGCGGCGGCCGGGGCGTCGCCTCGGCCTGCATCGGCGGCGGACAGGGCATCGCCCTGATCGTGGAGGTCTGACGATGATCGATCTTTCGGGAATGTACGTGCTGGTGACTGGCGGCAGCCGCGGCATCGGCGCGGCGACGGCGCGGCTCTTCGCGCGCGCCGGGGCGGCGGTCCTGATTCAGTACCGCGAGCGCGAGGCCGAGGCCGAGGCGTTGGTCGACGAGCTCTATTCGATCTCCGACCAGGAGCATCGGCGCTTTCCGTGCGACTTCCTGCAGCCGGCCGAGATCGTCGAGCTCTTCCAGTTCGTGGGCTCCGAATGGGGGAGGCTCGACTGCCTGGTGAACAATGCCGGCGTCTGGCAGCACAACCCGCTCTCGCAATTCAGCGAAGACCGCTACATCGAGACCATGCGCATCAACGTCAGCGGCGCCTTCTATTGCATGCGCGAGGCGCTGCCGTTCCTGCGTCTGTCGAAGCAGGCGAGCGTGATCAACATCACTTCGACCGCCGGCCAGCGCGGCGAGGCGTTCTACAGCCCGTACGCGGCGTCGAAGGGCGCCATGATCTCGGCGACCAAGGCGTGGGCGATGGAGCTCGCTCCCGATATCCGGGTCAACTCCGTCGCGCCGGGTTGGGTGGACACCGAGATGTCGGCTGACGCGCTGGGGAGCGAGCTGCGCGGTGAGATCGAGGCCGGCATTCCGCTCGGCCGGGTGGCTTCCGCCGAAGATGTCGCCGGGCCGATCCTCTTCCTCGCCTCGCCGCTCTCCCGGCACCTGACGGGCGAGATCATCAACGTCAACGGTGGCAGCGTCCTGGTCGGATAGCGCTCGTCGGCTGACGAGCGCTCGGGGTCGGCTAGCCGGAGCCGTCAGTGCTTGCGGCGCGTGGCGGGCATACCGGCCGCCCGGTCGCAGTACTTGTAGCCGATGCACTTGTAGGCGAGCTTCGCGGCGACGAAGTCGGAGGCCGGCTGGCCGCCGAGCGGCGCCAGCTCGACGACGTCCATCGCCACGACATCCTTGGTAGTGAAGAGCTGGCGCAGCAGCCGCAGGGTCGGATACCAGGTTCCGCCGCCGGGCTCCGGGGTGCCGGTGGCCGGCACGAGCGCGGGATCGAAGTAGTCGATGTCGAAGGTGAGGTAGATCTTCTTCGGGAGCGCCTTCAGGGCTGCCTCGAAACGCTTCTCGAGCGCTGCCGCCGGCTCGAGCTCGCGGCCCCAGAGGACCGGAATCTTGTGTCGCTCGACGAGCTCGGCCTCGGGCGCCGAGAGCGAGCGGATACCGACCGGCAAAGAGGGAATCCCCTCGTCGAACACCCGCCGCATGACGCTGGCGTGGGAGTAGGGGGTGCCCTCGAACTCTTCGCGCAGATCGGCGTGGGCGTCGAACTGGACGATGCCTATCTCGCCAAGACACCCGCTGCGCGGCGCGCACCGGAGCGATCGTCAGGCTGTGCTCGCCGCCGAGCGTGACCAGGAACTTGCCCGCCTCCAGAAAGCGCTGGCACTCGGCGTCGAGCTCGGCCATCGCCTCTTCCATCTCGAACGCCTCGGGGTGGAACGGCGGCGCGGTGGCGATACCGATCTCGCACGGCTCGCAGCCGAGCTCGTCGTCGTAGAGCTCCATCGATTGCGAGGCCCGCAGCGAGCGCGGCCGGGCCGTTCGCCGGTGCCCTTCCCGTAAGAGGTGGTGCGTTCGAACGGCACCGGCAGGACGACCACCGGACTCTTCTTGAGGTCGGACAGCTCCGGGGGCAAGAGACCGAAATTCGTCGGCAGAGAGGGCATTCGGGCTTTCTAGCAGTGCCGGGAGGCGCCGTCAATCGGCGAACTGTGGCCTGTGGCCTTGACTTCCCCGGTCAGGTCGTCAATTCTCGCCCTCCGAGGGGACTTCATGCCGATCTCTGTGCGCAGTCTGGGCCGTTTTGCCGGCTTCACGGTGCTCTGGTGCGCCTTGCACGGGAGCACGCCGCCTGTTCTCGGTGCTGCGAGCGCGAGCGTTGCCTTCGATCGCGGAGAAGTCCTCGTGGCGGCGCGACAGTTGCCCGTCGGCGGAGTGCTGCGCGTTGCCGCGGTACCCCTGACCGTCGAGGGGAGGAGCCGCTTCGCGACCCTGCGGCTGGAACGCTTCGAGGTTTTCGAGCCCACCGCCGCGATCGTCCTGCACACCGCGACCGGGGACCGCCGCCTGCCGATTCCGGCCAACATCTATCTCCGCGGCCGGATCGAGGGCGAGGCGCAGTCCCGAGTCGTGCTGTCCGTGCTCGAGAAGGGTGAAGTCCGCGGCCTGGCGACGTCGACCGGGCGGACCTGGATGCTCGGCTCGGCGGTGGCGGAAGGGCCCGACGGTCCCGAAGGCTTGCTGCAGGCGCGCGAGGTCGACGGTGCCTTCGAGCTCGAAGAGCCAGGCGGGGGTTTCCGCTGCGAACTCGACGATCTCGGACCCGCCGCCTTCCGCGCCGGCACGGGCGACGCGGAGCTGGACCTGGTGTCGGTGCTCGACGCGCCACCGGCCCCGACCGGCCCGCCGGGCGCTGCCGGCGCCCCGGAGGCTACGGCAGGTACCTTCGATCACACGGCGGTGATCGCCATCGAGACCGACAACGAGTTCCTCGCCCTGGCTCCTTTCGGCAACAACCCCGCGCTCGCCGTGGACTACATCGCCGATCTGGTCGCCTTTTCCTCCTCGATCTATGTCGACGAGCTCCAGACCGCCTGGACGCTCGGCCACGTCAGTCTCTGGGGTCCGACGCTGGCCGATCCCTGGGTGCAGACCGGCACAGCGTGCAGCCTGATCGACTACGGACGCTGGTGGAACAACAATCGCGCCGGAGTCGAGCGCACGGTGACGCATTTCCTGAGTGGCAAGTCGACGAACGCCGGCATCGCCTGGATCGGCGTCCTCTGCAGCGGCGCCTTCTCGATCGACGCCGCGGCGGTCGCATCCGGCTGCTCGCCGCCGCTCACCGGGGTCAGCAACTGGGGAGGTGGCTATGGCTACACCTCCGGCATCGACGGCAACTTCAACATCGGCAGCCCTTCGGCGGTCTGGGATATCCAGGCTTTCACGCACGAGATCGGGCACAACTTCAACTCCGGGCACACGCACTGCTACCAGAACATCGGTGGCAACGCGGCGGCGGTGGACAACTGCTACAACGGCCAGTGCGGTTCCACCGGCTGTTTCTGCGGCACGCAAGCGCTCCCCGGTCCGGCGGGGCAGGGTAGCGGCACGATCATGAGCTACTGCCATCTGCTCGGCGGCGGCAACGTCGGCCTCACGCTCGGCCTCGGACATCCCTACGGCGCCGCGCCGGAGCGCGTGCCCAATCGCATGCGCGCCCATGTCGTGAGCGTCGCAGGCAGCAACCCCGCCTGCCTGGCGCCGCACGAACCGCTGAGCATCCTCTTCCTGGACGGCTTCTTCTCGCAAAGCACCAACCGCTGGTCGGCGACCACGCCGTAGGCGAAGGAACCTAGCAACTCACTACCGTCGGCGGAAGCGGTCCGCGCGCCTCGTCGGCCGCTGCGCAAATTTCTTCAGTCGGTGGGTGTCGAAGACGTCGAAGACTCGAACGCCACTCGCTCGGGAACCCGGGGCTGGATCGCGCCGGCGGCCCACGCGAGCTCGAGCGCCTCCTCGAGCCACTCGAGTCGCTGCAACGGGGTGGCCGCAAGGGTGCGCGCGAGCTGCCAGCGGGCATTCCCCTCCCAGGTGGAGCTCGCCCAGGGATCCTCGGCCGGTGCGATGCTGGGTGCAAACCCGGGCGCTTTCCGCTCAGTCATCGCTCGACCCGCCTCTCTGTCGCAGGATCTCCTGGAGCTTTGCGATGTCGTCCCGATCCTGGCTGCGCCCCGCGAGCTCTTTCAATCGGATCAGGTGCGGAAGGGAGGCCACGCGAATCTGTGTCGAGCGCAGCGGAACGATCTCGGCTGCGCGCCAGAGCTCCTCGAAGTCGATCGGCGACTCAACGAAGAGGTCGACAGTACGCAGCGGTTGCATCGGATCGTAGAGGGAGAAGACGCGCATCCCTTTCTCGTCGATCCAGCTCTGGCGCTTCGAAGCATCGGCGAAATCGAAGGCATCGACCGGCGCCAGAGGCCGGAGGCCGAGGTCGAGAAGTACAGCGATCGATCGCCGGGCAGCTTCGGGCGCGAGGTCGACGACGAGGTCCAGGTCGACGGTCAGGCGCGCGTGGCCATGGAGAACGACGGCGAGCCCGCCCACCACGACGTAGCGCCCGCCAGCCTCATTCAACCGCGCGAGGATCGGCTCGAAGATCGACATCTTCGCAAGTATACGAGGGGCGAGGTCGAGGACTCCCGCCGACGTCGACGCGTCAGTCGCGAGGCTGGAGGGTCGGCGCGATCACGGCGCCGGGAAGGCCTCGATGTCGCCGAAGCTGCCGAACTGGCCGAGGGCGTTGCGGTAGATCTTCGGCGGGCCGCCGGCGACGGTGTCGGTGACGGTGAGGGTGTACTCGACGTTCGAGAGCGCGCCGTAGTAGACCCAGAAGTGGCCGTTGAAGGCGCCGGCATCGACCATCTTGAGGACGACCTCGACGTTGGCCTCGTCGAAGAACCAGAGGTAGCCGGTGTCGTCGGTGAGTGTGCCGGCGTTCGCGGTGCCGGTGTGGCCGGCGAAATCGCGCCAGGTGGCGGTCACGGCGAAGCGGTTGTCGAGGATGCAGAAGCGGGTTGTCGTCGGGACGCAGGCACCGGGCAAGCCCTGGGGAGCAGAGAAGGCGGCGAGCGAGACGTCGGGCGGCGTCGCGGCGCGGGTCATCGCCTCGGCCTCGCCTCCGAGCGCATGCGCCCCCTGCGGCCCGAACGCCGTGATGTCGCCGGAGCTCGCGAAGCGCGTCGCCGGATTGAAGTAACGCTTCGCGGCGCCGGTCTCGGAGTCGGTGACGGTGAAGGTGTACTCGACGTTCGAGAGCGCGCCGTAGTAGACCCAGTGGTGCCCGTTGTAGCCGCCGCCGTCGATGAGCTTGAGAATCAGCTCGACGTTGGCGTCGTCGAAGAACCAGAAGTAACCGGTGTCGGAGGTGATCGGCACGGCGGTCGCGTCGCCCGAGCGGCCGGCGAAGTCGCGCCAGGTGGCGGTGGCCTGGAATCGGCCGGATTCGAGGCACAGCCTGCGCTCGTCCGCGCGGCACGCAGGGCCGCCGTCCAGGGGCAGCACCCAGACCTCGTTGCTATGGAGATTGTCATCGGCGAGAAAGTAGAGGTCAGCGCTGCTGGCGAAGAAGGTGTTTGGATTGGAAGACTCGAAGCCGGGAGAGATGTCGTGCACGAGGCTCGTTCCGGCCTCCGCTCCGTCGCTCATCCAGAGCTCGCAGCCGTGGTCGGGGTCACAAGCCGGGAAATAGACCATGGCGCCAAACGCGGACAGTCCGTAGGCATCGGTGTTGAAGCCTTCCAGCCCGAAGGCGGAAGCCGAATGCACTCGGTGGAGCTCGGACTCTCCATCCTCGATCGTCCACAGACTCGGCCCATCCGCGTTCGAGGGCAGAACCATGAAGAGCCGGTCTCCCGCTCGCGCGAGAGGGAGGTCGGCGAAGTTGCCGGAGTCGGTGAGGAGACTCGCTCGGACCTGCGTGCCGGAAAGGCTCCCGTCCGTGGACCAGATCTCCTCGGTGTTCAGGCTCGTCAGGACGAGGAGATCGTAACCGTGAGCGGAGCGCGTAGCCGCCTGCAGGCGGAGCAGCTCTCGTGCGGGGGTGTCCAAGATGAAGGTGCCGCCGGCTGTGCCGTCCGTTCGCCAGAGCTGTTCCGCGTGGGTGAAGAAGCCGAGCGGCTCACCCGTAGGCTTGATGGAGACTCCAGGTACGACCCCGGCAGGGGCTAGAGGGGAATAGCTGGAGAAGTCCGGTGAAAGGGAGTACAAGCGATAGGTCGGGGAGCCCCCGCCGACGAAGACGACTCGGTCGCCCACCTGCTCGAAGGCACCGATGAAGAAGTCCGCAGGAAAGGAAAATCGGAACGAGGTTCCCGCCGCAGTTCCGTCACTTCGCCAAAGATCCTGAGGGTAGTTGCAGCCCAGAAGGGCGGCGAGTGCACCACCGGCCACTTCTGCACCACCCGGGAAGCAACCGGCTCCTGCGGGGACATGCGTCGTGACGCCGGTAGTCGGATTCACGACCTCGATGTTGCCATCGCAATCGAGATGCACGAAGTTGCCGTTCAGCGCATGGACTTCTGCAGTCGGGTCGTAGCACTGAAGCCCGGCCCCTGTCGAAAGTCGGGTCCCGCTCGCCGACCCGTCGGTGAGCCAGAGTCGCGAGACGAAATCGAGATCGGTTGCCAGGAAAGCCACCTTGGAATCGATCGCCTCGAATCCGTGTGCACGGGAATCGCCGTAGAGGGGGCCGACGATATCCGCCAGCTGAAGAGTGCTTTCGGGAGCTCCGCGACTGACCCAGGGCTCGAGCGCTCCTTGCGCGTCCTTTGCGGGGAAGTAGATCCACGGGCCGTCGAGGACAGTGTTGCCGAAATATATGGGGTCGAGCGCCGGAGCCGAACGCAGCGGATCGAAGAGGGAGTGGGCTCCGTTCCAGGGAAACTCCGACACGAAGACCTCGTAGCGGAATGGAGTCGTGTTGAGCACGGAGTAGACGAATCGCTGGTCGTTCGACGCCAGGAAGGATCCGGCTCCCCAGCAGAGTCCGACACAGGCGTCCTCCAGTATTCGCGAACCGGCCGTAGTGCCGTCGGACGTCCAGACCTCCCGGCCATGCTCCGCATCCTCGGCCAGGAAGAAGAGCCGAGTTCCGGCCCTTGTGAGCCAGGCCGTTTCCAGGCAAGAGGCGTCGGGGCAGGCGTCGAGGATCGCGGTCGCGGAGAATGGTGCGGAGGTCGCCTTCCAGAGGTCCGCGCTTCCCAATCCGTCCGTGGCCAGGAAGTAGGCGTCGGGTCCGAGAATGGCGAGCTGGTCGAACTGGCGGTACGGTCCAAGTGGTTGGTGATAGCCGAAAGAACTGACGGGCCGGGTACCGGCGACGGTTCCATCGGAGGTCCAGAGCTCCTGTCCGGCGGAGTAGTCCTGGACAAAGAAGAACATGCTCGTACTGGAGGCTTTCATCTCCCAGACGGCCGCACTCGGATCCGGGAAGGCCGTGAGAGGGTGTGTCCCGGCCGCGGTGCCATCCGTGCTCCAGACTTCGACTTCGCCGCCGGCAATTGCCGTGAAAATCACCCAACGCCCGCCGAGTGAAGCGGAAGGCGCGACAGGATCGAGATCGAGCGCCGTGACCAATCGGGTCCCGGCCGAAGTGCCATCCGTCGCCCAAAGCTCGTTGGGTCCCTCGGGCGTGCGGTTCCAGAACAGCACACTGCTCGCGAGACTTCGCAGCTCACTCAAGCCGGAGGACTGCGCGAACTCGTGGATCAGCTCGACTCCCGTTCCCGCGGCGTCCGTGCGAAGCAGTCGCACGACACCATTGCCGTTGCCCCAGAAATAAAGCCGCCCTGAGAGCCATGCCGTGGCTCCCGAAGAGGCCATATAGGGAAAGGTCAACCCCGTTGCCGCGCCCTCGAGTCGCACAATCTCGGGTGCTGCCCCGGCTGCAACGAAGAGCGCGTTGGCCTGCGTATCGTTCGAGTACGGGAATCCAGCGAGGAAGAGTTGGGAACTGCTCGTGCCTGCCGCAAGCGCTCGAAAAATGGCGCCACAAGAGCCGGGGCAAGTGTCGCTGGCCAAGCGAGTGCCTTCGGGAGTACCGTCCGTTCGCCAGAGTTCGCGGCCGATCGTCGGCGATGAAGCGGCAAAGAAAGTGACGCCGTCCACCGACCCGAGGAAATCGGGATAGGAGCCTGCGGGCCCGCCAGTTGGCTGGATGTCCTTCAGAAGGGCAGCCAGTTGCGCCTCGGCCCCTTCGAGGGGCATGGCCGCGAGGGCTGCGAGGAATACGAGAATTCTGGCGCGCATGTTGGAGGACCTCTCTAGGTGCTCCAGTCTAGTTGAAGGCGACCGCGACGGGCTCTCGCCGATCGGGGTTGACACTTTCCTGGGGCAGGCGAGAGGAAAGCTAGACTGAGTGTCATGCGTTCCACCTCCCGCATCGTCGTCTTTACCGGCGCCGGTGTGTCGGCGGAGTCGGGGCTCGCGACGTTTCGCGGCGTCGGCGGGCTTTGGGCCGATTTCGATCCGGCGACTTTGGCGACGCCGGAGGCGTTTGCGCGGGATCCGAAGCGGGTCTGGGACTGGTATGTGTCGCGGTATGTGGGCGTACGGGACTCGCAGCCCAACGCGGCGCATCGGGCGATCGCCAGATTGGAAGCCTTCTTTCCGTCTTTACTCGTCGTGACACAGAACATCGATCGGATGCACCAGCGGGCCGGCAGCTCGAAGGTCCTCGAGCTCCACGGCAACATCTGGAATGCGCGCTGCAACGGCTGCGGGCAGGAAGTCGACATGGCGACGTTGATCGACATCGCCGACCCTGGAGGGGACTCGCCACGGTGCGGCTGCGGCGGGCGCATGCGCCCGTCCGTCGTCTGGTTCGGCGAGCGTCTGCCGATGGGGGTCTTCGAAGAAGCCGCCGACGCCGCGGCCGAATGCGACCTCTTCCTCGTCGTCGGCACCTCGGCCACGGTCTACCCGGCGGCCGGCCTCATCGAGCTCGCGGCGCGGAACGGCGCCTTCGTCGTCGAGGTCAACCGGGAGGAGACGGCGCTGTCGCATCTCGCCAACCGTTCCTACCGCGATCCGGCGGGGGAGGTCCTGCCGCGACTCGTCACCCGGATCCAACGGCGCCTCGAGGGCGACCGCGAAACGCAGCTGCGCGACCTCTTCGGAGACGAGTCCTGACCGCGCCGCTCGCTGCCGACCCGAGGTGCGGCACGCTCCTCATCCGCGAGCTGCCGGCCGACGAGCGGCCGCGCGAGCGGTTGCTGGCGCAAGGGGCGCGGGCCTTGGGCGACGCCGAGCTGCTGGCGATCCTGCTGCGCACCGGGCGGCCAGGGGCGTCGGCGATCGAGGTGGCACGCGAGATCCTGACCGCGATCGGGGGGCTGCCTGGACTCGCGGGGACAGGAGCGCAGGGGTTGCTGCGCAGGGGGTTGGGCGAGGCCAAGGCGGCGGCGCTCCTCGCGGCGGCCGAGGTCGGCCGGCGCCTGGCGCGGAACGACGCCGTCGAACGCGCGGTTCTCGGCGCCCCCGCGGCTGTCGCGAGCTACCTGGCGCTGCGCTACGGGCTGCGCGACCAGGAGGTCATGGGCGCCCTCTACCTGGACACCCGCAACCGCCTGCTCGCCGAACGCGAGCTCTACCGCGGCACCGTCAATCGGGCGGCGGTCGAGCCGCGGGCGATTCTCAAGGAGGGGCTGCTGCACGGCGCCTGCGGTATGGTCGTGTTTCACACCCACCCCTCCGGCGACCCGAGTCCCAGCCCAGAGGACTTAGCCTTCACCCGCCGGCTGGCCGAGGGCGGCGAGCTCGTCGGCGTGCGGCTGGTCGACCACCTGATCCTGGGCGGCGTCGGACGCTGGGTTTCGCTGCGCGAGCGCGGCGCATGGTAATTTCCGGGCCGTGCGCGGCAAGGATCTGCATCTCGACTGTTTCAGCGGCCTGGCGGGGGACATGTTCCTCGGCGCCTGCCTCGATCTCGGCATGCCCGAAAGCGTCGTCGCGGAGGCCGTCGCCAGCCTGAACCTCCATGGCATCGGCATCGAGGCGCGCAAGACCACTCGCGCCGGCTTCGCCGGCACGCGGTTCCGCGTCCTCGACCACGGCAAGCCGATCGAGGGACCCGATCCGGAGGAGCGGGTCCCTGAAACCTCCGCGGACTCCGAGACGGAAAAGCTTCCGGTAAGTGGGGGTGGCGCTCGCGGCGGCGGTGGGGCGGCAGGGCACTCTCATCCGCACGCGCACCCTCACGCTCACCCCCCTTCGCCCGCGGACTCTCGCACTGCCGCTGCGGGTGCAGCGGCTGCCGAGCCTGGCCACCAGCGGGACGCGGGAAACCCCCTTTGCCAGCAAGCTTTTTCTGCAGCTCCGTCCGAGCAGGAGCCTGGGCACGGGCATGGCCGCAATCTGCCGGAGATCTTGGGATTGATCGATTCGAGCGGGCTTGTCCCGGCGGTGAAGTCGCGCGCTCGCGCGCTTTTTCACCGCCTGGGGGAGGCCGAGGCCAAGGCGCACGGCATGACGGTCGAGCGGGTGCATTTCCACGAGGTCGGGGCGGTCGATTCGATCGCCGATCTCGTGGGCGCCGCGGCGGCGATCGAGTGGCTGGCGCCGCGGCGGATCACCTGCGGCGCGGTGAATCTAGGAGGCGGCACGGTGCGCGGCGCGCACGGCGTCATGCCGGTGCCGCCGCCGGCGGTCGCGGAGCTGATGAGGGGTTTGCCGGTCTACGGTTCCGACCGGTCGGTCGGGGAGCTCCTGACGCCGACCGGCGCGGTGCTGCTCGCCGAACTGGTGGACGAGTTCATGGAGCAGCCGACGCTGCTCGTCTCCGGCGTGGGCTACGGCCTGGGTCGCAAGGAGATCGCCGGCCGGCCGAACGCGGTGCGGCTCATCTCCGGGACCGCCTGGCCGGCGATCGCCAGCGACGGTGCGAACGGGGAGGTGCTGGTCGTCGAGTGCGAAGTCGACGATCTTTCCGGCGAGGGGATCGGGCACGCGACGACGAGGCTGCTCGCGGAGGGCGCGCTCGACGTCTACCTGACAGCGGTGCAGATGAAGAAGGGGCGGCCGGGGAGTCTGGTGTCGGTTTTGTGCCGCAGAGCCGACCTCGAACGACTCGCCGGCCTCCTTCTCGCCGAGACCGGCTCGCTCGGCTGTCGCTTTCAGGCCACCGGGCGTTTCGAAGCCGAGCGCGAGATCGTCAGTGTTTCGACCCGGTTCGGCGAAGTGCGCGTGAAACGCGCGAGATTCCTCGGCCGGACCGTCGCCAACGCGCCGGAGTTCGAAGACTGCAAGCGGCTCGCTGAGGCCGCGGGAACCACTTGGCGGGCCGTCCATGAAGCCGCCATGGTCGCTTCTGGTGCCGTGCTTTCCTTGTGAGGTCTTTTTCTTGAGGCAGATTCTGACAGCAGGGACCCTGGAATACGGCGTCGCCGGTGAAGTGAGCTTGCGGTGGGCGGCAGTCGACCTGTCGCCGGTGGTGGAAGAGGCGCGCACGCGACATGATCTCTCGCCGATCGCCGCGGTAGCTCTCGGCCGCGCCATGGCTGGGGCGACGCTCCTCCTGCGCCTCTCGGCACGCGCGTCGCGCCGGCTGACGCTGACCGTCCATGGCGACGGGCCGATCGGCAAGATCGTCGCCGAGGTCGACAGCGAGGGGAATCTCCGCGGCCTGGTCGGAGAGCCGCAGGTCGAACCGCCGACTGTCCTCCCGACCGACCCGCAGATCGGCCTGCGCATCGCCGGCGCGGTCGGCAGGGGAATCCTGCGCGTACGGCGCGAGCTCGTCGACGGCAGCTCCTATGAAAGTCAGGTGGCGCTCGAGTCGGGCGAGATCGGACTCGACCTGGCGCACTTCCTCGAGCAGAGCGAACAGACGCAGTCGGTGGTCATGGTCGGCGTCCTCGAGGGGCCGGAAGGGATCCGCGCCGCCGGCGGAATGATCGTCGAGGTCATGCCCGGCGCGCGCGAGGATGCGGTCGAGCAGCTCGAGGAGAACCTGGCGCGGATCGGCGGCGTGAGCCGCACGCTCGGCCGTGGAGGCTTAGCCGAGCTCCGCGACCAGGTGCTCCAGGGCCTCGAGCCGGAGCTCATGGACCGCCGCGAGGTGCGCTTCCGCTGCAGTTGCAGTCGCGAAGGCCTGCTGGGCTCCCTCGTCGGCCTGCCGCCGGAGGACCTCGACGCGATCCGTGACGACGAGGGGCGCGTCGAGGCGCAATGCTCCTACTGCGGCGCTCGCTACCTCTACCAGAAGGGCGAGCTCGCGGCCAGCTGAAGGGGCTCGCCGCCGCGCGCCGCTGATAGACTCGGCGGCCAGCGCCGGCTCGAGCCAGGCGGCTGGAGCCAGGAAGATCGAATGCCGCCCTACTACCTGACCACCCCGATCTACTACGTGAACGACCTGCCCCATATCGGGCACATCTTCACCACGATCGTCGCCGACACCCTGGCGCGCTACCGCCGGATGAGCGGCGACGATGTCCGGTTCCTGACCGGAACGGACGAGCACGGCCAGAACATCGAACGCGCTGCGGCGCGCGAAGGCGTGACCGAGCAGCAGCTCGCCGACAAAGTCGTGGCTCGCTACCACGAGCTGTGGAAGACGTTCGGCATCTCGCACGACGACTTCATCCGCACCACCGAGCCGCGCCACGAGCAGGGCGTCCTCGCGCTCATTCGGCGGATCGAAGCGGCTGGCGACCTCTATCTCGCCAAACATGAGGGTTGGTACTGCTCGCCGTGCGAGCTCTACTACACCGAAAAGGAGCTCGCCGCGGGGCAGAAGTGCCCGGTGCACGGCGCCGCTGTCGAATGGAAGTCGGAAGAGAACGTCTTCTTCCGCCTGGCGAAGTACCAGCAGCCGCTGCTCGACTGGATCGACAGGCATCCGGAGGCGATCCGCCCCGAGACCAGACGCAACGAAGTCCGGTCTTTCGTCGAGTCCGGCCTGCGCGATCTCTCGGTCAGCCGGACGGGTCTCGAGTGGGGGATCCCGTTCCCCGGATATCCCGGGCACACGGTGTATGTCTGGCTCGATGCCCTTGCCAACTACATTACGGCTCTCGGCTTTGGCGCCGAAGGCGCAAACCGGCGACGCGAAAAGCTCGAACAATGGGGAGGGTCCCTCAGCCCCGGTGCCCCACCGAGCCGCCAGCGAAGGCGGAACGACCGCAGCCGGTTGCCGACGCAGGAGTCACCGCCGCTGAGCCAGCACCCCTTTACCGAGCCTTTTGGAACGACACTCCCGGCACGGGCGGCGCGCCGACCCGCATCCATCTGATGGGCAAAGACATCCTGCGCTTCCACGCGGTCTACTGGCCGGCGTTTCTGATGTCGGCCGGATTGCCGCTGCCGACGACGGTCTGGGCGCACGGCTGGTGGTTGCGCGATGCGAAGAAGATGTCGAAGTCGGTCGGCAACGTCGTGCGGCCGGACGATCTCGTCGCGCGCTTCGGGCCCGACGCGCTGCGCTACTACCTGCTGCGCGAGATGGTCTTCGGCCAGGATGCGAACTTCTCCGACGAGGCGTTCGTCGACCGCTACAACAGTGACCTCGCGAACGATCTCGGCAACACCGCGAGCCGCGTCGTCACGGTGACGCGCGGGGCGTTCGGCGGCCGTACGCCGCCGCTCGCCTGCGACGACAATCCGCTGATCCCGGTCGCGCGCCAGGTCGTGGCGGACTACCGCGAGGCGATGGACGCGCTGGCCTTTCAGGATGCGCTACGGGCGCTCTGGCGCCTGCTCGCCGAGGCCAACCAGTATCTCGTCGTGCGTGAGCCGTGGAAGATGATCAAGGCGGAAGGCGCGACCGACGCTCTCGCCCGGATCCTCTGGAATGGGCTCGAGGCGGTGCGCATCGTCGCGACAGGGCTGCTGCCGTTCATGCCGGCCGTGGCGCGCCAGGTTCTCGCGGCGGTGGGCACCAGCACCGTGCCGGCGAGCCTCGACGCCCTGGCGTGGGGCGGGACGCCGACCGCCGCTGCGCTGCCGGAGTTGGCGCCGCTCTTCCCGAGAATCGACAAGGAGAAGTTCATGTCAGAAATCAGCTCGTCCGCTCCGGGGGCAGCCGCTCCGGCCGCGGCTGCCGCAGCCGAATCCCCCGCCGTCTCTGAGGCATCGGCGACCGTCGCATCGCCGGTGGTGGCACCACCTGTTGCCGCGGTCGAGAACGTGGTCTCGATCGATCAGTTCTTCGCCACGGAGCTCAAGGTCGGAACGGTGAAGTTCGCCGAGCGCGTGCCGAAGTCCGACAAGCTGATCCGCCTGCTTGGTCGACCTCGGCGAAGAGACGCCGCGCCAGCTCGTGGCCGGCATCGGCAAGGCCTACACGCCGGAGGAGCTGGTGGGCAACCAGGTCGTCGTGGTAGCGAATCTCAAGCCGGCGAAGCTCATGGGCGTCGAGTCGCGCGGCATGATCCTCGCCGCGACCGACGCCGAGGGCAAGCCGATCCTCGTCCGTCCGCACGCTCCCGGGACGGCGAACGGTACGCGCGTGAAGTGAGCTCGCGTCCCTTCCTCATCGACTCGCACTGCCACCTGCAGTACCTCGAGCCGGAAGCGCAGGCGGCGGCGATCGCCCGCGCCCGGGAGCGCGGCGTCGCGGGATTCCTGGTCCCGGCAACGCAGCTCGACCAGGCAGAGGAGCTGCTCGCTCTCTGCCACTCGCAGGAGAACCTCTGGTGCGCCCTCGGCGTGCACCCGCACGAGGCCGCGACCTGGAAGTCGGGCGACGAAGCTCGCTTGCGCGATCTTCTCGCCGACCCCAAGGCGGTCGCGGTGGGGGAGTGCGGGCTCGACTTCTTCTATAACCACGCGCCGCGCGAGGTACAGGAGGAGGTCCTGCGGGCGCAGTGGCGGGTGGCGGTCGAGCTCGGCCTGCCGGCGATCGTCCACAACCGGGACTCGAACGAACGGATGCTGGCTATCCTCGCCGAGCCCGAGTTCGCCTCCCTGAAGGCTGACTTCCATTCGTTCGCCGGCGGCCGCGCCATGGCCGAGACTGTCGTCGCGCACGGCTGCATGCTCGGCATGTCGGGGATGGTCACCTTCCCCAAGGCCGACAACGTCCGCGAGGTGATCGCCGGCACGCCGCGCGACCGCTTCCTGGTCGAGACCGACACTCCCTACCTGGCTCCGGTGCCCTACCGCGGCAAGCCCAACGAGCCGTCCTTCACCGTCGAGATCGCCACCCGCCTCGGTCGCGAGCTCGGCCTCGACCTCGCGGCGACGGCGGCGCTGACGACGGAGAACTTCTTCCGCTTCTTCTCGAAGGCCGAAGTTAGCTCGTAAGCGAAGCTCTCTGCTCGGGGTCCTGTCTGGCCCGGTTCCCATGGGTGCTCGCTGAAGAAGCGCTCCGCGCCCATGGGAGCCCTCGGTCCAGCCACCCCTCGTCGGTAGAGCCTTGAGAAAAGAAAGCCAAGAATATTGCGAGGCGGGCTCTGGCGCTCGGAAAGATGGGGTGGCGAGCTGCTTCACTTCTCGCCGGGCCATCTTTCCGAGTGCCGGAGATCGCCACCCACGGCTAGACGGGATTGGGGATGTCGATGAACTCGTGGGCCAGGCCGAAGCGGGTCGCCAGGTGCTCGCCGAGGGCCTGGATGCCGAGGCGTTCGCTGGCGTAGTGGCCGACGGCCAGGAAATGAATGCGACTCTCGCGCGCCACGTTCATCACCCATTCGGTCGGCTCGCCGGTGATGTAGGCGTCGAGGCCGGCGGCGATCGCCTGATGGAGCTCGCCGGCGGCGCCGCCGCTCACCATGCCGACGGTCGAGATCGCCTCGGGCCCGGCGAGGAAGGCGAGCGGCTCCTGGCCGAAGACCGCGCGGCAGCGGCCCACGAGCGTCGCGCTCGAAACCGGCTCGGGATAGCGGCCGCGGAAGCCGATCGGCAAACCGTGGTAGTCGGCGAAAGGCTCGACCGAATAGAGTCCGAGCCGTTTCACCGCCAGGATGTTGTTGCCCAGCTCCGGGTGACGATCGAGCGGCAGGTGGTAGGCCAGCAGGTGCATCCCGGCGTCGAGCAGCGCCGCGACGCGGGCGTAAGTGTGGCCGGTGAGCTGGCGCGGCATGCCGTCCCAGAAGATGCCGTGATGCACCAGCACGGCGTCGGCGCCGGCATCCCGGGCGCGTTCGAAGAGCTCGACGCAGGCGGAGACGCCGGTGGCGACCTTGCGGATCGGCCGGCGCCCCTGCACCTGCAGCCCGTTCGGGCCGAAGTCCTTGCCGGAGCCGGCGTCCAGCAGCCGATCGAGATGCTCGGTCAATTCGGTGATGGACAGCTCTCCGTGCGGCATCACGACCTCGGTTTCGCAGACAGAAAAAGGGCCGGATCGTTGCCGACCCGGCCCAATTCTAGTTCCACTTCTGCAGCTCCCGTCAGCGACGCGGACCGCGCGAATCGCGGCCACCGCCACCGCCGCGACCGCCACGGTCCGGACGGCCACCGCGGCCACCGCGATCCCCGCCGCGACCTCCCGGAGGGCCCTCGGCGCGCGGCGGACGCTCGTCCTCGCTCATGCCCATTCCGGCGTACTGTGCCGGATCGTAGTCCGGCGCTTCGACGATGACCGCCTTGCGCGAGAGACGGACGCGGCCGGTGTCGTCGATGTCGATGACCTTGACCGTGAGCTCGTCGCCCTCCTTGACCACGTCGCTGGTCTCGCGCACCCGGTAGGGGGCGAGCTCGCTGATGTGGACGAGGCCGTCGGTGCCGGGCATGATCTCGACGAAGCAGCCGTAGGCCTCGACGCGACGCACGCTGCCGGTGTAGATCTTGCCGATCTCCGGCACCTGGGTCAGGCGCTCGACCATCTGGATCGCGCGCTTGGCGGCTTCGGCGTTGGGGGAGGCGATGATCACGCGGCCGTCGTTCTCGACCTCGACCTGGCAACCGGTCTCTTCGACGATCGAGCGAATCGTCTTGCCACCGGGTCCGATGATGTCGCGGATCTTCTCCTTGTTGATCTGGATCGTGTAGAGCCGCGGCGCGAAGGTGGAGAGATCCTGACGGGGCATACCGATGATCGCTTCCATCTTGCCCAGGATGTGGAGGCGTCCCAGGCGGCCTGCTCGAGGGCGGTCTCCATGACCGACTTCGAGACGCCACCGACCTTGATGTCCATCTGCAGGGCGGTGATGCCCTTGCGCGTGCCGGCGACCTTGAAGTCCATGTCGCCGTAGTGGTCTTCCTGGCCGGCGATGTCGGTCAGGACGGCGAAGTTGTCGCCGCGCTGGACGAGACCCATGGCGACGCCGGCGACCGGCGCCAGGAGCGGCACGCCGGCGTCGAACAGCGCGAGGGATCCGCCGCAGACCGTCGCCATCGACGAGGAGCCATTCGACTCGAGGATGTCGGAGACGACGCGGATGGTGTACGGGAAGTCCTCTTCGTTCGGCAACACCGGCAGCAGCGCCCGGCGGGCGAGGACGCCGTGTCCGATCTCACGCCGGCTCGCGCCGCGCATGAACTTGACCTCGCCGACCGAGAAGGGCGGGAAGTTGTAGTGCAGGAGGAACTTCTGCTTGCTCTCGCCGTCGTACTCCTCGATGATCTGCGCGTCGCGCTGGGTGCCGAGGGTGACCGTCGCGAGCGCCTGGGTCTCGCCGCGCGTGAAGAGCGCCGAGCCGTGCGTGCGGGGGAGGACGCCGACTTCGATGTCGATGGCGCGAATCTCGTCGAGCTTGCGCGAGTCGAAGCGAATGCGGTCGTTGAGGACCGAGTCGTAGAGGGTCTCTTCCTCGAGGGTCTCGATGACCTTCTTCGCCTGCGCGCGCTTGGTCGGATTGTCTTCCGGAATGGTGGCGAGATAGGTCTTCTGGACCGCCGAGACGGCGTCCTTGCGCTCGAACTTTCCCGCCGTGTGCAGGGCGGACTTCATCTGGGAGTGGATCGCGCCGCGGACCTCCTGGTAAAGCTCCTGCGGGTAGACCTCGGGGGCGCTCCATGCCGGCTTCGAGAGGCCGCGCTCGCGGAACATCGAGATCTGCGCCTGGATGACCTTCTGCAGCTCGGCGTGGCCGGCCCAGATGCAGTCGAGGAGGGTCTTTTCGGAGAGCTGATTGGCGCCGGCCTCGACCATCATGACCGCTTCTTCGGTGCCGACGACGACCAGGTCGAGGTCGGCGACATCACGCTGGCTGTTGGTCGGGTTGAACACGACCTGGCCATCGATCAAACCGACGCGCACCGCCGCGATGGGATGGTAGAACGGGATCTCGGAGAGGACCAGCGCCGTCGAAGCGCCATTGATCGCCAGGATGTCGGGATCGTGCTCGCCGTCGGCCGAGAGGACGAAGGAGATGATCTGCGTCTCGCTGGTGTAACCGGGAGGGAAGAGCGGGCGCAGCGGCCGGTCGATCAGGCGCGCGGTGACGGTCTCCTTCTCGGTGGCGCGGCCCTCGCGCTTGAAAAAGCCGCCCGGGATCCGGCCAGCCGCATAGGCGTATTCGCGGTAGTCGACGGTCAGCGGCAGGAAGTCGCGGGGCATGGTGGTGGCCTGCATGCAGGCGGTGGTCAGGACGACGGTGTCGCCGAGGCGGACGACGCACGCGCCGTGAGCCTGTTTGGCGATGTGGCCGGTCTCGAGAGAGAGGCTCTCCGAGCCGATCTGGACGGTTCTCTGCGTTTTCATTGATTTTCCTTGTCTTCGCGGGCAGCGGATTCAGGGGGCGCCGACCCGGCCACGCGGAAGGTGGGCCGGGGGCGCTCCTGACGACCGTTCGGGAGGGAGTCGTTACTTGCGGATTCCCAGGCGCTCGATCACCTGGCGGTAGCGCTCGGCGTCGCGGCGCTTCATGTAGTCGAGCAGGCGGCGGCGCTGACCGACGATCTTCAGCAGGCCGCGGCGGCTGTGGTGATCCTTGGTGTGGGTCTTGAAGTGCCCGGTGAGCTCGTTGATCCGCTGCGTCAGCAGCGCGACCTGAACGTCCGTCGAACCGGTGTCGGTGTCGTGCATTCGGAAGTTCTGGATGATTTCTAGTTTCTCCTGAGACAAGTCTCTTCTCCTTCTGTCGTGAAACGATTTCGATGTTGCGCTCAGTAGGGGTCGCTATGTCTATATCCTTGAAAAGCCTACCACATCCGGGCTGGTCCTTGAACACGATCCGGGGCTGCAGGACGGCGGTGCCGGAGCTGCCGAGAGCCTCGACGACCGAGCCGACGGCGACCAGGTCTCCGACCCGGTCGACCATCCGCACCCATTCGCCCGCCGCTGCGCCGAGGGCCGCGAGGATGACGGTCTGTCCGTTCACCGCCCGGCGCTCCTGCAGGGCGTCGAGGGTGGCGGTGATGAACGGCAGCGGGATGCTGGCGAGCGGCAGCCAGGCCCCTCCGAGCTCGGCGCCGGCGACCTGCCGGCGGTTCGCCTCGGCGAGCGTCAGTGCCTGCGCGACGTCGAACCAGAGTCCGGGTTTGCCGATCCGGGTGCGGCGGAGCTTCGAGAGGTGGGCGCCGGTGCCGACCGCGGCGCCGACGTCGTGGGCGAGGCTGCGGGCGTAGGTCCCTGAGCTGCAGGTGAGCCGAAAATCGATCTCGTCGTTGGCCAGGTCGGAGAGCCGGACGAACTCGTCGACGGTCACCAACTTGTTGGCGACCGGGATCTCGTCGCCCCGGCGGGCCATCTCGTAGAGTTTCACGCCCTGGATCTTGTGCGCGCTGTAGGCCGGGAGACGCTGCTCGAAGGTGCCGGCGAAGCGCGCCATCGCCGCGTCGATCGGCGGAGACCGTCAGATCCGTCGTCGGACGTTCGGCGACCCGCCGGCCCGACGCGTCGTAGGTATCGGTCTCGAGGCCGAAGGTGATCGTCCCTTCGTAGATCTTCGCGCGCCTGGATGAGGAACCGCGTCAACCGCGTCGCCTGCCCGAGCGTGAGCAGGAGAAGTCCGGTGGCGTCGGGATCGAGCGTGCCGCAATGGCCCACCCTTTTCTGCTTGAAGATCCGGCGCACCATCTGCACGACGTCGTGCGACGTGCAGCCGCCCTCCTTGTCGACCAGCAGCAGCCCGTCAAGCGTCATGGAGGACCTCCAGGGCGACGGTGAGCTCTGCGACCAGTGCCTTCTTGAGCCCGTCGAGCTCGCCCTCGACCTTGCAGCCGGCGGCGTTCTTGTGGCCACCGCCGCCGCGCCGCTGGGCGACCGCCTGCACGTCGACCGCTCCGCGGCTGCGCAGCGACACCTTCCACTGGCCGGGTCCGGTCTCGCGCAGCATCGCGACCACCTCGACACCGGCGATCGAGCGCGGGCTGTCGACGAGGCCCTCGGAATCTCCGGCTACGGCGCCGGCACGTCGGAACATCTCCTGCGTCAGGTGAACCGAGGCGACCCGTCCGCCGTCGTGGAGCTCGAGGGTGCCGAGCAACTCGCCGAGCAGGCGCACGGCGCCCTCGGGCTGACTCTCGTACAGCCATTGCGAGACCTGCTCGGGCCGCGCGCCCTTCGCGGACCAGTGTGGCCGCGGCCTCGAAGGCGGCCGGGGTGGCGTTCGAGAAGCGGAAGCCGCCGGTGTCGCTGACCAGCGCCAACAGCAGGCAGTCGGCGGTCTGCGGATCGACTGCGATGCCGAGCTGGCGGGCGAGGGTGGCGACCATCACACCGACCGCCGGCGCCGACGTGTCGACCCAGTTCGCCACGCCGTAGAGCGCATTGCCGAGGTGGTGGTCGATGTTGACCAGCGGCAGCTCGGCGAGCTGCCCCTCGAGGCCGGTCCGGTCGAGCGTCGGGCACTCGAGGACCACGGCGCAGTCGAAGGCGGCGGGGAATCCGGCAGGGGGCTCCGTCGCCGACAGTGGATCCCGGCGCTGTCGGGCAGCGACCGGTAGGTGCCCGGTGTCGGGTGGAAGTTCCAGATCCGCGCCTCCTTGCCGGCGCGGTGGAGAAGCCGCATCAGGCCGATCTCCGAACCGATGGCGTCGCCGTCGGGATTGGCGTGGCTGGTGATCAGGAAGCGCCGATGGCTGCCGAACAGCGCAGTCAGAGTCTCAGGAATCACTCGGTTCCTTGTGCAGCTTGTCGAGAAGCTCGGTCATGTCCTGCAGATACTCGGCGCCGCGGTCGAGCTCGAAGGCGAGCTCCGGGGTGACCCGCAGCTTGAGGCGGCGTCCGATCTGGCTGCGCAGGAAACCCTTGGCGTGCTCGATGCCCGCCATCGTCTGCTGGCGGGTCTCCTCGTCGCCCAGCACGGAGATCCAGATGCGGGCGTGACCCAGGTCCCTGGCGACCTGAACGCGCGAGATGGTCGCGAGCGCGACTCGCGGGTCGCGCACCTCGCGCATCAGCAGCACCGAGAGCTCCTTGCGGAGCGAGTCGGCGACGCGATCGGTTCGTTGGCTCATCCACCCTCCTCCAGAATCTGCGGCTCCCAGCCCAGGACGACCGCCTCGCCCTCGTCGTCGGCGAGCCGCAGCACCTCGTCCAGCAACTGCTGCGCAGTGGCCTCGTTCGCCGCCACCAGCGCCACTCCGATCTCGGCCCGCTGCAGCCTGTCCTGCAGGCCGGTTTCGGCGGCTGAGATCCGGTGGCGCGCGTGCAGGCGATCGATCAGGCTCCGCACCACCCGGCGCTTCGCCTTGAGATCGTGGACGTGGGGAAGCTCGAGGTCGAGAATTCCGAGGCCGACGTACATGCGATGCGAGTCCGCAGTTCGAATCCGGCTGTCACTCCGGAGGCTTCGCGCGGGGCCGGGGCCCGGCGCAGCCTCCCCGGTGACGGCCTAGTTCAGCGTCGGAGCGATCTCTTCCTTGGCGAAGGCCTCGATGATGTCGCCCGGCTTCATGTCCTGGAAGCGGTCGAGACCGATGCCGCAGTCGAAGCCGGCGCGGACTTCCGAGGCGTCGTCCTTGAAGCGCTTGAGCGAGACGATCTTGCCTTCGAAGACCACCCGCCCGTCGCGAATCAGCCGGACGGGGGCGGCTCTCGGGATGACGCCGTCGAGGACGTGGCAGCCGGCGATGGTCCCCACCTTGGGGACGCGGTAGATCTCGCGGACCTCGGCGCGGCCCTTCGAGACCTCCTTGAACGTCGGCTCGAGCAGTCCGACCATCGCGTTGCGCAGATCGTCGAGCAGCTCGTAGATCACGGTGTAGAGGCGGATCTCCACCTGCTCCTTCTCGGCGAGCTCGACGGCGTTGCGCTCCGGGCGGATGTTGAACCCGACGATGATCGCCTTCGAAGCCGACGCGAGCAGCACGTCGTTGGTGGTGATCGCTCCGACGCCGCTGTGCAGCACGGTGGTCTTGACCTTCGCCGTGCCGATCTTCTCGATCGCGTCGCGCAGCACTTCGAGCGAGCCCTGCACGTCGGCCTTGAGGACGACGGCGAGATCCTTGACCTCGCCCTTTTCGATCTGGCTGAAGAGCTGCTGCAGCGAGAGCCGGGCGCCGGTCGGGACGAGGTCCTTCTTGCGTGACTCCTGCTGGCGGAACTCGACGATGCTGCGCGCCTTCTGCTCGTCGCGCGACGACCTGGAAGGTATCGCCGGCCTCGGGCACGTCGGTGAATCCGGTGACCTCGGCGGCGGTCGCCGGGCCGGACTCGTTGGCGCCGCTTGCCGCGATCGTCGCTCATCGAGCGGACGCGGCCCCAGGTCGAGCCGGCGACGAAGACGTCGCCGACCTTGAGCGTGCCGTTCTGGACCAGGACGGTGGCGATGATGCCGCGGCCGGTCTCCTTGCGCGCCTCGAGCACGATGCCCTGGCCGGCGCGTTCCGGATTGGCCTTCAGATCCTGGATGTCGGCGGTGAGCAGGATCATCTCGAGCAGCTCGTTGATGCCCGTCGCCCTTGATCGCCGAGACCGGCACGACGACGGTCTGGCCGCCCCAGTCCTCGGGTGCGAGGCCGCGGTCGGCGAGCTGCTGCTTGACGCGGTCGGGGTTGGCGTTGGACTTGTCGATCTTGTTCAGCGCGACGACGATCGGCACGCCGGCGGCGCGGGCGTGGTCGATCGCTTCTGCGGTCTGCGGCATCACTCCGTCGTCGGCGGCGACCACCAGTACGACGATGTCGGTGACCCGCGCGCCGCGGGCCCGCATCATGGTGAACGCCTCGTGACCGGGCGTGTCGAGGAAGACGATCTGCCGGTTGTTGACGTCGACATGGTAGGCGCCGATGTGCTGCGTGATGCCGCCGAACTCGCCCTCGGTGATCTTGGAGGAGCGGATCTTGTCGAGGAGCGACGTCTTGCCGTGGTCGACGTGGCCCATGATCGTGACGACGGGGGCGCGGGCGCGAGCTTCTCGGCGGGCCCGAGCTCGGCTTCGGCGCGATCGCGACTGGACCTCCTGCTCGAAGGTCATGACCTTGGCCTCCAGACCGAACTCCTTCACCAGCTTGATGCCGAACTCGGGCTCGATGACGAAGTTGATGTTCGCCATCGTGCCGCGCTGGACGAGCAGGGCGATGAGGTCCTTCGCCTTGACCTGCAGCTTGTCGGCGAAGTCGCGCAGCGTCATGCCTTCGGAGATCACCATCGGACCATCTTCGAGCGTGCGGCCGCTCTTGATCGTGTTGACTTCCGGGTCCTGATCGCCGCGGGTCTCTATGCGCCGTCGGCGTGCGCGCCGCGAGCGAGCCCTGCAGGAACGACCGACTGGTCGACGACGTCCTCGATCTCGACGAGCGAGCCGCGGAGGCTCCGGATGTCGGCGGTCTGGATCTCGATCGTGGTCTTGCGACCCTTCTTCGCCTTCTTCTTGTCGCTGTCCGGACCGCGCTGGTCACCGCGCTTCGAGCTGCCGGGCGACGAGGCGGCCGGAAGAGGGTGGCCGGGGCCCACCTGGACGGCTCGGGGCCCGCCGGCGGGCGTGGTCCACCGCCGGCATAGGGGCGGGATCCGGGCGCCGCCAGGCGCGGGGCGACCGGGAGGGCCGCCCGGACGCGCTCCCGGGCGGGCCACTGGGCCGGCTTCCGGGTGGCCCGCCTGGGCGGCGCGTACCGGGGGGCCGAAGGGCCGATAGCCCGGGCGCGTGCCGGCGGCGGTGCCGGGCGGTAGGGCTCCGTCGCCCGGTGAACCAGGACGGCGCCGACGTGGCGGCCGCACGGGCGGAACGGCAGCCGCTCCCGGCGTGTCGACGCTGGCCGACGGGGGCGGCGCGGCCGCGGCGGAGGCCGGGGTCGCCGAGTAGGACGTCGGACTCGCCGGCGGCGCGGCGGAGATCGCGGCCGACGGGCGAGCGGCGGTCGCGGCAGGCGGTCGCGGCCCTCGGCCGCCGTCGACCAGCGGGCCGCCGGCGGTGGCCGGCGTCGGCCGGGAGTGAGCGGGCAGCCGCGTCGATCTCGGCGGCGGCGAAAGCCGCCAGCATCGGATCGGTGGCGGCTGCGCCGCCAGGCTGAAGCTTGTCGCCGGAGCCGCCGGCAAGGTCTTGATCTTCGGCTCGACCTTCTGGATCAGCGTGCGCGGCCGGGTCGGACGCAGCGGCGGCAGGGCCGTCGTGCGACGGGCCGCCGGCGTCGGCGGCGCGGGAACTCCCGCGCGCCGCGCTGCCGGCGGTGCGCCCTCCGGCGCCGAGTCGTCCATGATGACCTCGCGCGGCGAGGCCAGCTTCTTGCCGGCGAGGATCGCTTGCAGGATCTCGCTCTCTACTGCCGCTTCCTCACCCTCGACCCGAACTCCGATGGAGCGCAGCTTGAACACCAGGTCCTGGTGTGAAACGCCCATCATCGTCGCAAGGTCGGTGACCCGAATCTTTCCCATATGTTCCGTCGTTCTCCTGGCTGATCCTGCTTGACCGGAGGCGTCGCGAGCGTGCTACTCGCGCTCGCCTTCCGGGGCCTGCTCGTTCTCTTCCTGGGCTGCGCCTTCGAGCGACCTTGGCGCGATCCTCGGACTCCTTGAAGGCGCGCGAGAGCGCCGCCATGAAGTCCTGGTCGTTCATCGAGGACGAAGACTCGACCGCCATCGGTCGACCGGCTCCGACCGACGTCGGCGGGCTCCGTGGCCTGGGCCATCTCCGCCTGCTCCTTCGGCCCAATTGAGGATGGAAACCGCGGTCTTCGGCCCGATGCCCTCGACCGCCTGCAGCGTCTCGGGGGTCGCGTCCAGCAGGGCCTGCACGGTGGAGAAGCCGGCCTGCTCGAGCAGCGCCGCCGTCCGCGGACCGATTCCCGGCACCGTGGTGAGGTCGAGCGTCGCACCGAGGTCGGGTGCCGCCGGCGCGTCGCCGAAGGCGTTCTGAAGCATGCGGGCGAGGGCGCCGGCGACTTCGTCCTTGACGTCGGACTCGCTCTTGATGTCGATCCGGCAGCCGATCAGCTCGGCGGCGAGGCGGACGTTCTGGCCGCGCTTGCCGATGGCGAGCGAGAGCTGCTCGTCCTCGACGATGACGTCGAGGTGCGGCTGCGGCGCCGACGTGGTGCACGGAGACGCGGGTGATCTTGGCGGGCGCGAGGGCGCTCTGGGCGAAGGTGACGAGGTCGTCGCTGTACTCGATGATGTCGATCTTCTCGCCGCGCAGCTCGCGGATGATCGACTGCACGCGCGAGCCCTTCATGCCGACGCAGGCGCCGACCGGATCGACGTCGCGCTCGCGGCTGTAGACGGCGACCTTGGCGCGCTCCCCGGGAGCGCGCACGGCGGCCTTGATCATGACCGTGCCGTCGTAGATCTCGGGCACTTCCATCTCGAACAGCTTGACGAGAAGCCTGGGATCGGTGCGCGAGAGGATGATCTGCGGGCCCTTGGGCTGCTTGTGGACCTCGACGATGACGCCGCGGATGCGCTCGCCCTGGCTGTAGCGCTCGTGGCGCGCCTGCTCGGAGCGCGGCACGGCCGCCTCGGTGCGGCCGAGGTCGACGATGATGTCGCCGCGCTCGAAGCGCTTGACGGTGCCGTTGACCACTTCGCCGACCCGGTCGATGTACTCGTTGTAGACCTTCTCGCGCTCGGCTTCGCGCACCCGCTGGTAGAGCACCTGCTTGGCGGACTGCGCGGCGATGCGTCCCAGCCCTTCGGTGGAGATGGGGGTGAGGATCTCGTCGCCGACCTGCGCGTCGGCCTTGTGGGGCTGCGCCTCTTCCACCGTCCACTCGGCGGCCGGATCTTCGACCACCTCGACGACCTTCTTGACCGTCCAGGCGTCGAACTTGCCGGTCTCCGGGTTCCAGGTGGCGCGAACCGGCTCCTTGATCCGATGCTGCTTCTTGGCCGCCGAGGCCATCGCGTCTTCGAGCGCCTGAACCCAGCGCTCGTAGTCGATTTCCTTTTCGCGCGCGACCTGGCGCAGCACGTCTCCAAGATTGACTTCCGGGGCTGTCTGTGTCTGAGCCATACCGTCCTGTTCCTACTCGTCGATCACCAGCTTCGCGAGCTGGATGTCCTGCAATCTGAGCCGCACATCCGGCCTGCTTTCGATCTCACTCAATTCCACTTCGCCCGCCGCTTCGCCGAACGCCGGCGAGCCGCCCGACGACCGTGGCGCGCTTGCCCGTCGCCGGATCCACAAAACGTACACGTACCCGACGCCCGACGAAACGCGCGAAATCGCGCGGCCCGTAGAGCTGCCGGTCCAGCCCGGGCGAGCTCACCTCGAGCGTGTACCTGCCCGGCCCGAAATTGCGCACGTCGAGCAAAGCCGACGCCAGCTTCGAGACCGTCTCGCAATCCTCGAGACGAACCCCTTCCTCACGGTCGAGAATGAGGCGCAAAGTGCCGGCCTGGAACTCGACCTGCAGAAGCTCGCAGCCCTGAGCTGCAGCGATCTCGGCCAGCTCCAGCGCCGAGCTCGGGGTCGATCCCTTTTCCGGCCATTCCGTCCAATGCCTGCCCGCACAACAAAAAAGGTGGGCTGCTCGGCCCACCTCACAACCGTTAGGCAAGCTGTCAGAGGGCATGATAGCGCGGCGACCCCGGGATGGCAAGTTACGGTAGCGGCGGGATTTCCACCGCGGCCCCGCGCCCAGGCGGCTGCGCGCAGCGAGGGTCCCGGCGGGCGACCACCGGCGCGGAAAGGATCGTCGTTCGGGCACGGCGATTGCTTTCGGGATGGAGGGCAGGTCAAACGGAACGCTTCCAACCAGGAGAACTCTTCATGTCGTCTTCCACGCATCCGAGCCGAAACGTCACGACCTTTGGTCTGCTCTTCGGAGCCGTGATCTTCGGCATGGTGCTCGCCGGCGGTCTCGACCTCAGCGCCACCGGCGCGGCCGCCCCTGCCGCTGCAGCCGTGCGGCAAGCGGCGCCTCGCCGACCGCGGCGGGCGAGGCCCCGGTCGCGGGCCAGGTCGGCGGCGTCGTACCTGCCGTCGTTCGCCGATCTGGCCGAGAAGGTCCTGCCGGCGGTGGTCTCGATCGAGGCCCAGACCATCGAGAAGGCCGACGCACGGCGCATTCCCGGCCACGGCGGCGGTCGCAGGATCCCTTCCAGTTCTTCTTCGGCCCGCGAGGCGGCCAGCCGCAGGGCGACGGGAACCGCGAGTACCGCTCCGACTCCGGCGGCAGCGGCTTCGTGGTCAGTGCGGACGGCTACGTCGTCACCAACCATCACGTGATCGAGGGGCGACGAAGCTCCGGGTGCGGCTGGAGGAGCGCTACTACGACGCGACGGTCAAGGGCACCGACCCGGCGACCGACCTGGCGCTGCTCAAGATCGAGGCCGGCCGGCCGCTCGGCGTTCCTGCCGCTCGGCGACAGCGACCGCATGCGCCAGGGCGACTACGTCATGGCGATCGGCAACCCGCTGCTGCTCGACCATACCGTGACGGTCGGCGTGGTGAGCGCCAAGGGGCGCTCGATCGGCCTCACCCGCGACGCCTCGTTCGAGAACTTCATCCAGACCGACGCGGCGATCAACCGCGGCAACTCGGGCGGTCCCCTGGTCAATCTGGCCGGTGAGGTGATCGGCATCGCCACGGCGATGAACGGCGGCGCGGAGAACATCGGTTTCGCGGTGCCGGTGAGCACGCTCAAGGCGGTTCTGCCCCAGCTCAAGGAGAAGGGCAAGGTCAGCCGGGGCTACATCGGGGTCAACATCACCAACATCGACTTCGACCGCGCGCAGGCCTTTGGTCTTTCCGAGGCCGGCGGCGCCCTGGTGACGCAGGTTGTCGAGGACTCGCCGGCGGCGAAGGCGGGGGTCGAGCACGGCGACGTGGTGTTGTCGGTCGACGGACGCAAGATCAAGGAGACACGCGATCTGATCGACTACGTCTCGGCGCAGGGGCCGGGCAAGAAGGTCGAGCTCGAGATCCTGCGCGACGGCAAGAAGGTTCGCCGGACCGTGGAGCTCTCGGAGCGCCAGACCGACGAGGTCGCGGCGGCCGGGGACGAGGACGAAGAGGGTTCGCGCGGCTTCGGCTGGCTCGGCCTCGAGTACCAGGACCTGACTCCGGCGCTGCGCCAGAGTCTGGGGCTGGCCGGGACGGTCGAAGGGCGTGATGGTCCGGGAAGTCACGGCTTCCAGCCCGCTCTACGACGAGGGCGTCGCGGAAGGCGACCTGATCCTGGAAGTCAACGGCCAGCCGACACCGAACGTACGCGAGTTCGAGAGCCTGGTGGGTGGAGTTCCGTCGGGCTCGTTCCTGCGCCTCTATCTGCGGCGGCTCAATCGGCAGGCGCCGGGTGGGCGTCCGGCGAACTATTTCGCCATCGTTCGGGTGCCCTGAGCGGGGACCAGCCTGGCACGGCCCAGGCGCGCGCACGACCGGCGGGCCGGCTCGAAGCGCGAGCCGGCCCGTTTTCGTTTGTTACACTCGAAACCATGTGTGCAGCTGCCAAAGCGTCGATTCTCGTGGTGGATGACGAGGCAGCCATTCGCGAAAGCCTGCGAATGGTGCTCGAGTTCGAGGGTTATCGCGTGGAGGAGGCCAGGAACGGCCTCGAGGCGCTGCAGAAGGTCCGCGAGCGCCCGCCCCACGCCATTCTTCTCGACCTGCGGATGCCCGAGATGGACGGTGCCGAGACGTTCCGCTCATTGCGGGAGCGTGGCTACGATATGCCGGTGCTCGTCGTCTCCGGCCACGCCGACGTCGCCACGGCCGTCGAGATGACCCGCCGCGGCGCCTTCGACTTCTTCGAAAAGCCGTTCCAGAGCGACCGGCTCCTGATCTCGGTCCGCAACGCCGTCGAAGCGCGACGAATCCTGGAGGAGAACGACAGCGCCGCGGGCGGCAGCGACAGCTCGCTCTTGATCGGCGCATCGCCGACCATGAAACGGCTGCGCGAGATGATCGAGCTGGCGGCGCCGACCGCCGCCACGGTGCTCGTGACCGGTGAGAGTGGCACCGGCAAGGAGCTCGTGGCGCGCGCCATCCACGACTCGAGCTCCCGCCGGGGCCAGGCGTTCGTGCAGGTGAACTGCGCCGCGATTCCGGAGGAGTTGATCGAATCGGAGCTTTTCGGACACGAGAAGGGCAGCTTCACCGGGGCAGTGCGACGCCAGACTGGAAAGTTCGTCGCCGCCGACGGCGGAACGATCTTCCTCGACGAGGTCGGCGACATGTCGGCGCGCACCCAGGCGAAGGTCCTGCGCGTTCTCGAGAGCGGCGACGTCGAGCCGATCGGCGCGGACAAGGTCGTCCGGGTGAACGTTCGCGTCGTCGCGGCGACCAACCGGGACCTCGAGGAGGAGATCCGGGCCGACCGCTTCCGGGAGGATCTCTTCTACCGTCTGAACGTCGTGCCGATCCGCACTCCGCCGCTGCGCGAGCGTCTGGAGGACGTACCCCTCCTGGTCGAGAATTTTGTGCGTCGTTTTTGCGCGGCGAACAACTATCGCCGCAAGAACTTCACTCCCACGGCGATGGAAGTCCTGCAACAGCTGCCTTACAGAGGAAATGTGCGCGAGTTGCGAAACCTGGTGGAACGCCTGCTCATCCTCACCCCGGAGGACACGATCGGCCGCGAGGCGGTGGAGGGATCCGTAGGTGCGGCGCGGGTCGAGCTCGGGCAGTCGTTCCAGGGATTGAAGACGTTGCGCGAATTCCGCGATCAGGCGGAGAAGCTGTTCCTCGTTCAGAAGCTCGGCGACCACCAGTGGAACGTCACCCAGACCGCTCTCGCGATCGATACTCCACGCAGCAACCTCTACAAGAAGATGGAGCAGTATGAGATCCGACGACGTGAGCCCCAGTCCGCCGCGCGCGACGACGAATAGCGGCCTTCTGGAGGCGCTCGAGGGTTGCGGCGCCCTGCGCCGCGGGCACTTTCTGCTCTCCTCCGGTCTGCACTCGCCGGCCTACGTTCAATGCGCGCTGCTGCTCGAGAACCCGGAGCGGGCGGCGACAGCCGGGGAGGCGCTGGCCCGGGAGCTCTCCGGCGCTCGCCCCGGATTCGGTGCTGGCGCCGGCGCTGGGCGGGGTCATCATCGGCCATGAAGTGGCGCGGGCCCTCGGGCTTCCCTTCCGCTTCGCCGAGCGCGCCGGCGAGCGCCTGGCGCTGCGGCGGGGTTTCGAGCTCGCACCCGGAGAGCGCGTGGTGATCATCGAGGACGTGGTGACGACCGGGAAGTCGACCCTGGAGACGGCGGCGCTCGCCGAAAGCGCCGGCGCGGTCGTCGCCGGGATCGGGTCGATCATCGACCGCAGCGGAGGAAAGCACGGTTTCTCCGTGCCGTTCGCGGCGCTCCTGCCGCTCGACTTGCCCACTTACAGTCCCGACGCCTGCCCGCTCTGCCGCGAGGGGTCGGAGGCGGTCAAGCCAGGAAGCCGGCCGCAGGGAACGTCGCCGGCCTGAGCAGAATCAATGGACGGCGTTGCGGAACAGGCTGTCGATGCTCTGCTTGAGCGCTTCCAGCCGGCCGTGGGCCGCGGCGTCCTTGCCGGAGACCCGCAGCGGCCAGAGGTTGTCCGCGAGGTCGTAGACCTCGATCTGGTAGGTGCTCCTGCCTGCGTCCCAGGTGCCGGCGCCGTTCGGCCGGATTCCCCAGCCCGAGGGAAGGAAGCTGCGAATCTCGATGTCGGTGAACGTGAGTCGGTTCGATTCGGCCGTCATGTGCAGATCTTGTCGCAGAATCGGTCGCCGGCCAAGCGCCGTCCGCGCGGATCTTCTCCTGCGCTTTCCGCCGCGCCGCGCCGCTGGTAGCATCGCTGCGAGGGTCATCATGGAAATCGAGCTCAACGAAGAGCAGGTGATGCTGCGCGACACGGTACGCCGCTTCGCTGCCGAGGTGGTGGCGCCGCGGGCGCGGGAGATCGACGCCAGCGGGGAGTTTCCGCTCGCCTACTACCATCAGGCGGGCGAGCTCGGGCTGGCCGGCGTCTGTGTGCCGGAGGAGTTCGGCGGGGCAGGAATGGACATGGTCTCCTACTGCGTGGTGATCGAGGAGATCAGCCGGGTCTGCGCTTCGAGCGGAGTCATCCTGTCGGTCAACAACTCGCTGGTCTGCGATCCGCTCGTTGCGCTACGCGACCGCGGAGCAGAAGCGCGAGTTCCTGACTCCGCTCGCCGCCGGCAAGAAGCTGGGCTGCTTCGCCCTGACCGAACCCGACGCCGGCAGCGACGCCGCCGCCCTCAAGACGACGGCGAAGCGCGACGGCGAGGACTACATCCTCAATGGCAGCAAGGTCTTCATCACCAACGGGTCCCACGCCGACACCGCGCTGGTCTTCGCCACGGTCGATCCGGCGCTGAAGCATCGCGGCATCACGGCTTTCATCGTCGAGATGGACAGTCCCGGGTTCAGCCGCGGCCACCACGAGTACAAGCTCGGGGTGCAGGCCTCGGGAACGACGCAGCTCTACTTCGACAATCTTCGCGTTCCGGCGCGGCAGCGGCTGGGCGAGGAGGGGAAGGGCTTCGGGGTCGCCATGTCGACGCTCGACGGCGGCCGCATCGGCATCGCCGCCCAGGCGGTCGGCATCGCTCAGGGAGCGTTCGAAGCGGCGCTCAAGTACGCCAAGGAGCGCGAGCAGTTCGGCGCACCCGATCGCCGACTTCCAGGCGATCCAGTTCTACCTTGCCGACATGGCGATGGAGCTCGACGCCGCCCGACTGCTGGTCTACAAGGCGGCCTGGGCGAAGGAGAACACTCAAGCGCTACACGCTCGAGGCGGCGCAGGCCAAGCTGTTCGCCTCCGAGATGGCGCAGCGGGTGACCAACAAGGCGCTGCAGATCCACGGCGGCTACGGCTACACCCGCGACTACGACGTCGAGCGCTTCTTCCGCGACGCCCGCATCACCGAGATCTACGAGGGCACCAGCGAGATCCAGAAGCTGGTCATCGCCGACTCGCATCCTGAAGGAGAGCTGACTCGTCCGTGGCGAGTCGACTTCTCCTTCACGGCAGGAACAGGAGATGCTGCGCCAGGAGGTCCGCCGGTTCGCCGAGGAGCGGATCCTGCCCGGCGTCCGCGAGCGCGACCGCGCCCACACCTTTCCGGCAGATCTCTTGCGCGAAGCCGGAGAGCATGGGTCTGCTCGGCATGCTGGTCGACGAGCGCTACGGCGGGACGGGCTTCGATCCGCTCTCCTACTGCCTGGCGGTCGAGGAGATCTCGCGCATCTGTCCTTCGATCGGCGTCACGATGAGCGTCTCGAACTCGGTCTGCTGCTGGCCGATCGCGAAGTTCGGCAGCGAGGAGGTCAAGCGGCAGTTTCTGCCGGACCTCGCGAGCGGCAAGACGCTCGGGGGCTTCTGCCTGACCGAAGCCGGCTCGGGAAGCGACGCCGGCGCGATGCTCAGCAGCGCCCGCCGGGACGGCGACGACTACATCCTCGACGGCGCCAAGGTCTGGATCACCAACGCAGGGTTTCGCCGGGACGTTCGTCGTCATGGCGAAGACCGATGCCGCCGCCGGCAAGCAGCGGGATCTCCGCCTTCGTCGTCGACGCCGCCGTCGCCCGGCATCCAGATCGGCCGGCCGGAGGAGAAGCTCGGCCTGCGCGCGTCGGTCACCGCGGCGGTCCGTTCACGGACTGCCGGGTGCCGGCCCGGCAGCTTCTCGGCGTGGAGGGCGCCGGCTTCAAGATCGCCCTGGCGACGCTCGACCACTCACGCCTCGGGATCGCGGCGCAGGCGGTCGGCATCCACCAGCGGGCGCTCGAGCTCGCCGTCGCCTATGCGAAGGAGCGGGTGCAGTTCGGCGTGCCGATCGCCAGCCACCAGGCGATCCAGTTCCAGCTCGCGCGCATGGCGACCGAGCTCGCCGCGGCGCGCGTGCTGCTCTGGCACGCCGCGGCCTCGGAGAAGGCGGCGAGCGCCGGGTCGCCTGGCGGCGGAGGCCAAGGCCTACGCCAGCGAAGCCGCCAACCGGGCGGTCTGGGATGTCGCTGCAGATCCACGGTGGCAACGGTTGCAGCGAGGAGTACGAGATCGCCCGGCTCTACCGCGACGTGCGGGTCACGACGATCTACGAAGGCACGAGCGAGATGCAGCGCCTGGTCATCGCGCGGCACCTGCTGAGCTACGTGAGCCCGCGCCAGCCGGCTCCGGTCCGGGCGAGCCGACGGGTCGGCCGGTCCGCGAGGTCCTGGCGATCGTCCTCAACTACAACGGTCGCGAGATGACGCTCGCGACCGTGGCGAGCCTCCTCGCCCTCGACTATCCGGGGCTCGGCATCCTGGTCGTCGACAACGGCTCGACCGACGGCTCCGACGCCGCCGTCGCCGAGGCCTTTCCCGCCGTCCGGCGCCTGCGCACCGAGGTGAATCTCGGCATCTCAGGCGGGTCTCAACCTCGGCTTCCGGGTCGGCCTCGAAGAGGGCTGGGACTACCTGATGCCGATGAACAACGACATCGAGGTGGCGCCCGATCTGCTGCGCGAGCTGGTCGCGGCGGTCGCGGCCGGATCCGACGCATCGGCTGCGCCGGACCGAAGTGCTACTACTTCTTCGGCGACCGCAACCGCCTCTGGTCGACCGGCGGGAAGCTCCGCTTCCGCGAGTCGGTCACCCGGGAGCGGGGGATGGGGGAGCTCGATCGCGGGCAGTACGATCGCGACGGCGAGGTCGACTACGTCAACGGCGCCTTGATGCTGATCCGCCGCGAGGCGATGCTCGCCACCGGTCTCTGGGATCCCGTCTACCACGTCTCGGTCGAGGACGCCGACTGGTGCGTGCGCATGAAGCGGGCCGGTTTCCGCTGCTGGTACGCCCATCGGGCGCGGCTCTGGCACATGGTCTCGCCGACCACCGGCGGCTACACTGCCGGGCAGGACCTTCCGCACCGGGCGCTCGACGGCGATCTTCGTGCGCAAGTACGCCGGCGCGGCCGGGCTGGGCGGGTTTCCTCTTCTGGACCGCGGTGGCGATCCCGGCCGCGCTCTGCGCGAGCTGCCGCGGGGCAACGCCGGCGCGGTCGTGGCGAAGTTCCGCGGCGTGCTCGCCGGGCCTCCGGGCCGCCTCCCTCTGCCGGAGCCGCCGCTGGCCTGAGTCCGGGAAGGGGTCCCGCCCCGGGTCCGGGACTCCCCGGCAGGGCGCCCGGCAGCCTTATACTCATTCGTCTGCAGGAACCGAGGAGAGGCCGACCATGTCCGTCGAAGGAACCCCCGCAGGAAGCCTCTCCGGCTCGCCCGGGCGAGGCGGCCGACGCCGCTCCGCGAGGAGATCCGCTCGCGCGTCGCAGGCGGCGCGCGAGCGCTGGCAGGCGGCCCGGCGATCGCGAGGCCGGCGCGCGCAAACTCCTGGAAGAGGGACTTCACGACGGTCTCCGGCCAGGCGGTCCCGGAGCTCGTGACCCCCGACCAGTCGGGGAGTCGATCCGATCGACGGAGATCGGCGTCCCGGGCGAGTTCCCTTACACCCGCGGCATCCATCCGACGGGCTACCGCGGCAAGCTCTGGACGATGCGCCAGTTCGCCGGCTTCGGCTCGCGCGGCGGACACCAACCAGCGCTTCAAGTACCTGCTCTCGCACGGGCAGACCGGGCTCTCGGTCGCCTTCCACCTCCCGACGCTCTACGGCTACGACTCCGACCACAAGATGGCGGCCGGCGAGGTCGGCAAGTGCGGCGTCGCCATCGACTCGCTGGCCGACATGGAGGCCCTCTTCGACGGCATCCCGCTCGGCGAGGTCACGACCTCGATGACCATCAACTCCACGGCGCCGATCCTCTTCGCGATGTACCTCGCGGTGGCCGAGAAGCAGGGCGTCGACATCGCCAGCCGGGTCTCGGGCACGCTGCAGAACGACATCCTCAAGGAGTACATCGCGCAGAAGGAGTACATCTTTCCCGCCGCGGCCGTCGATGCGGCTCATCACCGACCAGTTCTCGTTCGCCGCCAAGCGGGTCCCGAAGTGGAACACCATCTCGATCTCCGGCTACCACATCCGCGAGGCCGGCTCGACGGCGCTGCAGGAGCTCGCCTTCACGCTGCGCGACGGCATGGAGTACGTGGAGTACGGCGTCCGACGCGGGCCTCGACGTCGACGACTTCGCGCCGCGCCTCTCCTTCTTCTTCAACAGCCACAACGACTTCTTCGAGGAGATCGCCAAGTTCCGCGCGGCGCGCAAGATCTGGGCGACGGTGATGCGCGACCGCTACGGCGCGAAGAACCCGCGCAGCGTGGATGCTGCCGCTTCCACACCCAGACGGCGGGCTGCTCGCTCACCGCGCAGCAGCCGGTCAACAACGTCGTGCGCACCGCCATGCAGGCGCTCGCCGCCGTCCTCGGCGGCACCCAGTCGCTGCACACCAACGCGCTCGACGAGACCCTGGCCCTGCCGACCGAGGAGAACGCGCGGATCGCGCTGCGGACGCAGCAGATCCTGGCGCACGAGTCCGGCGTCATCAACACGATCGATCCGCTCGGCGGCAGCTGGTTCGTCGAAGAGATGACCCGCGCGATGGTGGACGGTGCCTTCGACTACTTCCGCCGGATCGACGAGCTCGGCGGCATGGTCGAGGCGATCGAGGCCGGCTTCCCGCAGCGCGAGATCATGGACGCCGCGTTCGCCTACCAGCGGGCGGTCGAGAAGCGCGAGAAGCTGGTCGTCGGCGTGAACGCCTTCCGTGGTGGACGAACGAAGCGCCGATGGAGACGCTCTACATCTCGGACGAGCTCGCGGACATCCAGGTCGCCGCGCTCGACCGGGTCAAGTCGGCGCGCGACCGCGGGGCCGTCGTCGCGCACCCTGGACGCGCTGCGCGCCGGCGCCGAGGGCGAGGCGAACACGATGCCGCTGATCCTCGACTGCGTGAAGAGCTACTGCACGGTCGGCGAGATCAGCGACGCCATGCGCGACGTCTTCGGCACCTACGAAGAGCCGGCGGTATTCTGAGGTCGCCGATGAGCTCCCTCCTGCCGACGCGTTCGCGGACTGATCGCCTACACCATCTGGGCCGACCGGACGGTGCTCGAGGAGTTGGGGAGCGTGCGCGCCGAGGACCTGACGCGCGAGACCGGGACCAGCTTCGGCTCGGTGCTCGGCACCATGGCGCACATCCTCGGCTCCGAGCAGCTCTGGCTCTCGCGGTTCCTCGGGCATTCCGCTTGGGCGCGTCCCGAACCTCGACGACTTTCCGACGCTCGAGACGCTCAGCGGCGGCCTACGAGGACTTCTGGCCGCAGATCGAGTTCTTCCTCGCCTCCCTGGCCGAAGAGCAGCTCGATCAGGAGTTCACCTGGACGAACCTCGCCGGCGAGACCCACACGCGCCGCCTTTCCGGCAGGTCCTGCTGCATTTCGTGAACCACGCGACCTATCACCGCGGGCAGGTCGTCAGCCTGCTGCGGCAGCTGGGCTACATCCCACCGCACACCGACCTGGTCTATTTCCGGGGTGCGTTCTGAGGCGACCCAGATTCGGCGGGGCTGGCGCCCTTCTCGTCGGCCTCGTCTGTGTCGCCTGCCCGGGCCCCAAGGCCGAAACGCGCAGCTCACGACTGCTGGATCCGGGATGGGTTCCCGAGGTCACCTGGCCCGCGGGGATCGTGCTGCCGGAGTCGGGCCTGCGCGCCGGCGACGACCTCGCGACCTTCGATCCAGCGGGTCCGGCCTACATCGCCCGCGTGCGCCTCGGCGAGGTCTTCACGCGCGAAGAGCGGCTGGCTCTCGTCGCCCCTCCCGGCTCGAGTTTTCGCTATTCGCTTCACCGTTCCGCCCGGTGGGCGGCTGCGGTTCGGCCTCGGAGTCCTGGACACCGCGGAGAAGGGGGGCGCGGTCGAGATGCAGGTCCACCTCAGGAGCGGCCTCGAGACGGCGGCGGCGCTGTTCGAGCGCAAGGTGGCCGCCGAGGTTCCCGGCCGCTGGCACGACGAGGAGATCGATCTCTCCGGCTGGGGCGGCAAGGAGGTCACGCTGGAGTTCGTCGCGGCGCCTCGCGTGCCGGCGCCCCCGTCGGCCTCTTCGGCGCCTGGTCGTCGCCGTATCTCGTCGTGCCACCCGCAGACGGATCGAGAGGCGCAGAGTCGGCCGCTACCGCCAGGGTATCGGCGGGGGCGAGGTCGGCGGCGGGACGGGCACGACGGCCGAACATCGTCTGGATCAGCCTCGACACGCTGCGGGCCGACCATCTCGGCGCCTATGGCTACGAACGCCCGACTTCGCCCAATCTCGATGCCTTCGCCGCGCGCGGTCTGCGTTTCCATGGGCGATCAGCCAGGCGCCCTGGACCCGCCCGTCGCACCGTTCGATGCTCACCGGCGTCTATCCGGCGTCGCGCGGGGGCTCGACTCGCCGATGATCGGCGAGGTGCTCTACCGTGCCGGCTATCAGACCTTCGCCGTCACCGGCGGAGGGCAGGTCGATTCGACGCTGGGTTTCGATCGCGGCTTCGAGATCTACCGCGTCGACGACTGGATCCACGAGCCCAGCCAGGATCGTCGAGTGGACCCGCGACGCGCCGCAGGCGCCGAACGCCCCTTCTTCCTGTTCCTGCATTGCTACGAGACCCACGAGCCCTATACCCACACCCGCTTCGCCGAGGGGATGCCTTCGGGGCGGCTGACGGGAGAGTTCTCCAAGGAGATCTGGAACCGTCTGCGCAAGCGCTTCTCGGACGAGGAGATGCGCTACGCCGAAGCGCTCTACGACGGCGACATCGCCTACACCGACGGCCAGGCTCGGAGAGTTCTTCGCCGAGTTCGAGCGGACGGGTCTGCTCGCGAATTCGATCGTCATCGTGACCAGCGACCACGGCGAGCAGTTCTGGGAGAACGGCTCCTGGGGGCACGGACAGAACCTGCACGACCACCAGATCCACGTGCCGCTGCTGGTCTTCCTGCCCGACGTCGGTGCGCGAGCGATCTGGCCCGAGCGAGCCGCGCGAGGAGGAAGGGGCCAGCCGCTCACCCAGGGCGCGATCGAGGACCAGGTGGAGCTGATCGACCTCTATCCGACCCTGCTCGAGCTTCTGGGCGTCGATCTGGACGGCCCGGTGAACGGGCGCAGCCTCGTCTCCCTGCTCGAGGGGCAGGGTTCCCTGCCGGCGCGCGAGGCTTTCGCCGAGCACACCAACGTCAAGGAGAACGAGCAGAAGGCCCTGCGCACGCCGCGCTTCAAGTTCATCGTCTCGATTCCGCGCAAGTCCTCGAGATGCCGCCGGCGAGAGCTACGAGCTCTACGACCTGAAGCGCGATCCGGCGAGAGCAGACGAACCTCGCTCCGGGTCTCTCCGGAGGGTGTGTCCGAGCTGCGCGCCAGGACTCGGGAAGATCATGGACGGCAGCGACACCGCCCGCGACGAGGAGGTTCCGGCCGGACATCGACGACGACCTGCGCAACCAGCTCAAGGCGCTGGGCTATATCGGCAACTGACGCCCCCAAAAATGCGATTCCCCTGTTAGAATCAAGCGGATGGCCGACATGAGCAGACGCATTCTGATCGCCAAGCCGGGCCTGGACGGGCACGACCGTGGCGCCAAGGTCGTGGCCCGCGCGCTGCGGGACGCCGGTTTCGAGGTGATCTACACCGGTCTGCGCCAGACCCCCGAACAGATCGCCTCGGCGGCGGTGCAGGAAGATGTCGACGCGGTCGGGCTTGTCGATCCTCTCGGGGGCGCACAACCGGCTGCTGCCCGAGATCACCCGGCTGCTGCGCGAGGCAGGCGCGGACGAGATGCTGGTCTTCGCCGGCGGGATCATTCCCGATCGCGACGTCGCGACGCTGAAGCAGGCCGGAATCGACCAGATCTTCCTCCCCGGCACCAACACCGGCGATATCGTGAAGTATCTCGAACAGCGCCTCGTTCGGGCCTGAGCAGAGGGTCTGCCGGAGCCGGGATCCGGCAGCCCGGGGAGCGACTCGGAGGAGCAATGACGAAGACGATTCTGCTGGCGGACGACAGCGTGACCATCCAGAAGGTGGTGGAACTGACCTTCATGGACGAGGATTTTCGCGTCTCCGCGGTTTCGAACGGAGCGGAGGCGATCGCGCAGCTGAGCGAGTCGAAGCCGGATGTGGTGATCGCGGATGTGCACATGCCGGGAGCCGGCGGATTCGAGGTCTGCAGGCGCTCGCAAGGAGCTCTATCCGGCGGTTCCCGTGCTGCTGCTCGTCGGCACCTTCGAGGGTTTCGACGCCGACGAAGCGATGCGCTGCGGCGCCGATGGCCACCTGAAGAAGCCGTTCGACTCGCAGGAGCTGATGCGCCGCGTGCGCGAGCTCGCTTCGGCGCCGTCGCGATCGATTCCGGTGCCTCCGGCGGCGACCGAGTTCGCCCTGCGGAGGCTGCCGGCTGTTCGCCGCGGAGCCGCTGCCGCCGCCGACGACATCTACGCCCTGCCGGTGCCGCAGGAGGAGCTCTGGGAGCCGCTCGCCGACGACCTGTCGGACTGCCCGGCGCTCGCTCGGCCGAGCCGCGGCGCGCGCCGGCCGCCGCACCGCGGTCGCACCGCAGCCTCCGCAGCCGGAGCGAGACGCTCGCTTCGCGCCGTCCGGAGGCGCGGCCGGCCCCGCGCCCGCGCCGGCTTCTCGCGGCCGACGTTCGGCACCGCAGCCGACCTGCAGCGCAGCGGCAGCGACCTCCGCCGGCGGCCGGCGGCTCTCCGACGCCGATGTCGACCGCATCGCCCGCCGCATGCATCGAGCTGGTCGGCGACAAGGCGGTGCGCGACGTGGCCTGGGAGGTCGTGCCCGATCTCGCCGAAGTCCTGCTGAAGAGCCGCATCCGCGAACTGGAATCTTCTATCGACTAGCCTGACCCGGGCCGGCGCGAGCTCGCGAGAGACGAGGCCTTGCCGGCCGGCCCCTTCCCGGCGTCCTCGACCGGTCGCCTCATGAGGACGACTCCGATCAGCGAGATGGACAAGCGTTTCGATCCCAGGAGCTACGAGAGCCGCTGGCAGCAGGAGTGGGCGGCGAAGGGCTACTTCGTCTGCGACGTCCGCGCTCGATTCTTCGGTTCCCGCCGAGACGGCGCTCGGCGCCCCTACTGCATCATGATCCCGCCGCCGAACGTGACCGGCAAGCTGCACATCGGGCACGCGCTGCAGTCCACCCTGCAGGACCTGCTCACCCGCTGGCGGCGGATGCAGGGGCGCAACGCCCTCTGGCTGCCGGGCACCGACCACGCGGGAATCGCGACCCAGGTGATGGTCGAGCGCGACCTGGCGAAGGAGGGCAAGTCCCGCCACGAGCTCGGGCCGCGAGAGCTTCCTCGAGCGCATGTGGGCGTGGAAGGAGCAGTACCAGGACAACATCTCGCCGCCAGCTCGACCGCCTCGGCGCCTCCTGCGACTGGACGCGCGAGCGCTTCACTCTCGACGACGGGCTTTCGCGCGCGGTTCGCGAGGCCTTCGTCCGCCTGTATCGACGAGGGGCTGATCTACCGCGGCGAGTACATCGTCAACTGGTCGCCCGGCGCTGCGACACCGCGATCTCCGACCTCGAGGTCGAGATGCAAGGCAGGTCGACGGCAAGCTCTGGAACTTCGCCTACCCGCTCGCGGGCGGCAGCAGAGAGCGTGGTCGTCGCCACGACCCGGCCCGAGACGATGCTCGGCGACACCGCCCTCGCCGTGCACCCCGAGGACGAGCGCTACCGGCATCTGATCGGCAGGCACGCGATCGTGCCGATCGCCGGGCGCGCGCATCCCCTTCGTCGCCGACGAGGTCGGTCGAGCGCGAGTTCGGCACCGGCGTGGTCAAGGTCACGCCGTACCACGACCCGACCGACTTCGAGACCGGTCGCCGGCACGGCCTGCGCGGGATCCAGGTCATCGACCGCCAGGGACGGATGACCGCCGCCGGCGGGCGCCGGTTCGCCGGACTCGACCGTCGACGCGGCGCGCGAGCGCCTGCTCGCGAAGCTGCGCGAGGCGGGCCTGCTGGTGCAGCGAGGAGGACTACGTCCACAACGTCGGGCTACTGCCAGCGCAGCGGCGTGCGCGTCGCAGCCGCTCCTGTCGACGCAGTGGTTCTGCGACGTTTCGGCGATGGCGGCCGAGGCGCTCGCGGCGGCACGACGACGGCCGTCTGGAGCTGGTCCCGCCTCCTGGGGCAAGACCTGGGAGCACTGGCTGGAGAACATCCGCGCCTGGTGCATCTCCCGCCAGCTCTGGTGGGGCCATCGCATCCCGGCCTGGTACGACGAGGCCGGCAACTGCTTCGTCGCGCGCACCCGCGAAGGCCGCGGCGGCGCAGGCGGGGCACGACCGGCTCACCCAGGACGCCGACGTCCTCGACACCTGGTTCTCGTCGGCGCTGTGGCCGTTCTCGACCCTGGGATGGCCCGAGAAGACCGCCGACCTCGGCGTACTTCTATCCCGACCTCCGTCCTGGTCACCGGCTTCGACATCCTGTTCTTCTGGGTGGCGCGCATGGTGATGATGGGGCTGCACTTCACCGGCGAAAGCCCGTTCGCCGAGGTGCATCTCACCGGACTCGTGCGCGACGCCGAGGGCGTCAAGATGTCGAAGACCAAGGGCAACGTCCTCGATCCCGCGGACCTGGTCGACGAGTACGGCGCCGACGCGGTGCGCTTCACCCTGGCGCTGCTCGACAGCCCGGGCCGCGACATGCCGCTCGACCCGGAGCGCATGGCCGGCTACCGCGCCTTCGGGAACAAGATCTGGAACGCCACCCGCTTCGCGCTCTCCAAGGTCGGCGAGGCGAGGATTCCGAAGACGATCGACTTCGCGGCGCTCGCCCTTCCCGAGCGCTGGATCCTGTCGCGGCTTTCCGTGACTGCAGAGAGCGTTCGAGTCGCCCTCGAGGACTTTCGCTTTGATCTCGCCTGCAGACGATCTCTATCATTTCTTCTGGAGCGATTTCTGCGACTGGTACATCGAGATGGCGAAGCCGGGTCTCGATCCCGGAAGCGAAAGGCCGCTGGTAAAGGAAGTGCTCCTCCTTACGCTCGATAGGGCCCTGCGACTTCTGCACCCGGCGATGCCCTTCCTTACCGAGGAGCTCTGGCAGAAGTTGCCGGGACACGAGTCGATTCACCCGCAGACGATCTGCCTGGCTGCCTATCCCGAGCACGTCCCGGGGTGGGAATTGAGCGCGCTGGAAGAGGACCGGATGCTTCTGTTCCGGGACACCGTCACGATTCTGCGCAACGACCGCGCCGACAAGAAGCTGACCCATCGGGTCAAGGCCGACCTGTTCCTTCAGTCGGCGAGGACGGGCGTAGAGCCGAGCGCCGTGGAAGCGATCGCCTTCCTCTCTTCGGAAGACGCCAAGCGCCTGCTCTCCTCGATTGCCGGCGTGCGCAGCGTCCTCGTCGAGCCCCCTCCCCTCGGAGCAACCAACAAGCACATACGGGAGGGCGCTCGAAATCACTTGCCGTTTCGACGTCCCAGCGGAGTCGGTCGATCTGGGCAAGCTCCGGCTTGCGTTGACCGTCTGCGAGGACAACATCGGCAAGGTCCGGGCGAGGCTCGAGAGCGCGGAGTTCACGGCCAAGGCGCCAGCCGCCGTCATCGCGGGGGCGCGCAAGAACCTGGAAGCGCTGGAGCTCGAAGGCGCGCGCCTGCGCACTGCACTCGGTCTGGATTCCACCGGTCTGGATTCCGCGGAGGGCTGACGCTTGGATACCCAGCGCCCATCCGTCACAGTCGAGGAGCTCTGCCAGGAGTGGCAGCGCGGTCTCGGCAGTGCTCCGGGCTCGCCGCTCAGCGGCATCTTTCTCTCGCAGGTCGATTCGACCCAACGGCTCGCGCGCACACTGCTCGACCAGTGTGTGCACGAGGACGAAGGGCCGCTGCCGTTCGTCGTCGCGGCGCTCGAACAGTCGGCCGGTCGGGGTCGCCAGGGGCGGGAGTGGTGGAGTCCGGCAGGCAGCGGTCTCTACGCGAGCCTGGTGATTGCGGTGCCCTCGAACCGAGCGGTTGCAGGAACTGCCGATCCGCGCGGCGGCGGCGCTCGCCAGTTTCGCGAGCGTCGTGGTGCAGGGCGACTGCCGGATCAAATGGCCCAACGATCTGTTCGTCGGGCGCAGGAAGCTCGGCGGAATACTCGTCGACGCAGTGAGCCCGCCGAGTCCGGCCGATTGCTGGGCGATCGTCGGCTTCGGCCTGAACTACGCGACTCCCGACGCCGCGGTCCTCGAAGGCGCCACTTCCGTGCTGGAGGAGGCGGGCCGCTCGGACGCCGCGCCACCGCCTTTCGCGCGCTTCGTGGTCGAGGCGATCAGCGCCGTCTGGCGGGCGGTGATCAGCGACGAGCCGGGTTGGGTGGAGAGCTTCTCGCGTTCTCTCCGCCCATCGCGCCGGCGATCCGATCCGCGTTCAGGCTGGATGGCGAAGTCGTGGAGGGCAGGTTCGGCGGTTTCGACGCCCACGGCTTCCTCAGGCTGGAGACCGATGTCGGGAATTCGCCTGATTCGATCGGGAGAGGTCTTCTCATGGTGAACCGCCGCCAGGCCGGAGAAGTACTCGTTGTCGTCGACGTCGGAAACACCAATACCGTCTTCGGCATCTACCGCGGAGACGATCTGGTGGCCGACTTCCGCCTGTCGACCGATACGGAGCGCACCGCCGACGAGTACGGAGCGATGCTCTTGCCGCTTTTCGGGCGCTCCGGCATCGATCCCGCCGCGGCTTCGGCGGTCATCGTGTCGTCGGTGGTGCCGCCGCTGAATTCGACGCTCTCGCGCCTGTCCACCGAGTTCTTCGGCCGCCCGCCGCTCTACGTCGAACCCGGAATCCGCACCGGCATGCCGATCCGGTACGACAATCCGGCGGAAGTGGGAGCGGACCGGATCGTCAACGCCGTGGCGGCGCGCGAGCTCTACGGCGCGCCCGTCGTGGTGGTCGATTTCGGCACCGCTACGACCTTCGATCTCGTCAATGCCGCCGGAGAGTACGCCGGCGGCATCATTGCTCCCGGCATCCTGATCTCGGCCGAAGCGCTCTTCGCCCACGCTTCACGGCTCTATCGCGTCGACGTGCGACGGCCGGCCGATCTCATCGGCAGGAATACGGCGGGTGCGATGCAGGCGGGGATCTACTTCGGTTACATCGGACTGGTCGACGGCATCCTCGAGCGCCTGCAACAGGAGATTCCCGGTCTGCGCGAGATCGTCGCCACGGGCGGACAGGCTGAGCTCATCGCCTCCGGATCGCGTTTCATCCGCAAGACCGAGCCGCTTCTGACGATGATCGGCTTGAAGCTGATCTATGACCGAAACCGCACCTGACGACGTCCCCTCCTCCGCGGACCACGCCTACTTCCTGGCGATCGAGCGCACCTTCCTGGGCCTGCGCAAGAAAGCGGCCCTACTCACCGCCGCCGACTGGCAGGAAGCGCAGAGCTGGCATCGCCAGGGAATCCCGGTCGAGCTCATCCAGGATGTGATGGAGAAGCTCTTCGAGCGCCAGCACACCCGGAAAGGGCGCACCATTTCGAGTTTGCGCTACCTTCGAGCCGCCGTCGAGGCGGCTTGGGAAGAAATGCTGGCCCTCAAGGCGGGCGGGCGCGCCGAGGAGGCCGTCGCGCTGCCGGTCGAGTCCCGACTCGCGAACCTCGCCGCGAGCTCTGCCTTCGGCGCTGCCGCAGCGGTCCAGTTGGGCGGCGGCGCTCGCGGCCCTTGCCGTTCAGGGTGGTTCGCCGAACGAGGTCGAAGAGGCGCTCCGCACGCCTCGATTCCGAGCTCCTGCGGACGCTGCGGGAGGAGCTCGCTGGGGGTGACGGCAACGGCCCTCTTCGAACAGGCAGCGCAGGTCGATCAGGCGCTCGCGCGCCTGCGTGGCCGCCTGGCGGAGGACGATCTCGTCCTCGCCCGCGCCGCGCGTGACGGAGCAGTTGCTGCGCCGCCGATTCGCCGCTCCGGTGCTGTCGTTGTTCTCTCCCGAGGCGCGTGGGCAGGGCGATACGCCGGATTCCGCGCCCGATTCCGCGCCAGATTCCGGCGGCTGAATCCGTCTTCACAGGGTGTGAAGCCAGCCCACGCTCCGGCGGCGGTTCCTGCCCTGGTCTACCTTGTCGCCGTCTTCGCCGAGGGGCTCCTCCTCCCCACGGCGGTCGGCTGGCTGGCGGTCGGAGTCGGCTTGTCGGTGGCGCTCGCGGGCCGTTCGGGCGGCCGCTTCACCGTACTCTTCCTCGGACTGCTGACCGCGCGGGTGGCGCCGACGCCCGACCTCGCGGGGCTGGACCCGGGCCGTCCGGTGGAGGCCGCGGGTGGGTCGCCGGCGACTGGCGCGAAGAACCGGGCGGAGCCAGCGCGGCTCTGCGACTCGAGCTCGTGCGTCAAGGGACGCGGCTCTGGACGACACCACCGACGGCGCGGCTGGAGCTTTGCGAGCGCTGCCCGCTCCCGCCTCCAGGCAGCCGCATACGGGTGCGCGGCTACCTGTCGCGCTCGGCCGGGCTCGCCAACGCCCACGCGATTCCGCCCGGAGGCTTCCGCCTGCGCGTCAAGTCGCCTCGGCTGCTGGCGATCGAGCAGCCGCCGCCGCTGGCGCGCCGGGCACTCACCCGCTGGCGGGCGACGGTCGCGCGGCCGCTCGCCGAGGCGCTGCCCGCCATCCCGGCGTGGGCTATGCACGGGGACTCTGCTCGGAGACCTCGAGAGCATCTCCGCCAGTGAACGCCTCGCGTTTCGACGGTCGGGGCTGGCCCACCTGCTCGCCGTCTCGGGCATGAACGTCGCGCTTGTCGCCGGCGTTGCGGCGGCGCTCGGCTCCTTCTGCAGCCGCAGGTGTTCGCCTGGCTCTCGTCGGCTGCGGCGGTCCTGTCGCATCTCGCCGTGGTCGGGCCGGTGCCGTCGTTGCTCCGGGCGACACTCATGACATCGGCGGCTCTCATCGGCTCTGATGCTGGAGCGGCGCGCCCTCGCCCTGCAATCTTTGGCAGTCGCCGCCGCCAGCATGGCGGCGATTGAACCGTCGCTGGTGCGGAACCTCGGATTCTGCCTGTCCAGCTCGGCGACCTTCGGACTCGTGGCCGTGGCGCCGGCGGTGCTCGAGCGCTGGCCGATCCGCCGGCATCCGCTGGCCCTGGCGTTCGCGGTTTCCCTGGCGGCGCAAGCGACGACGCTACCCTGGGCACTCGCAGCCTTCTCCTGCCTCTCGCCAGCCGCTGCGTTGCTCAATCTGATCGCCGTGCCCCTCGCCGGTCTGCTGCTCGTCGCGGCGCTCGGTTGGATCGCCGTGGCGTTGGCGATGCCGCCGCTCGGCGACCTCGCTGCGCTGCCGCTCGACCTGCTCGCCGCCCCGTTTCAATGGCTGCCTTCCTTGCCGTCGGGCCCATGGCTCTGCCTTCCCCTGCCACCCTCATGGTGGCTCGGACTGGGACTGGCGGGGCTCTGCCTGGCGGCCGCGTCGAGCCCGCGGTCGGCACGGCGCGCGCTTCCTGCTCGCCCTGCTGCTCACGGCGGCGCCGGATCCGCGACCCGCCGCCACGCCGGAGGTGGAGTGGGTGCTCGCGGACGTCGGTCAGGGTGACGGGGCGCTCTTGCGCCGTGGGGCCACCGCGATGCTCCTCGACGGCGGTGGTGGAACGGGGCAGCGGCGAACCCGGGACTTCGGCGCCCAGGTCTGGTTGCCGCTCCTCGCCGCGCGGGGTATCTCGCGCCTGGATGCCGTGGTCGTGACCCACAGTGACAGCGATCACTGCGGCGGCCTGATCGATGTCGCGAGCTACCTTCCGGTCGGCGAGGTCTGGGGCGCTCCCGAGCTGCACGAGACCGCCTGCGTGCGCGAAATTCTGGCCCTCTCGCGGGCTGACTTCCGCGGCCTGGCCGCCGGCGAAAGGGTCACCCTGGGAAGTCTGCGCTTCGAGGTCCTCGGGCCCCAGCGCGGAGCCGCCGGCGAGGACAACGATCGTTCGCTGGTGCTCGCCCTGGAAGCGGAGGGCCGACGGCTGCTCATGACCGGCGACATCGAACGTCGCGCCGAGCTGCAGACTGCTCTCCCGCGACCCGCTCGCTCTGGGCTGCGATCTGCTCAAGGTCGCGCATCACGGCTCAGCGTCGTCTTCCAGCGCGGCGTTCCTGGGCGCCGCGCAGGCCGCGTCTGTCGTTGATCTCGTCGGGGGTGGCAAACCGCTTCGGCCATCCGTCGCCGGGTGTCGTCGACCGCCTCGCCCTCGCCGGCAGCCGATCTCTGCGCACCGATCATGAGCGGCCAGGTCGTCATCCGCTGGCGACGGGGATGGCCGCTCGAGATTCGACCTGCCGGGTTCGCCGCGGGCCGTGCTCGGCACTCGCGAGCGAGTAGACTTGGACGATCTCGTGTCCCGGGTCGTTGCCATCGTCGGTCCGACCGCCTCGGGCAAGAGCGCGCTGGCGCTCGCTTTCGCGGAGGCAGTAGGCGGGGAGATCGTCAATGCCGACGCGCTGCAGGTCTATCGTGGTTTCGACATCGGAACGGCCAAGCCTTCGCCGGAGGAGCGTCGGCGGGTGCCGCACCACCTCGTCGACGTCCTCGATCCCGGCGAGCGCTACTCGGCCGGCGAGTTCGCCCGGCGGGCGCGCGCGCGCGCTCGCGGAGATTGCCGCCCGCGAGCGGCGGCGATTCTCGTCGGTGGCAGCGGCCTCTACCTGCGGGCGCTGTGGTCCGGAATCGCCCCGATGCCACCGGTCGATGCGCTGGTGCGCGCCGGCTTCTCGAGCGCTTGGCGGCGAAGGGTCTGGCGGCGCTCCATGCGGAGCTCGCGGGTCTCGACCCGGCAACCGCGGCGCGGCTCGGCAACGCCGACACACAGCGCATTCTGCGCGCCCTCGAGGTGGCGGTCGCCACCGGCGAAACGCTCACTTCCTGGATCGCCCGCCGACCCTTCGGTGCCGAGCCGGTCGTGATGCGCAAGGTCGGATTGACGCTTCCGCGCGGCGTTCTGTACGATGCCATCGCTGCCAGGGTGCGGGCGATGATGGACGCGGGTTGGCTCGACGAGGTGCGCGGGCTTCTCACCGGAGGAGTCGATCGCGACTCGCCCGCGTTTCAGGCAATCGGCTATCGGCAGTGGGTGGAGTTCCTCGATGGCGCAGGCGGGTTCGAAGAGTCCCTGCAGAAGGTGGTCACGCAGACGAAGCGTTTCGCCAAGCGCCAGGAAACCTGGTTCCGGCGAGAGGAGGGAATGGACTGGTGGGACGCCCGCAAGACCCGGGAGTGCCTGACGTCCATGATGGAGATGCCTGCAGTCGCAGGTGGTGAGCCGGAGAAGATCGCCGGAATCGCAGAGCCAACCGGTGCACCGGGCGGCGGAGGGTAGGATGAACAAACCGAGCATCAACATCCAGGACGGCTTCCTTTTCCAGAGTCTGAAAGACGGCCGGCCGATGAGCATCGAGCTCGTCACCGGCAAGCAACTCGAAGGCAAGATCCGGCGCTTCGATCGCTTTGCGGTCGTCGTCGAGATCGCGGGGCGCGAGGTCATGGTCTACAAGCACGCCATCGCGACCATCGCCCACTCGGGCGAAGGCTGATCTGCCGCCAGCGACCATGCGGTTCCGATGCCGATTCGCGGCGGCAGGGCTTCTCGGCCTGGCGGTTGCGGTCGCCTGCTCGCCCGTGAAGACCGCCGCGCCGGCCCCGGGGGTCGATCCCGCCCTGCGTCCGTTCCTGCTCGATCCGACCGTCGATTGCGCGGCGGGCCTCGACGAGGGCGCCGCGAGCGAGCTGCAGCGTGCCTACCGCGAGCTTCATACGGTCGGGCGACGCGGCGGCCGCGCTTGCGCGCCGCCGACGAGGCGATCGCGCGCGATCCGGCGCTGCTGCCGGCGCAGACCCTGCGTGGCGAGGCGCTGCTCGTCGCGTGCGAAGCCGCGCGAGGCCGCGAGCCTCTGCAGCCGTTCGCTGCTGCGGCACCGGACTGCCTGCCGCTGGCGCTCGCGCTCGGCAGGCGCGCCAGGAGGAGACTAGGCGAGCTGCCCGGAGGCCTTCGTGGCCTACAGGCGGCCGCCGGCCGCTCGGACGACCGCCGCCGAACGCGCCCGGGCGATTTCGACCGCGCGCCCAGGAAGTCGCTGCGCAACCGCTTCTCCGAGCCTTGCGTACCGGTCGGCAGAGAGGCCGCCGCCTGGCATCTCTCCATGCTGGATCGTTTCTGGCCGAACTCCGAGGCCGCCTTGCGGTCGCGATGGAGATGGCCGGGGTCGCCGATGATCCGCGCGCCGAGCTGGCGGCGGTCAAGGCACTCCAGGCCTGCGCGACCCGAAGACTCGGCCCTCGGCCTCAGGCGCGGCCAGCTCGAGCTGCTGGTCGGTGACCCGCGGACCGGGCTGGCGCTGATCGAGGCCCTCGCCGCGGCGGCGCCGGCCGATCCCGCCCTGGAGACCGAGCTGGCGCGCGCGAAATTCGCCTGGCGGCTGCTCAATTCGCCCGAACAGGTCCGCGGTCTGCGCGACAAGGTCGCGCTGACCCGCAGCCGACTTCGCGGTGTTGCTCTACTGGATGGTGCCGCAGATCCGGACGGCGCGGCCGGGAGCGGCCCAGATCGCTTCGGATATCGTCGACCACCCCTCCCGCGACGAGATCGCGCGGGTGGCCAACCTCGGCCTGATGGCGATCGACGAGACCATGCATCGCTTCTCGCCGAATGCTCCGGCTGCGCCGCGCCGACGCGGTTGCGGCGCTGCTTCGGCTGGTCGCGAGCGATGCGATCTGCGGGGCGGTGCCAGTTTTCGCCGCGCGCGGCGGCCGAGATGCGCTTTGCAGTGCGGGAGTGGCCTGCGGACTGTTCGAGGATCCGCTCCTCTGCCAGGCCGATGCCGGCTTGTCGGGAAGCGAAGCCATCGAGATGCTGCGCCGGGCGCTCGATCGCCTGGAGGACGCATGAATCTGACCATCCCGAATCTGCTTTCGATCCTGCGCATGGGGCTCATCCCGTGGTTCGTGATCGCGGTCCTCGACGGCGACGCCACGCAGGCCCTGTGGATCTTCGCGATCGCCGGCGTCACCGATGCCCTGGACGGGTTCATCGCCCGATTCTGGCATCAGCAATCGGCGCTCGGGCGCCTACCTGGACCCGCTCGCCGACAAGCTGCTGCTGGTGACCGCCTACGTCATGCTGGCGATCCCCAACCTGCGCACCGGGCCTGGTGATCCCGGCCTGGGTGACGGCGCTGGTGATCACCCGCGACGTGGTCATCGTGGTGGTCGCGCTGGTCCTGCACCTCGCGGTGGGGATCTCGCGCTTTCCAGCCCTCGCCCTTGAGCAAGATCAACACGGCGGCCCAGCTGCTGACGATCCTCGGCGTCCTGCTCTCCAGCCGGAGTCGCCGTGTTCGAGACCTCGCGCGCTGTTCTCGTCTTTCTGGTCGCCGCCCTCACGATCGGGTCCGGAATCGAGTACATTCTACCGGCGCGAACCGCATGGCCGCGCACCGCGAGCTGACCTGACCGCCCTGGCATGACCGACTTCGTCCACCTTCACCTCCACAGCCAGTACAGCCTGCTCGACGGCGCCAATCGGCTGGACGACGTGATCCAGGCCGCCGCCGCCGCCGGCATGCCGGCGCATCAGCCTGACCGATCACGGCAACCTCTTCGGCGCCATCGAGTTCACGACAAGGCCAAGAAGGCCGGGATCAAGCCGATCATCGGCATCGAGGCCTACGTCGCGCAAGGAAGCCTCACGGACCGCAATCCGGCCCGCGGCAGCAGCAATCACCTCGTGCTCCTCGCCCGCGAACCAGACCGGCTACCAGAACCTCATCAAGCTGACCACGCGCTCGTACCTCGCAGGGTTTCTACTACAAGCCGCGCATCGACCACGAGTCGCTGCGCGAGTTCAGCGAAGGGCTGATCGGGCTCTCGGCCTGCCTCAAGGGCGAGATCAACGAGCGGATCCTGCAGCAATCGCGAGGCCGAGGCCGAAGCGCGGGCGCGCGAGTACGCGAGATTCTCGGGTCCGGAGAACTTCTTCCTCGAGCTCCAGGACCACGGCATTCCGGAGCAGCGCGCCGCCAACGAAGTCCTGCGCAGGATGTCGAGGAAGCTCGGCCTTGGGCTGGTGGTCACCAACGACTGCCACTACCTCCGCCAGAGCGACTCGGTGGCCCACGACGTCCTGCTCTGCATCGGCACGCAGCGCGCGCGCTCCGATCGCGGACCGGCTCAAGTACGCCTCGGACCAGTTCTACCTGAAGTCGGGGGACGAGCTCGCGGCGCTCTTTCCCGACGACGGCCAGGCGCTCGAGAACACCGTGGCGATCGCCGAACGCTGCAACGTGGAGATCCCATCGGGGACGTTCCACCTGCCCGGCCTTCCCGCTGCCGCCGGGGGAGTCGATCGACACCTTCTTCGAGCGATCGGCGCGATGGCGGGGCTCGAGGAGCGCTTCGAGGAGATGGCGCGCCGGGGCACGATCGACTCCCGGTACTCGATGGACCTCTATCGCGAGCGTCTCAAGTTCGAGATCGCGGTCATCAAGCGAATGGGATTCCCGGGCTACTTCATGATCGTCTGGGACTTCATCCGCTTCGCGCGCGAGAGCGGCATCCCGGTCGGGCCCGGGCCGCGGCTCGGCCGCCGGTTCGCTGGTTTCCTTCGCCCTGCGCATCACCGACATCGATCCGATGAAGTACGACCTGCTCTTCGAGCGCTTCCTCAATCCGGAGCGCGTCAGCATGCCCGACATCGACATCGACTTCTGCATGCGCCGGCGGGGCGAGGTCATCCAGTACGTCAACGAGAAGTACGGCCGCGACCGCGTGGCGCAGATCATCACCTTCGGAACGCTCGCCGCCAAGGGCGTGCTGCGCGACGTCGGCCGGGTGCTCGGCCTGCCGTTCGCCAAGATGGACCGGGTGGCGAAAATGCTCCCGGACATGACCAAGTCGCTGGCCGAGGCGGCGCGTTCCGTCGACAGCCTCGTCAGCCGAGGTCGCCAAGGATCCCGAGATCAGGGAGGTCGTCGACATCGGGCAGCCGCCTCGAGGGCCTGACCCGCCACGCCTCGGTGCACGCCGCCGGCGTGGTCATCACGCCGGTGCCGATCGACGAGCTCGTCCCGCTCTACAAGACCAGCCGCGACGAAATCACGACGCAGTGGGACATGAAGGCGGTCGAGCGCCTCGGGCTGCTCAAGATGGACTTCCTGGGCCTGAAGACCGTGACGGTCGTCGACGACACGCTGCGCACGCTCAAGTTGCAGGGCATCGACCTCGATCTCGACGCGGTGCCGCTGGACGACCCCGAGGTCTTCCGGCTCTTCTGCGACGGGCGGACGAACGGCATCTTCCAGTTCGAGTCCAGCGGCATGCGCGACATGCTCCGGCGCGCCCAGCCTTCGAGGTTCGAGGAGCTCGCGGCGTTCAACGCCCTCTACCGCCCGGGCGCGCTGTCGGTGGGCATGGTGGAGGAGTTCATCCAGCGCAAGCTGGGCAAGAAGAAGGTGCGTCTACATCCTGCCGGAGACCAAGCCGATCCTGGAAGAGACCTTCGGTGTCATCGCCTACCAGGAGCAGGTGATGCAGATCGCCGTGACGATCGGCGGCTTCACCATGGGTCGAGGCGGACGTGCTGCGCAAGGCGATGGGCAAGAAGGACCCGGTGGCGATGGCGAAGCAGAAGCGAGAAGTTCGTCGCCGGCGCGGCCGCGCGGGGATTCGCGAAGAAGAAGGCCGAGGAGCTCTGGGAGTACATCGAGCCGTTCGCGGGCTACGGCTTCAACAAGAGCCACAGCGTCGCCTACGCCATGCTCGCCTACAAGACCGCCTACCTGAAGGCGCACTACCCGGTGGCGTTCATGGCGGCGATGCTCTCCTGCGAGATGGGCTCCACCGACGAGATCGTCAAGTACATCAGCGAGAGCCGCGAGATGGGCATCGCGATCCTGCCGCCCGACGTCAACGAGAGCGAATGGACCTTCTCGGTCGTCGGCGAACGCGATCCGCTTCGGCCTCGGCGCGATCAAGGGCGTCGGCGAGAGCGCCGGCGAGGCGGTGCTCGCTGCCCGCCGGGCCCAGGGGAGCTTCAGGAGCCTCGCCCATCTTGCTGCTCGAGGTGGACCGCCAGGCGGTCAACCAGAAGGTCTTCGACGCCCTGGTCAAGTCGGGCGCCTGCGACTCGCTGGGAGGCGCACCGCGCGGCGCTCGCCGGCGCGCTCGCCGGCCTCGCCGAGCAGGCAGCGCGCCGACGCCGGGAGATCGAAGCCGGGCAGAGCAACCTCTTCGGGTCGGGCAGCGCCAGCACCCTGCCGAGCCGAGCCGGCGTCGACGATCCCCGCCTGGACGGAGAGCGAGCGCCTGCGGCTGGAGAAGGAGGCCCTCGGCTTCTACCTCTCGGGGAATCCGCTGGTCGAGTTCGAGAGCCACCTGAAGCGGCTGGTGACCCACACCGCCGACCAGCTGCGCGGTGGCTTCCAGGGATCCGCCACTGTGGGCGGACTGGTGACCCGGATCACGCGTACCAAGATCAAGAGCGGACCGAACGCCGGCCGGGTGATGGGGCGCTTCGTTCTCGAGGACCTTGACCGGAGCGCTTCCGGTGACGCTCTTCGCCGATCAGCTGCAGCGTTACGATGCGCTCCTCGTGGAGGATGCAGCGGTCATCGTCAAGGGACAGGTGCGCGAGCGCGGCGCGGAAAACGAAATGACCGCCGAGGAGATGACGCCGCTGGCGAGGGCGGTGGAGAAGCTGGTTTCCGGGGCTCCGGGTCTCGCTCGATCGCGCGCTGCCGCAGACCGAGATGCTCCGGCTGCGAGACGTTCTCGCCGACCATCCCGGCGAGACGGCGGTGGAGTTCGAGATCCGGCTCGACGACGAGCTGGTGCGGATCGCTCCGCAGGAGCGGTTTCGTGTCGACGCGACGCCGGCCCTGCTCTCGGCGATCGAAGGCATCGTCGGCGCCGGCCGGGTTCACCGCCTCGGAGTCTGAGCGGCGGTACAATCGGCGACCAGCATGCGGCCTGTTTCGGACCCGTCGGCGGTTCCCACTTCCGGGCTCCCGCGCGCTCCCCACCGCCGATTCCGCGACGGCACAGGAGATCCTCCGCCGGTTCCGCGCCCTGCCAGCCTCGCGGTTGGCGCTCTTGCGCAACGCCGCCGAGCTCGCGCCGGGTGCCGGCTGCGACCTCTACTGGGTCGGGGGCGGAGTGCGCGATCTCTGGCTCGGAGCCAGCGAGCTCGATATCGATCTCGTCGTCGACGGCGATATCGAGCCCTTCGCGTCGCGCCTGGCGGAGGCGCTCGGCGGCGAGCTGCGTCGGCATCCCCATTTCATGACCGCCGAGATCCGCCGCTCCGGGAGGCGTCCGAATCGACCTGGCGCGGGCGAGAACCGAGTCTTATCCCGCGCCCGCGAGTCTGCCTGTAGTCGCGCCGGGGACGATCGAGAGCGATCTCGAGCGCCGCGACTTCACCATCAACTGCCTGGCGATACCGCTGGCACCCGGATTCGGCGAGCGCCTGATCGATCCCTGCGACGGTCTCGCGGATCTGGCGGCGCGCCGGCTGCGGGCGCTGCATCCGGATTCGTTTCAGCGACGACCCGACGCGGATCCTGCGCGGCCTGGAGTTCGCGGCCCGGTTCGCCTTCGAGCTTGCGCCGACGACCCTGGCGGAGGCCGAGGCGGCCCGCGCCAGCGGTTGCCTGGCGCGCCTCTCGCCGGCACGCCTGGGCGAGGCGTTGCGCCGGGCGCTCGGCCGTCCAGCGAGCGCCTCCCGGGTGCTTCGCCGGTTGGGCGAGCTGCGCCTGCTCGAGGCGATCGATCGCCGCCTGGCGCAGATCGGCGGCGCTGCGGACCGCTTCGACACCGCGCTTCGAGAGTTCGACGAGCGGTTTCCCGCCGTCGCCCTCGCCGACGCCCCTCCTGGGCGGCGCAGTGGCGGCGTTTCGTCTGGCGCTCCTGTGCCTTGCCTTCGACCTCCCGGCGGAGGATCGGGGGCGACTGTCGCTCCGGCTTGCGCTGCAGGGCGACGAGCGCGCGCCTGGTCGCCAGTGGCCCGGACCGGGTGCGGGAGGCGCTTGCCCGGCTCTCGGCGGAGGTCCGGCCGAGCAGCGTCCACGCGCTTCTCGGTGGGTCGAGCGACGAGGAGCTCGCCGTCCTGGCGACGCTGGATGACGCAGCGTCCTCCTGGGTTCGCCGCGAATGCGGCGAGCTGCGATCGGTGCGGCTCGAGATCGGCGGCCGGGATCTGATCGCGGCTGGCTTCGCCGCCGGTCCGGCGCTCGGCCGACGCCCTCGAGCTCACCCTGGAAGCGAAGCTGGACGGGCGAATCGGTGCCGAAGGCGAGCTCGCTTTCGCGCTCGCGAGACCGGTCGCGGGGAGGAGCGGCCGGAGAGCGCCGTGAGGCGATCCGGGTATCTGGGCAACCGCCTGGATCCTGACCATCGCCGGGCCGGCAACGCTCCCGGCCGACGACGCCTCGACCGAGCTCACTGCGTCGCGACTGTTCCAACCGTCTGGGTCGCAACGAAGTGACGCTGTTCGCGCAACGGCACGATCCGCTTACGCGAGTGGCAGGACGAGCGCCAGTCGATGCGCCTGGCGGAGGTCGGCCGGGACGAGGTCGACGCCTACGTCCGCCGGCTCGCAGCCGCGAATCTGTCCGAGGTCAAGGAGACGCCGGGCGGGGTCGCCGGTGAATGGATCGAGCGTTGCGAGCTCGCGCTCAGCCTGCCCGGAGCGCGCGGCCAGGCGGTTCCGCTACGGCCGCCTCGACACCCATCCGCTGGGGTTGGCGGATCTGTTGCGCATCGCCGAGGAGCTCGCCCAGCGCGCCCTCGAATCGCCGATGGCAGGGGGCCTGCCTGCGGACTACGTGCCGCGGGCCGGAGATCTGCTCCTGCGGGTCGACGAGATCGAGTTTGAGGTCGTCGGCCGGACCGCGGACGGCCGGGGCATCGAGGTGCGGGGGAAGGTTCAGCCGCTCAGCATGTACCTCACCATCGACGAGCTCCGCCGCCAGTTCGTGCGCATCGCTGCGCCGCGGACCGGCGACGTGAAATCGCCGGGAATCCGCGTCGCCAGCGGGGCGATGAAGGGACGCAAGCTCGAAGTGCCGCCTGGAATTCGCCCTACCGAGCAGAAGGTGAGGGAGGCCCTGTTCTCGATCTGGGGCGAGCGCCTCGCCGAGGCGACGCTGCTCGACCTCTTCGCCGGCAGCGGCGCGGTGGCGATCGAAGCGATCAGCCGCGGCGCCTTGTCGACGACGCTGGTCGAGTCCAACCGGTCGGTGGTTGCGGCCCTGAGCGCAACATGGCGCTGCTTCCCGCCGGGGAGCTATCGCCTGCTGGTGTTACCCGCCGAACGGGCGATTGCCGAGCTCACGCGGCAGGCGGCGAGGTTCGATCTCGTCTTCGCCGACCCGCCCTATTCGTGGCTGCCGGACGCCGGATTTCTCGCCGCCTGTGCGCTGCTCCTGCGCCCCGGGGGCTTGCTCACGATCGAGCACAGCGCTCGCTCCTCTCTGCCGGCTTCGAGCCGGAGACCTGGTGCGAATGGACTCCCGCCGACTATGGCGAATCCGCACTGGCCTTCTATGGCAAGACGGAGTCCTGAAGGGTGGCGCGGTGAAGGGGTGCGGGTCGGGAGTCCGCCGACCGGTGCTCGGTCAGTACCAGTCCCACTTGTGGTCGGCTTCGCCGTTGAGGAAGAAGGCGTTGTCGGCCGGAAAGTACTTCTTCAGCACGATCCTGCCGGTAGCCGGGGTCTCTATCGCGGACTTCGAGGAAGTTGTCGTTGGTGTCCTTCAGCCGGAAGGCGCCGACACGGTCCACCGAGCCGTTCGGAGCGAAGATCGGTCCGAGGCGCACGGTGGGAGCGTCGTCCCAGCCGTCGATGGCATTCGCGCCATTCGCCGCGCCGTCGCCTGGCCCCAGAACTCGACCTTGCGCGGCAATGACGCTTCGCGCCGAGGACCCGGTCGGCGGCGCTCTGCACGTTGTCGCGATCGAGGTCGACGAAGGCGATGAAGCTGTTCGACGTGGCGTCGTAGTTGACCTGCGCCGGAGCGTTCAGCTTGATCGCTTCATCCGCGCCGCCTGCATCAGCGAAGCGAGCTCGCGGGTCGTGCCGGTGAGCTTGAAGCGATTCATCATGCTTGAGGAAAGCCGGCGCGGAGATGAGGACGAGGATCCCGATGACGGCGACCACGATGAGCGTCTCGATCAGCGTGAAACCGGCCTGGCGCTTCAGGATGGGCTGCGGGCTGCTCTCATGGCTGCACTCCCGCGGCGGAGTATAGCTCCCCGGCGGAAAAGCGGCTGTGGAGCGTTCCCGCTGGGTGCCGGAACGGGATGGGACCAGCGCTCTCTCGCCGCCCCGGGGGACAGAGGAGTGGAGCGGATCAGAGACTGGCGAGCGCCGACTTCGAGCCAGGCGAGGAAGGGACCCGGGAAGACGCCCAGGACGAGCGTTCCCGCGGCGGCGAGCACCGCTGCCAGCTGGCCGCTGAAATCGAGCTTCAGGCGCCGGGGCTCGCGATCTCGTCGCGCATGTAGAGCATGTAGATGACGCGCAGGTAGAAGACCACGCCGATGAGGCTGGCGAAGATGCCGACCAGCGCGAGCCCCAGGTTCCCGTGCTGGATCGCATGGGCGAAGACCAGGTACTTGCGCGACGAATCCCGCGGTCGGCGGAATGCCCGCCCAGGGAGAGCATGCAGACCGCCATGCAGGCGGCCGCGACGGGGAAGCGGAAGGCCCAGCCGGAGAGGTTGGCGATCGCGTGCTGCTCGCCGGGCTTGGCGTAGAGCATCGAAACGAGCACGAACGCGCCGCCGTTCATCAGGGTGTAGGAGACGAGATAGACGAGCATCGGCCGCCAGCTCGACTCGACCGGGCGAGGCCAGCGGGATCAGCAGATAGCCCATGTGGGCGATTCCGGAGTAGGCCAGCATGCGCTTGATGTCGCGCTGCGCCAGCGCGAAGAGATTGCCCACCAGCATCGAAGCGATGGCGAGGACGCTCACCAGCTTCGTCCAGTCGCCTGCAGTGGGCGCCGACGTCACGAGCATGACGAGGCGGGCGAGGACGACCGCGGAAGCGGCCTTCGGCGCCACCGAGAGGAAGGCGACGAACGGCGAGGGCGCGCCCTGGTAGACGTCGGGCGCCCAGGCGTGGAACGGCACCAGGCCGAGCTTGAAGCCGAAGCCGCAGATGAGCAGCAGGAAGCCGAGGAAGATCAGGCCGGGGGAGCCGGTAGCCGGCCGCGAGCGCGGCGGAGATCCCGGTGATGGTCGTCGAGCCGGTTTCGCCGTAGACCAGCGCGGCGCCGTAGAGAACGAAGGAGCTCACCAGCGCGCCCATCAGGAAGTACTTGATCGCGGCCTCGGACGAAACCGACTCCGCGCCGGTGGAATGCCGCCAGACCGTAGAGCGCCACCGAGAGCAGCTCGAGGGCCACGAAGATCGTCACCAGCTCGACGCCGCGGACCAGCAGCAGGAGGCCCGTGCTGCACCACAGGAGCAGCGCCGGGTACTCGCCGAACAGGAGGCGTTCGCGCTTGAGGTAACCCTGGGCGGAGAGCAGGCCGATCGCGGTCGCCAGAAGGATGGTCTGGGAGAAGGCGCCGGTCAGCGCGGTCGACTCGATCAGGCCGTGGAAGAACAGTCCCGTCGGCTGCTGCGCGAGGATCACCGAGGCCGCCGCCACACCGGCGAGCGCCAGGCCGTTGAACGCCGGACGCAGGCGCGGCGTGAAAGCCTCCAGAAGGAGGATGACCGAAGCCACTCCGGTGAGCACGAGCTCGGGCAGGAGCGAGAGCCAATCCGCCTGGGCCAACGCGAAGATGGGGTTCATCGCGACGCCCCCGCTTCCCGCCGCCGGGCTGCCGGCGACGAAGGTCGGGGCCGGAGTGGCGGTCAGGATCGCCGGCGAGAGCGTCACGGCCTCGGGTGCACCGGCCGACATCTGGGCGCGATAGGTGGCGAGAACCGAGGTCAACGCCGGTCGGCTCGGCGCGAGGAACCGCTTCCGGAGCGACCCCGATCCAGAGCATCAGGATGCAGAGCGGCAGGAGCGTCGCGACTTCGCGCAGACTGAGGTCCTTGAGCGACCGGTTCTCGTCCTTGCGAATCGGTCCCCAGATCGTCTCCTGGAGCATCTTGAGCAGGTAGACCGCCGCGAGGACCACCCCGAAGGTCGCGATGCCGGTCGCCCAGCGGAGTCCGCCTTGCCAGGCGCCGATCAGGATCATGAACTCGCCGACGAAGCCGTTGAGCGCCGGCAGGCCGACCGACGCCAGAGTGGCGAACACGAGCATGAACGCGAACCAGGGAATCGTCTTCGCCAGGCCGCCGAACTCCTCGAACTTCTTGGTGTGGCGGCGGTCGTAGAGCATGCCGACGAGAAGGAAGAGGGCGCCGGTCGAGAGTCCGTGATTGACCATCTGCAGCAGCGCGCCCTGCCAGGCGATCTCGTTGAAGGCGAAGAGTCCCAGCATGACGAATCCGAGATGGGCGATCGAGGAGTAGGCGACCAGCTTCTTCATGTCGACCTGCGCCCAGGCGACCAGGGCGCCGTAGACGATTCCGACGAGAGCCAGGCCGACGACCCAGGGGCGAGTTGCGTCGCCGCCTGCGGGAAGAACGGGATCGCGAAGCGCAGGAAACCGTAGGTTCCGAGCTTGAGCAGGACGCCGGCCAGGATCACCGAGCCGCCGGTCGGGGCCTCCACATGGGCGTCCGGGAGCCAGGTGTGGAACGGGAACATCGGGACCTTGATCGCGAACGCCAGCGCGAAGGCGGCGAAGAGCCAGAGCTGCTGGTCGAGCGGGAACTGGAGCTGCAGCAGATCCTCGTAGCGGAAGCTCCAGACTCCGGTGAGCTTGCCGTAGGTCCACGCCATCCACAGGATGCCGAGCAGCATGAGCAGGCTGCCCGCCATCGTGAACAGGAAGAACTTCACCGCGGCGTAGACCCGGCGGTCGCCGCCCCAGATGCCGATGATCAGGTACATCGGGATCAGCATGACTTCCCAGAAGACGTAGAAGACGAGCAGGTCGAGCGCGACGAGAGCGCCCAGCATGCCGGTGGTGAGGAGGAGCATCGAGGCGGCGAAACCGGTCCAGTGTTTCGTGATCCCCTTCCAGGAGCCGAGGATGACCAGCGGCAGGAGGAGTCCGGTCAGCAGGACGAGCGGCAGCGAGATGCCGTCCACCCCGACCTCGTAGAGCACCCGCAGGGATCCGAAGTCGAGCCAGGTCAGGGTGGCGTCCCGCGCCACCATGGTGCCCCCGCCCCAGTGGGAGGCGGTGAAGAGCGCGATCAGCGCGAGCTCGACGAGCGCGACGAACAAGGGCGTAGAGCTTGACTGTGCGGTGCGCTCGCGCGACCGAGGAAGAGCAGCGGCAGCGCCGCGAGACTCGGGAAGAAGACGAGGCGGGTGATCGTGTCGCCGAGGAGCAGGTCGAGCAGCTCATTGCATCATCAGAAGATCATCCACCAGAAGAGAACGAGCACTCCGGCAAAGAAGTAGAGCGCGTACTGGCGGACGTTGCCCGTGGTGGAGAAGCGTCCGAGGTCACCGGCGAGCTCGGTGATGAAGGCCAGCACATGGAGACCGCCGTCGATGAATACGGAGTCGATGACCTTCCAGCAGAAGCGCGCCAGTCGCGCGCAGTGGCCGAACCACGAAGCGGTCGTAGATCTCGTCGACGAAGTACTTGTTCTCGACCAGACGGTAGAGGCCGCGGTGCCCGCCGCGCCAGCATGCTCGTCGGCAGCGGTGCCGCGATTGCGCCCCCAGAGCCACCAGGCGAGCCCGAGGCCGGCGGCGGCAGCCGCGATCGAGGCGCCGACGAGCATCGCTTCGAGGCCGAGTCCGTGATGCGCGGCGTGCGCCTCGTGCCCCGGAATGGCGACGATGACCGAGCGACAGGAAGCCGCCCAGCCAGTCGAAATGGGTGAAGGGGATCTTGCCGGCATAGCCGGCGAAAGCCGCGCCCGACAGCGAGGATGACCAGCGGCACGACCATGACGCCCGGCGACTCGTGGAGATGGTGCTCCTGCTCGTGGGTGCCGCGGAACTTGCCGAAGAAAGTCAGGAAGACCACCCGGAGCATGTAGCAGGCCGTCAGCGCCGCGGTCAGCGAGGCCGATGATCCACAGCACGGGCGACTTCTCGAAGGCGCCGGCGAGGATGGCGTCCTTGCTGAAGAAGCCGGCGAGCAGCGGAACGCCGGAGATGGCGAGCGTTCCGACGAGGAAGGTGCGGTAGGTCCACGGCAGCTGCTTGCGCAGGCCCCCCATCTTGCGCATGTCCTGCTCGCCGCCCATGGCGTGGATCACCGAGCCGGAGCCGAGGAAGAGCAGTGCCTTGAAGAAGGCGTGCGTCGCGAGATGGAAGATCGCCGCGACGTAGGCCCCGACGCCGGCAGCCAGGAACATGTAGCCGAGCTGCGAGACGGTCGAGTAGGCGAGGACCTTCTTGATGTCGTTCTGCGCGATGCCGATGGTGGCGGCGAAGATCGCCGTGGCCGCGCCGATGATGGCGACGAACACCGAGATGCGACGGCGCCAGTTGATAGATGAGGTTGGTCCGGACGACCATGTAGACGCCGGCGGTCACCATCGTCGCGGCATGGATGAGGGCCGAGACGGGAGTCGGGCCGGCCATCGCGTCCGGAAGCCAGACATAGAGCGGGATCTGGGCGCTCTTGCCCATCGCGCCGACGAACAGGCAGAGGGCGATGAAGCTCGCCAGCGACAGTCCAGAGGCGAAGGGCGCCTCGAGCGGCGCCGAGGTCCGCGAGGATCGCCGTGTTGACGCCCTTGAAGTAGAGGGTGCCGAAGTGGGCGAAGATGGCGAACAGGCCGAGCAGGAAGGCGAAGTCGCCGATGCGGTTGACGATGAACGCCTTGCGTCCGGCCTGCGGCGGAAAATCCTGATCGAAATAGAAGCCGATGAGCAGATAGGAGCACAGGCCGACGCCCTCCCACCCGACGAACATCACCAGGAAGTTGTCCCCGAGAACGAGGAGCAGCATGGCGCCCATGAAGAGGTTCAGGTAGGAGAAATACCGGCGATAGCCCGGCTCGTGAGCCATGTAGCCGACTGAGTAGACGTGGATCAGGAAACCCACGAACGTCACGACGAAGAGCATGACGGCCGAGAGCGGGTCGAGCAGGAAGGCGATGTCGATCTTCAGCGAGCCGGCGGTCCAGGGATAGACCAGCTGTTCGAAGGGCGCGAAACCAGGGCGAGCCAGGAACTCCGCCAGGCAGGCGAGCGCCACGATGCAGCGAGAGCCCGGGAGCCCCGACTCCGATCGCGGTCGCCAGCGCCTTGTGGCGGTTCCTGACCAGGAGCCCGTTGACGGCTGCTCCGAGAAAGGGCAGCGCCGGAATCAGCCACAGATAGTCGAGGGCTCTCATCGTCTCACCATCGGAGTCGATTCAGACGATTGATGTCGATCGTATGTCGCAGGCGGTAGATGCTGATGAAGAGCCCCAGTCCTACGGCGGCTTCGGCCGCGGCGACGGCCAGCGCGAAGAAGACGAACATCTGTCCGGCGCTGTTGCCATGTATGCGCGAATAGGCGACGAGCGTCAGATTGGCGGCGTTCAGCATGAGCTCGATCGACAGGAAGATCGCGATGCCGCTGCGGCGGGTGAGGGCACCGAACGCGCCGATGCAGAAAAGCACCGCGGCGAGCACCAGGTACCAGACGATGGGGATCGTCATCGCGGCTCTCCCTGTTTCGCGGTGCCGACGCCTTCGGCGGGTGCAACGGGTTCAGCGGCTTCAGCGAGGACGTCGGGACTCGCCGCCAACTCGCCGGGCTCCGCCTTCTGGGCGACCCAACTTGCCGCGACGACCGCCACGAGCAGCAGGAGGCCGATCATCTCGAAAGGCAGGATGTAGGTACTGAAGAGCTCGCGTGCGATGACGACCAGCGAGACCGACTCGGCTTCGAGCGGCCTGACGACCGCGCCGGAGTAGGCGGCCCAGAAGAGCCTGACGAGCACACCCGCGAAGACGACGGCGCAGATCCCGGCGCCAACGATCATGCCGCTCATCCTGGTGGCCGTCGTGCGCTCGCGCTGCACGTTGAGCAGCATGATGACGAACAGGAAGAGGACCAGAATCGCCCCGGTGTAGAGGAGGATCTGGAGCGCCGCGAGGAAGGGCGACCCGAGCATGATGAAGAGCCCGGCCGTGGCTACGAGTGTCACCACCAGGCTCATCGTGGAGACGACCGGATTGCGATGCAGAACGACCACCGCCGCCGAGCCGACCGCCGCGATTGCCAAGAAAAACGAACACGGTCAGCAGCATCGTCAGATCTTCCCGGCTACGGCGAGCGCGGCCACGACGACGAAGTTGACCAGCGCGAGAGGCAGAAGCACCTTCCATCCCAGCCGCATGAGCTGGTCGTAACGAAAGCGCGGGAAACTCCAGCGCACCCAGATGAAGCAGAAGAGGGCGATGTAGGTCTTCAGGCCCAGCACCGAGAAACCGAAGAGCGCCGTGCCGAGTCCGGGGCCGAGAAGTGCTCCGACCACCGGCAGGCCCGCGATCCATGCCCCGGCGGCGGCCGCGTCGACGCCGGGGAGCGACCAGCCGCCGAAATAGAGCGTCGAGCCGAGAGCCGAGAGGATCGCCATCGACTGGTACTCGCCCATGTAGAACAGCGCCATGCGCAGGCCGCCATACTCGGTGTGGTAGCCGGCGACCAGCTCGGATTCGGCCTCTGGCAGGTCGAACGGCGTCCGGTTGGTCTCCGCGAAAGCGGCGACCAGGAAGACCAGGAAGCCGAGCGGCTGGGTGAAGACGTTCCACGCCGGCAGGAACCCGAGCAGCGAGCCCGCGATCTGGTGGTCGACGACGCGCGAGAGGTTCAGCGAGCCGGCCGGCACGAGCGCCGCGAGGACCGCGACGGTCAGCGCCAGCTCGTAGCTCACCATCTGGGCCGAAGCCCGGATGCCGCCCATCAGTGACCATTTGTTGTTCGAGCTGTAGCCGGCGAGGACGAGGCCGTAGACCCCGAGGCTCGCGAGCGCCAGGAACATCAGCATCCCGGCGTCCGAGTCGATCACCACCAGTGGGAACGTGTGTCCGGCCACGGTGACTTCAGGTCCGAAGGGGAGGACGAGATAGGTCAGCAAGGAGGCGACGAAGCCGATCGTCGGCGCGAGGACGAAGAGGAACTTGTCGGCGCCGGCCGGATTCAGGTCCTCCTTGAAGATGAACTTGAGGACGTCGGCGATGGCCTGAAAGAGCCCCAGGGGGCCCAGCCGGTTCGGGCCGAGGCGGTCCTGCATGAAAGCCGGAGCGCGGCGTTCCAGCCACAGCAGGACCGGAGTGACGCTGATCAGCGCGACGAGCCACAGGCCGGTCATGGCGAGGGCGGCGATGACTGCCGGGGTGAAGACCACGCGCGTTACGCTCCTGCCCCGGCCGGCGCCGGCGCCGGCGGGGGCACCGTCGTGAGCTTGGTGCCTTCGGCGGCGATCTCCCGGTAGCGCAGACCGCGCGAAGGCCGGAATCTCCTCGGCCATCAGATCGAAGACCGTCGGCGGGCGTGACCGTCGACCACTTGGGATCGAAACGCGAGAGCAGATCGGCGAGCGCCTCGACGCCCGGCCGGACCTGCGGCGGCGCCGCGAAGGCCTGCTCGAAGCGCTGCACCCGCCAGTCGACATTGACGAACGTGCCGGCGCGCTCGGCGTGCGTGGCGACCGGCAGGACGACGTCGGCGACGCGGGCGAGCGGCGAGTCCGCCCATCCCATCACGGCCAGGAACTTCGCCTCGCGCAGGCGCTCGACGACCTTGGGATCGTGCGCGGCGCGCCCGAAATCGCTGTCGGCGATGAAGATCGCTCCGCACTTGACGGCTGCTCCCTCGAGCAGGAGATCCTCGCTGCTCACCGCGCCGGAGGCCGGAACCAGCCCGGCAAGCTCGGCGCCGCGGCGGTTCGGCGCCGCGTCGTGGCCGGTCGATGCCTCCCTGCGGGTTGGGAATGTGCCGCGCCGGGCCGCTGTCGACCCAGATCGAGCGGTGCGGTGACTCGACGAAGGCGGCGATCTTGGCGAGCAGGAAGGCCTCTTCCGTCGACAGAAACCCCGAGCCGAGAAAGGCGATGACGCCTTCGCTGCGGCGCGAGCGCAGATTGTGGGCGACGTGGTCGATGGCCTCCTTCCAGCCGGTCGCCGCGAGCTCGCCGTTGCGGCGGATCTGCGGGAAGGCGAGGCGGGGCAGCTCGCGGTAGCGCTCGTGGGTCGAGCGCCCGAAGTCGCACATCCAGAAGTCGTTGACCTCCGGGTTCTGGCGCGGCTTGTAGCGCTTGATCGCCCCGTGCTTGTGCTCGAGAGTGATGTTGCAGCCGACGTCGCAACCGGTGCAGATCGACGGGTTCTTGTCGAGGTACCAGACGCGCTCGGCGAAGCGGAAGCGGGTGGAGGTGAGCGCGCCGACCGGGCAGATGTCGACGACGCAGGTCGAGAGCGGGTTGTCGAGCGGCTTGCCCGGAAAGGTGCCGATCTCGGCATGCGAGCCGCGCTCGAAGAAGCCGAGCTCGCTGGTCTTGGCGATCTCCTCGGTGAAGCGGATGCACCGCGTGCACTGGATGCAGCGGTTCATGTTCAGCATCACCGTCGGCCCGAGCGGAATGCGCTCCTTCTCGGGATAGGTGCGCTTCTCCTCGAACCGGAAGCGGGAGAAGGCCTGGCCGTGCTTGTAGGAGTAGTCCTGCAGGCCGCACTCGCCGGCCTGATCGCAGATCGGGCAGTCCAGCGGATGGTTGATGAGCAGGAACTCCATGATCGCCCGCTGGGCCTCGTCGGCGTTCGGGCGAGGTGGTGCGGACGACCATGCCGTCCTTCATCACCTGGGTGGAGCAGGCCGCCTGGAGCTTGCCCATGCCTTCGATCTCGACCATGCACATGCGGCACTGGCCGACGACCGAGAGGCGCGGGTGATAGCAGTAGTGGGGGATCTGGACTCCGACCTTGAGTCCGGCTTCGATCAGGTTGGTCCCGGCCGGCACCTCGACCGTGCGTCCGTCGATGGTCAAGGTAGGCATCAGGCGGCGGCTCCCTGGTCGAAGTAGCGCGGCGCCGGGGTCGGATACCGCCCGGCGCGCAGGTTTTCACGGATCTCGTCGCTCCATTTGTCGACCAGCGAGCGCACCGGCCCCTGGGCGGCGTCGCCCAGGGCGCAGAGCGAGATCCCGCCGACGTTCGGAACCACGCGGGCGAGGAGGTCGAGGTCGGCCTCCGGCTCCCTGGCCGCTGTGCGATCCGCTGCAGCAGGATCTTCATCCAGTTCGTGCCCTCGCGGCAGGGCGTGCACTGGCCGCACGATTCGTGGGCGAAGAACTTGGCGAGACGCAGCGTCGCGCGGACCATGCAGGTGGTGTCGTCCATGACGATCACCGCCGCCGAGCCGAGCATGCTGCCGGCCTTGGCCAGGGTGTCGAAGTCCATCCGGATCTCGCGGTCCGCGGCCTTCATCATCGGCGCCGAGGCCCCGCCCGGAATGAAGGCCTTCAGCTCGCGGCCGCGGTACATGCCGCCGCAGCCGTCGAGCAGGGTCTGGAACGGGACGCCGATCGGGTACTCGTAGGTGCCGGGACGCTCGACGTGGCCGGAGATGGCGTAGAGCTTCGGCCCGGTGTTGCGCTCGTCGGTGCCGATCGCCTTGAACCAGTCGGCGCCGCGCAGGAGGATGTGCGTCGCGCAGCAGAGCGTCTCGACGTTGTTGATCACGGTCGGGCAGCCGAACGCTCCGACCACGGCCGGGAACGGCGGCTTGACGCGCGGCTGGCCGCGCTTGCCTTCGAGCGACTCGAGCATCCCGGTCTCTTCGCCGCAGATGTAGGCCCCGGCGCCGCGGTGGACGACCATGTCGTGGCGGAAGCCGCTGCCCATCACGTTCGTCCCGAGGACGCCGCTGTCGTAGGCGTCGCGGATCGCGGCCTCGAGGATCGGCGGCCGCCTTGGTGTACTCGCCGCGGATGTAGATGTAGGTGGTGTTGGCTCCGACCGCCCAGCCGGCGATGATGCAGCCCTCGATGAGCTGATGCGGATCGTGCTCCATGAGGAGCCGGTCCTTGAACGTTCCGGGCTCGGATTCGTCGGCGTTGCAGACGATGTACTTCGGCTTGGGGCTCTGCCGCGGGAACGAAGGACCACTTGGCCCGCAGGGAAAGCCGGCGCCGCCGCGGCCGCGCAGACCGGAGCGCTTGACCTCTTCGATGACCTCTTCCGGCTGCATGCGCAGAGCCTTGGCGAGGGCGTCGTAGCCGCCGCCTTCGCGATAGCCCCGGACGGTCAGCGCCTCGGGCCGGCCGACGTTGCGGGTCAGAACGCGTTCGGTAGCCATGGCCACTTCAGCTCTCGCACGATCTGCCGGACCCGCTCGGGGGTCAGGTTCTCGTGATAGTCGTCGTCGATCATCACCATCGGCGCCGTGTCGCAGGAGCCGAGGCACTCGAACTGGACGTAGGAGCAGCGGCCATCGGGAGTCACCTGGCCCTCGCTCGACGCCGAGCTCCTGGCCGATCGTCTCGAGGATCTCTCCCGACCCGCGCAGCTGGCAGGAGAGGTTGGTGCAGACGCGGATGCGATGGCGGCCTACGGGGCGCACGTGGTACATGTCATAGAAGGAAACGACTCCGGCGACCCTGGCGACCGGGCAGCTCCAGGAGATCGGCGACCGCTTCGATCGCGGCCTCGGGCAGCCAGCCTCCGGAAGCGCGCTGCGCGATATGCAGGGCCGGCAGCGTCAGGGCTTCGAGGGTTGGATACCTGGGCCGGAGGGCGAGGATCTCGGCGATCGCGCTGTCCGGCAGGCTGGGCTCGCTGTCCGGCGCCGGAGCTCATCGAGTTGCCCCTCTGCGGGCGCAGGGCCTTCGCCACGACGTCGAGTCCGCCCTTCCTCCAGACGTAGGCGTACCCGACGAGGATCAGGCCGAGGAAGGCCATCACCGCCGCGAACAGGGGCCAACCGCCCTCACGCATGATGACGATCCAGGGGTAGAGGAAGGCCGCCTCGACGTCGAAGACGACGAAGTCGATGGCGATCAGGAAGAACGCGATGGAGAGCCGCTTGCGCGAGCGGTCGAGCAGCGGCAGGCCGGACTCGTAGGTCGAGAGCTTGACTCGCCCGCCGCTGCGATGTCCGGCGAACCAGGAGATGGCCATGAGCAGGCAGGCCAGACGCGAAGGCCGCAGTGAAGGCGACGATGATTGGGAAATACGCCTCTGGCACCTGCGAAAGCCTTTCACAAGGCCGCGGGCGAGAACAAGAGGTCTCAGGTCGTGAAATGCTGTGCTATAAGTTGCCCGATTCGTGACTCGTGAAGACATTGCAGCGGTGATCCCGGCCTTCGACTGTGGGGCGACCATCGGCGAGGTCGTCGCCGGGTGCGCGGCCGTTTCGTCGCCGACGTCGTGGTGGTGAGCGACGGCAGCCGGGACGAAACGGCGGCGCGGCGCCGCCGCGGCGGGCGCCCGCGTCGAGGTGCTGCCGGTAGAACCGCGGCAAGGGTTTCGCGCTGCGCCGTGGCATCGAGCTCGCGCTGCGAGCGCCGGCCGCGTAGCGCTTCGTGCTGCTCGACGGTGACGGGCAGCACGATCCCGGCGATATTCCGGCGCTGATCGCGGCGTGGGACGGCGGCGGTGTCGACCTGCGTGGTGGGTGCGCGCCTGCAGGATTCGCGGAACGGATTCCGCCGGCCCGCTACTGGACGAACTACATCGGCACGCGCATCCTCAGCTGGATGTCGGAGCTCGAGCTCGAAGACTCCCAGTCGGGATACCGCCTCATCTCGAGCGACCTGGCGCGACGGCTGCGCCTGCGGTCCGACGGCTACGCGATCGAGTCCGAGATGCTGATCAAGGCGGGGAAGGTCGGCGCGCGCGCTCGGGCACGTTCCGGTCAGGACTATCTATAATGACGAGGAGAGCCATTTTCGGCCCCTGATCGACACCCTCCGGATCGCCCTTGCCGCCATCCAATTCAAAGTCGAAGACGAGCCCTGCCTGACCTCCGGCCGCTCGTCGCCCGGTTCGGGCCCGCCCTGTCCGTCGACGTCGAGGAGTGGTACCACAACTGCTGGGTGCCCGAGTACGTCGATCCCGGTGCGCGCCCGCGTCTTCCCGAGGAGCTCGACTGGCTCCTGCCGCAGCTCGCCGAGGAGCTCGCCCGCTCGGGCGCAACGGCAACCTTCTTCGTCCTGGGTGAGGTCGGTGGGCGCATTGCTTCCCGCTTGCGCGAGCTGGCGGCGGCGGGGCACGAGATCGCCTGCCACTCGTTTCACCACTGGCGGGCCAACAGCCTCGATCCCGAGCGCTTCCGGGCAGAAATCGCCCGCGCCAAGGCGGTCCTCGAGGACGCGGTCGGCGGGGAAATACGCGGTTTCCGCGCCCCCGAATGGTCGCTGCGCGAGGTCGGAAATCCTCGCCTGCGGATTGTCGCTGAAGCCGGGTTTCGCTTCGACAGCTCTCTCGTCCCCGCCGCCGGAGCCGGGTCGTCGGCCAATCCGGATCGCCCCGTGACGCTCTCCTGGCCCGGCGGCGTCCATCTGGTGGAGATCCCGCCCCTGACCTGGGGGGGGAGGCTGCGGATCCCTGCCGGGGGTTGGTGCGGCAGGGCAGCCGCGCCACGCTGGATCCTGGGCGCCGCCCGGCGCGAGTTGCGACGCGGCGGGCTTCCCCTGCTGGTGGTCCATCCGTGGGAGCTTGCGGGGCGTGCGGTTCCGGGCTTCCTCACGGGCTTCGCCCGTTTCTTTCACGAGGCCGGCCGGGAGGGGTTTCCCGAGCGCTTTCGCACCACCCTCGCCAGCCTGCCGTGGCGGACGCATCTCGTCGGCCGCCGGCCTGGCGACCCCAGCCGGACGGACCGAACGGCTCGAGCCCCCTGTCCGGGAGCCCGGCGCCCCTGGCGCTCCCGAAGAGGACGCTCATCGACCGGATCGTGCCGCTCGCGAGGTGGGGGTTTGAGCACCGGGGCCGCCGCGGGAGGCGCCCGGGTCGCTCTCGTCACCGGCGCGAGTGGCGGCATCGGTGCCGCGTCGGTCCGGGCGCTCGCCGCCCGTGGCGAGAGGGTCGCCTTGACCTATCTGCGCAATCGGGAGAGTGCCGAGGCGCTCGCCGCCGAGGTCGGCGGTCTCGCCTATCCGCTCGACGTGCGGGACCGCGCGGCGATACCGGCGCTCGTGGCCCAGGTCCGTGCCGACCTCGGCGACGTCCAGATCCTCGTCCTCAATGCCGGGACGACGCGCGACGCTCTCCTGCCGTTTCTCGGCGAGGAGGACTGGAACGAGGTGCTGGAGGTGAATCTGAACGCGGCCTACCGCCTGACGAAGTGCCTGATCAAGGGCATGCTCTCGCGGCGCTGGGGAAGGGTCATCGCGATTTCGAGCGCGAGCGGGGTCGCCGGCCAGATGGGCCAGACGCACTACAGCGCTGCGAAGGCCGGATTGATCGGATTCACCAAAGCGCTGGCCAAGGAGGTCGCCACTTTCGGCGTGACCAGCAATGCCATCGCCCCGGGGTTCGTGGACACCGATCTGCTGCGGGCGATGCCGGAGGCTAAGCTCGCCGACGCCCTGCGCGGTGTGCCCATGGGGCGGGTGGGGAGGCCGGAAGAGGTGGCGGCGGTCGTCGACTTCCTCGCTTCGGACGCGGCGTCGTACCTCACCGGCCAGACGATTCGGGTGGACGGCGGACTGCTGACCGCCTGAGGCGGTGGTACCATCCTGACTCGGCGTGCGCGCCGGTGATTCGAGGGCATGGAAATGAAGAATCAGATCAAGGCGCTACTGGTGGACCGCCTCAAGCTCGAGCGGGACGCCGCGTCGATCGGCGACGACGAACCGCTCTTCGGGCCCGAGGGCTTGGGGCTCGATTCGATCGACGCCCTGGAGCTCGTGCTCGGCATCGAGCAGGAGTTCGGCGTCGCGATCGACGATCAGCAGTCCGGCTCCGAAATTCTCGCGACGGTCAACAGCATCGCGGACTTCGTCGCCGCCAGGCGCTCGGCTCCAGTCGCCTCCTAGGCATTGGAGCCAGCGGAGCCAGCAGGGATCGCGAGATGAACCTGCCGCACCGCTTTCCCTTCCGCTGGGTCGACCGGGCAGGTCCGGGAACCGCACGCGCCATGATCACCGCCAACTCCACCTGGCTGCGCGGGAATGCGGCGCTGCCGCCGGCGTTCCTCGCCGAGCTGGTCGCCCAGGCCGCGGCGCTCCTTCTCGTTGATCCGGGCACAGGGCCGCAGCAGCGTTGGCTGGCCGGGATCGACCGTCTCGAGATGCACCGCGCCGTGCACGCCGGCGACCTGCTCGAGATCGAAGTGGTCGCCGGGCGACGCTTCGGCAATGCGATGCGCGTCGAAGGTGTCGTCTCCGCCAGCGGCGAGCCGGTCGCCGATGTCGTTTTGCTGCTGGTCTGAGGTGGGAAGACTCGAGGATGGTGCGAAAGGGGGGACTCGAACCCCCACGGCCTTACGACCACAAGCTCCTGAGGCTTGCGCGTCTACCAATTCCGCCACTTTCGCGCTGCGGCCATTGTATGGACCGGCGCGCGAAACTGTCAACCACACGCAGCGGTTTGCTAGAGTGTCCGGGCGGAGACGGGCAGCTGTCTCCGCGTCTCTCGGCAAGACCAGCGACCCATCCATGACCTCCACCGCAGCTGTGTCCATCGTTGGCCGGCCCAACGTCGGCAAGTCGACCATCTTCAACCGGCTGGTCGGCCGCAAGCAGGCGATCGTGCACGATCAGCCCGGGGTGACGCGCGACCGCAACATCGCGCAGGCGATGCTCGACGAGGATTGGCCGGTGCTCTGGATCGACACCGGCGGCCTCATGCTCGACGAGGATCCGCTCGGGCTCAACCAGCAGGTCCGCGCCGCGATCGACGAATCGGATCTCGTGCTGCTGGTGGTCGACGGCCGCGAAGGCATCGTGCCGGCGGACCAACGCATCGTCGAGCAGTTGCGCCCGCTCGGCAAGTCGGTCCTGCTGGTGGTCAACAAGGGCGAGAACCAGAAGGTCGCGCAGGGCATGGGAGAGTTCTACACCCTCGGCTATCCCGAGCCGATCCTGGTCTCGGCGGAGCACGGGCTGGGTTTCGACGAGCTGCGCAGCCGGATCCGCGCCGTCCTGCCGCGGCGGATCGCGGAGCCCGTCGAGGGCGAAGCTCCGCCGGTCGCCATCGTCGGGCGGCCGAATGTCGGCAAGTCGTCGCTGCTCAACCGGATCCTGGGCGAGAACCGGGTGCTGGTCTCGCCGGTGGCGGGCACGACGCGCGATCCGATCGACACGCTGGTCGAGCGCGACGGCAAACGCTTCCTGTTCATCGACACCGCCGGCATCCGTCGCCGCGCCAAGGTCTCGGGCACGCCGGAGGATCTCGCCGTCATGTTCGCGCGCCGCCAGGTCGAGCGCGCCGACGTCGCCCTGCTGGTGATCGAGGCGCCCTCTGGCGTCACCAGCAGCGACCTCGCCATCGCGGGCGCGATCTGGGAGGCCGGCCGCGCGACGGTCGTGGCGATGAACAAGTGGGATCTCCTCGACGATCTGACGCGCGAGAAGCTCGATTCCAGCTGGCCGCGCCTGGCGGAGATCCTCGCCGATCCGCCGCGGGTCAATCTCTCGGCGCTCTCCGGCAGGGGCGTGGAGAAGATCTTCCCGGCGGTCGAGGAAGCGCGAGGGCGCTTCCGCTCGCAGTTCACGACCGGCGAGCTGAACCGTCTGCTCGAGGACGCCATCGCGGCGCACTCGCCGCCGACGGTGAACCATCGGCCGTGGAAGATCTACTACTCGGCGCAGGTCTCCTCGGGGCCGCCGACCTTCATGATCTTCGCCAACCGGACGCTGCCGCACAGCCATCCCTATCGCCGCTACCTCGAGAACCGCCTGCGCGAGCGGCTGCAGCTCGCCGGCATCCCGGTGCGCCTGGTGATCCGGGCGCGGACCAAGTGACCTGGCTGCGACCGCGGCGCTCGACGCCGGTGCGCCGACTGCCGTAGGATCCCGCCGTCGCACATGAGCGCGAAAAAAGGCTTCAAGATCGGCGAGGTCTGCAAGCTCCTCGATATCCAGCCCTATGTGCTGCGCTACTGGGAGACCGAGTTCGTCGCCCTGCATCCGGCGAAGAGCCAGTCCGGACAGCGGGTCTACGCCGAGGCCGAGGTCGCGGTGATCCGCCGCATCAAGGAGCTCCTCTACGACGAGGGCTACACGATCGCTGGCGCCAAGAAGAAGCTCGAGTCGCGCGAGGTCGAGGTCGGGCACGAGGGCAAGGCAGCGGTGGCGAAGCGCGGTTTGTTCGATCTCGATCGGGATGATCCGAGGGATCCGAGCGATCCGCGGGATTCGAGCGCGCCGAACGAGCCGAACGGGACCGCGGGAGAGTCGCCTGCGGCGCAGCAGGCGTCTGGCGCGAACGGGAAAGCTGCGGTTGCGCTTGACACCGGATCTCCCGACCGGATAGAAAGCTTTCTTCGAGGTGTGGAGGAGGCGCTCGCGGAAGCCCGCGCCGCCTTGGCGATCCTCGAGAAGCATCCCCGCTAAACAGTCAGCTTTCGGTCGGGACGTGGCGCAGTCTGGTAGCGTACCTGAATGGGGTTCAGGGGGTCCCGGGTTCAAATCCCGGCGTCCCGACCAGTTTCAAATCTCAATCCAATCCAGGACTTAGGGGCGGATGGTCTGCTGAGGACCTGACGCCGCTGGCGTTTCGCGCCAGCGGCGAACGCTATCGAAAGGTGCTAGCATCGGACCGTGAACGCGAGGCACCGGAAGACGCTTGCGGCAATCTTCGCGCGGCCGACGCTGGCTTCGATTCCATTCGCCGACATCGAGGCGCTGCTTCGGGCGCTCGGCGGCTCCGTCGAAGAGCGCGCGGGTTCGCGGGTGAAGATCGAGCTCGCGGGAGAGCAGTGGCGCTGCCACCGGCCTCATCCGGGGAAAGAAGCGAAGCGCTACCAGGTCGAGGAGGCGCGAGAGTTGCTGGAGAGGGTGGGAGTCAGACCATGAACACGATGACGCACAAGGGCTACACGGCGCGGATCGAGCTCGACGATCGGGACAACATCTTCGTCGGTCGCATTCTCGGCGTGCGCAGCATCATCAGCTTCCACGGTGAGACCGTCACCAAGCTGCGTTCCGAGTTCAAGAAGGCCATCGAGGACTATCTGGCAGAGTGCGCGGAGCTCGGTCTCAAGCCGGAGAAGCCGGCCTCGGGAAAGCTGCTCCTCCGCGTTCCGCCTGAAGTCCACGGCAAGGCCCTGGTCGTCGCGCAGGCGGCCGGGAAGAGCCTCAACCAGTGGGCGACAGAGGTCCTGCAGCGCGCGGTGAAAGCTGGGGGCTGACCTCACTATGTCGGCTTCAGATAGGACGATGAGAATCCACAACCTCGGTGCCGCGGTGATCTCCGGCGCGGGCTCCGGGATCGGGCGGGCGGTGGCGCTGGCCTTGGCGCGCCGGGGCATCCGCTGGTCCTCCTGGGCCGCCGCGCGGAGCCGCTCGACCGCGACGCTCCGCGTCGCGGGCGGTAAAGGGATTGCGGTGGTCGCCGATGTGCGCGATGGCCGCGCGGTGCAGGCGGCGGTCGAGCAGGGCATCGCGGCCGGTTTCGAGCCGCAGGTGGTCGTCCCTTCGGCAGGGGTCGCGCGCGTCGCGCCGTTCGGCGAGCTCGAGCCCGAGACCTGGCGCGAGTCGCTGGAGACCAATCTGCTGGGAGCCGTTTTCCTTTACCGAGCTTGTCTTCCCGATCTCCTCCAGCAGCGGCGGACATCTGTTCGCCCTGCTCTCGGTGGCGGCGAAGAAGGGCTTTCCCGACTGGTCGGCCTACGCAGCGAGCAAGTGGGGGCTGCGCGGCGCGGTCGCTGCCTTGCGGGAGGAGCTCTCCGGCACCCAGGTCCGCCTGACCGAGATCTACCCGGGGCCACCGACAGCCCGCTCTGGGAGGCGGTGCCGGGGGAGTGGAACCGCGGCGTCGATGATCACGCCCGAGGCGGTCGCCAAGGCCATCGTCTGGGCGCTCGAGGCCGACCCGACGACCAGCGTCGACGAGATCCACCTCCAGCCGCGCGGCGGCAACCTCTGACGGCTTCGACGCCCTCCAGCGGCGCGTTGACAGCTTTCGGCGCGCAGTTCGTAGACTTCTCATTTGAAAGGGGTTAATCGTGAACTCCGGGGTCCCTGACAGCCTTTCGCTGGACGGCGCCGGGCGGCGATTCGGCATCGTCGCGGCGCGCTTCCACGGCGCGATCGTGGATCGCCTGCTCGCCGGGGCGCAGGCGGCCCTGCGCGCCCACGGCGTCGCGGAGGCCGATATCCAGGTTGTGCGCGTGCCTGGTGCCTGGGAGATCCCCGCCGGCCTCGACGCGCTCGCCCGGAGCGGGGAGTTCTCGGCCCTCGATCGCCCTCGGCGTGCTTGATCCGCGGCGGGACGCTGCATTTCGAGGTCATCGCCGACGCAGTGCAGCCGGGGCATCGCCGAGGTCGCGCTGCGCCGGGAGCTGCCGGTGACCTTCGGCGTGCTGACCTGTGAGACGATGGCGCAGGCGCTGGCGCGCGCCGGCGGCGAAGAAGGCAACAAGGGCGAAGAGGCCGCCCTGGCGGCGCTCGAAATGGCGGGCCTGCTGGCCCGGCTGCGCACCTGACATCGCTTCCGCAGCGAGTCATCCGAGTCGGCATCGCTCGTCCGCGAGGACGGAGAGGCTCTTTGAAGAGGGGTCCTGTCAGTGGGAAAACGTAGGATGGCGAGAGAGATGGCCCTGCAGATGCTCTTCCAGCACGATCTGGGTGCATCCGCGTTGGCCGACGTCCTGCGCACCTTCGATCCCGAGGACTACATCCGCCAGCTGCGTGCCGACGAGGCTCGACACCCGCGAGGCGGAGCCCGAAGCCCCGCCGTCGCCCATCCGTCCCCGCGCCGCGTTCGGACGAGATCCAGGATGCCTTCGTCTACGCCTCCCGCCTCGTGCGAGGGCGTCGAGAGCCACCGCCAGGAGATCGACGAGCGGATCCGCGCCCAAGCGGAGAACTGGCGCCTCGAGCGCATGCCCTCCGTCGACCGCAACATCCTGCGTCTGGCGATTTACGAGATGTGGCACCAGAACGACGTTCCCAAGCTCGTGGTCGTGGACGAAGCGGTGGAGCTGGCGAAGCGCTTCGGATCGGAGCAGTCGGGGAGGTTCGTGAACGGAGTCCTCGACGGCCTGATGAAGAGCGAACCGATGCCCGGAAGTCTGCGATGACACGCGCCGCGGCGGCCTTCAGCGCAGCGCTCGGCCTGAGCGTCGGGCTATTGTGCCCGCCGGCGCTCCCGGCGGCGACGCACGTCGTCCGAGGCACCGACAGGGCGACGATGCTGATCCCGGCCGGAGTGCAGATCGATTCCTATGCCAACACCGGTTACCGGCTGGTGGTCGAGGATTCGGTCGCGGAGGTGGCGATCGATGTCGCACCGCTCGCCAGCCGGCAACGCTTCGACAGCCGCCAATTGCCTGCGGCGAGCACTCCGGAAGCCCGTCTGGCGCGCGCCGTCGCCGCGGGAGCGAAGACCCGCTTCGAGGCGGTCTCGCGGATTCTCGGCTGGATTTCGGCCAACGTCCGCTACGAGCTCGATCGCACCCTCGCCCAGGACGCCCGTTCGGTTCTGGCGCGCCGCTCGGCGTATTGCACCGGGACGGCGCGATTGGCGGTGGCGCTCCTCGACGCCCTGGCCATTCCCGCGCGCGAGACCGCCGGCTACGTCGTCGAGGATCTTCCCGGCGGGACAGGTTCCGGCTTTCACCGCTGGATCGAAGTCTTCTACGACGATCGCGGATGGGTCTTTTCGGATCCTCTCGCCAGTCAGAACTTCGTCGCGGCGACCTACCTGCGGCTCGCTTCGAGCGTCGTGGAAAGCGACCTGCCGGGGCCGGCGCTCCTGCTGTCGCGCGACAACCGGCTCGAGGAGATCGATCTGCTGGCGCAGGCGCCGGCCCGCCTGGTGCTCGCACGCCCGAACGGCGGCGCGCGCCGGGCCGCCGCGCTGCGCCTGATCGTGCCCGGCTTCCCCAACGCAGAGGCCGAGCTGATCGGGCCCGACAGCCGGCGGGTGGAGAGCGTGCGCCGCGGGACCGCGACTTTCCTCGGTCTCGCGCCGGCGACCTATGAAGTGCAGATCCGAGACGGGGGACGGGTCGAAGCGACACGAGAGATCACGATTCACGGAGCAGAGCTGGCGAGCCTCGAGATCGGCTCGGCGGCCGGTGTCGGAGGGGGAGGGGGCGGCGGCGGGCAATGAACGGCTACGAGCACAGGCAGGTCGAGTCCAAGTGGCAGGAGCGGTGGGAAAAGCAGCGCGTTGCGGAGGTCGATCTCAAGAACGCGCGCGACAAGTACTACATGCTGATGATGTTTCCCTACCCATCGGGCGACCGGCTGCATGTCGGCCATGGGCGCAACTACATCCTCGGCGACGCGCTCTACCGTTACCTGCGGATGCGCGGACGCCGCGCCTTGAATCCGATGGGATGGGACTCATTCGGTCTGCCGGCGGAGAACGCGGCGATCCAGCGCGGCATTCACCCTCGCGACTGGACGCTCGACAACATTCGCGTGATGAAGAAACAGTTTCGCAAGTGGGGCATTCTCTACGACTGGTCGAAGGAGATCACGTCCTGCCTGCCGGACTACTACAAGTTCAATCAGTGGCTCTTCCTGCAGATGCTGGAGAAGGGCCTGGCCTACAAGCGGCGGGCGCCGGTCAATTGGTGCCCCAGTTGCCGCACCGTGCTGGCCAACGAGCAGGTTGTCGACGGCGCTTGCGAGCGCTGCGGCACTGCCGTGGAGCAGCGCGAGCTCGAGCAGTGGTTCTTCCGCATCACCGAATTCGCCGATCGCCTTCTCGCCGGTCTGGATGGACTCGCCGGTTGGCCGGAGAAGGTGAAGGCGATGCAGCGCAACTGGATCGGGCGCTCGCCAGGGCGGCGAGATCGACTTCTCGCTGATCGGGCAGTTCGACTCCGTGGCCCCGATCACCGTCTTCACGACGCGGCCCGACACCATTCACGGCGCGACCTTTCTGGTCCTCGCTCCCGAGCACCCGCTGGCCGCGGTGCTCGTCGCCGACCATCCGGAGCGTGAAGCGATCGCGGCCTGGATCGAGAAGGTCCGCAAGACGCCGCGCATCGAGCGCGAGGGCGAGAGCTCACCCAAGGAGGGGCGTTTCACCGGCGCGATGGCGATGAACGGAGCGACCGGCGAGGCGATTCCCGTCTGGCTCGCCAACTACGTTCTCCCTGACTATGGCAGCGGCGCGATCATGGCCGTCCCTGCGCACGACGGGCGCGACCTCGCCTTCGCCCGTCAGGAGGGTCTCCCGGTGCGCCTCGTCTACCACCCGGAGGCCGGTGCGGTGACCGCGGACGAGCTGACGCAGCCGATCCTGCACGAGGGACGGATTCGCGGCTGCGGCGAGTTCGACGGCCTCGCCGGCGGGGCCGAGACGATTCAGCGCTTCATCGGCTGGATGGAGAAGGGCGGCTGGGGGCGCGCCAAGGTGACCTACCGCCTGCGCGACTGGCTGATCTCCCGCCAGCGCTATTGGGGAACGCCGATTCCGGTCGTCTATTGCGACGCCTGCGGGATCGTTCCGGTGCCGGAGAGCGAGCTGCCGATCGAGCTGCCCTACGAGGTCGAGTTCACCGGCAGGGAGGGCAACCCTCTGTCGCGCTGCGAAGCGTTCGTGAACACGACCTGTCCGCGCTGCACGAAGCCGGCCCGACGCGAGACGGACACGATGGACACCTTCGTCGACAGCTCGTGGTACTACCTGCGCTACCTCTCGGCGCGGGACTCGCAACGCATCTTCGATCCCGAGACGGCGGCCCGCTGGGCCCCCGTCGACCAGTACATCGGCGGCATCGAGCACGCGATCCTGCATCTGCTCTACGCCCGTTTCATCTGCCGCGTCCTGCACGACATGGGTCTCGTGCCTTTCGAGGAGCCGTTCACCAACCTGTTCAATCAGGGGATGATCACCCGCTTCGCCGAGAAAACCGGGCGGGTGGAGAAGATGTCGAAATCCAAGGGCAACGCGGTCTCGCCGGACCCGTTGATCGAAGAGATGGGCGCCGACACGGAAAGGGTCTACACCCTCTTCCTGGGGCCACCGGAAGATGAAGTCGAGTGGAGCGACGAGGCGGTGTCCGGGGCCTACCGCTTCCTGCACCGCATCTGGAGGCTGGCAGGGCGGCTGGAAGAGTGTCCGCCAACCGCGCCGTCCGACGAGGCGCTCGAGCGCCTGCGGCACGTCACGATTCAGCGCGTCACGCGCGACCTCGATCGATTCAAGTTCAATACCGCAGTTGCGGCGTTGATGGAGTTCCTCAACGGGTTGACGCGCGCCGTCGAGGACAAGACCGCTTCGAAGATCTGCTGCGAGGCGGCGCTCGATACTCTGTTGCAGCTCCTGCACCCGATGGCCCCGCACATCACCGAAGAGCTCTGGGAGATGCGCGGGCACGGCCAGTCCCTGCTCGACACCGACTGGCCGGTGCTGGACGAGGCGAAGCTCGCGCGCGAGCAGTTCCTGCTCGTCGTGCAGGTCGACGGCAAGCTCCGGGATCGCATCGAAGTGGAGAGCGCCTGGCGTGAGAAGGAGGTCCGGCAGGCGGTGCTGCAGAGCGCGAAGGTGCAGGAGCACCTCGGCGGCAGGGAGATTCAGAAGTTCGTGTTCATCCCCGGACGGCTGGTGAATCTGGTCACTCGAAAGGACATGCCGGCATGAAGCGTCTCCAGCGATCCGCCCTGTTTCTGCTCGTCGTCACCCTCGCCGGTTGCGGCTACTCGCTGGTCGGGCGGGGCTCGAACCTGCCGCCGGAGGTGCGCCGGGTGCAGCTCATGCCGCTCGAGAACGCCACCCCGCGCAGCCAGGTCGACCAGATCCTGACCCGGGCGCTGTCGACCGAGCTGGTCAACCGGAAGCGCTTCGAGGTCCTGAGCTCCGCGGAGGGCGCCGATGCCGTGCTCACCGGGACGGTGAGCTCGTTCACGCTGAGCCCCGTGACCTTCGACGACGAGGGCCGGGCGACCGAGTACGAAATCGCGATCGTGGTCAGCGTGAAGTTCAAGCAGGTGTTGCCGGAGACATTGCTGTACGCGAACGACAGCTACCTCTTCCGCAGCAGCTACGAGGTTCAGGCCTCCGAGCTCGGCTTCCAGGACCGCGAAACCCCCGCCATCGAAGCGACGGCGAAGGACTTCGCGGAGAGCCTGGTGACCGACCTGCTCGAAGGATTCTGAAGACGGGGGAAGCCGGGGGCTACTGCGCTTTGCGGAGGGCCGCCACGAGACGGGACTTGGTCCGCGCCGCCGTGTTGCGGTGGATGATGCCCTTCTGGGCGGAGGAATCCACTACCTTGAGGGTCAAGGGCAGGAGCTCCTGGGCCATCTTCTCGTCGCCGGAGGCGACTGCCGCGCGCAGCTTCTTGACGGCGGTGCGCATGCGGGAACGCATCGTGCGGTTCTTGATCCGCTGAGCGGCCGACTTCTCGGCCCGCTTCTTGGCCGACTTGGTGTTCGCCATGGTGAATCCTTTCGCTTCAATCTAAGTGTAGGCCCGACCCGGGCAAAAAGGAATCCTACTACTTCCGGGTCCCCGGATCAACGCCGAGGCTCTGCAGCCGCTGTTTTGCCAGATTGGCCTCGTCCGACGAGGGGAAGGCCTTCGCCACGTTCTGCAGCTGGGCAGTACCCTCTTTCTTCTGCCCCAGCTCGAGGAGCGAGAAGCCCTTCTTCAGCTGGGCGCTGGCGGTCTTGTCGCTGCGCGGATACTCCCTGAGGACGCGGTCGTACTCGGCGATCGCCTCGACATACTTCTGCTGGCGGTAGGAGCACTCGCCGATCCAGTAGATCGCGTTGTCGGCCAGGTCGGTCTCGGGGAAGGCCTCGAGGTACTGCTTGAAGCCGAGCATCGCGAGGTCGTAGTTCCCCCGCAGGTAATCGCTGTAGGAGGTCTGATAGAGCGTCTCGGGATCCGCAGTGGCGGTGGCGGCCTCGGCGGGCGCGCCCGGAGCTGCCGGAGGAGTCCGCGCCGCCTTCAGGTCCTGGTTTGTGGCGGCGATCTGCTGCGACACCTGCGCCAGGCGATAGTTGGTGTCTTCGAGCTTGTCCTGGAGCTGGGCGATCTGCGCGGAGAGGCTATTGATGTCGAGGCGCATGTCCGCTTCGGCCTTGAGCAGCGCTTCGGTCTGGCGCTGGATGGTCGCCCCCAGACCGGCGACTTCCTGCTTGCTCGAGCCTTGCTGATGCAGCAGGGCTGTCTGCCTCTGGACGTCCGCGATCTGGTCGTGAAGGGCATCGATGTCGGTCGAGGAGACGCAGCCACTGAGCGACAAGCCGGCGACCGACAAGCCGGCGGCGATCAGGGCTGCGAAGCTCCCCAGGGTGCGCGGAATCCGCATCGCGATAGGACTCATATCGGGCAGCGACCGCTTCTCAGCCGGCGTTCGTGCGCCCGGTGACGATGAAATGCGCCCGGCGGTTCATCGCCCAGCAGCTCTCGGTAGTGGAAGTGCACTGCGGGCGCTCTTCACCGTAGCTGATCGAACGGATTCTCGCGCCGGCGACGCCGAGCGAGGTGACGTAATCGCGCGCCGCACCGGCGCGCCGCGCGCCCAGCGCGAGGTTGTATTCGTTGGTGCCGCGCTCGTCGCAGTGGCCCTCGATGGTCACTTCGAACTCGGGATGGGATCGGAGCCAATCGGCGTTGCTCGACAGGCGGGCGCGGGCGTCGTCGCGCAGGTCGGCTTTGTCGTATTCGAAGAAGACGTCGCCGAGGAGCCCCTGCTTGGCGAGGTAGTCGTTGATCTTCGCCAGATCGGGGTCCTTCAGGGGATCGTTCTCGGTCGGGTCGACGACCGCGGGACGGGCCTTCGGATTGACGTCCGTCGCGGGCGGCGGTGTCGGCACCGGGTTGGCGCTGACGTCGCTAGTTTTCGGAGCCTTCTTGGCGCAAGCCGTGACGACCATGGAGAGTGCCAGCAACGCGGTCCAGAGGATTCGACGGGTGTTCATTTTCATCTCCTTGGTGTGAGACCGATCCGAGGACTCCCTAAGAGTCCGGTTCACATGGGAATCTAGCACATGCAAACGTCGATCCAGTCCGGTATGCCGCTCACGGGAGATATCCGGACCAGTCAGGCGAGCGGTTCGCGCCTTCGAAGGTGAGCTGCTCCGCGAGCGCCCCGAATCGAGCCTCCATCACGAAGATCTGCACGCCCCCGGCGCGGGTCGAGCTGAAGGCGATCCGCCGTCCGTCCGGGGAGAACGCCGGGGTCTCGTTGCTGCCGCCACCGTCGGTCAGGCGCTGCGAGGCAAGGGTCACGAGGTCGACCAGGCTCAAGTCGAAACGGTTCTGCTGCGAGCGCGTGGCGAACGCGATGCGGGTGCCGTCCGGACTCCAGGAGGCGCCCTCGTTGTAGTCGCCGTCGAAGGTGACCCGCCTGAGGTTCGTGCCCTCGGCGTCGACGACGTAGATCTGCGGCGATCCGGAACGGCTGGAAGTGAACGCGATCTCGTTGCCGTTCGGGCTCCACGCCGGATTGGTGTCGATTCCGGGAGAGCTGGTCAGTTGCCGAAGCTCGCTGCCGTCGCGGCGGCAGGTGAATATCTCGATGTTGGAGCCGAGGCCGCGAGCGAAGGCGAGACGCCGGCCGTCGGGCGAGAAGGTCGGCGAGGTGTTGAGCGAGCCGCTGGTGACCACCGGCGACTTGCGCCCGCTCAGGATGTCCGCGAGGTAGATCGCAGGGCCTTGCCCGCCGAAGTACGAGACGTAGGAGAGCACGTCGCCAGTCGGGCTCCATGCCGGGCTCATCGAGATCGACCGATGGCCGGTGATCCGGCGCTGGTCGAAGCCGTCGTAGTCCATCAGGTAGATCTCCTTCTCGCCGTCGCGGTCCGAGGAGAAGGCGATCGAAGTGAGCGCGATGCCGCGCTTGCCGGTGAGATAGAGAACGATCTCGTCGGCGAAGGTGTGCGCGATGCGGCGGGCGAGATCGAAGGTCCCGCGGTAGCGCTTGCCGACGATCGGCTGGCGGCTCGCGAGATCGATGAGGCGGCCTTCGATCACCAACCGGTCGCCGTCCTGCTTGATCTCGTTCTGCAACAGCATCTCCGCGCCGAGAGAACGGTACTGGTCGGCATCGTGCGCGAGATCGCCGGTGAGCGTGAGCACCGCGAGCTCGTCGGCTTCCAGCAGCCTGAAGATGCCGCTCTTGTCGAGGTCCCTCCGCAGCGTCTGGTCGAGCGTGCGCGCCGCATTTCCGGCCGTGCCCTGGAGCGCTGCGAGATTGCCCAGCGGTGGAATCGCGAGCACGATCTGGGCGCGCGTCGAGCCGTCCGGCATGACGATGGTGATCGTCGTGCCGGGCGCCGCCGGCGGCGCGACCGGCGCTCCGGCCGGGGCCACTGCGGGAGCGCCCGGGGGCGCAGGTGCCGACGCCGCAGGCGGTTGCTGCGCTTGCGCCACCCAACACAATGCGCCGATCAGGAGAGCGCCCCCAGTCCGGTTCCTTCGCGAATGCCTCATGGTCGAGTGTTCCTCATCGGAAGATCAGGTTGACGCCGAGCGACCCCTCGCGAAAGGCGCGCGGGAGCGGCGGCAGGGGAGTCGAGGCCTGCACGGCGCGCAGTGCCGCGAGGTCGAAGGAGTTGATGCCGGACGAGGTGGCGATGCGGACCTCGACGATTCTGCCGTCGCGCTGGATGCGATAGTGCACCGTGGCTTCGACCCCCGAGCCCACCATCGGCCGCACCCAGTTGCGCTGAATCATCGCCAGCATCTGGTCGACATAGTAGCCGTAGACGAAGTCGGGGTTGTCGAGGCCGGCCACCGCGGCGCCCACGGCGAGCGCGTTGGTGCTGCCGCGCTCGCTGCCCTGGACCTCCGGCTCGGCCGGAGTCGCCGCCGGCGCTGGCGCCGGCTTGGCCGGCACGGCAGGTGTCGCGGCGGCGGGCGGGGGTTTGGGTGGGGGCTTGGGAGCTGTAGCTTCGCGCAGGGTCGGGGTGTCCGGTGGCGGCGCGACCGCCGGCGGCTTGACGGGCAGCGGTTCGGGCTTCAACGGGGCGGGCGGAGGGGGCGTGGCGGGCCGCGGGCGCTCCACGCCGAGCCGTGCCGCAGGAACGATCTGGACGGCGACGTACTCGATGGGTGGCTTCTCCGCCTGCTGGATCCGGGGAAGCAGCCACGCCGCCAGAGCCAGGATGGCGTGGGCCCCGAGCGCGATCGCCGTGCAGCGCGCCAGAAGTGCGCCCTCGCGATCGGTCCGGCGGCGCTCGAGGACTCCGGTGACCGCGTACGTCGAGCTCACTTCCGCCGGGGCTCCGGCTTCTCCGTCACCATGCCCACCTTGCCGATGCCCCCGCGATGCAGCGTATCGAGGACGTCGATGATCTTGCCGTAGGGTGTGTCGCGGTCGCCCTTGAGGAAGACAGTCTCGTTGGCTCGTCCGCGCAGCATCGGGGTCAGGACCTCGACCAGCTTGGTCGGATGGATCGGGCGGTCGCGCAGGTAGATGAGGCCCTCGCGATTGATCGACAGAACCACCGGGTCCTCGCCGCGCAGCGGCAGCGGCGGCGCTTCCGCCTTCGGCAGCGCGACCTCGATCCCCTGGTGCAGCATCGGCGCGGTGACCATGAAGATGATGAGCAGGACCAGCATCACGTCGACCAGCGGTGTGATGTTGATCTCCGAGAGGATGGAGTCGTCGTCCTGGGTGAGTCCGCCGGTCGATCCCAGGAAGGCCATCAGGTGAAGTTGCGCTCGGTCAGGTTGAGGAACTCGAGGGCGAAATCTTCCATCTGGTGGCGCAGGCGCTTGAATCGCCCGGCGAGGTAGTTGTAGCCGACCAGCGCCGGAATCGCCGCGCCGAGGCCGGCGGCGGTATTGATGAGCGCCTCGGCGATGCCGGGAGCCACCGCAACCAGCGAGGTGGAACCGGTCCTGCCGATGTCCTCGAAGGCCCGCATGATGCCCCAGACGGTGCCGAAGAGGCCGATGAACGGGGTCACCGCGGCGGTCGTGCCGAGAAAGGTCGCCGCCCGGGTCAGGATCGCGAGCTCGCCGGTGAGGGCGCGTCGCAGCGTCCGCTCCACGCTCGTCAGGGAGCGGATCTGGTAGTGCCCGCGGGCTGCCGAATCCTCGGGTTGGGCACGGATCTGGTGGTCGATCTCGGCGTAGCCGGCCTGGAAGATCCCCACCAGCGGCGAGACCGAGAGTTTCGCCGTCGCGGCGCTCACCTCGCTGAAGCGCTTGCTGGCGCGGAAGATCTCGAGGAACTTCCGGCTCTGCCGGTCGGCGCGGCGGAGGTGGACGATCTTCCACAGGAAGATCGTCCAGGAGCCGATCGAGAAGCAGAGCAGCAGTCCGAGCACCACCTGGGCCATCGCCCCCGACCGCCCGAAGGCCTCGGCGAGTCCCGTCGTGGTGGGCGAGGTGGTCTGTGCGACCAGGGTCAGCGAGAAGAGGTCAGCCATGAATGATCAGTGCTCCCGAGCCCGGAAAAGCTAGCATGCCGTCCAAAAGGCTGTCCACGCGACTTCCCACCCTTTTACGTGGGACGGCGCACGATCGTTGACGTGGCCGTGGGGTCGAGCATACCTTTCACTGGACGTGGAGCATTTTCAGGGAGGAACGTCCAAGTGAAAATTGCCGTCTGCATCAAGCAGGTGCCGGATACCGAGGCGCGACTGCGCATCGCGAAGGATGGCCGGTGGATCGACGAGGAAGACGTGCCGTTCACGATCAACGAGAGCGATGAGGTGGCGCTCGAAGAGGCGCTGCAGATCGCCGAAAAGCAGGGAGGAGAGGTGATTGCCTTCTCCCTCGGACCCGAGCGCGTGCGCGAGGCTCTGCGCAAGGCGCTCGCCCTCGGGGCCGGCCGGGCGGTGCATCTGCGGCACGATGCGTTCGCGGGCGGAGATGCACTCGCCACCGGACGCGCTCTCGCGTCGGCGATTCGCCGCGAGGAATGCGATCTGGTCATCACCGGCTCGCAGTCGGACGACAACGGCTTCGGTGCGACCGGAACGGTCGTAGCGGGACTGCTCGCCTGGCCGCATGCCTGGCTCGTGATGGGCGTCGAGGTCGAAGAAGGGGGCCGCACCCTCAAAGTGACGCGCGAGATGGAGAGCGGGCTGAGCGAGGTCCTCCGGCTCACGGTGCCGGCCGTGCTGGAGGTCCAGGCCGGGCTGAATCATCCCCGCTACGCCTCTCTCAAGGGCATCATGTCGGCGAAGAAGAAGGAGATCGCGGAGCTCTCGCCCGCCGATCTCGGCCTGACCGACGCTGAAGTTGGGCTCGCGGGATCCCGCCTCGAAGTGCTCTCTGTCGGCTTCCCCGAAGCCGCGGCCGGAGCACAGATCCTGAGCGGCGACGGCGCCGCTTCCGAGTTGGTCTCGAAGTTGAAGAACGAAGCCAGGGTGATCTGATGGCGAAAGTCTGCGCCGTACTGCAGCAGCGTGAAGGCAAGATTCATCGCATGGCATGGGAGACCGTCGCCGCAGCCCAACAGCTCGCCGCGCTCTCCGGAGAGAAGGCGGCCGCGGTCCTCCTGGGCAGCGGTGTCGCCGGGATGGCGAACGAAGTGGCGAGCTGCGATCTCGAGTCGGTGCGCGTCATCGATCATCCGATGCTCGCCGATTACACGCCGGGAGGCTACGTCGCGGCGCTCGCCGGGCTGATCGCCCTCGAGCGTCCCGAGACCCTCCTCTTCCCCCATACCTACCAGACGATCGAGTACCTGCCCAGGCTGGCGGTTGCCGCCGGCGCCGGCATCCTTCCCGAGGGTCTCTCGTTCGAGCCCGACGGCGCCGGGGGAGTCATCTGGAAGCGACCCGTTCTCGGGGGCAAGCTCCACGCCAGGGTGCGCGCGAAAGGGCCCGGACCGACGCTGGTCTCGCTCCAGTCCGGCGCGTTCTCGGCGGACGCGAGAAAGCCGGGCCAGGCGGCGATCGCCGCGGTCGGCATCGACCTCGCTGCGGCGGCTTCCTGGCGGGAGATTCTCGGCGTGGAACAGATGGGTGGCGAGACCGTCGACCTGTCCAAGGCCGAGATCATCGTCGCGATCGGCCGGGGGATCGGCGGCGCCGACAAGATGGGCCCGGTCGAAGAGCTGGCGCGCTTGCTCAAGGCGGATATCGGGGCGAGCCGTCCGGTGATCGACAGCGGCTGGCTGCCGCGCGACCGCCAGATCGGATCGAGCGGCCAGACCGTTTCGCCGAAGCTCTATCTGGCGTTCGGCATCTCGGGCGCCATCCAGCACCTGGTCGGGATGAAGGGGTCCAGCTGCATCGTGGCCGTGAACAAGGATGCCGGCGCGCCGATCTTCAAGATCGCCAACTACGGCATCGTCGGCGACCTCCACGAGGTGATTCCGGCGATGGTGGCGGCACTCAAGGAGGCGTAAGCGGCGGCGTCAGCCGCGCCAGCACCAGCGCCGCGGCGACGGCGACGTTCAACGATTCGAGGCGGCCGCGCAGCGGAATCGTCACGCTCACGTCGAGCTGCGCACGGGTCTCGGGAGAGAGTCCAGGGCCTTCGGCGCCGAGCGCCAGGATCGTCGTTCCGGCGCCCGCTGCCGGCGCGAGATCGGCGAGCCGGACAGCGCCGGCGTGCGCCTCGAGCCCGACCCAGCGCGCGCCGACGCCGGAGAATCGGCGCCGCGTGGCTTCCGCATCGGCCTGGATGGCGAGCGCCACACGCAGGAGGCTGCCGGCCGAGGCGCGGAGCGCTCGCGGATGATTCGGCTCGGCGCAGCCCGGCGAGAGCAGGAGGCCGGCAGCGCCCAGCCCTTCGGCGACCCTGGCCAGCGCGCCGAGGTTTCCCGGCTCCTGGATCCGGTCGAGGTAGAGCCAGATCTCGTCCGGCCGCGGCGTCAACGCCTCGAGTCCGGCCCGCGGCAGGCTGCAGCCGGCGAGGAGGCCGCGCGGCGAATCGGCGTCGGCGAGTGCATCGAGGATCCGGCTCGCAGCGAGAAGAGGAGGCCGTGGCAGGAGCGCGAGCACCTCCTGCCCTGGGGAACTGGCGAGGAACTCGGCGGTCGCCAGCACCGGCTGCAGCCGCAGCCCGAGGCGCAGCGCCTCGAGAACGAGGTGCGGGCCCTCGAGAATCGCCTCCGGACCTCTGCTTCGCCGTATCCGGCGGAGAGTTTTGATAGCCTCATTCCGAGAGCTTTCGATCATGGCGCCCGATCTTAGGGAGTTCCTCGGGGAATTCCAACGCGGTATCGAAGTCTGTGTCGCCGATTCCGGCGCCGACACCCTGTTCGGCGTGCGCGACGCATTCCGGCGCTTCTTCCGCCGCGACTCGGGTGAGGTGGCGCCGGTCGCCGTGGTGCCGCAGGAGCTTCCGACCCCGCTCACCGGTCTGCCACTGTCGGACGTCGAGGCGATCGCGCGGGCGCGGCGATCGGTGCAGCAGATGGCGGAGAAGCTCCCCGGGGTCTACCACTTCTACCTTGCGGTGGAGGCCTGCTACCACAGCCTCGAGATCGAGGATGAGACGCCCTTCTTCGTGCGCAGCTGGACGGTCCTGCGCGGCGGCGCCGGCGAGACCCTCGGCTCGAGCGGGTCGTTGCAGCTGCCGCCGCACCTGGTGGACGGCCTGGGCATGGACCAGCTGCCGCACTCGATCCCCGGCACGCGCCGCAGCGGCGGGATCGTCGCCTCCCTGACGGGCGGCCTCGAGAGCCGGCGATCAGCGGTCGCCGAGGCGACGCTGCACGCACTCTCCACGCAGTTCTTCGGGATTCTGGATACGCGGCGCACGCGCCGCTAGGCGATACCCGGCCTACGCGCCGTTGAACCCGGCGGACCCTGCCGACCGTCGATTCGGTCTGATAAAGTTCACTTTTCGGGGCACACCGTCCCCTCCTACGACAGAGGTTCGAGCATGAGCAGCCGCGACGCCAGCCTGTTTACTTCAGAATCGGTCACTGAAGGGCACCCGGACAAGATCTGCGACCAGATCTCCGACGCCATTCTCGACGACGTCCTGCATCAGGATCCGATGGGCCGCGTGGCCTGCGAGACTCTGGTCGCGACGGGCCTCGTCGTCCTGGCGGGCGAGATCACGACGACCGGCTATGTGAACTTCTCGGAGGTGGCCCGCAAGGCGATCCGCGATATCGGCTACACGGAACCCGGGCTTGGATTCGACGCCGAGAGTTGCGGAGTGGTGAGCGCCGTCGGCAGCCAGTCGCCGGACATCGCCCAGGGAGTCGACACCGGCGGCGCCGGCGATCAGGGGCTGATGTTCGGCTTCGCCTGCCGTGAGACGCCTCAACTGATGCCGCTGCCGATCATGCTCGCCCACGCCCTGACCCGGCGGCTCTCCGAGGCGCGGCGGGGTGGGGACCTCACTTGGCTGCGGCCGGACGGCAAGAGCCAGGTGACGGTCGAGTACGTGGACGGCAAGCCGGCCCGGGTGCAGGCGGTCGTGGTTTCCACCCAGCACGCCCCCGAGGTCTCGCACGAGCAGATCCGCCGCGAGGTGATCGACCACATCATTCATCCCGTCGTTCCGGCGGCCTACCTCGACGACCGGACGGCTTATCACGTCAATCCGACCGGCAAGTTCGTCATCGGCGGACCGCACGGCGATTCGGGCCTGACCGGCCGCAAGATCATCGTCGACACCTACGGCGGCTATGGCCGTCACGGCGGCGGCGCCTTCTCCGGCAAAGACCCGACGAAAGTCGATCGCTCGGCCTCCTACATGGCGCGCTACATCGCCAAGAACCTGGTCGCCGCAGGCTTGGCGGACAAGGTCGAGGTGCAGCTCGCCTACGCCATCGGTGTCGCGGAGCCCGTGTCGGTGCGGGTCGATACCTTCGGCACCGCAGTGATCTCCGAGGAGAAGATCGAGCGTCTCGTGCGCAACGAGTTCAAGCTGACGCCGTTCGCGATCATCCAGACGCTCGATCTGCGCCGGCCGATCTACCAGCGCACGGCGGCCTTCGGCCACTTCGGGCGCGAAGAACCGGGGTTCTCCTGGGAGCTCACCGATCGCGCGGCCGAGCTGCGCGCCGCCGCGGGCGTGAGTGGGGAAGTCCCGGTAGGGGTCGCCTGAGCCCGGCGCGAGCTTTTCGACGCGCATGACCGGAGAGGGTTCGCCACCGCCACGGCTCCATCGGTCGCAGATCGCCGCCCTCCTGCGTGAGGTCGCCGACCTCCTCGAGCTCCGGGGCGAGAATCCTTTTCGCAGCCGCGCCTACGCCAACGGCGCGCGCGCCATCGAAGGGATGGCGGAAGATCCGCAGGATCTCTACGAGGCCGGCACGCTCGGCGAAGTTCGCGGCATCGGTCCGGGCCTGGTCGCAGGCATCGCTGAAATCGTCCTCACCGGCTCGCTCGCGCTGCTGACCGAGCTGCGGGCCGAATTTCCCCCCGGCGTCCAGGATCTCCTGCGCATCCCGGGCCTCGGGCCGAAGCGCTTGCGCGTCCTCCTCGAGGAGCTCCGGATCGACTCGCCGGCGGCGCTCGAGCGCGCCTGCCGCGAAGGCCGCGTCGCGGCCCTGCCTGGTTTCGGCGCCAAGAGCCAGGAGAAGCTCCTCCAGGGCTTGTCCAGTTTGCAGCGCTTCGGCGAACGCCACCTGCTCCCGGTGGCCCGCACGGCGGCCGCGGCCCTGGCCGCGCACCTGCGCAGCTCATACGGCGGTCGACGAGGTGGAGATCGCCGGCAGCCTGCGGCGCTGTTGCGAAACCATCGGCGATCTCGACCTCCTGGTCGTCGGTCGCGGCCACGGAGCGCGAGGCCGTCGTCGATCACTTCTTCGCCGCGCCGTCGGTGCTGCAGCCGATCGAGCGCGGCGGCACGAAGGCGGCGGCGGTCGTCGCGGGCGGCCTGCGCGCCGACCTGCGTCTGGTGGAGAGCGACGAAATGCCTTCGGCGCTGCTGCATTTCACCGGCAGCAAGGAGCACAACGTCGAGCTGCGCTCGCGCGCGAAGGGGCTCGGCTGGACGCTGAACGAGTACGGACTGCACGACGGCGAGGACCGTTTCCCGCTCGACTCGGAGCGCGCCATCTACGGCAAGCTCGGACTGGCCTGGATTCCGCCCGAAGCGCGGGAGGGATTGGGCGAGGTCGAGCTCGCCGCGCTCGCATCGCCGGAGCCGGGGCCGGCGCTCGATCTGGTGGAGTACGGCGACCTGCGCGGAACCCTGCATGTCCACACCGACTGGAGCGACGGCATCGCTACGCTCGCAGCGATGGCCACGGCGGCGGGGAAGCTCGGCTGGGAGTACCTCGGCATCGCGGACCACTCGCGCGCCGCTGCTTACGCCCGCGGTCTCGACGCCGCCCGCGTCCGCAAACAGTGGGAGGAGATCGACCGCTGGAACGCCGAGGGCCGCAAGCCCTGGCTGTTCAAGGGCACGGAGTGCGACATCCTGGCCGACGGCGCGCTCGATTTCGACGACGAGCTCCTGCTCGGCTTCGACTACGTCGTGGCCTCGGTCCACAGCCGGTTCAGCCTCTCGCGCGAGGCGATGACCGCGCGCTGGGTGCGGGCGGCGTCGCATCCCTGCGTGACCTTTCTCGGCCACCTCTCCGGGCGCCTGTTGCTGGTTCGCGAACCCTACGACCTGGATCTCGACGGCGGTGCTCGACGCGGCGCGCGCCAACGGCGCCATCCCGGAGCTCAATGCCAATCCGCATCGGCTGGATCTCGACTGGCGCCCGCTGCGGGGCTGGCTGGCCGCGGGCGGCATGACCTCGATCCACCCCGACGCCCACTCGCCGCACGGACTGTCCGATGTCGAGTACGGCGATCGGCATCGCGCGCAAGGCGCTGGCGGTTCCCGGCCAGGTGCTGAACTGCCGGTCGGCGGGGGAGCTCAGGAGTACTTCGCGGCGCGGCGGAATCGGGCCTACGCCCTGCTGGGGCGGGACCCGGGCGAGGCCTGATGGGCGACCCGACCTTCAGCTCTCAACTCTTCACGCCCAGGAAGAGATAGGCGGAGAGCAGCGCGAAGAGGACGTTGGGACTCCAGGCCGCGACGACGGCGGGGAAGGTCCCGACCTGTCCCAGCGTGCGGAAGAAGGCGAACACCGCCAGAAAGAAGATGCCCAGGACGATCGCCAGCCCGAGGCCGTAGAGCGCCCCCTTGCGCTCGAGGCGAAAGGCGAACGGCAGCGCGACCAGCGACATGACCAGCGAGGCGAAGGGGAAGGCGATCCGGTCCTGCAGCGCGACCTCCAGCGCCGGCACCGCCTGACCGCTGTCGCGCACCTCGCGCACGTAGGCCCGGAGGTCGGTGAATCCCATCTCCCTCGGCCGGCGCACTTCGGCCGCGAAATAGTCGGGCTTCTCTTCGAGGTCGACCGCGACGGGCGTGGCGATGGCCGCGGAACGAGCGCTCGGTGATGCCGTCGAAGGTACGCGCCCAGCCGTCGGAAACCGCCCATCCCTGGGCCGTGAACTGCGCGTTCGCCGCCAGCAGGCGGGCCACCAGCTGGTGTTTTTCGTCGAAGTCGAACACCTGCAGGCGCTGCAGCGATGCCGTCTTGGGGTCGAAGTTCAGGTAGTTGTAGATGAATCGACCCTGGCCCAGCAGCCACTGCTGGTCGGCGCGCCGCACCGACTTGGGCTGCGTGCGCCCCTTGATGACGTTGTTCGCCTCGGCGACCTTCTGGTTCGAGGCCGGCAGCACCTGCAGCTGGAGGAACGCGCAGAGCATCGCGACGAGCGGCGGCGCCGGCGATCGCCGGCAGCGCGACGCGATGCAGGCTGATGCCGAGCGAGCGCAGGGCGATGACCTCGCTGGTGCGCGAAAGCAGGCTGAAAGTGATCAAGCGTCGCGATCAGGACGGCGATCGGAGCGATGTCGTACGCGGTCTGCAGCGACTGGTACTTGTAGTACTGCAGCACGACCGAAGCCGGCGGGTGGTTCTTGAGGATGTCGTCGATGTTGCCGGTCAGATCGGCGATCGAGCTGATCGCGATGGCGGAGATCCAGACCAGCGTCAGGATCCCCGCGAGCCGCCGCAGAACGTAGCGGTCCAGGATGTTGGGGAAGCGGAGCCGCAGGCGCGGCAGGCGCAGGACGACGCGTCGCTTGCGCCGGGGCCACGCGGCCGTCCTTGCCGGTCGAAGGCCGGCTCGATCCATGGCAGCGCCCAGAGAGGCGCGCGCCGCCTGGCGGCGTGCCGGCGCTGCAGTCGAGGCGGTCGATGCTGCGTCGCTTGAAGCTCGCCCACTGCGCGCCGAGAAAGCGCTGCAGGCGGCGGGGGAGGAGGCTGCGATCGCGGTTGCGGGCGACGAGCAGGAGCAGGCCGATCGCCAGCAGGAGCATGTCGGGCAGCCACATCGCGAGACCCGGAGAGAGCTTGCCCAGACGCGCTGCGTCCTCGCCCTGGGAGAGCAGCACGTAGTAGGCGACGATGACGCCGATCGAGATCGCGAACCCGGAAGAGCTTCCGCCGTGCCGGTTGGTGAAGCCGAGCGGCAGCGAGAGCAGCCCCATGACCAGGCAGGCGGCGGGGATGGCGAACATCTTGTGCACGCCGACACGGGCGATACGCCGCTGCTCGGGAGTGGCCGAGATGTCGCGGGCGAGCTGTCCGGAGCTCACCGAGGTGAGCTCGCGCGGTCCGCGCCGGGAGGCCATGCGCGCGCGCTCGGTCGACAGGAATCGGTCGCGCAGGACGATGCGCAGGGTCTCGTGCCGGCTGGTTTCGTAGCGCTTCGGGCGAGTGGAAGTCGAAGCTGTGCTTGATCGCGTCGCCGAGCTGGAGCACGACGCGCTCGCCAGCGTCCTCGACCAGGAGCTTGCCGCGGCGGGCGACGATGACCTCCTGGCGCTCGCTCGGAACGGCATCGGCGAGAAAGACCCCCTTCCAGTCCTCGTTCCGCGCCGAGGCCTCGAAGATGTAGAGCACCTTTCCCTGCCACTCGTTGTAGAAGACCCGCGGCTCGACCTGCTGGGCGACGGTGCGGGTCAGGATGTCGAGGTAGAGCCGGGAGACCGCGCGATTGCCCTGCGGCAGGAGGTAGATCATCAGCAGGCCGTTGACCAGGGTCAAGACGGCCGACAGCAGGAGGACCGGGCGCAGCAGGCGATAGACGCTGATACCCGTCGAACGCAGCGCGACCAGCTCGCTGTCGGAGGCCAGCCGCCCGATGCCGACGAGAACCCCCAGGAGAAGGGCCATCGGGATGGTCAGGACGACGATATTGGGCAGGGAATAGAGGACCAGCTGGCCGACGATCGGTGCCGGCAGGCCCCGCCGGATGATCATCTCGGCCGAGGTGAAGAGAAACTGGAGCAGGAGGATGAACGTATAGACTAAAAATCCGAGCCCCAGGGGTCCGAGGATCTCCCTGAGGACATACCGGTCGAGCCGGGCAAACAGAGGTTTCACTCGATGAGCGTATCGCAGCCCCTTGCTTCGAGGACGCCAGGCGTCGTGGTTCTGGAGCGCACGTACGCCTTTTCTTCGAGCCACCGTTACTACCGTCCGGAGTGGACCCCGGAGAGGAACCTGGCGGTCTTCGGCAAGTGCGCGAACTCTCCGGCGCACGGGCACAACTACAGGCTGACGGTCGAAGTCTCGGGAACGGTCGATCGCGAGACCGGCTTCGCGGTGAACCTGCCGGAGCTCGACGTGCTGGTGCGCGCCGTCGTCGTCCATCGGCTCGACCACGCCCACATCAACGACGCCGTTGCGGAGTTCGCGCCGGGAGGGGAGATTCCGACCACCGAGAACCTGGTGCTCTGGATCGCCGGCGAGATCCGCGCGCACCTGCCGGCGGCGAATCGGCTCGAGTCGGTCCGCCTCGCCGAAGACGACCGCCTGGCGTCGAAGTGGACGCGGCCATGAGCGGACGCTCAGGCTGAAACAAAGACTCGGTTGGAAGCGAAAAGCCAAAGACCAAAGCAAAGGACCAAAGCTAAACATCAGAGTCAAAGACCAAAACAAAGGACCAGTAAAGGTAGAAGGTGGACGGGGCCGGGTGGGGCTGGCTGGGCTGGAGATAGCGCCTGGAGCGGACCCGGCGGACCCGTATAGAACGTCCGATAAGATACATTATGTAAACCTGCTACCACGAAGGCTGGTCGACCAGGCATCTTCGCGGCAGGTTTACATAATGTTCTGAGGGAGTTGAACCAACGCTACTTCTCGCTGCGTGGACTCTCGGTTCGGCGTTGGTGGGTCCTGCTGGCGTCGCCTATGGGGGTGCTTCCGCTGCACGACCGGGTCCGGCGCGATCCCTGCCGCAGCTCTGGCACCCTCGTTTACTTTGAAAGAGCCTTTGCTTTACTCGGGATGAGAACTTTGCCCTACGGGCGGGTTCGGGTCGGTGTCAGGCTTCCGGGGTGTTGCGGATCTCGTCGAGGATCTGCTCCAGGGCGCGGATCAGGTCGGACTTCTCGACCGTCGACTGGCGAAACTGCAGCTGCAGCTGGAACGACTTGTCCGGGGCGCGGAACTTGAACGCGAACGGGCGCTTCCGGGCCGTTGCGCCCTTGCCGGCTCC
>CAVRCL010000002.1:0-151430 GCA_963719555.1 Thermoanaerobaculia bacterium | reverse complement strand
GAAGCTCGAGCGGCCCTGGGTCATCGATCGCAGGGCGGGGGCATAGCTCAGCATCTCGGCCATCGGGACCTGCGCCTGGACGATCTGGACGCCGTTCTTGACGTCCATGCCCTGCGGGCGGCCGCGCCGGTGCGAGAGGTCGCTCATGATGTCGCCCATGAACTCCTCGCTGGTGTGAATCTCCACCTTCATCACCGGCTCGAGAAGCGTCGCTCCGGCACGCTCCATGGCGTCCTTGTAGGCGAGAGAACCGGCGATCTTGAAGGCGAGCTCGGAAGAGTCGACGTCGTGGTACTGACCGTCGAGGAGACGAACCCGGAAATCGACCATCGGGTAGCCGGCGAGGAATCCACGCGTCCGCGCATCCAGGATGCCTTTCTCGACCGCCGGGCGGTAGTTCTGGGGAATCGAGCCGCCGAAGATCTCGTCCTTGAATTCGAAGTCGCCGCCACGCGGCATCGGCTCGATCTTGATGCGGCAGTCGCGCGAACTGACCACGGCCGCCGCTCTGCTTCTTGTGGCGCCCATGGCCCTCCGCGGGTTTGAGAATGGTCTCCCGGTAGGGCACCTTCGGCGGATGCAGAATGACTTCGACGTTCGACCGGCGCTTCATCCGCGCCAGCGCGATCTCCACGTGGAGTTGGCCGCTGCCGGAGAGCAGGAACTCGTGGGTCTGGGGATCGCGTCCGGCCCGCAGGCTCGGGTCCTCCTCGATCAACCGGTGCAGCGCGTCGCCGATCTTTTCGTCGTCGCCCTTCGACTTGGGCTCGACGGCGAACGACATCGCCGGCTCCTGGATCTGGATCCAGTCGGCCGCGAGCGCCTGTTCCTTGGCGGCGAGAGTGTCGCCCGAGAGGGCCAGGCGCAGCTTGGGCACGCCGCCGATGTCGCCGGCGATGAGTCTGGGGGTCGCCGTGCCCTGTTTCCCCTGCAAGTGCACCAGGCCGTGCGTCTTCTCGGCCTCCTCGGCGCGCACGTTCCAGAGTTGGGCGTCGTTCTGGAGTGTTCCCGAGATGACGCGCAGGATCGAGAGCCGGCCGGTGAACGGGTCGTTCAGGGTCTTGAAAACGATGGCGACCACCGGCTTGGCGGGATCGGCCTCGAGCATCTGCGTCTTGCCGTCGATGGTCCGCGCCGGATAGGGATGCTCGGCGGGGGAAGGGGCGAAGTCGATCAGGAAGTCGAGCAGCGTCGAGCACCCGACGAGGTGGAGCGACGAACCGACGGTAACCGGGAAGATCTTCCGGCTGGCGATCGCGGACTTCAGGCCGGCCTCGAGATCGGCTGCCTCGAGGGTGCCTTCCTCGAAGAACTTCTCGAGGAGGTGTTCGTCGGCCTCGGCGACCGCCTCGACGAGGCGCGTGCGCGCCTCCGCGGCGTCGGTCGCGAGCTCGGGCGGGATCGGCACTTCCTTCCCCTTGCCGCTGCCGTCGCGATCGAAGCGGTAAGCCTTGAGCCGGACGAGGTCGATCACGCCGACGAAGTCCTTCTCGGCGCCGATCGGCAGCTGCACCGGCAAGACCTGGCGACCGAAGGTCTTCTGGAGGCTCTCGAGACAGCGTCCGAGGTCCGCCCGGTCACGATCCATCTTGTTGAGATGCAGGACGACCGGCAACTCGAGCTCGGACGCGGCTTCCCAGACCTTCTCGGTGTTGACCTCGGCGCCGGCGACGGCGCTCACGCAGACGATCGCGGCGTCGGCGACGCGCAGCGCCGCGCGGGTTTCCGAGAAGAAGATGCCGTAGCCGGGTGAATCGAGCAGATTGACCTTGTGCTGCCGCCACGGCAGGTGGCAGACGCCGAGCCCGATGGAGATTCCGCGCTCGACCTCTTCGGGGTCGAAATCGGTAACCGTGTTGCCGTCTTCGATCTTGCAGAAGCGGGGGGCTGCGCCGGAGGTGAACAGCAGGGCGCTGGCCAAAGTAGTCTTCCCGGTGTCGTTGTGACCGGTGATTGCAAGGTTTCGGATTCTGGCTGGACTGTCGACCTGCATCGGGCGCAATCTCCTTTCGAGTCGCTTCGAACGGCCTCGCCACCATATCAAAGCGGGCGGTGAAATCCGGCATTCCGGGAGCCTTTCCTGGCGTTCGGAGGGGCGAGCGCCCGGGATCGTGGCGGCGCCGATTGACCGTCCCGAGCGCCGCGCCTAGAATGCCCCTGCCGCTCCCCGAGCCCAATCCGAATGACAACCCACGCGCCGCAGAAACTAGGCCGCTACGAGATCCTCGAGGAGATCGGCAAGGGCGCCATGGGAGTCGTCTACCTGGCGCGCGACCCGCTCATCGGCCGTCAGGTCGCGCTGAAGACCTTCCGCGTCGGATTCTCCGCCAAGGATCAGGAGCACGCGCAGTTCCGCAGCCGATTCGTGCGCGAAGCACAGAGTGCGGGGATCCTCTCCCATCCAAACATCGTCACCATCCACGACGTCGTCGACGAGGGCGGCGAGGGGATCTGTTTCATTGCCATGGAGTTCGTCAAGGGGACGAATCTCAAGCAGCTGCTGCAGCGTCCCGAGCCGTTCGGCTACGACCGGCTGATCGACATCCTGTCGCAGGTCGCCGAGGGGCTCGACTACGCCCATTCTCGCGGCGTGGTGCATCGCGACATCAAGCCGGCGAACATCCTCATCGCGCAGGATGGCAAGGTCAAGATCACCGATTTCGGCATCGCCAGGCTCGATACCTCCAATCTGACGATGGAGGGGCAGCTTCTCGGGGACGCCGAACTACATGGCGCCGGAGCAGATTCAGGGCAAGGAGGTCGACCACCGCGCCGACATCTTCTCGCTCGGCGTGGTGTTCTACGAGATGCTCACGCGGCGCAAGCCGTTTCAGGGCGAGAATCTCACCGCGGTGACGCACAAGATCGTCTACGAGCCGTTCACGCCGGCCGAAGAGATCATCAAGGACCTTCCTCCCGGGCTCACGGCGATCATGTCGCGGTGCCTGGAGAAGGACCCCAACCGGCGGTATCCAAGGGCGGCCGAGATCGCCGCCGAGCTGCGGCGCAGTGGATCGAATCCGGCGGAGGCGCTCGACGAGGACGATGACGACACCTCCGCGACCCAGGAGGTCGCCGAGGAGACCTTTGACCAGACCGCACCGCGGCCACCGGAGGCCGAGACGCAGGTGCCGGGCTGGCCCGCGCCGTCGCCGAAGTCGCCGCCACCACCACCGGCATCGCCACCATCGACGGTATCTTCGGCATCTCCGGCCGCCGCCGGTGCGGCGGGTGCGCCAGGCGCCCAGTCCCCGGCCGCCTCCCGGGCCGCGCTCTCACCAGCTGCCGAGGGGGCGTCGCCCGCTCCGGGTCCGCCGGCTCCTGGCCCGGCCTCGCCGACCGGTACTCCGGCGCCCGCGCTGCCCGCGCCGCCCGCGCCGCCCGCGCCGATGATGGCCCTGCCGGTGAGCTCGCTCTCCGGATCGACGAAAGTCTCGGCGGCTCTGCGGCGGATCCGCTCCCAGCGCCTGGTGCAATACGGGTTGGTCGGGCTGGCCGCCCTCACGGTTGTCACCCTGCTGGCGCTCTGGGCGACCGGCAGGACCGAACCCCGGCCCCCGGCGCCCGCCGGACCGACCGCGCAGGAACAGCGCCAGCTCGACCTCCAGGCGGCGCTCGCGGAGGCTCGCCTGAAGGTGGATGGGGGAGACCTGCAAGGAGCGCTGGCGGCGCTCGCACGGGCGCAGCAACTCGAACCCGGAAGCCCGGCAGCGCTCGCCCTGCGCGCCGAGGTCGAGCGTGTTTCGCTCGACCTGGCGTCGGCAGCGGAACGCGAGCAGAGGGTCTCCGAGGGCCTGATTCTGGCGCGCGAAGAGTACGCCAAGCGGCGCTACGAAACGGCGATCGCCGCCGCGAACGGGGTCCTGGAGTTGGTGCCCGAGCACCCCGAAGCGGTCAAGCTCGCTACCGACTCCGCGGCCGCGCTGGCCAGGCAGAAGGAGCGCGAGCGCGCGCAGAAATCGGCTCGCGAGGCGGCGACGCAGGCCGCGGTGGAGAGCGTCCCGACCCCGGCTGCGCCACCCAACCGGCCCGCTCCCGCGGTGGCGGCGACGGCGGTCGCCGCCGACGCCACCATCGAGATCGACTTCTACTCCGAGGTCTCCGAGGGCGTCCTCACGATCTACTCAGGAGAGAGCCAGATCTTTCGCGAGCCGTTCAAGTTCGTGAAGAAGACCGGTTTCCTCCGCACCGAGAAGATCGCCGGAGCGATCGGCGCGCAGCGCACGCTGCCGGCGGGGGCGGTGGCGCTGCGGGTCTACGTCTCGCTGCCCGGAAAGCCGACCAAGGCGACCATGGTCGAGGGCACCCTGGCTGGCGGTTCCACTCGCCGGCTGGTCGTGCGCGTCGATGCCGAGAGTCGCGCCACCGCTCAGCTCGAGTAGGCGGACCCGTCAGGCCGATCCGGCCGACGCCGGGGGACGCCAGAGCTGCGGCGTGCCGAGCTCCTCCAGCTGCGGCATGAGGACCTCCGCCGGTCCGACCGCCACCACCAGCGCCTGATCCGGGAAGAGGTGGGCCTGCGCGAGGCGGGTGAGCTCCTCGGTTCGCATGGCGGCAACCTCTGCCAGGTAGCGGGCGGGAGTGTCGAGCGGCAGGTCGTAGAGCGCGATCTCGTCGAGCCGGGCCGCCAGCCCCTCCACGGTTTGAAGCCCATAGGGGAAGACACCGAGCAGGTAGTTGCGCGTCTCGTCGAGCTCGCTGGGGCGCACGGGCTCGGCGCGAATCCGGCGCAGCTCGCCCAGCACCTCCTGGGCAGCGCGCCCGATGGCGGACGTCGTGACGGCTGCCGAGACCACGAAGGGGCCGCAGCTCCTGCGGTCGACGAAGCGGCTCGAAGCGCCGTAGGTGAAACCGTGGCGTTCGCGCAGGTTGAGATTGATCCGGCTGGTGAACTTGCCGCCCAGGAGTGTATTGAGAATGCCGAGTCCAACCCGATCGGGATGGCGGCGCGGCACGCCGAGGTGGCCGATGCGCAGCTCGGTCTGTTCCGCCTTGGGGCGATCGACGACCACGATGCGCAGCGTCCGGGCCGGCGTCCCCGGATCGCCGGCCGGGCTCGCTGCGCCCGCTGCGGTCGCTCTGGTCGCCTCGGGCAGGGCGGCCGCTCCAGCGCCGGCAGGCGCGGGAAAGGCGCCGGTGATCGCCGCCCGGAGCCTCTCTGGCTCGACGTCGCCGGCGACGACCAGAGCGCCGCGCTCCAGCCGGTAGCGGTCGCGATGGAACTCGAGCAGCTCGTCGCGGCGTAGCCCCAGGAGCGCTGCCGGATCTCCGGCGAGCGGCGAGGCGAAGATCGTGCCGGCGTAGAGGTGGCGCGCGAAAGCCTCGTCGGCCACCGCCGCCGGCTGGTCCGCGCGGCGTTGCAACTCGGCAAGCGTCTGCTGGCGCAGGCGTTCGAGCTCGTGCTCGGGAAAGGCCGGCTCGAAGAGCAGCTCCGCGAGGAGCGCCAGCCCGTATTCGAGATCGGACGAGAGGAGGTGCAGGCGGAGACGGGCGGCATCCCAGTCCGCGTGACACGACAGCGAGCCGCCCCGCCGTTCGAGCTCGGCGGCGAGCTCTGGCCCGGTTCGCCGCGCGGTACCCTCGTCGATCATCGACGCGGTCATCGCCGCGAGACCCGGCCGCTCGGGCGGATTGTGCTCCCCTCCGGCCGCGAGCAGCACCTCGAGCTCGATCAGCGGCACGCCGGCGCGCGCGGCGACGAAGACCTGGGTGCCCGACTCTTCCGGTGCAGTCCTGATGCGATCGAACACCGGCATCGCAACCGCGCTCTCGGGGCCGGGCGCCGGCGGTCGGGTGCGGTCCGGAGAACGGGCCGACGACGGGGTCGGTGGCAGACTCAAGCCTGTTCCCCCGCCGGTTCGACGACGAGCCGCGCGCTGTTCGGCGCCCCCAGGCGCGTGGCGGCGAAGGCACGGACGGCAGCGATGTCGACCTGCTGGTAGGCCGCAGCCTCGCTCCAGGCGCGCTCGGGAGCGTCGAAGAAGGTGGTGTATTGGCAGAGCAGGTCGGCGCGGTGGTCGAGCGTCTGCAGCTCGGAGTAGATGCCCGCCAGCGTCCGCCGCCGGGCGCGCTCGAGCTCGGAATCGAGCGCCGCGAGCCAGCCGAGCGCCGACGGGCTCGCCGCGGGCGCGGCCAGTCCGTCCAGGTGTTCGCGAATCCGCTCCGCGAGACGTTCGACGTCGACGCCCGGGCGCGCCGTCGCGACGAGCAGGAAGACCCCGACCTCCTCCGTCGGATAGACGTAGGCCGAGACATCCTGCGCCAGTTGGCGGTCGACGACGAGGTCGTGGACGAGCGGGCTCGACTTGCCGTCGGTCGAGCAGATTCGCGGTGACCGCGGCCGTCCACCAGCCGGGACTGCCGAACGGTTCCGTGCGAAAGGCGAGATAGAGCCGGCGCAACTGCACGCGGTCGGTCATCGAGTCGCGCACGGCGCGCGCGAGCGGCGGCAGGGGTGCACGGCGGCGCGGCACCGGGGCGCTCGCGGGCAGGCCGCCGAACCAGCGGTCGATCGACGCCAGGGCCGCCGCGGGCTCGAAGTCGCCGGCCAGGGCGAGGACCGCATTCGCGGGACCGTAATAGGTCGAGAAGAAGTCGCGAACGTCGTCGAGCGTCGCGGCTTCGATGTCTTCCATCCGTCCGATGACCGGCCAGCGATAAGGATGGTCTGCGGGGAAGAGAAGCTCGAACAGACGCTCCATGGCGCGACCATAGGGCTGGTTGTCGACCCGTTGGCGGCGCTCGTTCATCACCACCTGCCGCTGGTTCTCGAGCTTCTCGGCGGTCAGTCCGGGGAGGAGGAATCCCATCCGGTCCGACTCGAGCCAGAGCGCGAGATCGAGGTGGCGCGCGGGGAGGGTCTCGTAGTAGTTCGTGCGGTCGTACCAGGTCGATCCATTGGCGACGCCACCGACCTCCTGCAGGTGGCGGAAGTGGTCGTTCGTGCCGACGTTGGCGCTGCCCTGGAAGAGCATGTGCTCGAAAAGGTGAGCGAAGCCGGTGCGTCCCGGACGCTCGTTCTTGGAACCGACGTGGTACCAGAGGTTGACCGCCACGAGCGGCAGGGTGGGGTCGCGATGCAGCACGATCTTGAGACCGTTCGCGAGCTGGTGGCGCGCGAGCGGCCGGTCCCCCAGGGCAGGCAACGACGGCGATGAGATTGGGGTTGGCAAAGAGGGCGCAGTGTAGGGAGCGCGTGGGCGGCTGTCAAGCCGGCCCGGACCCACGGCCTGCCGACCGGGTGGCGTGCGCCGCGGGTTGACTTACGCCGCGTTACCGCCATAGGCTCTCGGCATGGCTTCCTACCTGACGGCACGGCAGAAGGAGATCCTCGAGTTCATCCACGCCTTCCGGCGGGAAAAAGGGCTCGCTCCGACCCATCGGGAGATCTGCGAGCGCTTCGGTTTCTCCTCCTACGGCACCGCCTACAAGCACCTGAAGCTGCTTTCGGAGAAGGGCTTCCTCAAGCGCGACCGCCACCAGCGCCGCGGTATGGAGCTGCTCGACGGCGAAGGCGGCGTCTCCGGCGCTGCCGGCAGCGGTGTCGCGCGCACCGGGCGTTCCGATACTGGCGCCGGAAGGGAATTGCCGTTCCTCGGCCGGATCGCCGCCGGCAGGCCGATCGAGGCCGTCGTCGGCGACGAGACGCTGACCGTGCCCGCAGCTCTCTTCGGGGCCCGGATCGACGATCACTTCGTCCTCCGGGTGGCCGGCGAGTCGATGATCGGCGAGGGGATCCACGACGGCGACTGGGTCGTCGTCGAGCGCCGCGAGCGCGCCCAGCCGGGAGAGATGGTCGTGGCTCTGGTGGGCGACGAGGTGACGCTCAAACGCTTCTACCCCGAAGGCGCGGTCGTCCGCCTGCAGCCCTCGAACCCGGCCATGGAACCGCTCCGGGTGCCCGCGGCCGACCTCCGGATCCAGGGGATCGTCGTCGGCCTGATGCGCAAGTACTGACCTTCGGCCCGCTGTCACATCCGGCGGCGGATTTCGGGAATAGAATGCCGCTGCAATGCGCGATCTGGATACCCTTCTTCGCACGATGAGCGCGCGGGCGGCTTCGGATCTTCATCTGAAGCCGACGCGGCCGCCGCTGATCCGGGTCCACGGCAAGCTCGTGGCGCTCGAAGAGGAGGCCCTCACACCGGACGAGATCCATGGGATGGTCGATTCCATCCTCGCACCGCACCAGAAGCGCAAGCTCGAAGAGCGCATGTCGGTCGACCTGGGCTACGGCGTTCGGGGTCTGGCGCGATTCCGCTGCAACGTCTACATTCAGCGCGGCACGATGGCGGTGGCCTTCCGCCGGATCCCGTACGAGATCCGGGATGTCGAAACGCTCAACCTGCCCTCGGTGCTGCTCGATTTCTGCGACCTGCCGATGGGCATGGTGCTGATCACCGGGCCGACCGGCAGCGGCAAGTCGACGACCCTCGCCGCGCTGGTGAAGTACATCACCAGCCGGCGTCCGGTTCACATCGTGACCATCGAGGATCCGGTGGAGTTCCTCTTCACCGACAGCGTCGCCTCGATCTCGCAGCGCGAAGTCGGCACCGACACGCCGAGCTTCCCCGAGGCGCTGCGCAACGTGATGCGCCAGGATCCCGACGTCATCATGGTCGGCGAGATGCGCGACCCGGAGACGATCGCGACGGTGATCACCGCCGCCGAGACCGGGCATCTGGTGTTTTCGACCCTGCACACCAACAGCGCGACCCAGACCGTCGACCGCATCCTCGACGCCTTTCCGCCGGACCAGCAGAACCAGGTGCGGGCGCAGGTCGCCCAGGTGCTCAAGGGCGTGGTCTCGATGAAGCTCGTCGAGCGCCGCGACGGGCAGGGGCTGGTCGCCGCGCTCGAGATCCTCAAGTCTTCCCCGCGCCTGTCGCAGCTGATCGAGAAGGGCGAGACCCCGGCAGCTGCTCGAGGAGGTCGAGTCCTCGGTCGCCTTCTACCGCATGCAGTCGATGAACCATTCGCTGCTCGCGTTGCTGGTGCACGGAGTCATCACGTACGCCGAGGCGATGAAGGAAAGCTCCGACCCGGAGGACCTGTCGCTCAAGCTGCGCAAGATGTTCCCCGGTATCGAAGAGCGAGGAGGAGAGATGAACCCGTCCACCGCCGACTTTTCCGAAATCCTCATGCTGCAGCAGTACCGCAAGCTCTACGAAGAGCAGGAAGAGAAGAACAAACTGCGCGTCGTGGAGAAGGACGAGCGCATCTCCGAGCTCGAGACGGCGATGGCGGCACGCGACACCCAGCTGCGCGAGATCGACAAGCGGCTGCAGGAAGGGCACCAGGAGATGGAGCGCATGCGCGGCGACTACAACCGCCTGCGCAGCGAAGCGCAGGAGAAGATCGACAAGCTCATGGAGCGCATCAAGGAGCTCAACAACCGCCTGATGGGCAACGGCGGCGGCGACGGCGACAAGAAGTCCGGCGTCTTCCGCTAAGCCGGCGCCGCCGGGCCAGCCAGCAGCAGCGTCTCGGCCTCCTCCCGCATCCTGACGACCCCTTCGACCTGCGCGCGTCGGACCCTTGCCAGCGCCGCCCCTACCGCCGGCCCCGGTGTGATCGCCAGCAGCGCCTGAACCTCCGCTCCGGAGAGCAGTGCCGGCGGCTGGAGGATCCAGGCCCGCTCGCGCTCCGGCCAGGCGAGAATCGCCGATTCGAGATCCCGCCACTCCTCGACTTCGACCGCGGACGGAGCGCGCGCCGCGCGCAGCGCGACGGCCCTCTCGCCAACCCGCGCCGGCCGAGTGCAGCCAGACTCGCCGGGCGACCTCGTCCCGCGGCGGCTGCCAGTCAGGCGCCAGGAGCGCGAGCGCCATGTCGCAGCAGGCCCGCGTCATCAAGCCTCGCCGCGCCAGGTCGCGCAGCCGCGACGCGGTTGCCGCGCGCGACGAAGAAAAGAGCTCGGCAAACAAAGTCCAGTGCAGCGCCAAGGGCGAGTCCGGAGCGGAGAATGGTTTCGGCGACGGATGGAGTGGTTCCGCGCTGCGCGCTGCGAGCCACTCATCGAGCCTCTCCGCGGTTGGCAGAGTCAAAGCCGACTCGCCCGACACGACAGCCCCTTTACCGAAAAAGAACGCTGGCAGATCGAGGAGGTCGCACCAGCCCGCCGCCGGCGAGAGTCGCGGTTGAGAAAAGAGGATCTCGAGCTCGACGCGGAGGCGCTCGGGCGGCATCTCGCGGAGGTGCGACGTGGCGGCTCGCGCCCAGGCGACGGTCTCGGGATCGGCTGAGAAGCCGGAGAGGATCGTCGCGAGCCGGGCCAGTCGCAGAACCCGGACGGGGTCTTCCGTGAAGATCTCGGCGCGCGTCGCGCGCAGAAGGCGTCGGGCGAGATCGTCCACGCCGCCGGTGGGATCGACGATCGCTCCGTCCGGCACCGAAACGGCGATGGCGTTGACGGTGAAGTCCCGCCGCCAGAGGTCGGGAAGCAGCGCGCTCGCCCTGGAGGTCCCAGAGGTCGATGTGGTCGTCTCCCACGACCAGGCGAAGCGCGCCGAACCGTTCGCCTCCCAGGGCGACCAGGCGAGCGCCGGTCGCGGCGGCGAAACGCCCTGCGATCGCCGCAGCGGCGTCGGCGACGACGACATCGAGATCGTGCACGGGCCGCTCGAGGCCGGCGTCGCGCACGGCGCCGCCGACGAGGTGGAGCGCAACTCCCGACGCCGCTTTCGTCGAGCTCGACGACGCGCGAATCGGCGAGCAGCCTCCGGCAGGCCGCGCTCAGGGCCGGCGCTTCGGTCATTTCGATTGCGCCTTCTTCGACTTCCTCGGCTAGGATGATCAGCGACCGATTATGTCCCTCTCTCTCGAGCAAGTGCGCCGTGCGGCGGCGCTCTCCCGGCTCCGGCTGACGGCGGCGGAGGAGGAGCTGTTCGCGGAGCAGCTCGGAAGAGTCGTCGCTCATATCGACCACCTGCGGGAATTCGAGACGCTGGAGGAGGTGTCCGATCCGGCTTCCGGAGTCGAGGCTCCGGACGACCCGCAACCCGATCCGCGCGGAGAGCTCTTCCTCGAGAACGCTCCCGACGTCGCGCGGCCCTTTCTTCGCCGTGCCGCGCATGCAGGCGGGCGGCGGTGGACCGAGCGCTCCGGACCGGCTCGATGAGTGAGCTCCTCGCGCTCCCTGTCGAGGCGATCGCCGCCGCTGTGCGCAGCGGCGAAGTCTCGGCCCGGCAGATGGTGGAGGCCAGCCTCGAGCGAATCGGTGAGGTCGAGCCCCGGCTCGGCGCCTTTCTCGGCATCGAGGCCGCCGAGGCATTGCGGGCCGCCGCCGCGATCGACGAACGCCGCCGCCGGGGCGACAGGCTGGGACGCCTCGCCGGCGTGCCGATCGCCCGCAAGGACAATCTGAGCCTTTCCGGGCGCCGCACGGGCTGTGCCTCGCGCATCCTCGAAGGGCTACGTCTCACCGCTGACCGCGACGGCGATCGAGCGGCTGATCGGCGAAGACGCGGTTTTCGTGGGGCGCACCAACATGGACGAGTTCGCGATGGGCTCTTCCTGCGAGAATTCCGCCTTCCAGACGACGCGCAATCCCTGGAACCTCGCGCGCGTTCCGGGAGGTTCCAGCGGCGGGTCCGCAGCGGCGGTGGCCGCCGGCGCTGTTCCCCTGGCGCTCGGTTCGGACACCGGCGGCTCGATACGCCAGCCCGCCGCTTTTTGCGGCGTCGTGGGTCTGAAGCCGTCCTACGGCCGCGTATCGCGCTACGGCCTGGTGGCGTTCGGCTCCTCGGTCGATCAGATCGGTCCGATCAGCCGCGACGTGCGGGGCTCCGCCCTCGCCCTCGAGATCATGGCCGGCGCCGACCCGCGAGATCCGACCTCGGCAGGGGGTGGCGCGCCGGCGTTGCTCGAAGGCATCGAGGAGGGCCTCGCGGGGGTGCGCGTCGGGATCCTCCGCGAAGTGCCGGTCAGCGGACTCGAACCGGCGATGGCAGCGGCCTGGGGCGCGGCTCTCGCACCGGCTCGAGCAGCTCGGCGCCGAGCTCATCGAGATCTCGGTGCCCAATATCCCGGCGGCGATCGCCATCTACTATGTGATCGCCAACAGTGAGGCGTCGGCCAACCTGGCGCGATTCGACGGCGTACGCTACGGACTGCGCGTTGCCGGCACCGGCCTCGAAGAGACTTACACCGCCACGCGGACGGCCGGCTTCGGTCACGAGGTCAAACGGCGGATCATCCTCGGCTCATTCGCGCTTTCCGCGGGATACTACGACGCCTACTACGGCCGGGCCCGGGGAGTCCTGCTGGCGCTCGAGCGTCAGTTTCGGAGCGCTTTCGAGACCGTCGACCTGATCGCCACGCCGACGACGCCTGGCGCGGCGTTTGCGCTCGGCGAGAGGACCGGCGACCCGCTCACCATGTATCTCTCGGACATCTTCACTACGCCGGCAAGCCTGGCGGGTCTCGCCGCGATCGCCCTCCCTTGCGGCCGCGACGCCGCGGGCCTTCCCCTTTCGTTGCAGCTCATGGCGGCGCCTTTCGACGAGGCGCTGCTGCTGCGCTCGGCGCGCGCCTTCGAGCGCGACCTGGCGTGGAGTGTCGCCCCGGAATTCCTCGGAGAGACCGACGCTGCCTGATCGCGCCGTCCTTCCGGGTGTCGCCAAGGTGGCTGCGGGCGGGCGCCGGCGCGGACCGTGGGCTGCGGTTGCGCTCGCCGTGCTCCTTGGCGTTGCTGGCGTCGACGCGCTGGCCGCGGCGGTCGAGCGGGCGCGGCTCGCCAATGGCGATCGCGCCGCCCTGGTCGACAAGCGTGCGCTCTATCTCGAGGCGCTGCCGAAGCCGGGCGAAGGCCTCATCACCTTCAGCCGGCGGGTGACCGGGTCGCCGAATCACGCGGCGGCGGTCGGCAAGGCGAACGGTAACCCAAAGCGCCTCCTCGCCGGCGTACGCTACCGGGTACCTTTCCGCCTGCTCCCGGCGGTAAGCCAGTTGACGGTTGTCCGGGCGCTCTTTCCGGGCGACAAGGGTGGGGCCGGGGGTTGGCAGCACCGGACGCGCGGCGAGTCTCTCGAGACGATCGCCGAGTGGTTCACCGCCGGACCCGGCGCGGTTTCCAGCCTGCGCAAGCGCAACAAGCTGGGCGCGGGCCGGCTGCCGGCGCAAACGACTCTCAACATCCCGAACGAGATCCTGCGTGCCCCCTTCCGCGCTCCGGTGGCGCAGCCTGCCGCCGCTCCCGCTGCGCCGCCGAAGGCGATCCCTGCGGTCGCCGCCGCGCCCGCGGTGGCTCCACCGGCCGCGGCGGGCGTCCTGGCGCCGCCGCCGACCATCTCCGCGGGACCGCCCACGGCGGAAGACGCGGCGGCGGTCCCGCCAGAGGCTGGCGGGGCGTCGGTTCCGGCTCCGGCGACCGCGTCGACTCCGGAGGCCTCGGTGACTTCAGAGCGGGCGACGATTTCGGCCGGTCCGCCGACGCCGGCGGATGCCGCGGGCCTCCTGCAGTACGGAGAAGACGCGGCGGGCAAGTTCGCGATCTACCCTCTGCATGCCGGCGAAGCGCTCTACTCGAGCGTCGTCATCCGGTTCACCGGGCGGCTGCAGTCAGAGGATGTCCGTGCCATTGCGGCCGATATCGCGGCGCGCAGCGGCATCGCGGACGTCACCAGCATCCCGATCGGCTTCCCGGTACGGATTCCGTTCGAGGTGCTGCTGCCGGAATTTCTGCCCGCGAACGATCCGCGCCGTCTCGAATACGAGGTCGAACAGCGCCTCGCGGGACAGTACAAGAACGCGGTGCAGGCGCGCGGGCTCGACGGTGTGACGGTGGTCCTGGACTCCGGCCACGGTGGAATCGACGTCGGCGCGTCGATGGCCGGGGTGTGGGAGAGTCTCTACGTCTACGACATCGCGCTGCGGGTGAAACGGACGCTCGAAACCGAGACCCGCGCGACGGTCAAGATGACGACCCGGGACGGCGCCGCCTGGACGATCGCGGACCGGGACGTGCTGCCGTTCTCGCGCGGGCACTCGGTGCTCACGACACCGCCCTTCCCGATCACCGACACGATCGTCGGCGTGAATCTGCGCTGGTACCTGGCGAACAGCCTGTATCGGCACGCCAAGGCGAACGGTTCGAGCTCCGACAAGGTGGTGTTCATCTCGATCCACGCCGACTCGCTCCATCCGACGCTGCGCGGGGCCACCGCCTACATTCCGAATGCCGCGGGGACCGCCGGGAGCGCCCGCAAGAACGGGTCGGCATTCACGTCGCGCAAGGAGGTCCGCGAGGAGCCGGAAGTGCGCTTCTCGCTCAAGGAGCGCCAGCGCAGCGAAGGCCTGTCGCGGGATCTCGCGGAACGGGTCATCGCCGCGTTCAAGAATGGCGGCCTCGGGATCCATCCCTTCAAGCCGGTGCGCGACCGGATTTTTCGCGGCCGGCGGGCGTGGGTGCCGGCGGTGTTGCGCTACAACGCGGTGCCGGCCAAGTTCCTGCTCGAAGTGTGCAACCTGGCCAACGTTGAGGACCGCGCATTGCTCACCACGCGCGCTTTCAGGCAGCGCGTCGCGGCGTCAGTGGTCGATGGGCTGTTGAGCTACTTCGGCGCTCCGCGCTGAGCGCGGGGCGCCCCCGACCCTCTACCGCCGCAGGCCGGCGAGCGAGTCCGGGGCTAGTGCGGTCGGGAGCGGTAGCGCTCGATGCGCGAAAGGGAGTAGAGCTCGTCGCCGATCTGCAGCGACTCACCGACCCGCTTCCCGAGCAGCTGCTTGCCGAGCTCGGACTCGTAGGAGACGACACCGCTCTCCGGCCGGCTCTCCCATGGGCCGAGCACCGCGAGCTCGCGCTCGTTGCCGTTCGGGGCGAGCAGGATCAGGCGCGCGCCGATACGGGTCTCGGCGAGGTCGAGGTTGTCGAAATCGATGGGACGCGCCCGCCCGAGGTCGCGATGCAGCGCCGCCAGCCGGGAGTTCAGGTACTCGTGCCTCTCGCGCGCCGACTTGTACTCGAAATTCTCGCGCAGGTCGCCCATCGCCCGGGCTTCTTCGATCGCCTTGCGATTGGTCGGAATCTCGACTTCGGCGAGGCGTTTGAGCTCGACGCGCTTCGCCGCGATCGACTCCGCGGTGGCGTAGAGCGCGTGGCCGGTCTCCTCGCGCAGGGTGGGGAAGCGCAGCAGGAGCGAGTTCTTGAGCGGCTCTTTCTGGAAGGAGTCGAGCGCGTTGGTGCGGCCGATCGTTTCGAGAGCGGTCGTCGCCTGGTCCAGCGTCAGATGCGCGAAGAGCCTGGGCAACGTCCCCCCCGAGTCCGCGAGAGTGCGCAGGCGCCCTTTGAACGGTCCGAAATCGTCGCTTGCCAGGGCGGCCAGGATCTGTTGCACCAGGCGCAGTGGGTTCCGGCTGCGCAGCGCTTCGTCGTCCGCCGCGCGCTCCGCGAACCAGGTGAAGACCGCCGGACCCTTGCGCGGCTGGGAAAGGACGTCGTCGAGGAGGCGGTCGAGGTCGGCCGGAGCTTCGGCGCCGATCGCGCTCGCCAACAGGTTCAGCACTCTGGGGTCGGTTTCGCGCAGCAACTGATCGCGGAAGATCGACGGCCAGTCTTCGCGGCGATCCCGCAGCATCGTCAGGGCGCGCTCCCGCAGCATGCGGTCATCGAGGCCGATGAGGAGCTTGCGGGTCTCGGCGGTCGAGCCGAGCAGGTCCTCGACCGACCAGGCGAGGTCGGCGGGCAGATGTCCGGCGCGTTCGAGGGCGAACCAGGTTTCGAACGCGAACGCCGGCTCGCTCTCCAGCCGTTCGGCGGCCAGGCGCCCGAGGACTCCGGCCATCACCCGGGCGAGAGTGGCGTCGCGATCGGCGTTGCGGCGGAAAAGGTCGAGCTTCTCCTTCGGCGCCGCTTTCTCGAACGACCGCTTCACCGACGCCAGCGCTCCGGCGGTCGAGCTCTCCCAGCGATAGAGCTGCCGGCCACCGCTGGTGGCCATGATCTGCGGATGCTTGCGCGCGGTATTCCACCACGAAGTCCATTGCGACTCGGAGACGATTCCGGCGAGCGTGTCGCGAATTTCGGCTCCCAGAAGCGGGCGCCCGGCGGCCTCGAGCACCGCGCGCAGGAGCTCTGCGGGCTGCTCGTCGCGGAGCCTGGCGAGCCCTTCGGGGTCTTCGAGCTTGCGTCGCAGGAGGTGCCCGGGAGGCAGCGGTGTCAACATCTTGGCGGCGGCGCGGAAGCCCACGGTGACCCCGCTCATGCGCTCGAAGTCGATCTTGAGCGTCTCGAGAGGGAGGTTCACCTCGACGACTCGTCCCACGCCCTGGTTGGCCATGGCCACGACCTCGCCGACATCGTAGAGGAGCAGGCTCTGGAGCCGGGTGACCTTGTCCCAGATCTTCGCTCGGCTCGTCGGAGAGCTTGTGCAGGCCGACGTACTCGAGGATCGACTTGAAATGCGGCTTCTTCGACCAGATACCTTCGAGCGTGGCCAGGATTTCGCGCTGCAGCTTGTTCGGCTTCAGGACGAGCAGCCCGGCTCGCCGGAGCAGCTCCAGCCGGGTGGGGAAGAGGCCGCGGCTCTTGAGCTCGGCATCGTAGAGTTCGAGCAGGCCCCGCGCGCGCTCTTCCTCATCGTTGGCGACCAGCGCCTGGGCGAGGTCGAGGAAGGAGTCGAGGTTTTCGGGTTCGGCCTCGACCGCGGCGATCCAGTCGTCTTCGAGGCTCGCCGTGGAGCCCGGGGCCCGGTATTCTTCGATCATTGCGTGGTGTCATGTAGGGCTGACCCTATCAGAGGGGTCACGGGTGGAGAGGGATGCACAGGGATGGATGAGGGGCATCAGGACGATCTGGCGCGCCTCCTGCGGGAGGGCGACGAGGCGGCGCTCGACGAGCTGCTGACGGCCCGAATCGAGGAGATCTAGCCGGCAGACGCACGCCAGCTCTTCCGGAATCCGTATCCTGACCGCTGTCCTGATCGCCCGGTTGCTGGGTTCGAAGCGACTGCTCGCGTCCTACGAGGTTCGCATGGAGGCGGCGCGCCACCCGCGCACGCCGCAGATCGTCGCCCTGCGCTTCATCCCCGGCCTCTACTGGGCCGATCTCGTCCGCGTCGGGCTCGACATGCGGCTGCACCCGATGGTCCGCCGGGCGGCGGAGACCCGCCTGATCGACCGCCTTCCCGCCCTGGCGGTGGGCGAGAAGATGGCGATCGCCCGCAGCGCGAGCCCGGGCGTTCTGGCCGCCCTGCGCAACGATCCGACCCCCAGGGTCATCGCGGCGCTGCTCGAGAACCCCCGTCTCGCCGAGGGCCTGCTCGTGCCACTCCTCGCCTCGGAATCCGCCCTGCCAGCGGTCCTCGCGGTCATCGCCGGGAGTCCCAAATGGAGCGTCCGGTACCCGATCCGGCTCGCCCTTTGCCAGAACCCCCGCACGCCGCTCGACCGCGCGCTGATGCTGCTGCCGATGCTCAAGCGCAGCGACCTGGAGAGCGTGGCGGCGAATCTCGCGCCTCAAGCTCCCGCTGCGCCGCAGGGCCCAGCTACTTGCCCGGGGCGGCGGGGAACTGCGAATTTGACCGCGGAACGACGGGCTCGATACCCTAGTCCGTCCGGCAGCAGACCTTCCGGTATCGGCATGAGCCAGCCCGTCTCCGAAGAAACGTCGAAGTCCGCCGAAGCCACAGGCCGTCGCAGAGCACCCGCGCGCCTCCTTCGGGTCGTGGCTGCGCCACCAGCGTGAAGCCCGCAGCGTCTCGATGCGCGAGATCGCCGACAACAGCAAGATCAGTCTGCGCTACCTCGAGGCGCTCGAACAGGACCGCTTCGACGTGTTGCCGGCGCCGGTCTTCGCACGCGGCTTCCTGCGCGAGTATGCCCGCGTGGTGGGCCTCAATCCGGACGAGGTCGTGAACCTCTACCTCGTCGCGTTGGAAGAGCGCGCCGAGGGCAGCCGTCGGGTGGAGCGCCCGAAGCCCGCGCGCTCCGAGAGCTCGAGCTCGGCGCCGTCCTCGCTCGGCTACGGCCTGCTTCTGGGCCTCGCGGTCGTCCTGTTCGTGGGCATCGCGGCGCTGCTCTCGTTTCTCGCCGAACGCCGCCGGGCAGCGCCGCTCGATTCCAGGCTCGTAGCGCCGGCGACGAGGTGGCGCCGCCAGGTGCCGCCCGGCTGCGCCATGCCTCCGGACGGAGCATCCCGGCGCTCGCCGCCCGCCGCCCGCGCCGGGCGCGGCGCCCGGCGGCGGGCACTTGCCGGCGGCCCAGGGCGGGCCGACGGCGCCGTTGGCGCCGACGGCGCCGGAGGGCTGCGTTCGCTCCGGTCGCTCGCAGCCGCTGCGGCCGCAGCGGCGGGCCCCTTCCGCGTCGTGCTCAACTTCAGCCAGGACTGCTGGATGGAATCGGTCGTCGATGGCAACCGCCGCACCAGCGAGCTCAAGGCCGCCGGCGAGACGGTCCAGCTCGAGGCATTCCAGTTCGTCGTCCTCACGCTCGGCAACTCCCGGGCGGTGACCGTCGAGGTGGAGGGGGTGCCGTTCGCGCTGCCGGAGAACTCGACCCGGGTCGTCCGCGATCTCCGGATCGAGCGCCCCGGGCGTACCCGAGCCGCCGCCCCGGGGACGCCGGCGGGTCCCCGGCTTCCCCCCGCTCACCTCCTCCAGCACTCCGCCGGTCCGTCGCTGACGCCGGTGGCGTCGACCCACCCGCTGGTCGAGCAGGTCCGGTCCGGTCAGAGCCGAGAGCTGCAGCTGCTCGCGGCGCAGGGGATCCTGCCGCTCTCGGCGCAGGACCTGATTCCCGCTCCAGGTCGAGCTCGCGGCCTCCGAGAGCCCCGAGATCTCGGGCTACGCCAGAGTCCTCGCTCGAGGAGCTGGATCCCAAGCTCGCTGCGACGTTCGTTGCGACCGAGGCTTCCGAGGAGGTCCTCGAGTACTTTCGCCGCCAACCCGAGCCACCCGTTCGTGCTCGAAGCGCTGTTGCGCCGCCGCGACATCCCCCGTCACCTGCTCGTCGATCTGGCCGACAAGCTCGGCCCCGACCTGCAGGAGAGCCTGCTCCTGCGGCAGGACGCGATCATCGAAGAGCCGGAGATTCTCGTCGCGCTCGAGGCGAACCCCGAGCTTTCGGTCTACTCGCGGCGCAAGATCGCCGAGTACCGCGAGCACCTCCTGCCCCGCGCCCGGTCCGTCGAGGAGCAGCTCCCGTCGAACCTGCTGCCGGATGTCGCGCTCGATGCCGAGGATCTGGTCGCGATCGAGCGCGCGCGCGAGCTGCCGGCGGTGGGCGAGCGCGACGAGAAGACGGGCCTCTCGGAGAGCCAGATCCGGGCCCTCCCGGTGCCGCTGAAGATCAAATTGACGCGCGGCGCGTCGCGCACGCTGCGCAATATCCTGATCAAGGACACCAACCAGTCGGTGGCGCTCTCCGTGATCGTCAACGCCGCCATGTCGGACGACGAGATCGCCCAGATCGCCTCCAGCCGCTCGGTCATCGACGAGGTCCTGACCCTGATCTCCCGCCGCCGGGAATGGCTGGCGAAGTACAAGATCTGCCCGTCGCTGGCGAAGAACCCGCGCATCCCCGTCGGGGTGGCGGTGAAGCTCCTGCCGAAGCTCTCGGTCCGCGATCTGCGCTCGATGTCCAAGGATCGCAACGTTTCCGACGCCGTGCGGTCCGCCGCCGGGCGGTTGTATAGAATCAAGACCAAGTAAGTATGGCCAAGGACTACTACGTCATCCTCGGGGCGGCGCGCAACGCCACGAAGGAGCAGATCCGCGTCCGCTTCCGCCAGTTGGCCCGCGAGCGCCATCCGGACCGCTTCCAGGGTGAGGAGCGCCAGAAGGCCGAGCTCGAATTCCAGGACATCACCGAGGCGTTCAACGTCCTGCTCGATCCCGATCGGCGCCGCCAGCACGATCTCGAGCTGGCGCGGCCGGAAGTGGCGTCGGCGGCCAGCGATGCCTCGCGGCTCGGGCGGTTCCACATGGAGGCCGGAGTGCAGTTCTATCGCGACGGCAATTTCGCCCAGGCGGCCGAGGCGTTCGAGCGGGCGATCCAGGCGGAACCCAAGAACCACCAGGCCTGGCATCACCTGGCCCAGGCCCTGGGCCAGCAGCGCCGCCAGCTGGCCGCGCGCCGTCGAGGCGATTGCGCGCGCCTGCGAGCTGCAGGCGATCAACCCCTCCTACCTCAAACTTGCCGGAAAGCTTCATGCCGAGGCAGGATTGGTGGATCGGGCCGAGCACTATTACAATGAGGCCCTTACCTGGGGCGGAGAGGATCCGGTCGTCGCCAAGGCTCTCGACGAGCTGCGCAAAGTCGAGAAGAAGGGCTGGGGCGGTCTTTTCGGAAAGGGCACCTGATGCTGCGCGCTAGGGCGTGCGGACTCTCCGATGTGGGAGTGCTTCGCAGCCACAACGAAGACTGCTTCGAGATCGATCCCGTGCACCAGCTGTTCGTCGTCGCGGACGGGATGGGCGGGCACAGCCACGGCGAGATCGCTTCGCGGATCGCCGTCCAGGCGATCCGCGAGTGCATCGCCACTGCCGGAGACGGCTCTGTCGACTCTCCCGGCGCCGGTCCGGCGGGCGTCGGCCGCCAGGGCAGACCGGATCCGCAAGGCGATCCGGATCGCGCACGATCGCGTGCTGAAGGCGATCCGCCAGGACGGTTCCCTGCACGGCATGGGCACCACGGTCGTCGGCATGGTGCTCGAGAGCGACACCATGGCCGTCGCGCACGTCGGCGACAGCCGCGCCTACCGGCTGCGCGACGGCAGATTCGAGCTCCTGACGCAGGATCACACCTGGGTGAACGAGCAGGTCGTCGCCGGCTTCCTCACCGAGGAGCAGGCGCGCGTCCATCCGCTGAAGAACGTCGTCACCCGCGCCCTGGGCGGCGACAGCGAGGTCGAAGTCGACGTGCGCGAATGGCCGGTACAGGTCGGCGACCTCTTCCTGCTCTGCTCCGACGGGCTGACGACGATGCTCTCCGACGCGGAGATCCTCGAGCGCCTGCGCGGCAGCGCGCGGATGGAGGAGATCTGCGGCCGCCTGGTGCGCGACGCCAACGCCCGCGGTGGCTTCGACAACATCTCCGTCGTCCTGCTGCGCATCGAATCCGACGCCGACGCCTACAGCGACGAAGAGACCGCCGCCGGCGTCGACTCGCCTGACCGAGCGCGAGCCCGCTACTCCCCGAAGCGATAGCCCTTGCGCGCGGTGACTTTGAACTCGCGGGTTGGCGAGGGTGACCTCGACCTTCTGAAATCCGCGCAGGCCCGTCAGGTGCTCCGCCTTGTAGCTCACCAGGTAGTAGCCGCTGGTCTCCCTGGCGACGTCGGCGATCGGCGTCTTGAAGTGCAGGACGTTGGGGAAGTACCTGCCGCCGGTGTCGTCCGAGATGTGGCTCATGGCGTTCGCGAACGGATGCCGCGCGCCGGTGTCGGTCAGGTCGAAGGTGTAGACCGCGACGTTGGCGTCGTTCAACGACTCCGACATCGGCTCGAAGTAGCGCGGATCGGGCTCGTACTGGTGGAAGCGGTTCATGCGCCCGAAACCGATGGTGAAGAGCAGGAGATTCTTCCGTCCGACGAGCGGCGCCGACGCCTCGACCGACCAACGTGAGCGCCTCGTAGATCGTTCCGGTCTCGCTCGCTCAACGCCTCGCCGACCGGCAGCCCCTGGGCGAGCGCCGGCGCTCCGGGCGCCAGGAGCGGCCTGGCGCGAGGGGAAGTTCTCGCGTGCCGCTCCTGCCGGTCGTCGCGCTCTGGATCGCGCGCTCGAGCGCTTCGCGGTCCTGCGAGAAATCCTGGAAGAGCTTCAGGCGATTGTCGTAGCCCAGCACCGCCACCCAGTCGGTCGGGGCCAGCCCTCCGCGCAACCACTCGATGGCGTCCTTGCCGGCGCGGACCTGCCGCTGCAGCAGGCCGGGGACATCGGCGCTGTTGCGGCGCTGATCGTCGAAGAGGAAGACGAAGTAGTGCGGCGCGAGGCCGGAGTTGTCCGCCGGCGCACTCGCGCCGGCCGGAGCGGCCTCCGAGCCCGCGTAGCGACGGTTGCTGTAGAAGGTCGCAGAGGTGACCTGGACCTGCTTGCCGTCTTCGGTGATCTGGAAGTCCTCCGGCCCGAGGCCGAGGATCGGATTCCCCTTCTTGTCCGTCACCATGACGTCGAGCAGGACCTCGCTGACCAGGATCTCGGCGCCGAACGGCGCGACCAGCACCGGAGGCTCTGGCTGGATCGGTGCCTGCGCAGGCGCCTGCGCCAGCAGCGCCGGGCCGGACGCGTAAGCGAGGACGGCGGCGACAGAAAGGCTCCAGTAGAGGAGGGTGCCGGTTCGGATCGAGCGACGGGTCTCTCGGGGCATGATGCGTTTTCCTTTACCGAAGAACAGCGTTGCGGTTGCCGCCGGCGCCGGGAAATCTCAGTCAGGTCGCGGTCGAGGCAGCGGAGTAGAAGCCGCCGCGGGCGGCGAATTGTCGCAGGGCGTCGCTCGGCGCGAGGCGCGGACCGCGCGCCGCGGCGAGGGCCTCGAGCTGGTTGACGATGTGTCGGCAGCCCTTCGCTGTCGGCCCAGCGGCAGAGACCGCCGCGAAAGGGCGGGAAGCCGATGCCCGAAGACCAGCGCCAGGTCCAGGGCTCCGGGCCCGTCGACGATGCCTCTCCGCGAGGCAGCGCGCCGCCTCGTTCACCATCGGCAGGATCAGGCGCTCGGCAGACGGCGGCGCGAGCTCGGCCTGCCGGCGCGAGACCGAGAACGGCGTAGATCGCCGGATCGGCTCCTGCTCGCGCCCCTCCTTGTAGCGGTAGATCCCCTTGCCGCTCTTCGCGCCGAGCCGGCCCTTGTCTTCGGCGATCCGGTCGAGCCAGGCGGGGAAGAGCAGTCGGTCGGGAAAGGCTGCGTGGAGGATCGTGCCCGACCTTCGCCGAGACGTCGAGCCCGACCTCGTCGGCGAGCCGCAGCGGCCCCATCGGCATCCCCCAGTCGACCAGGGCGCGGTCGATCGCCTCCACCCGGTGGCCCTCGTCGAGCAGCCACATCGCTTCGGCGGAATAGAAGGCGAGCAGGCGGTTGACCAGAAAGCCCGGCGCCATCGCGCACGACGACCGGCGTCTTGCCCGAGGCGCCGGGCGAAGCGCCGTCGCGGTGCGCACGGCGATCTCTCCCGTCGAGGCTGCCGGCGATCACCTCGACCAGCGGCATCCTGTCGACCGGGTTGAAGAAGTGCATGCCGACGACGCGTTCGCGGCGGGTCGCGAGCTGCCCGATGGCGTCGATCGAGAGCGACGAGGTGTTCGTGGCGAGGATCGCGGTCGGCGCGAGGCGGCGCGAGAGATCGGCGAAGAGCCGCTGTTTGACGGCCAGATTCTCGACCACGGCCTCGAGCACGAAGTCGGAGCCCGCGAGTCCGCCGTCCTCCAGGGTCGGCTGGAGGAGCGCCATCCTGCGCCGCATCTCCGCGGGTTGCAGCCGGCGGCGCGGACCTGCCTCGCGAAGAGCGCCGCGGCATGCTTCAGGGCGGTGGAGAGCGCCCCGGCCTGGATGTCCTTGACCCGCACCGGCAGACCGGCCTTGTCGGCGATGAGCTGGGCGATCCCGCCGCCCATCACCCCGGCGCCGAGAACCGCCGGGCGGCGGACCTCCGGCGACTGCGGCGGCGTCGGCGGGGCCGTCCTTCTTGGCGGCCTCCATGAGGCCGAAGAGGTGGATGAGGTTCTTGGCGGTAGGCGAAATGGCGAGCTCGCGCACCGCCCGCGCTTCGGCGTCGAAGCCGGCAGCGGTCCCCTTCTCGAGCCCGATGCGCACCACCTCGAGCGCCGCGAGAGGCGCCGGATAGCGCCCGCGGCTGGCGGCAAGGGTCTTCTTTCGCGCCTGGTCGAGCACGAACCAGCGGCCCCGCCGGGCCCCTCGAGCAGCAGGCGCTTCAGGCCTCCCGGCGGGCTTTCGCCGCGGATCGCTTGCGGCCGACCTTCGCCGCGCGGCGAAGTCGCGCACGTGGTGGAGGAAGCCGGCCTCCGGGAAGAGCGCGTCGGCGAGGCCCATCCGCAGCGCCTGCCGTCCCGGAGACCGCCTTGCCGGCGAGGATGAGGTCGAGCGCCGCGACCAGCCCGACCCGGCGCGGCAGGCGCACGCAGCCTCCCCAGCCAGGGAGGATCCCGAGCTTGACCTCCGGCAGCCCGATCCGCAGGTCCGGACGGTCGGAGATGACGATGTAGGTCGAGGCCAGGGAGAGCTCCGTGCCGCCCGCCGAGGCAGGTCCCGGAGACCGCCGAGACGGTGGGGAAGGGCAGACCCTCCCAGGCCGAGAAGAGCCGCTGGCCGTAGCGCGATCCGGCTCTCGGCCTGAGCCGGATCGCTGACGCCGGCGATCTCCGCGACGTCGGCGCCGGCGATGAACATCCCGGCTTCACCGACAGCAGAACGAGGCAGCCGATGTCGTCCCGGCGCGGGAGCTCGACCAGCAGCTGGTCGAGCTCCGCGAGCGCCGCGCGGGTGAAGATGTTGGCCCGCTTGCCCGGAAGGTCGAAGGTCAGCGTCGCCAGGTGGTCTTCTCCGACCTCGAGGTGGAAGGCCGGCGTCACTTAACCGGCGCCTCCGGCGTCTCCCGCGGCGTAGAGTCGGTCGAGGATCGCCTTGTACTTGATGTTGATCACCCGGCGCTTCACCTTTGAGCGTCGGTGTGAGCTCGCCGCCCTCGAGGGTGAACTCGGCCGGCACCAGCTCCCAGACGCGGATCTGCTCGTAGCGCGCCAGGTGCTCGTTCACCGCCTCGACCTCCGTCTGGAGGATCGCCCGCAGACCTGGGGTTGTCGAGCTGCTCGGCCAGGGTGCCGCCGATGCTGCTCGGCGGCGGCCCAGCCCTTGAGGACATCGAAGTCGGGCACGATCAGCGCGGCCAGGTACTGCCGGCGGTCGCCGATGACCACCGCCTGCGAGATCCAGCGGCTCGCCTTGAGGGCGTTCTCGATCGGCGCCGGCGCGATGTTCTTGCCGTAGGCGTTGACGATCAGCTCCTTCTTGCGATCGGTGATGACGAGGAATCCGCCGTCGTCGAGATGGCCGATGTCACCGGTGTGGAACCAGCCCTCGCCGTCGATCACTTCGGCGGTCGCCTGCGGCTTGCCGAAGTAGCCCCGCATGGTGTTGGGCCCGCGCGACAGAATCTCGCCGTCCTCGGCGATCTTCACCTCGATGCGCGGCATCGGCCGGCCGACCGTGCCGAGCCGGGTGGCGCCGCGGGTGTTCACCGAGATCACCGGCGAGGTCTCGGTCAGCCCGTAGCCTTCGTAGATCGGAATCCCGGCGCCCCAGAAGAACTCGGCGACGTCCCGGCCGAGCGGGGCTCCGCCCGACATCGCGAAGACGAACCGTGCCGCCCAGGCGCTCGCGGATCTTCGAGAACACGAGCTTGTCGGCGATCCTCACCTTGAGGCCCATCGGGCGCGAAGGCCAGGCGCTGCGGCAGCGCATCGCGCCCGACTGCCGAAGCGCCCAGCGGAAGATCTTCGCCTTGAGGCCGCCGCGCAGCGGTGGCGTTCTCGAGCACGCGCGCCATGACCTTCTCGTAGACCCGCGGCACGGCGACGAAGACGTGCGGCTTCACCTCGAGGAGATTCGCCGCGACGGTCTGCACCGACTCGGCGTAGGCGATGGTGATGCCCTTGAAGAAGAAGCAGTAGTCCACCAGGCGCTCGAACGAGTGCGAGAGCGGCAGGAAGGAGAGCGCGGTGAAGCCGCCCTCGAGGCCGAGCACCTCGCAGCCGGTGAGGGCGTTCGAGACCAGATTGTCGTGCGTCAGCATGACGCCCTTCGGGTCGCCGGTCGTGCCGCTGGTGTAGATGAGCGTGGCGAGATCCTCGGGCTTGGCGTGCGCGGCCATCTTCTCGAGCCACGCCTGGTCGGCTTCGGAGCCCCGCGCCATGAAAGCCTCGAGGCGTCTCGACGCCGGCCGGACTCGCGCCGCGCAGGGGCTCACCCGCGCCGCCGGCTTCAATGGCCACGATCCGCTCGACGGCTCGGCATCTCGCCGCGCACGGCGAGCAGGCCCTCCAGCCGCTCGCGTCCCTGCACGAAGAGGATCCGCGAGCCGCTGTCGCGGGCGACATAGGCCGCTCCCTCGGGGAGCAACGTGGGGTAGATCGGCACCAGCGCCGCGCCGATGCACAGGGTCGCGAAGTCGACCGCCGGCCAATGCGGGCCGTTTTCGGCCATGAGCGCCACGCGGTCGCCCGGCCGGACGCCGCTGTCGACGAGCGCTCTGGCGATCTGCCGCACCTGGCGCGCCAGCTCGGCCGTCGACACGGAGACATAACGGCCGTCTACCTTGTGCATCAGGCAGGCTTCCTTGTCGTGCCCTGCGACGACCAGAAAAAGCTCGGAAAGTGTCCGGATGGCCATGAATCTCTACTCCTTCGTGCGGCTTTCGGATTGTACTGGAGGATCCGCTTGACCGTTCAGGCATCGCGAAGGTATTCTGCCGGTCCTTCGCGGAGTTCCTCCGCAAGCCGTCGCGATCCCGGCGCGACGGCAGTCGCAGCGCCACAAAACGGGGCGTAGCTCAGCTTGGTAGAGCGCACGGTTCGGGACCGTGAGGCCGGAGGTTCAAATCCTCTCGCCCCGACCATTTCCCTCCGCAGTCCCGCAAGATACGGGAAGAGCAGCTCGTCCGCTGGTAGGATCCGGAGCAATTCCGGGCGCCGGGGAGCCGACATGAGCGGATTGGCAGCGTTTTTCGAGCAGGCGAAGTCCGGTTTCTCGCGGACCTTCTGGATCGCCAACATCATCGAGCTGTTCGAGCGCTTCGCCTACTACGGCTCGAAGGCGATCCTGGCGGTCTACATCGCGGAACAGGTGGGCCTGGGGCCGGGGAAGGCCGGCTTCCTGGTCGGCAGCCTGTTCAACACGCTGCTCTACTTCCTGCCGCCGCTCGCCGGGACGATCGTCGACCGCTACGGCTTCAAGAAGAGCCTCCTCGCCTGTTTCTCGATCTTCAGCGTCGGCTACTTCCTGATCGGCCTCGGCGGCCTGCCGCAAGGCAAGCCCCTGGTGGACGCGCTCGGGGGAGCCACCTACATGATCGTCGCGCTGGTCATCACCGCGATCGGCGGTTCGCTCATCAAGCCCTCGATCGTCGGCACCGTGGCGCGCACGACGACGCCGGAGACGAAGTCGCTGGGCTACTCGATCTACTACACGCTGGTGAACCTCGGCGGCGCGATCGGCCCGCTGCTCGCCATGCAGGTGCGGGAGAACCTCGGCATCGCCTACGTGCTGGTGATGTCGTCGCTGGTGAGCCTCGGCCTCATCGCCGGCACGGCGATCTTCTTCCGCGAGCCGCCGCGCCCGGCGGACGCCCCGCTGCCGAAGTCGATGGCCAAGGTCCTGGGGGACATGTTCATGGTCTTCAAGGACCTGAAGTTCATGAGCTTCCTGGTCATCTTCTCCGGCTTCTGGATCATGTTCTGGCAGATCTTCTATGCCCTGCCGTTCTATGTTCGCGACGTCCTGCACTTCGAGAGGTTCGAGATCATCGAGACCGTCGACGCCTGGACGATCATCCTGATCACCATCCCGATCACCGCGCTCGCCAAGCGCGTGAAGCCGCTGGCGGCGATGACGCTCGGATTCGCCATCGCTTCGGCGTCCTGGTTCCTGATGGGCGCCGTCCCGACGCTCACGGCGACGATCGTGGCGATCGCCGTATACGCGATCGGCGAAGGACTCCAGGCGCCGCGCTACTACGAGTACGTCGCCGACCTCGCGCCCAAAGAGCAGGTCGGAACCTACATGGGCTTCGCCTTCCTGCCCGTCGCCATCGGCACCTTTGTCGCCGGTGCCATCGCCGGGCCGCTGGTCGAACGCTATGTCGGCGTGCGCCAGGACGGCGTCTTCTCCCCCGGCCCGGAGTTCGCCCACGCCGGCCGGATGTGGTTCTGGGTCGGCGGGATCGGCATCGTTTCGACGCTCGCCATGCTCGCCTACGACCGCTTGGTCGTCAAACGCCGCTGAGGCGGGAGGGACGCCTGCGATGGCTGCCATGAAGAACTCGAAGATCTCCATCGCTCGGCCTGGGGATGATGGGCCAGGCGATCGCCGGCGGACTGATCCAGGGGCATCACGCCAGGCGCCTCCTCTCCGGGACGACGCGCACCCGCGCCGGCCGCGGCGCGGCTCCAGGCGCAGCTCGGCATCGCGGTCGGCGCCGACAACGTCGCGGCGGTGGCCGGCGCGGACGTCGTGGTGTTCGCGCTCAAGCCGATGCAGGTGCTGGAAGTGGCGCGCGAGCTCGCCGCCGCCGGGGCCCTCTCGCCGCGGACGCTGGTGGTCTCGATCGCCGCCGGGGTCACCACGGCCCAGCTCGAGGAGATCCTCGGACCACGCGTCGCGGTCGTCCGGGCGATGCCGAACACGCCCTGCAGCATCGGCTGCGGCACGACCGTGCTCTCGCCCGGCAAGCGGGCCGGGGAGGGGCACATCGCGACGGCGCGCCGGATCTTCGCGCCGCTCGGCCGGGTCCTCGAGCTCGAGGAGAAGCACATGAACACCGTGACCGGGCCTCTCGGCCTCCGGTCCGGCCTTCGTCTACGTCATCCTCGAGGCGCTCGCCGACGGCGGCGTGGCGCGCGGCCTGCCGCGGCAGACGGCGATCGAGATGGCGGCGCAGATGGTCTACGGCGCCGCTTCGATGGTGCTCGCCACCGGCCGCCACCCGGCGGCGCTCAAGGACGACGTGACGACCCCGGCCGGCTGCACGATCGCCGGCATTCTGGCGCTCGAGGACGGCCGGATCCGCAGCGTCCTGTCGCGCGCCGTCGAAGTGGCGAGCGTGCGCGCCGGCGAGCTCGCCTCGGGCAAGTAGCCTGGCCGCCGCGCCGGCTCGAGGACTCCAAAAACCGATTCGGCAACGATGGCGAAGGGACTTCAGGGGGCAACTGCGATGAAGAAGATCCTGTGGGCTGGTCTGGTGAGCGGTCTGGTCGTTTTCCTCTGGGGCACGGTGGCCCATACCGTCCTGCCGATCGGCCAGATGGGTTTCAAGCCGATGCCGGTCAACTCGCCGCTGCTCGAATCGATGCAGGGCGCCCTGGCGGAAGAGGGGCTCTACGACTATCCGGGACGTGAGGCGGACCGCAAGCAGACCGAGGCCGAGGATGCGGTCTGGATGACCAAGTACAGGATGGGCCCGACCGGCCTCCTGCTCTATCGCCCGAACGGCGCCGAAGCGATGTCGCCGGCGCAGCTCGGCATCCAGCTCGCGACCGATATCTTCGGCGCGCTGCTCCTCGCCTATCTGCTGGTGGCGATCGCGGGCTCGACGGGCGCCCAGGTGCCGATGGCCAAGATGCTGCGCATCTCGGCCGCAGCCGGCGTGTTCGCCTGGGCCTCGATCAGCATCGCGCACTGGAACTGGTACGGCTTCCCGTGCGCCTTCATTCTCGCCGAGGTCATCGACCAAGTCGTCGGCTGGACGCTTGCCGGCTGGTCATGGCGCTCCTCTGGCGGCGGCCGAACGCGCGCCATCCTCCAGGCCGAGCGCCATCTGGGAGAGTTGCGAGATCGGCCTCTCCGGCGGCGGGTGTCTGGTCCTCACCCGTTCTGGCGCGCGAACTCGACCATGAAGGCGACCAGGGCGTCGACGCCGGCCTCGGGGAAGGCGTTGTAGATCGACGCCCGGATGCCGCCGACCGAGCGGTGACCCTTGAGGCCGTCGAGGCCGGCGGCGGTCGATTCGGCGACGAACTTCTTCTCGAGCTCCTCGGAAGGCAGGCGGAAGGTCACGTTCATCCACGAACGGCTCTCCGGCTGGGCGTGGCCGCGGTAGTAGCCGCCACTGGCGTCGATGGCCGCGTAGAGCTTCGCCGCCTTGCGCCGGTTCTTGGCTTCGACCGTCGGCAGGCCGCCCTCGGCCAGCAGGTGCTTCAGCACCAGGTGCAGGATGTAGATCCCGAACACCGGCGGCGTGTTGTAGAGCGAACGCTCCTTGGCGTGGGTGGCGTAGTTCAAGTAGGCCGGCGTCGACGCCGGCGCTTTGCCGAGCAGGTTCTCGCGCACGATGACCAGCGTCAGGCCGGCGATCGACAGGTTCTTTTGCGCCCCGCCGTAGATCATCCCGTAGCGCGAGATGTCGACCGGACGGCAGAAGATGTCGGAGGAGGCGTCGTTGACCAGCGGCACCCCCTCCGGAACCTCGGGCAAGTGGTGCCATTGGGTCCCGAAGATCGTGTTGTTCGAGGTCATGTGGACGTAGGCCGGAGCCTCGCTGTAGCGGATTTCGGTCTGCGCCGGGATGCGGTCGTGGTTCGTCGCCTTGGAGCTCCCGGCGACGTGGACCTTGCCGAGCTTCTTCGCGTCGGCGATCGCCTTCTCCGACCAGACGCCGGTCTCGATGTAGTCGGCGGTCCCACCGGCCGGCAGGAGGTTCATCGCCAGCATCGCGAACTGCAGCGTCGCCCCGCCCTGCAGGAAGAGCACCTGGTAGCCGTCGGGGACGCCCGCGAGCTGGCGCAGATTGGCTTCGGCGCCGTAGCAGATCTCCTCGAACGGCTTCGAACGGTGGCTGATCTCGAGAATCGACATGCCGACGCCGGGCAGCGCCAGGAGGTGCTCACGGGCCTCTTCGAGCACCGGCAGGGGCAGCACCGCCGGACCGGCGGAGAAGTTGAAGATGCGATGGACAGTCGTCATGGGAGGAGTCTCCGGTGGGAACTGCGTAGAAGCGAATTCTATCAAGGCGCTGCAGGTGCCCGCGAGGCAGCCGTGGCGAGTGCGCCGGGAAGCAATCGGGCGAGCGGGCGGGCGAGGCGGGCGACTTTGCGCGCACCGACCCGCGAGGGCCTGAACGGCCGCCACGGCGCGCCCAGAAGGTCGCGGCGAAACTCGACGCAGAGGACCTGCCCGGGATGCGCCGCCGAGTAGCGGTAGCCCATGCTCGCCGCATGGAGGTGGTAGGCGGCGTTCTCGCCGGTTTCGAGACCGAGGCCCGAATAGGCTGCCCGCAGGCGAGCGGCGAGGCGGGGAGGCGAGAGATCTCGCCCCTCACCGTCGCGGGTGATGAAGTCGACCGCCGGCCGCAGTCGCCATGAGGGGTAGACCGCCGGCCGGTAGGCGGCGCGCAGTGCTTTCACGATGTCGGCGTCGACCTCGACCTCGACCGACCGGGGGGCGTAGCTGTGTAGCGCCAGCGCCAACCCGCCGCCCCTCCCGCCGCCGCAGGTCTCCCGATACAGCCCCTCCACCTCGGCGTGGTATTGCTGGTAAAGGGAAATCAGCAGTTGTCGGTCGGCCGCGGCGGTGATGTAAGGCGGGAGACCCGGGGTCATTCCTGGGGTGCTCGGCCCCGAATCGGCCTCCCCGATCTCGCGATTGAAGTCGATGAAGGTGCGCGGCACCAGCGCCCGCACGACCACGACCCCCCTTGTTCGATCTTTTCGCGTACCGGTGGTCAGGAGCGCTGCGACACGGGCAGCAAGCTCCGGCACCCCGAAATCGGTATTGACGTGAAAGAACTGCTCGAGCCGCGCCGGCAAGGGGCTCTGGAGCCGCGCCGCGACCGCGTCATAGTGCGCCCGCTCCGTGGCGCCATGCGGCAGCTCGATCAGGAGGGAAGGGGCTTCTGCATCCCGGCCGTAGCGATGGACTTCGCAGACCCCCGCGAGGGTCGTCACTGTGGGCATGTTCGGTGCGCCTTCCGGAGGTTCAGATCTCGTGGACCAGCAGTCCGTCGCGGAGTTTGGGCTCGAACCAGGTGGACTTGGGGGGCATGATCTCGCCGGCGTCGGAGACCGCGAAGAGGTCGGCGACCGAGACCGGGAACATGGCGAAGGCGACGGCGGCTTCGCCGGCGTCGACTCTCTTCTCGAGCTCCTGCGTGCCGCGGATGCCGCCCACGAAGTCGATCCTCTGGTCTGTTCTGGGGTCGCCGATGCCCAGCAGCGGGGTCAGCACCCTTTCCTGGAGTACGTTGCAGTCGAGGTTCTCCAACGGAGAAGCTCCAGCAAAGGAAGGAAGGACGAACGTTTGCCAGCTTCCGGCAAGGTAGAGGCCGACGTGGCCCTTGCTGTTCGGGCTGCGGCGGGCCGTCGACGAAGTCGAAATTCGCCCGGAGCTCAGCGAGCAGGCTGTCGGCGGACTCTTCCGTGGAGGTCCTTGACCAGCCGGTGGTAGGGGAGGACCTGCACCTGGTCGTCGGGGAAGGCGACGGCGAGGAAGTTGTCGGCGCTGCCGGCGCTCGGGCTCGCGGCGTGAGGTGACCGGCCGGCGGCGATCTCGGTGCGGGTGCGCCAGGCCGAGGCGGCGCGGTGGTGGCCGTCGGCGATGTAGAGCTCGGGAATCTGCGGCGAACGCTGCGACCAGCGCGTCCCGATCTGCGGCTTCACGCGCGCCAGACCGTATGCGCCACGCCATCGGCCGCGGTGAAGTCGAACAGCGGCGCCGTGCGAGCCACCCGCGTCGACGATGGCATCTACCTTTACTGAAGCTTTGTAAGTAAGGAAGACCTTCCCCGTCTGGGCGCGCAGCGCGCACATGTGGTGCGTGCGGTCGTCCTCCTTGTCGCGCCGGGTCTTCTCGTGCTTCTTGATCAGGTCGTTCTCGTACTCGTCGACGCTCCAGGTTCCGGCGACCCCGGTCTGGACGTGGTCGCCCATCTTCAGGCGGTAGAGGTAGAGCGCGGGCTCGGCCTCGACCTGCGAGCGGCGCCGCGCGCCGCAGGGCCTCGAGATTCCGTTCGCGCCAGGGCGTAGACCGCGTCGGAATGCGGATCGGTGCTCGTCGGGCAGGTCGATTTCGGAGCGCGTCACGTGGAGGAAGGAGAGCGGGATTCCCGACCGGCGAGCGCCCGCGCCTCCGCGGTGCTGACGACGTCGTAGGGCACGGAGGAGACCCGCGGTGCGCCCTAGCGGAGTCGGACGCAACGCGCGGAACGGAGTCAGTTTTGCCATAATCCGGATTCTAGGCGGGGAATCGAACCGGAGTCCACGGAAACCGGGCTCTCCGTCTACTCCCGAGAGGCTTCGAGCCATGGGTTCAATCGCAGTGGGTCTAGTCGGTTGCGGTCGCATCGGCCGCAACCTGGTGCGCATCCTGGCCGGGTCCGCCGGGGGCCGGTCGACCGGGATCGATCTGCGTGCGATCGTCGATCCGTCCGACCCGGACGGAATCGAATACCTGCTGCGATTCGACACCCTTCTCGGACGGTTCCCGGCGCCGATCTCCCGCCGCGAAGGGGTGCTCGAGATCGACGGTCGCGAGATCGCCCTGCTCGCCCCGCCGGACCAGTCCGCAGGGGCGGCCGCTCCGGACTGGGCGGCGCTGGGAGTCGATATCGTCATCGAGGCGAGCGAAAGTCTGCTCGCCCGCCCGGCGCTCGAAGCGCACCTCGCGAACGGCGCGAAACGGGTGCTGCTCTGCTCCCCGCCGGTCGAGCCGCCCGACGCCACGATCGTCGTCGGAGTGAACGACGCCGGCCTCAGGGCGGAACATCGGATCGTCTCGGCGGGTTCCGTCACCGCGAACTGCGCGGCGCCCGTTCTCCGCTTACTGGCCGCGGAGTTCGGTATCGACCGCGTCTTCCTGACGACCGTGCACGCCTACTCCAACCAGCTGCGGCTCGCCGACGTGCCTGCCGACGACATGCGCAGCGGCCGGGCGGCAGCGGAGAACATCATTCCGCAGCCGACCAACGCCGACGAGCTGATCGGCGAACTGGTGCCCGAGCTGGCGGGGAAGATCTCCGGCCTGGCGATCAACGTCCCGGTAGCGAACGGATCGATCGTCGACCTCACCTGCTGGCACCCGGTGGGCGTGACGGCCGAGGCGATCAACTCCGCCGTCCAGCGCGCCGCCGATCAGGACCTGTACGGCATCCTCGCTTTCGAGACCGAGCCGATCGTCTCCTCCGACATCCTGCGATCGACCTATTCCGGGACCTTCGATTCGCTATCGACGATGGTCATCGGCGGCAAGGTGTCGAAGACGCTCACCTTCTACGACAACGGCTGGGGCTACTGCCATCGCGTGATCGACCTTCTGCGCCGGCTGTCGTCATTCGCTTCGGAGGAGACGCGATGACGATCCGGGTGGGCATCAACGGCTTCGGGCGCATCGGGCGCTCGGTCTTTCGCATCCTCGCCGATCGGCCGGAGGTCGAGGTCGTCTGCATCAACGACCTCTTCGAGAACGAACACCTGGCCTACCTGCTCGAATACGACTCGGTGATGGGGCCGTTCGGCAGAAGAGTGACCTTCGACGACGAGACGATGGTGGTCGACGGACGATCGAGCCGAATGACCGCGGAGAGGGACCCGGCGGAGATTCCCTGGGGCGAGCTCGGTGTCGATGTCGTCATCGAGGCGACGGGCGTCTTTCGCAGCCGCGCGAAGCTCGAGCGCCATCTCGCGGGCGGGGCGAAGAAGGTGATTCTCACCGTCCCGCCCAAGGACGAAGTCGACCGCATGATCGTGATGGGAGTGAACGAGGCCCAGCTCGAGGCAGGGGACCGGATCGTTTCCAACGCCTCTTGCACGACGAACTGCCTGGCGCCGATCGCGCGCATCCTCGACGAGGCATTCGGTATCGAGGAAGGCTTCGTCTCGACCGTCCACGCCTACACCAACGACCAGCGGCTGGCCGACGTGCCGCACAAGGACCTGCGGCGCAGCCGTGCGGCCTCGGCGAACATCATTCCGACCTCGACCGGTGCGGCGCGCGCCGTCGGCAAAGTCCTGCCGCGGCTCAAGGGGAAGCTCGATGGCGTGGCGCTGAGGGTGCCGGTCCCCGACGGCTCGCTGGTCGATTTCAGCTGCCGGCTGGCGAAGCGTCCGAGCGCCGCCGAGATCAACGCCGCCGTCGCGCTGGCGGCGGCGGGCGACCTGGCGCGCATCGTCGAATACAGCACGCGGCCCCTGGTGTCGACCGACATCATCGGCAATCCGCATTCGTCGATTTTCGACGCCCTTTCGACCCAGGCCATCGGCGACGGATTCGCCCGCGTCGTGGCCTGGTACGACAACGAGTGGGGTTACTCGCAGCGGGTCGTCGACCTGCTCTTCCTGCTCTCCCGATTCGCAGAGCAGCCGGTGAGGAGAGAATCGTGACGCGGATCGGAGTCTTCGGCTGGGGAATCGTCGCGCCGCGCTCGAAGAACATCGAGGCCTTCGAGCGCCACCTGGCGTCGCAGGAGAGCTGGCTCACGCCTTTCGACGGTTTCGGCCCCTCGAACTTCCTCGTCGGGCAGCCGGATTTCGACTTCAACGACTACAAGCCCTGGGTCGACGCGCGATTCCCGCCGAGCCGGGTCTCGCAGCTCACCGAGAAGATGGATCTGCCGACGCTCTTCGCCGTCGGGGCGTTCATCCAGGCTCTCGGGCAAAACCCCGGTATCGAGCAGGTGCTCGCACGAGCTCGGCGCCGAAGCGCACGTCTATGTCGGCACCGGCCTGGGCGCGCTCGGGACGATCGAAAGCGTCTCGCTGCAGCTGCATCGTGCGCAGCGCCGGTGGGACCGCTTCTGGGCCGCGCCGGAGCGCAACGAGCCCCTGCGCCGCTTTCTCGCCGGCGGCGCGCCGCCGGCGGGCGCGGAGCCGCCGGTCGATCCGGCGAGCCTGCCCGATGAAGATCGCGAAGAAGTGGAAGAGCGGTGGTGGCATTACTGGGCCGGTCACTCGCAGGAGCTGCGCCGGTTCCTCGAAGAGATGCGCGAGATCGAATCGCTCGCCGTGCAGGGGACCGTCGAGACCGGCAAGCTCGGGCTCATCAAGGAGAAGCAGCGGCGCATCCAACGCCTGCTGAAGGCCTGGGCCTGCCCGGCGCCGCCGTGGCGCGAAGTGCCGGCGAACCTGCTGTGGAACATCCACAACGCGCCAGCGGCGCAGATCTCGATGATGGGCAAGATCACCGGCCTGACCTTCGCGCCGGTGGCCGCCTGCGCGACCTTCGGGGTGACTCTCAAGCTCGCCATGGATGCCATCTACCGCGGCGAAGCCAAGGCCGTGGTGATCGGCGCCACCGATCCGCCGCCGCTGCGATTGATGGTCGGCGCTTTTCACAATGCGCGGGTCGGTGCGGCCGACGGTTCGGTGTCCAAACCGATGACCGGGCTGCGCGGCACCCACGCCGGCGGCGGCGCGGCGATCTGGATCGTCGGCGACCTCGACTACATGCGCGCCAAGGGCTTCCATCCGGTCGGCATGGAGCCGCTCGCGGTCGGCGTCTCGTCGGACGCCGAGCACATCATCACGCCGTCGAAGACGGGACCGACGACGGCGATCCTGCAGGCGCTCGCGATCTCGGGCGTCGCGCCGCGAAGAGATCGGCTCGTGGGATCTGCACGCGACCGCGACGCCCGGGGACTTCCTGGAGGTCGAGAACATGCGCAGCGTCCTGCACGAGAACGTGCTGGTCACGGCGCGCAAGGGGACCTTCGGCCACGGCATGGGCGCGAGCGGTGGCTGGGAGCTCACCGCCCAGTACCTGGGCTATCAGCGGGGGGTGATCTTTCCGACGCCGCTCGCCCGCACCGAGCTCAATCCGGAGATCGCGCGCGTCCACGAGCGTTTCGCCTTCAACGAAGGCTGCCCGGTGCCGCCGGGGCCGCCGGCAAGCTCTCGATGGGGGTCGGCGGCATCAACGCCTGCGTGATCTCGAAGCCGCTCGCGGAGTGATGCCACGCCGCCAGTTACTCTCGCCGGACCTCTTGCGCCGGCTGGCAGTGGCGCTCGGCCTGCTCGTCTCCGTCGTCATGGTCGCCCGCGCCCAGGCCGGCGGCGACCAACTCAACCTGCTGGCGCGCGGCTGGCTGCTCGCCGAGCGCGGCGCGCTCATTCCGTACGGCAATCCACTCTCCTCGGGCGGCGACGGCCCGGGGATCGCGACCACCCTGCTCGTCGGTGCGCCGCTCTTCGCCTGGACGGACCACCGCGCGCCGGTGTTCCTCACCTGGCTCCTGCACCTCGTGGCCTGGGCGCTGCTCGATCGCCGGTTGCGCATGGTGTTCACGCCGTGGGAGCGCGCCGCCTTCGCCGTGGTCTATTGGCTGAATCCCTGGCGACTCGAGGCCTCGGCCTTCCTGTGGAATCCGAACTTCCTCTACTTCGCCGGCGCGTTGCACCTGGTCACGGCGTTCGACCAGCGCGAGCAGCCCCGGTTCTGGGCCTCGTTCCTGCACCTCCTGGCGCTCGGGGTGGGCGCGCAGCTCCATCCGGCGATGCTGTTGCTCATCGTCGCCTCGCTCCTGCTCTGGCGGCGCGGGTTGGTGCACGTGCACTGGGGCGGCGTTGCGGCCGGCACCTTCGTCACTCTCCTCATGCTCGTCCCCTGGTGGCGGGCGGTGGCCGCGGAGCCGGCGCTCGTCGCCGCCGGCGAGGGCTTTCCCTTCCGCGGCCTGATCTGGTTGCAGCCGCTGCTCAAGGGGCTCTCCTACTGGCTGCGCTATCCCTCGCTGCTGATCAACCAGCAGAGCGCGATCTTCGACTTCAGCGCCCTCCTCGGCGCCGGCGCCGACCGCCTGCTGGCGCCGCTCGCGAAAGGCCTCGTCGGTATCGCCGGCGTGACGACGATGTTCGCCGTATTGCTGGCGAACGTCGAGTTCTTGAGGCGGCGCTTCGCCAGCGGCGCGCGCGCGGCGTTCGCTCGTCCGCCGCGCGCGGCCGGCTCCGATCCCCGCCGCTTCGTCGAGGACTACGCCTTCTGGTGCTTCGTCGCGGCGGTCGTCGTCTTCGCGGCGGCGCCGACGACGCCGCAGAGCTGGCAGGCGGTGCCGCTCTTCCAGGCGGCCGTCGTGCCGGTGGTCTTCTGGCTGGGCCGGAAGCTCGACGCCCCGGCGGGCGCTTCCGCCGCACGCCGCGCTCTCGCCGCCGCGGCGGCGGCGGCGCTCGTCCTCCATCTGGCGCTCGTCGCCGGCGGGCCGAACTTCCGCTGCGGCGGCCGCGGCGGCGTCGTCTTCCCCCTGCGCGCCGCCTCGCCGATGTTCGAGGAGCTCGGCCTGCAGCGCACCTGCCCCTGGCCGCTCAACACGCCGAACGGCTGGTGGCCCGACGTGCTACCGGAGGAGTAGGGCTGGCCCGGGCTAAGGACAGGTCAGGACGTCGTCGTCTGCGAGGACGGGCTCGGCTGGAGCGAGATAGACGACCCGCTCGTCTCCGGCAAGGTGGCCGAGCGCGCGCAAGGCGGCGGCGGAAAACTGGCTGCGGTGCAGCCGCATGGTGGCAGCCGTGAAACTCCAGGTGCCGGGAATCCCGGGATCTCCAGGATCACCGACAGCCCTGGAGACATCTGCGGTGCCGGCGTAGCCGAAGGTCCCCGCCCGGGCGGGGGCTGCCGGAGAGTAGCGGATGACCGCCGGGGCGGCGCTCACCTGCACGCTGGTCTCGAGCAGAAAAGTCGCCGGCAACGGGGTCAGCCTGGCGCGTGCCTCGAGGACGATCCCGGCCGCGGCGCGGTGGTCGCCGTGGCAGGTGGCGCCATGGCGGGGATCGAAAGTGAGGATCAGATCGGGCGCTCGATCCCGCAGGAAGGTCGTGAGGCGCTGGATGAGCGCTTCATGCCCTCCCGAAGCGGCCTCCCAGCCGGGGAGATGGCCGCCGTCGGGCAGCGTCCAGAGGGTGAGCCCGGCGCCGAAGAGTGCCGCCGCCTGCTGCATCTCGGCGCTCCGTACGGTGGCGAGGTCGGGCAGGCAGCCCTCCGGGCGCAGGCAGACGCCCGCCTCGCCGCGCGTCAACACCAGGAAGTGGCAATCGAGCCGTTCGAGCAGGCAGATCTTCGCGAGAACCGGCGCCACCAGGACTTCGTCGTCGGGATGGGCGCCAACCCAAAGCAGGGAGAGGACTCCCGGAAAGAGCGGCGGCGAGGCCGGGGTCGGCAGCGGATCGAGAATCCCCGGGGTGAGCGTGAGCAGGTGGAGCGCCAGGAGCGCAGGCAGGGAGATCATCGCTACAGGAGTCTACGGCCGCCGGTGCTCCCGCGTCGGCCCTGCGGTCTCGAGCATCCGGCTGGCGATCTCTTTGACCAGTTTGGCGGCGACGCGCGCGGTCGTCCCGCCGAGGTCCCGCAGCGGGTTCAACTCGACGACGTCGGCACCGGCGATCGGGCCCGGGAGGTTCTGGATGAGCGTGATCACGTCGCGCACGGTCAGGCCGCCCGGCTCCTGGTGCGAGACGCCGGGCGCGAAGGCGGGATCGAGGCCGTCGAGGTCGAGCGACAGATAGAGCGGTCCGGTGAGCGTCGGCCGTGCTCCTCCCGACCAGGCGCGCATGTCGATCACCTCGACTCCGAAGCGGTCGGCCTGGGCGCGCTGGTGGCCGCTCATCGTGCGGATGCCGACCTGGACCAGGTGCGCGATCCGTCCCTCGTCTACCTCCTCGAGGATGCGCGCGAACGGGCAGGCATGCGAGAAGCGGTCACCCTCGAAGATGTCGTTGAGGTCGGGATGGGCGTCGATGTGCAGCAGCGTCAGCCCGGGAAATCGCGGGCCGACGGCGCGCAGCACCGGAAAGGTCACGGAGTGATCGCCGCCGAGCGCGATCACCCTGCCGCCTGCCGCGTAGACCGCCGCTACGCCGGCCTCGATCCGCTCGCGCACTTCGGCTGTCGGCGCCAGCGCCGGCAGCTCGAGGTCGCCGGCGTCGGCCAGCGCTCCCGGTGCGGAGATGTCGATCAGCGCTTCGCTCCACGGGTTGGTCGCCGCCGACCAGAGCTGCTCCCGGATGAGCGGCGGGGCAGCGGCCGGCCCGCGCAGGAACGACGAGCTGGCGTCGTAGGGGAGGCCGAGGAGGGTCGGAGTCCGGCTCATGCGAGTGCCTCACTTCTTTCTCTCACCTCGACGGGGGCGAGCTCGGGTCGTTTGGGCTGCCGGCGATCGCCGGAGGAGCGGCCCAGGGAGTGCCGCAGGAGCCAGGGCAGGAGATAGTCCTTCCCCCAGACCACCTCGTCGCGCAGGCGGCGCCCGGCCGAGCGCAGAGCGGCCGGCGGCAGCGGCACTTGCCAGTCGCCGTCGGCGCCCGGAATCCCGAGGGCGTGGGCGAGCGCGGCGGCGATGCGGGCGTGTCCTTGCGAGTTGGCGTGCAGGCGATCGGGGCTCCACAGCCGCGGGTCGGAGGCGACGGGATGCGCGGCGAAGTCGACGAGGAGCGCGCCGGCGCGCTCGGCGGCGGAGCGGATCGCTGCGTTGAGCGCGGCGAGGCGCGGCGCGAGGCGGCGCGCCAGCGGCATGACCGGCACGAGGTCGGGCATGGTGAAGGTGAGCAGCGTCGCGCCGCTCGTGCGGACGGCCATCATCATCGCTTCGAGGTCGGCGGCGACTGCGGGGAGGTCGAAGCTGCGCGACACCATGTCGTTGGTGCCGGAGAAGAGGGTCACGAGATCGGGGCGCAGGGCGAGCGCGCGTTCGAGCTGCTGCTCGCGGATCTCGCGCGTTTTCTTGCCGCGCACGCCGAGGTTGGCGTAGAGAAGACCCCCCCGATCGGCCTGCGCCCGGGCGATCTGCTCGGCCAGCCGATTCGCCCAGCCGCGAAAGCTCCCGTCACCCGCCGGATCGTCCAACCCCTCCGTCGAGCTGTCGCCGATCGCCACGTAGCGCTCGAAGCGGCGCGCGGCGCGGCGTTTTGCCGGGAGCGTTCCTTCGCTATCCACCATCAGCTGGCGGCACCGCTGGCCCTTTCGACGAAGTCGAGCGCCACGGCCTCGGCGACCTGGATGCCGTCGATGGCGGCGGAGAGGATGCCGCCGGCGTAGCCGGCGCCTTCGCCGGCGGGGTAGAGGCCGGGGGTGCTGACGCTCTGCGAGGCTCGCGTCGTCGCGGCGGATCGCAGATCGGCGACGAGGTGCGGGTCTCGACGCCGGTCAGCAGGGCGTCGGGCATGGCGAAGCCGGGGATCTTGCGGTCGAACGCCGGGATCGCCTCGCGGATCGCGGCGATCGCCCAGTCGGGGAGGCAGGTCGAGAGATCGGCCGGCTTCACGCCCGGGCGTGTACGAGGGCAGGACGCTGCCGAGCGCCGTCGAGGGCCGCCCGGCGAGGAAGTCACCGACGCGCTGCGCCGGGGCGTCGTAGTCCTCACCGCCAGCCTCGAACGCCCGCTTCTCCCAAAGGCGCTGGAACTCGATGCCGGCGAGCGGTCCTTGCGGGGTAGTCGGCCGGCGTGATGCCGACGACGATGCCGGCGTTGGCGTTCCGCTCGCTGCGGTCGTACTGGCTCATGCCGTTGGTCACCACCCGGCCGGCCTCGGAGGCTGCCGCGACGACGGTGCCGCCCGGGCACATGCAGAAGCTGTAGACCGTGCGGCCGTTCGCGCAGTGGTGCACGAGCTTGTAGTCGGCGGCGCCGAGGATCGGGTGGCCGGCGCTGCTCGCCGAAGCGGCAGCGGTCGATCAGCGCTCTGCGGATGCTCGATGCGCAAGCCGATCGAGAACGGTTTCGGCTCGATGGCGACGCCCTGGTCGAGCAGCGTCGGAAGGTGTCGCGGGCGCTGTGGCCGATCGCGAGCACCACATGGTCGGCTGCGGATCTCCTCGCCGCCGGCGAGCTGCACGCCGCGGACCCGCCCGTCCGTCGAGCAGCAGGCGCTCGACGCGGGCTCTGGAAGCGGATCTCGCCGCCCAGCGCTCTCGATCGTGGCGCGCAGGTGCTCGACCACCTTGACCAGCTTGAAGGTGCCGATGTGCGGCCGGTGGATCCACAGGATCTCCTCCGGCGCGCCGGCGGTGACGAACTCGGTCAGGACCTTGCGCCCGAAGTGGCGCGGATCGCGCACCTGGCTGTAGAGCTTGCCGTCGGAGAACGTGCCGGCGCCGCCCTCGCCGAACTGGACGTTCGATTCCGGGTCGAGCATCCCCTTGCGCCAGAAGCCGAAGGTGTCGACAGTGCGCTCGCGGACCCGCTTGCCGCGCTCGAGAACGATCGGCCGGAAGCCCATCTGCGCCAGTGTCAGCGCGGCGAAGAGGCCGCAGGGCCCGGTGCCGACGACCACCGGTCGCGGGCCGGGTGCGCCCGGTGGCGCCTGGGCGACGAAGCGATAGGTGGTATCCGGAGTCGGCAGAACGTGCCGGTCGTCGGCGAAGCGCCGGAGAAGCTCCGCCTCGCGGGCGCTGCCAGCGAGCGCGATATCGAGGGTGTAGACCAGGCGGATCGCTTGCCGCTGGCGGGCGTCCACGCTGCGCTTGAAGATGGTGAACGTCACGCGCTCCCCGGGCGGGAGCTCGAGCCGCCGCCGGAGCGCGGCTTCGAGATCGGCGCCCGAAGCGTCGAGCGCCATTGCGAGGTCGGTCAATCGGATCATCGCAAAAGGATCCTCGAATCACTTCGGACGCGCCCTGCTCGCGAGATTCCCGCGGAAGGCCCAGACGACGTGCAGCGCAGACAGAAGAGCGAAAGCGGCAGCGAGCGCGATCACGACGTTGTTTTTCATTGTGTGCGCTTTTCGCGTCGCGGATCGAGCCTGGGCTAGCCGCGAGCAAGCAGGCTCGCGGCCAGGGCGAGCGCCGCCGGCAGGGCCTGGATCCAGAGGATCTTCCGGCTCGCGGTTGCCGCGCCGAAGGCACCCGCCACCATGACGCAGGCGAGGAAGAAGACCCGCATCTCGAAGCCGGCTTCGCCGCGCCAGAGCGCCCAGCCGAGGCCGGCGGCGAGGAAGCCGTTGTAGAGCCCCTGGTTGGCGGCGAGCATCCGCGTCGCCTTCGCCATCTCCGCCGAGAGGCCGAAAGCGCGCCGGCCGGCGGGGCTCTCCCAGAGGAACATCTCGAGCACCAGGAAGTAGACATGGAGCAAGGCGACGGCGGCGGTGAGACCTGGCGGCTGCGAGGACCATAACCCTTCAATTCTACGCTCTCGCTCCCGGGGACGGCAGCCGGCGAAGGGAGAGCCCTGCGGGCCAACCCCGGGGCGATGGGCTTGCGCCGACGCACAAGCAGGTGTAAAGAGGTTCTATGGGGGGATGCAGCCCCGGGAGGGGCAAGGAGAGAGTGCCATGGCAAGACTGGCACGACGTAGCGTCACCCTCGTCGTTTTCGCAGCCTTCATGCTTTCAGGCCTTCCCCCGCTCGCGGCGCAGACCGTCGACGAGCTCGAGAACGTTCTCGCATCCAGATCCCCGGAGAGTTGGACGGAGATCACCGTCGACACGGTGCGGGACGTGGGGACCTACCTGTCCGTCGCCATCGAGCCCTTCACCGGCGCCCCTTTCATCAGCTACTACGAAGGAGTGGCCGGGGACCTGTGGTTCGCCCAGCACGTCGGGTCAGCGGTGGCAACTGCGGGCCGGCCAGCAGCTGGCACTGTCAGCTCGTCGCCAGCACGGGCGACGTCGGCAGGTACAACGCGATCGCCGTGCACCGATCGCTGGCCGGCGAAGTTTCCGTGATCATCTCGTTCTACGACGCCACCAATACGCCCTCAAGATCGCCAAGGCCGTCTGCACGGATGCCTGCCCGTTCGTCGTCTCCACGATCCAGTCCGGTATCGGTCATCACCCCCAAGGGGCTGCACACGGCGGTGGCCTATGCCCCCACCGGCGCTCCCTGGATCTCCTACCAGAGCCTGTATCCGCCCCGGCAACGAAACCGTGCGGTAGCGTCGTACGTCGGGGCCGGAGGCAACTGCGGCGTCGGCGGGGAGGCCGGGAAGTGGCAGTGCGACAGCATCCTGAGCAGCGAGGGGATCGGCGAATACACCGCGATCGACTTCGACGGCGTCGGGTCGCCCCCACATCGCGTTCTACGATCCTGTGACCGGCTACCCGTACTATGCGGTGCGCATCGGGTCGGGCGGCAACTGCGGGCCGGCCAACGCCTGGCTCTGTCGAAGCTCCTACCTCAACGCCCACGACACCGGCCGGTCGATCTCGGTCTTCGTCGAGCCCGACGCCACGCCGCACCTGGCGTACGTCGACCTCACCTCGGAAGCGCTGATCTACGCCGCCTACGTCGGCACCGGTGGCAACTGCGGCTGGTCGGGCGTATCCCTGGCGTTCGAGTACCAGTGCGACGTCATCGACGACGAAATCGGCCTGGTCGGAAGCGGACGGACGGTGGCCATCGCCGGCGACGTCGACAACGTGCCGATGATCGCCTACCGCGATGCGTCGTCGGCCCTGGGTGCCCCGATGCTCATGCTGGCCCAGCCCTACTTCGCGGCGCCCGCGGGCTCGGTCCCCAACTGCGGGCCCATCGACCTCTTCTACACCTGGGTGTGCACGGTGCTCGACAACGGCGGCGAGTACCAGGATGAAGCGGCCGCGGTCGCCATGTTCTCCAACGCGACCGGCGTGGCGATCGCCTATCACGAGCTCGACACTTACGCCTTTCCCTCCGAGGGCAATCTCAAGGTCAGTTGGAACCAGCTGCTGCTCTTCGCCGACGGGTTCGAGAGCGCCGGACATGAGCCGCTGGTCGGCGAACTTCCGTAGACGGGTGGGGCGCGCTGCCGGTTCAGCCCCCGGCGGCGTCGTTCGACTGGCGGGCGCGGCGCAGGAAGTCGACGCACAGCGCCTGCCAGGAGGCCGCCCTCGAGGATCATGATCGCCGCCGGGTCGAGGACCTCTTCCGCCCAGGGGTCGGGGCCGCCGACCGCGGGATGCGGAGCGATGGCGTAGCACTCGGTACCGCGGGCGACGACGCCGGCGGCATGCAGTGCCCGCACCGAGGCGGCCAGCAGATAGGTCTCCTGCCAGGCGGGATTGCGGGCGAACTCGGCGAGCGTCGCGGTGTCGGGGGCGAGCTCCTGCACGTCGCCGAAGAAGGCGTCGAGCATGAAGCAGGTGCCGTCGGGGCGGGCGTAGAAGAGGGTGCCGAAGCGCGAAGCGAAGAGCGGCTCGCGCGGTTCGCCGGCCAGGCCTCTGGGGAGGATCGTGTCCCAGACGGCGAACCAGGCGGCGACTTCCGGCTGTGCCGCGGCGTCGATCAGCAGGTCGCCGAGGTCGCCAAAGCCGAAGCTCCCGGCGCCGTTCACCACAGGTCCAGCACCAGCACGCGCGCCTCGAGCGGCCCGTTCCAGACCGGGATGCGCCGCGTCGGCTTGAGGCCGAGGAGCTTGCCCTGTGTCGCGCCGCCGGCGAAGATGACCGCCTTCCAGCCGCGGTACTTCTGCTTCAGGGTGTCGCCGAGCTCCTTCCACAGCTCGGGCGAGTCGAGCAGGCGCTCGCCGTGCGGCGGATTCGCGACCACCAGGCCGGGACCGGCGCGGAGGGTCGAAGGCGAAGGCGTCGCCCTCCACGAGATCGGTCTGCCCGAGGAGGCCGGCCGCGGCGAGGTTGCGCTGCGACGCGACGATCGCCTCGCGCGCCAGGTCGACGCCGATCATCCTCACCTCCGCGGTCGGGCGCCGGGATCGGTTCGTCGCGGATCGCCCGCCAGAGCTCGCGGTCGAAGCCGGGCAGGCGCTCGAACGCCCAGAGATTGCGCAGCCGATTCGGCGCCAGGCCCCGCGCGATGGCGCCCGCCTCGGCGAGAAAGGTCCCCGAACCGCACATGAGATCGACGACCGGGCCGCGCCCGTTCCAGCCGGAGGCGAGGAGAGCCGCCGCCGCGAGCTGTTCGCGCAGCGGCGCCGCGGTCGAGCTCACGCGGTAACCGCGCCGGTCGAGCGGCTCGCCCGAAGTGTCGAGGAGCAGCGTCGCGCGGTCGTGGAAGAGGCGCAGGCGGAGGGCGACGTCGGGGCTCGAGCGCTCGATGTCGGAGCGCGCCTGGAAACGCTCGCGCTGCGCGTCGACGATGCCGTCCTTGGCCTTCATCGCGATCCAGCGCGTGTCGCGGATCGCGAGTGCGAGGAGGTCGCCTGGATGGAGAAAGTGCGGTCGGGCGAAAAGAGCTCGGCGAGCGGCAGCGTCGCGCCCCCGTCACGTTTCGAATAGGCGTCCGGAGCGGATTCGACGAGCGCCCGGGCGCCGGCGTAGAGCTGGTCGTTGTCCGCCGCCGGCCAACTCGCGAGCTCGACGAGCACCCGGTTCGCAGTGCGCAGGCGCCAGTTGGCGCGCAAGCCGTCGGCGAAGGAGCCGTCGAAGGCGACGCCACCGGCCTCGCGCGGAGTCGTCGCCGCTCGCGGAGCACCGAGCTCGCCGAGCTCGAGCTCGAGGAGCTACTCGAGCCCGCGCCCGCAGGTGGCAATCCAGCGCATGGCGAGTCAGCTCTCGCCTAAAGCGAGACGGCGGTAGTCGCGGTTCCAGTAGAGCAGCGGCGCTCCCTCCGGCCGCGGTACGGCGCTCGCCTGCACCGCGCCGACGTAGATCGTGTGGCTGCCCGCGGCGTGGCGGGAGTCGATCGTGCAGTCGAGCCAGGCGACGGCGTCGACGAGCACTGGCGCCCCGGTAGCCGCGGTCGTCCAGCGGCCGGCGGCGAAGCGCTCCTTTTCCGGCTTCCAGGCGAAACGGTCGGCGAGCGCCTGGTCGGAGGTCGAACAGAATGTTGACGGCGAAGACCGCTCCGGGCCTTCGAGCAGCTGGTGGGCGCGATGCTTGTGGTCGATGATGACGGCGATGAGCGGCGGGTCGGGGGAGACGGAGACGAACGCCGATACGGTCAGGCCGTGAATCTCGTCGCCCGACTTCAGGGTAACGAGCGTGACGCCGGCCGGGAAATGGCGCAGGGCGTCGCGGAAGGCAATGGCGGAGATGGTCATGGCGCGGGTCGCGGGGAGGGAGGGTTTGCTCGAACCTTGCGCGGGAGTTTATCCTCGTTTGTCAGGAGACACCGTGAGCGATACGACGACGCGCGGCATCCGCATCGAGGTCGAGAGCGAGTACGAGCCCGACCGGAGCTCGCCTTTCGAGAGCTACTTCTTCTTTTCCTACCATGTGCGGATCTCGAATCTCGGCGAGGAAACGGCGCAGCTGCTCTCCCGGGTCTGGATCATCACCGATTCGGACGGCGAGGTGCAGACGGTCGAGGGCCCCGGAGTGGTCGGCGAGACCCCGGTCCTGGCGCCCGGGGAGGCTTCGAGTACACCAGCTTCTGCCCGTTGAAGACCGCGGTTGGCGCGATGCAGGGACACTACGAGATGCGGGTCGTCGCGACCGGTGAGACCTTCGACGGCCGAGATCGCGCCTTTCACGCTCGCCGTCCCCGGGTCGGTGAATTGACGGCGCTCGCGCCGGCGGGGCGGCGCGGCGCCCGGAGCGCGGTTTGCTGCGCGCGCTGATCCGGCGGCTGGTGCCAGGGCCGGTTCGCGCCGCCCTGCGGCGCACGGTCGCCGATGCCCGCTTTCGCCGCCAGGACTTCGCGCCGACCTGCGCGAGCGTTTCTCGGCCCCCCCGGTATCCCGCTCCCGCCCGCGCGGGCTGCGCCATCGGGTCGGACCGAACAGCTCGCGGGCCGAGTTCCTGCACGTCGGGGAGCTCTGCGCCGAGGATCTGCTCGCGGTCTACCGGGGGCTCGGGCGCCCGCCGGAAGACGGACCGCCATTGGCTCGATTTCGGCTGCGGCTGCGGCCGCGTAGCGCGCCACCTGATTGGGGCCGCGGCGCAAGCCCGGTGCGGATCGGGTGGGCTCGCCTACACCGGCGTCGATGTCGATCGCCGCCAGATCGCCTGGGCGGCGCGCCATCTGCCCGGGCGATTCGAGGTCATTCCGAGCGCACCGCCGACCGCGCTGGCGAGCGACACCTTCGACGTCATCTTCACGATCTCCGTCTTCACGCATCTCGACGAGGGGATGCAGGAGGCCTGGCTCGGCGAGCTCGCGCGCCTGCTGCGCCCGGGTGGACTCCTGCTCGCGACGACGCACGCGCCGGAGATCGCCCGCACCAGCCCCGGCGTGACGGCGCCGGAGCTCGCGCGCCTCGACGAGCGGGGCTTTCTCTTCCGCCCGAGCGTCGGACCGTTCAATGAGCAGTCGGCCTTCCACTCCGAGGCCTATCTGCGCAGCAACTGGTCGCGCCATCTCGCCGGCCGCGGCCACTTCCCCTTCGCCCTCGGCCGCTTTCAGGACATTTCGGCCTGGGAGAAGGCCGGCCCGGCTTGAGGTCGCACGAAGGGCAGTCGAGTCGCCGCCGGGAACCGATTGCCGGTTCTGGGTCTCTAATCGCTTGTAGAGCCCGGCATCGCCTGGTGCGGTGCCGCTTGTTTCCTGCTGGAGGACGCCATGAAATCAGGATCTGCATTCGCCGCGCTCGCCGCCGCTGCCCTCGTCGCTTCGGTCTCCGTGCTGGCAGCCCAGGGTGGACCGGGTCCCGGACCCGGTGCCGGTCAGGGACACTGTCAGGGCCGCCATGCCGGCGGACCGCCGGCCTACGACGTGGCCGCCGAGACGACGCTCTCCGGCCGGGTGGCCGAGCTCCTGCCGCAGGCGTGTGCCTGCGGCGGCCTGCATCTGCGCCTGACGACCGCCAGCGGGGACGTCGAAGTCGCCCTCGGCCCGAACCAGTACCTGGCCGAAATCGGCGCCGCCTTCCTGCCCCAGGACGAGATCCAGGTCACCGGCGCGAAGCCCACGACCGCCGCGCCGGCCGAGTTCCTGGCGCGCTCGATCCGCAAGGGCGACGCCACCTTCGAGCTCCGCGACGCCGCCGGCAAGCCGCGCTGGGCCGGCACCGGGATGGCCTGCCCGATGCACAAGAATCGTGGCGCAGCGAATGCCGGTTGAAGACCCGCGGATGAACCGTTCGCGGCGCTGGCGGCGGGTCCTCCCGACGGCATGGGTGGCGGTCGCGGTCGTGTTCGCCGTCGCGCCCGTCAGCTCCGGCGGCAGTTCGAGCGATACCCCGGCGGTGCCGGAGGCCCCACTGGCGCTCGCCCGGACCGCTGCCGACGGTCTGGGCGCCCGCCTGCGCGCCCTGCTCACGGCGGAGCTCGCGCGCGGCGGTCCGCAGGGGGCGGTCGAAGCCTGCGCTGCGCAGGCTCAGGAGGCCACGCTGGAGGAGGCCGCCCGCCACGGAGTCGCGCTGCGGCGGGTCTCGCTGCGGTATCGCAATCCTGCCGATGCGCCGGACGAATTCGAGCGCGCGGTGCTCGAACGGCTGGCGGCGGGAGCGCAGCAGGGGAGTCTGCCGGCCGAGGTCGCCGAGGTGACGGCCGGCCCGGACGGCGGGTCGGAGCTGCGCTACCTGCGGCCGATCGTGCTCGCGCCGCAGTGCCTCGGTTGCCACGGCAAGGTCGCGGAGCTCGCCCCCGGCGTCGCCGCGATCCTCGCGCAGCGCTATCCGGGCGACCTCGCCACCGGTTATAGCGCGGGCGACCTGCGTGGCGCGGTCAGCGTGCGCGTGGCGTTGCCGAAGGACCTCCCGGCGGCCGCCGCCCCGAAGGTGCCTTGAGATGAAGAGCCCAGGCGTCGTCGGCCTCTCGCCCGAGGAGCTGCAGCGGCTGCTGGCGAGCGAAGACGATCGTGCTGGTCGACGTGCGGGAGAAGGTCGAGCACTGGCTGGGGAGCATCGCGGGCTCGCAGCTGGCGCCGCTCTCGGCTCTGCCGGTCGAGGAGCTCGGCAAAGAGGCCGGCCGCCTCGTTCTCTACTGCCGCTCCGGCGCCGGTCCGCGCACGCGGCGGCCCGCATTCGGCCTCCGCCGGAGTCCCTGTGCGCCATCTCGAGGGCGGCCTCGGGCCTGGACCGCCTCGGGCCGGGCGATCGAGCGCTTCGGGTCGGACGGTTCGGGCAGCGCTTGATCGCGGCGGCCCTCGGCGCGCTCGCGATCGGCCTGGCGCTCGGGTTTCTGGGTTCGGGCGGCTCGATTCTCGCCGTCCCGGTCCTGATCTATCTGCTGGGCCAGGAGGAGAAGGTGGCGATCGCCGGCTCGCTCGCCGTCGTCGGGGCGGTCGCGGCTGCGGGCGCCATCGACGCCGCCCGGCGCGGGGCGGTCGCCTGGCGCGCGGTGGCGCTGTTCGGCGGCGCCGGATTCGTCGGCAGCGCCATCGGCGCGCTCCTGGGCGCGCGTTCCTCCGGCGCGACCCAGCTCGCCCTGTTCGGCCTCGTGCTGCTCGCGGCAGCGGCGGCGATGGCGTTTCGGCGCGTTCCCGCAGCCCCTCGACGCTGCTCGCGCCGCAGGCCCACAGGCGCGCTCCGCCGGCAAGATGGTGCTGGACGGTCTTCTCGTCGGAGCCCTGACCGGCTACGTCGGCGTGGGCGGCGGATTCCTGATCGTCCCGGCGCTCACCCTGCTGGGCGGACTGCCCATGTTCCTCGCCACCGGCACCAGCCTGGTCGTCATCGCGGCCAACGCCGGCAGCGGCTTCGTCTGGAACCTCGTCCTCCATCCGCAGCTCGCCGGGCAGGCTCGACTGGCCGGTCCTCGGCGCGATCGCCTGGTCGGCATGGTGGGGAGCCTCGCCGGGCGCCGTCTCGCCCGGCGCTTCGACGACCGCGCGCTGCGCCGGGCCTTCGCGGTGGCGTTGGTGCTCCTGGCGGTCTTCGTCCTGCGCGACGCGCTGCCGAGGGTTCTCGCCGCCTCTCCTCCAGCCGCGAGCTCCTAGCCCGCCACCGTGACCTCGGGCGCGAGCTCGACGGCCGTGCGCATCGAACGCGCGACGAGGCAGGCATCCTCGGCCTTCTGGATCAGACGCAAGGCCTTCTCGCGGTCCTCCTCGCGGCGCACGGCGACGCGCGGGTGCAGGAGGATTCTGGCGATCGAGAACTTGCGGTCGTCGCCCTTCTCGAGGAATCCTTCGGCGCCGACGGCGACCGCGACCACCTCCAGCTTGGAGAGCTCGGCGACGGCGAGAAACGTCGTCATCCAGCAGGCGGCCGCAGAACCGATGAAGAGATGCTCCGGCGTCCAGTGTCCGCCTGGACCGCCGAACTGCGGTGGCGAGGCGATCGCGAGATCGGGAACACCGTCCGGAGAGTGCACGGATCCCTGCTTGCCCTCCGTCCAGTCGATCGAAAGTGCATAGGTGCTGTGCAGCTCGGGCATCGTGAATGTCTCCCTTCCATCGCTAGAGCCAGGCTGGCGGCGAAAAGTTCCGCGCCCGGCGGGTACTTACCCCGCCGGCTCGCGCTGCCACGCAAGGTAAAGTATGGCGCATGCGGGAGGTCGGTTCGGCGGCGAGAATCCGGGAGACGACAGTGGCCTCGCTCTTCGAGGCCGAGGCGGGGCGGGTCCATGCGCTGGCCCGCCGCCTCTGCGGCGACCGCGATGCGGACGACCTGGTGCAGGACACCTTCCTCAACGCCTTCCGGGCGATCGACCAGCTGCAGGATCCGGCGAACCCCCGGCCGTGGCTCTATGCCATCGCCCACCGCGCCTGTCTCCGGCGGCGCCGCAAGCGGTCCGGCGAGCCCAGGCACCTCGAAGCGTTCGACGAGTTGCTGCCGCAGAGGGAAGCGACGGTTCCGGACCTCGCCGCGCTTTCAGCGAGCCCGCACGGCGACCGGCTGCGCACCGAGTCCCGGGAGCTCGTGGAACGCGGACTCTCGGCTCTGCCGGAGGCTTTTCGGGTACCGCTGCTCCTGGCGGATATTGCCGAGCTCCGGCTGGCGGAGATTGCCGCCATCCTCGGTCTGCCAGGTGGCGACCGTCAAGACCCGCGTGCATCGCGCCCGCCTGAAACTGCGCTCGATCCTCGCCCGCGGGCTGCCCCAACGGCAGGTTCGCGAGCCTGCCCAGGCGAGCGGCGTCTGTCTGGACCTGTTGCGCGCCCGCCTCGCCGCCTTCGATCGCGGCGTCGCCTTTCCCTACTCGGATGCGGCCATGTGCGATCGCTGCCAGACGGTATTCGCCACCCTCGACCTCGCCGCCTCGGTCTGTGGCTCCTTCGAGAAGGACGCCGTTCCGACGGATCTGCGCGACCGTGTTCTCGCCCTGACGCGGGAACTGGACGCAATCAGCGCCGGGCGATGTGCCAGCCCTGGGTCCGCCGGTTGCCGGCGCCGTCGGTGACCGCGGCTTCGAGGAGCATCCGTCCCGGTCGATAGGGCGAAGGCACGATGCGCAGCGCGAGCTGCGTCGCGCCGCAGCCGACATCCCAGGCGCTCAGGCTCAGCGTTTCGCCTCGGCGCCGAGGACGCTGTCGCCGAAAGCCACCGCGCTCGCCGTCGTGCGGACGGTCACGGCGGTCCGCGCAGGTTCGAGCGCGACGATCGCCGGGCTGCCGGCGCGACTGCGGTGGCGCAGGGCACCGGCGCCCAGTCTCCGCCGGCATCCAGGTACTCGAGACCGGAGTCGCAGGCGGCGACCGGCTCGGGCTCCTTCGAACGCTTGCGGGATCCGCCCGGGCGGCCCTCTGTCGAGGGTTCCGCCGCGGCCGGAATCGCCGGGCCCGAAGTCGCGACCAGGTCGACCCAGGGCGAGGCGGCGTCGAGCGTGAAGGCGAGCGCCGGCGAGTCGGCGCTCCGCCCGCGGCGCGTCGGTCGCCCGCGCTGCGATCTGATGCTGCCGGCGAGCGGCTGCGAGCGGAACTCCGCGAGCGAGATCTCCCGGCCGTCGAGCAGGAGCGTCCAGGGCAGCTCGGCGCCGCGGCGGTCGACCGCACGCACGACCGGCTCGGGCAGCTGCGCGAGGCAGGCCCCGCCGCACCGTCTCTCCCGCCGGGGTTGCGCAGCGCCAGGCTCGGCGCGTTGGGCCGCACAGACTCGACCGCCTCGACCCGGATCGGCGCGGTCGGGAAGCCGTCGAGTCCGGAAGCGGCGACCGCCGTGACCCGCCAGAAGAGCTCGCCCGCGGGGAGGCCGCCCTCGACGTCGAGCTGCAGGGAGCCCGCCGTGGCGGTGGGGGCGAGGGCGACGATCGCGCCGCAGGCCGGATCGCGGCAGATCTCGACCGTGTAGTGGTCGGCGCCGGGCACCGGACTCCACGAGAACTGCGGCGCGCCCTGTTCGATCTCCTCGCCGTAGGCCGGGCGCGGGTTGGACGGCGCCGGGAGCAACGCCTCGACCGGTCCCGGCTTCGCCTTGGCGGCTACGCTCGTGCCGCTCCCGGCGGGTACCTCGATGCTCGCGCCGGCCGCGGAGACCGTGCTCTTGCCGGCGAAGACCATGAACTGGGCGAGATTGTCGGTGCCCTTGCGCGAGCGGGTCGAGATCGGCTGGCCCTGCTCCGGAGTGGCGAGCGAGCGCGCTCCGGCGACGACGACCTCGATGGCATCCGGGCTCTTCCGGGCGCGGCCGGCGGCGGCGCCGGACTTCGCGGCCCCGGTGGACTCGGGCGAGCCGGCGGGGCGCGCCCTCGACGTCGATCTGGCCGAGCTGGATCTCGATCTCCTTTTTCGGCAGCGGCGAGGTGGCGGCCGTCTGCCGGCGGATGAAGACCAGCGAGTCCTCGGAGAGCGTCACCGTGGCGCCGTCGTCGAAGCGCAGGCGCGCCGAAGCCGATTTTGCGGTGCGCAGCGCATCGCGCTCGAGCAGGACGTCACCCTCGCCCGCGGGCCGCCACGGCACCGGCGTCGGCAGCTCGCGCACGTCGCGCGCGACCGCCATGATCTGCGCCGAGAGCTGGGCGGTCGGACGCTCGAGGAAGATGCGCAGCCGCTGGCCGGGGAAGAGCAGATCGGGATCCTTGACGAACGGATTGAGCTGGTGCAGCTCACGCCAGTGCTCGCGCGATCCGAGGAAGCGCTCGGCCAGGCCCTCCAGCGTGTCGCCGGGGCGAACGACATGCCAGCCGCTCTCCCAGTCCGACCGGTCGTGCGCCGGAGCGCCGGCCTCCGCAGACGCCGCGGCGGTCCCGGTGGCGGCGGTGGCGGTCGGCCACTGGCGAAGCCGTCAGGCTGAGGAAAAGGCTCGCGCACACCGGGAAGGCCGTGCGTCGTATGCGCCAGCGGGCTGCGAAAGCAGAGAGCGTCATGGCTTCATCCCCCCCTCGGCATGGATCCCAGCGTCAGCATTCCCCGATTCCCGGCCATTGTAGCGCCGGATCGGGCCGTGGACTTCAGCTGCGCCGGGGGTACTTCGCGGCGACGTAGTCGTCGATGATCCGGATGAAACGCGTCGCGAGCTCGGCGTAGGTGCCCTGGAGGGTGGCGAACTTCTCGCCATCGATGAACACCGGGCAGGTCGGAGTCTCGCCGGTGCCCGGAAGCGAGATGCCGATGTTCGCCGCCTTCGACTCGCCGGGTCCGTTGACCACGCAGCCCATCACCGCGAGCTTGAGCTCCTCGACCCCTTCGTAGTCGCGCTTCCACTCGGGCATGCGCTCGCGGACGTGCCCCTGCACGCGCTCGGCGAGCTCCTGGAAGGTGGTCGACGTCGTGCGCCCGCAACCGGGGCAGGCGGTGACCGACGGCGCGAAGCTGCGAATGCCGAGGGATTGCAGGATTTCGCAGGCGGCGTAGACCTCCTCGCGCCGATCGCCGCCGGGACGCGGCGTCAGGGAGACGCGGATGGTGTCGCCGATGCCCTCCGCGAGGAGCACGCCGATCGCGGTGGACGACCAGACGAGGCCCTTGATGCCCATCCCGGCCTCGGTCAGCCCGAGATGGAGCGGCTGGCGGGTGCGGCGCGCGAGCTCGCGATAGACCGCGATCAGGTCGGGCGGCCGCGAGACCTTGCAGGAGATGATGATCTGGTTCTCGGTGAGTCCGCTCTCCAGGGCGAGCTCGGTCGACTGCAGCGCCGAGAGCACCATGCATTCGTTGAGGATCTCGCTCGGAGCTCAAACCGAGATCGAGGTCGCTGTTCTCCTGCATCCGGGCCATCACCAGCTCCTGGTTGAGGGAGCCGCCGTTGACGCCGATGCGCACGGGCTTGCCGCGCTCGGCGGCGATCCGGACGATGGTCGTGAACTGCTCGTCGCGCTTCCTGCCGTAGCCGACGTTGCCGGGATTGATCCGGTACTTGTCGAGCGCCGCGGCGCAGTCCGGGAATTGGCTGAGCAGGAGGTGACCGTTGTAGTGGAAGTCGCCGATCAGCGGGGCGTCGCATCCAGCGTCGAGAAGCCGGCGCTTGATCTCCGGGACGGCGGCCGCGGCCTCGGGAAGATTCACCGTGATCCGCACCATCTCGGAGCCGGCTTCAGCCAGCGCCAGGCACTGCTCGAACGTGCCGCGCGCGTCGGCGGTGTCGGTATTGGCCATCGACTGCACGACGACCGGCGCACCGCCGCCGACCGTCACCCGGCCGACCGGCACCGCCAGGGTGGAGCTCCTTCGGATCAACGACATGCTGAAACCTCCCGTGATGGACGCCGCCTCCCGCGATCGCTCAATGGGCGATGGCGCATTGGTTCTTTCCGGCTTCGAGCTCGTCGGCGAGCTCCGGGGAGAGTTCGCCCCACCCGAGGTTGGCCTGCTTGATGTACCGATACTCGTCGGGGAACGCGCCGCTGCGCGCCGCGACCCAGGCGGTGAACTCCGCCGCGTCGGCGATCGCCAGCGGCGGGTTGCGCGCCGCGAGGTCGCCGAAACGGCCTTCGACGACGCGCGACGCCAGGCGCTCGCGCTCCGAGCTGTAATGGGCCGGGAGGATACGCAGGTTCGGGCTCCAACGGCTGCGCGCGCTCTCCAGGCTCTGCCAGAGCAGTCCGGTCCAGGCGGCGGTGCGGCCGGCGAGGTCGGGCCGTCCGACCGACTCCACGAAGAGGAAATCGCCGGTGAGCGCGAGCTCGTCTCCCAGCCGCAGGACGACGCTGCCCGCGGTGTGGCCGGGGAGATGCTCGACGGCGAAGCGGGTATCGCCCACGGCGATCTCCTCGCCGCCCGCGAGCGGCTGGAAGGGGATTCGCGCCGGGCGTCCGGCGTACGGGTCGACCGCGTCGGCGGGGTGGAGGTAGTACGGCGCGCCGTGGGCCGCAGCGAGCGCCGGTCCGCCGGAGAGATAGTCGGCATGGCAGTGGGTGTCGACCACCGCGACGAGCCGGCTGCCGCTCTCCGCCAGGAGCGCGTCGTAGGGAGCGGGATCCCGCGCCGGATCGACGACCAGAGCCTCGCCGCCGCGCGCCGCGAAATAGCCGAGCGCGCCCTTGCCGACCCGGTCGACCTGGACGAGGAGATCGAGGCCGGAGAGCCCGGGCACCGGGCGGCGCACCGTGGCGAGCATCCAGCCGCGCATGCCGCCGGCGAGCGAGCGGGCGTCGAAGCCCTGGGCGAGGAGAAGCTCCGCGACCGGGCGGCTGGAGTTCCCACGGTCGCAAACCACCACCACCGGTCGCCCGCGGTCGAGGCCGAGGGCGGCGGCGTCCGGCAGCGGGAGAACGCGCGAGCCTGGCATGTTGACGTAGACCGGCGCTTCGATATGCCCTTGCGCCGCGCGCGCGGGCGCCCGGACGTCGAGCACCTGCGGTGCGGCTGGCGCGGGATGAGCTTCGAGTGCGGCGAGAAGCTCGTCGGCGGAGAGTTCCGGAATCGACATCAGGTCCTCTGCTGCTGCCGGCTGGTGACGCCCTTCGCCGGCTCGATGCCGGCGCTCAAGAGCGGAAGATACTGCTCTTCCTCCTGTGCGAAATGAAGCCGCAGCACGGCGTGCGAGCCATAGAGGATGCGGCGCAGATCGGTCTTGTCTTCCGGCGCTCAGGGGCCCGGGAGGAAGCTCGTCGAGGAGCCGTCCGAACAGGCGCACCTGGTGCGAGATCTCGAGGTGAGCCCGGCTCATGGTGCCGGTGGGGTCGTCGCCGCCGAGCAGGCTCGCGACCACCGGATAGACCGTAGCGTCCTCCTGGCGCTCGTGCGGGATCAGGTCGTGATCGAGAAAAGTGCGCAGCTCTTCGAGCGCCGTGCGCAGCGCTTCCGGCGACAACTGGTCGAGCTGGTCGGCGACGACGCGCAGGGTCTCCACCTTCGGGCAGCAGCGAGGCATGCTCTTCGCGGAAACGCTCGCCGAGATCGTGGCTGCCATCGGGGGCCGCCTGCGGGCGCCGTCCGCCGGAAAGCGCGCGCAGCGCGTTCAGGATCACGGCGACGTCGATCGCCTCCTGCAGCAAGGCGCCGGCGACCGGCGTCAGGCGGCCGGCGGCGGCGAAGAGCATCGCGGCGAGCGAGAGTCCCATGCCGACGACGACGCTCTGGAGCGCGATGGCGCGCGAACGACGGGCGATCTCCATCGCCTCGGCGAGGCGTCCGAGATGGTCCACGGTCAGAACGACGTCGGCGGCCTGCGCCGAAGCGGTGGCGCCGCGCGCCCCCATGGCGACCCCGACGTTCGCGGCGGCGAGCGCCGGAGCGTCGTTCAGGCCGTCCCCGACCATGACGGTGGTGCCGCGCCCGGACTCGCTGCGCACGGCCTCGACCTTCTCTGCGGGCGAGCGTTCGGCGAGGACGAGGTCGGCGCCGATGCCGAAACCGACGGTCTCCGCGACCTCCGGATGGTCGCCGGTGATCATCACGACGCGGTGGATTCCCGAGCGGCGCAGGGCGCGGATGGTGTGCGGGCGTCGGGCGAATCGGGTCGTGGAGCACGATGGTCGCGGCGGTCTCGTCCGCGATCGCCACCCAGACGCTGGAGGTGCCTTCGAGAGCGGTGCTGCGCCGCACCTGGCGCATGGCCGCGGTCAGCGGCCGGTCCTTGGCGACCCAGGCGAGTTTGCCGAGCGCGACGCGCAGGCCGTCGACCTCGCCTTCGATGCCTTCGCCGTGATGTTCGAGCACTGCGGTCGGGAAGGAGAGCGTGAGCCCGCTTGCTGCCGCGCGGCGCCTACCAACGGCGCGGCGAAGACGTGCGGCGAAACCTGGTCGAGCGAAGCGGCGAGGCGCAGGACTTCGTCGGCGGGATCGCGCCGTAAGACGTGCACTTCGCGCAGGGCAGGTCGTCCGGTGGTCAGCGTCCCGGTCTTGTCGAGCAGCAGGACGGTCGCCCTGCCGAGCGCCTCGAGCGGCGCGCCGCCCTTGACGATGATGCCGCGCGAAGCGCAGCGCGACAGGCCCGCGACGATCGCCACCGGCGCGGCGAGAATCAGCGGGCAGGGCGTCGCCACGACGAGCACCGCAAGCGCGCGGACCGGATCGCCGCTCCACCACCAGGCGAGCGCCGCCAGCGCGAGAGTCAGCGGCAGAAAGATCAGGGCGTAACGGTCGGCGAGCCGCACGAAGGGCGCCTTCGACGACTGTGCCTCCTGCACCAGGCGGACGATGCCGGCGTAGGTGCTTTCGTCGGCGCTCGCCACCGCCCGCAGATCGAACGGCCCGCCGGCGTTGACCACGCCGCTGCGCACCGGGTCGCCGTCGGCGCGGGTCACCGGCCGGGATTCGCCGGTGAGCGTCGATTCGTCGAGGACGGCGGAGCCGTTGACGGCGAAGCCGTCCACCGGCACGATCTCGCCGGTCTTCACCAGCAGGAGATCGCCGGGACGGACGTCCTGGATCTCGGGCGTCGTCAGGGTGCCGTTCTCGTAGCGATGCACCACGCGCGGCGCATGGGCGAGGAGGGCATCGAGCTCGCGGCGCGCGCGCGCGTCGGCGAAGGCCTCGAGGGCGAGGCCGCCCGAGAGCATGAGGGCGATGATCGCGCCGGCGGCGTACTGGCCGACGACGAGCGCCGCCGCCATGGCGAGCAGAGCGATGACGTCGACGCCCGGCTTGCCGCGGCGCAGGTCGCGGATGACCGAGAGGGTGAGCGGCACGAGCATCACCGCCGTGGTCGCCGCCCAGAGGATGTCGGAAGCGATAGCGATACCGAGCGCCCAGGCGGCGGCGCCGGAGAGGATTCCGGTCAAGGTGAGGCCGACGAGAAGGCGATTCATGGCAGGAGGCCGGGGCCGCGGCGGAGTCTCAAGGGAACCGCGCCGGCCACATCGGATCAGTTGTTGAGGACGAGCTGCTTCTCGACCCGGCGAAAGGTGCCATCGCCGAGCGGCTCGAACAGCCGGCAGGAGCTCATTTCACCGCCGTAGACGTGCAGGGTCACCGACGCCCGGTCGGGGAGGGCGTTTGCCAGGGTGTGGTATTCGAACGGCGGGATCAAGGCCCCTGACGATCCGGCGAGGGCGTGGACGCGACCCCGCTGGGCGAAGCGGTAGGGGGTGTCCGGATCCGCAGTGGCGTCGGAGTTCGCTGCGTCCTCCGGCCCGGCGATGGCGGCGACGGCGGGGCTGACGAGCTCGTACTGGACGACTGCCATTTCGCCGGCCACGACACCTTCGACGCACCAGATCCCGCCGTGGTCGTGAAGCGCGGTGCCCTGGCCCGGTCCCCAGGTCATGACGATCGCGTTGTGGCCCCGCGCGTCGTCGCGATGCAGCAGGCGGCGGGCGTAGCTTTGCGGCAGGGGTTCGAAGAACCGCTGCGGCAGCTGGATGCGCCCGCCCGGATCAGGTCCGAGAGCGTGCGTTTGATCTCCGCCGTGGTGCGGTGGACGTCGCCGAGCTCGACCGCGCGGTCGAGCTGCAGGATCCGCTCGGCAATTCCGGGTTGGCTCGAGGGGTCCACGGTCCCTGAAGGCTATCAAATCCGCGCCCGGGTTTGACCGGCTCTCCGCCCCGTCGTATCGTGCCTGCGCAGCTTTTCGAGGGGGTTTCCGGGCATGCATTATTGCGGATTCGGTGGCGGTTTCGGTCGCCGTTTGGGTGTCGTTCTGGTGGGAATCGGTCGGGCTGGTGCTCCCGGCGCAGACGGCACGCGCCGGCGGGAGAGTTCGATCTCCTCAAGTTCCGCTCGATCGGCCCGGCGATCGGCGGACGGGTCTCCCGGGTCGCCGGCGTGCGCCGGCGATCCGCTCACCTTCTACGCCGCGACCGCGCAGAGTGGCGTCTGGAAGTCGGCCGATGGCGGACACGAGTGGAAGCCGGTGTTCGACGAGCAGCCGCTGCTCTCGACCGGGGCGATCGCCGTCGCGCCTTCGGACCCGAACGTCGTCTATGTCGGCACCGGCGAGGCCAACATCCGCGGCAACGTCCAGCCCGGCAACGGCATCTACAAGTCGACCGACGCCGGCAAGAGCTGGAGTCACGTGCTCGACCAGGAGGGCCAGATCGGCAAGATCGTCGTCCACCCCGCGAATCCCGAGATCGCCTTCGCGGCCCTCCTCGGGCACGCCTTCGGACCGAATCCGGAGCGCGGCGTCTACCGCACGCTGGACGGCGGGCGCAACTGGACGCCGGTGCTGGTCGTCGACGCCGACACCGGCGCCTCCGACGTCGCGCTCGATCCCGGGAACCCGCGCATCCTCTTCGCCGGACTCTGGCAGGCACGGCGCTATCCCTGGGGGATGACGAGCGGCGGCGCCGGGAGCGGGCTCTATCGTTCGAGCGACGGCGGCGAGACCTGGACCCGGCTCACCGGCAAGGGTCTGCCCGAGGGGATCTGGGGGAAGGTCGGCGTGGCCGTGGCGCCCTCCGACGGCACCCGCGTCTATGCGCTCATCGAGGCGGAGAACGGCGGCCTCTTCCGCTCGGACGACGGCGGTGACGGACTGGCGGCTCGCCAACGGCCACAATGCGCTCACCCAGCGCGCCTGGTACTACTCGACGCTCACCATCGATCCGGCCAACGCCGACGTCGTCTGGTTCCCGCAGGTATCGCTGCTGCGCACGATCGACGGCGGGCGGACGATCCACTCGGTCGACGGCATCCACCACGGCGACGTGCACGACCTCTGGATCGATCCGCGGGCGCCGCGAGCGGCTGATCATCGGCAACGACGGCGGCGTCGACCTGTCGCTCGACGGCGGCAAGAACTGGTTCGCGCCGCCGCAGCCCTGGTCGCAGTTCTACAACGTCGACGCCGACGATCGGCTGCCCTACCATCGTCGGCGGCACGGTGCAGGACGAGGGCACCGCGACCGGGCCGTCGGACAGCCTGCGCGCCGAAGGCATCGTGCTCGGCGACTGGCAGACGGCGGGCGGCGGCGAAGCCGGAGACTTCGTCTTCGACCGCGCGGAGGAGGGCGTCGTCTACGCGGGCGAGTACGGCGGCATCATGACGCGCTGGGAGGAGAAGACCGGCAACGAACGCAACATCTCCTACTACCCGACCAACCCGTCCGGGCACGGCGCCGAAGACCTGCGCGTCCGCTTCCAGTGGACGGCGCCGCTCGCTCGCTTCGCGCGCGCGAGCCGGGCGTCCTCTACCACGGCTCCAACGTCCTCCTGCGCTCGGCCGACGGCGGGCAGACCTGGAAGCAGGTCTCTCCCGACCTCACCCGCAACGACAAGGAGAAGCAGAAGTGGTCGGGCGGACCGATCACCGGCGACAACACCGGGCGTCGAGATCTACGACACGATCTTCTCGCTCGCCGAGTCGTCCGCGCGAGCGCCGGCGGCGAGCTCTGGGCCGGGACCGACGACGGACTGCGTGCACGTGACCCGCGACGGCGGCGCGACCTGGACGAACGTGACGCCGGCGGGGATGCCGGAGTGGGCGACGGTCGAGTCGATCGCCCTTTCCGCTGGCGCACGCCGGCACCGCCTGGGTCGCCGTCGACGCCCACCGGCTCGACGACCTGCGCCCCTATCTCTTCCGCACCCGCGACGGCGGCTCGACCTGGGAGCTGCCGTCCAGGGCCTGCCGCGCCAACGCCTACGTCCTCGCCGTGCGCGAGGATCCGGAGTTCCCGGCCTGCTCTACCTCGGGACGCGCTTCGGCGTCTTCCTGTCGCGCGACGGCGGCGACCGCTGGGAGGCCTTCAAGCTCAACCTGCCGCCGGTCGTGGTGACCGACCTCGAGGTGAAGAACGGCGACCTGGTCGTCGCGACGAGCGGGCGCTCGTTGTGGATCCTCGACGACCTGTCCGCCGTGCGCGCCTGGAGCGCCGAGACCGCCGCCAAGCCGCTCCATCTGTTCCCGCCCCGCGCGGCGCAGCGCCTCCAGCTGCACCGTGGATGGAGCGCCGAGGCGCGCGGGCGAGAACCCGCCGCGGGGGGCGATCGTCCACTACTCGCTGGCGACCAAAGCCGCAGGGCGAGGTCGATCCTCGAGATCTTCGACGGCGAAGGACGGCGGGTGCGCAGGCTGTCGAGCATCGCCGAAGCCGCAGCTCTATCCCGGAGGACGACCCGGACGAGCCGATGAAGGAGCCGGAAGCCGCGCTCGCCGCCGTGGCGGGCCTCCATCGTGCGGTCTGGGACCTGCGCTGGGAGGGTGCCGCGCGGCTCGAGAACGCCAAGATCGATCTCGGCGACCCGACCGTCGGCCCGCTCGCGATTCCCGGCACCTACCGCCTGCGGCTCACCGCCGGACGGCCGGACGGAAGAGACCGACGCTCTCCGTGCTGCCCGACCCGCGCTCGCGGGTGACCGCCGCCGACTCGCCAGGCTCAGTTGGCCTTCGCGCTCGAGCTGCGAGGCCGATCTCAACCGCGTCGTGGCCGACATCGGCGAAGTGCGGGCGATCCAGGCGCAGGCGGACGATCTCGCGAAGCGCCTGGTCGGCGACGGGCGCGCCGCCGGCCTGGTCGCGGCGGCGAACCGCGTGGCGCGGTCCGCGGCGGCGCTCGAGGCGCGTTTCCACAATCCCGAAAGCCGAGATCGTCTACGACATCCTCGCGCAGCGCGGCGGCACGCAGCTGCACTCGAATCTCGACTTTCTCTACATCTCGGCGATCTGGGGCGAGGGCGCTCCGACCCAGGGCGTGCGCGAGGTGGCGGCCGAGCTCGAGGCGCTAAGCTCGCGGAGCTCGAGGGCAGCTGGCGGAGTTGAAGAGCGGGGAGCTGGCCGAGCTCGAGCAGCAGGCGCGGGCGCTCAATCTGCCGCGCGTGCTGCTCGAAGAAGTCGATCGAATCCGAAGAGCTCGACTAGCTTCTGGCGGACTCCGCGCCCGCCTCAGTTGACGTGCGAAGGCGACGAATCGTCCAGCTCGAGCTTGGCCGCGATCTCGGCCTTCCTTCCGAGGGCGGGGGGCGGTTCGGCCGTGGTTTCTGGCGTATCCACAGCCTTGGCGACCTTGTCCACGGCCGGCGCTGCGGCGGGAGCGGCCGCGGGCCTGCCTTCGGCCTCTGCGGTGGCCTCCTGCGCCGAGTTCGAAGGGCTCCTGGCCGGTGCGGTGCAGGAGCTCGACCGCGGCGAGGCGATAGGCGTGCGCTCCGGCCGCCTGCGGGAACCAATGGAAGATCGTCTGCCCGCTCTCCGGCGCCTCGGCCAGACGGACGTTGACCGGGATCTCGCAGTCGAACACTTTGTCGCCGCAGCTTCTCGCGCAGCAGCGGTCGCCTGGGCGCGGGCCGACTTGGTGCGGTTGTCGACCATGGTCAGCAGCACGCCGAGGAATCCGCTGCGGCCGGCCGTAGCGGCCGGCGAGCCGGTGCGGAGGCTTCGAGCAACGGCTGGATGCCGTCGAAAGCGAGGAAGTGCGGCGACCGCCGGAACGATGAAGCGGTCGCTCGCGATCAGCGCGCCTGGGCGAGAGTGTTGAACGACGGCGGGCAGTCGAGCAGGATCCAGTCGTAGGCGCCGACGACCGGCGCCAGCACCTCGCGCAGCTTCGCTCTCGCGATTGCGCAGCGGCGCGAGCTCGACGTCGGCGTGCATGAGGTCGGCGGAGGCGGTGATGCAGGTCGACCTTCTCGGTCGACGGTCGGGCGGATCGCCTCGCTGCCGGAACGGAGCGGAAGAGGACGTCGTGGATCGACGGCGCGAGGTCGGCCGCGCGCCACGCCGAGGCTGAGCGACGCCGATGCCTGGGAGTCGAGGTCCACGACCAGGACCCTCTTGCCCAGACGGGCGAGCGCTCCCGCGAGGCTCACGACGCTGGTCGTCTTGCCCACTCCACCCTTGCGGCTGATGACGGCGACGATCATCGGATGCGCTACATCCTAGCGGAAAAGCCCCAGCCGCCGCGCATTGGGATGCGCGGTGCGCCGGGAGCCGGGCTCGGCGACCGGAGCGGGCGGAGCGGGCGGCAGCGTCGGCGCGATTCAGTGCACCAGCTTGCGGTACTTGAGCCGGTGGGGCTGGTCGGCGTCGGTGCCGAGCCGGCGTTTGCGGTCGGCCTCGTAGTCCTGGTAGTTGCCTTCGAACCAGACGACTTCGGAGTCGCCTTCGAAGGCCAGGATGTGGGTCGCGATGCGATCGAGGAACCAGCGGTCGTGGCTGATCACCACCGCGCAGCCGGCGAACTCGAGCAGCGCGTCCTCGAGGGCGCGCAGGGTGTCGACGTCGAGGTCGTTGGTCGGCTCGTCGAGCAGCAGCAGGTTGCCGCCGCTCTTCAGGATCTTGGCGAGATGCAGGCGGTTGCGCTCGCCGCCCGAGAGGTCGCGCACCTTCTTCTGCTGGTCGGCGCCGCGGAAGTTGAACGCCGCGCAGTAGGCGCGCGAGTTGACCTCCTTCTTGCCGATCAGGATCAGGTCCTTGCCGCCGTCGGAGATCTCCTCCCAGAGGGTGTTGGTCGCCGAGAGCGTCTCGCGGCTCTGGTCGACGTAGGCGAGGGCCACGGTCTCGCCGATCCGCAGCTCGCCCGAGTCGGGCTTCTCCTGGCCGACGATCATCCGGAAGAGCGTCGTCTTGCCGGCGCCGTTGGGGCCGATCACGCCGACGATGCCGCCGCGGGGCAGGATGAACGACAGCTTGTCGATCAGCACGTTGTCGCCATAGCGCCTTCGCGAGCGACTTCGCTTCGACGACCAGATCGCCCAGACGCGGGCCGGGCGGGATGTGGATCTCGTTGGGATCTCGGCGCGACTCCTGCGCCTGCTCCTCGGCGAGCAGCTTCTCGTAGTCGTTGATGCGCGCCTTGCCCTTGGCGTGGCGGGCGCGGGGCGAGAGCTGGACCCACTCGAGCTCGTGCTGCGAGCGTCCGGCGGCGGGTGGAGGACTCCTTCTCCTCCTGGGCGAGCCGCTGCGTCCTTCTGCGCCAGCCAGGAGGAGTAGTTGCCCTCCCACGGGATGCCGGCGCCGCGGTCGAGCTCGAGGATCCAGCCCGCGACGTTGTCGAGGAAGTAGCGGTCGTGGGTGACCGCGACGACGGTGCCCTTGTACTCGGCGAGGTGCCGCTCCAGCCAGGCGACCGACTCGGCGTCGAGATGGTTCGTCGGCTCGTCGAGCAGCAGCATGTCGGGCTTGCGCAGCAGGATCTGGCAGAGCGCGACGCGGCGGCGTCTCGCCGCCGGAGAGCGCCGGTGACGTCGGCGTCCGGCCGGCGGCAGCCGGAGCGCGTCCATGGCGATCTCGAGCTGGCGGTCGAGCTCCCAGAGGTTCTCGTGGTCGATGCGGTCCTGGAGGCGCGAGAACTCGTCGGCGGTCTCGTCCGAGTAGTTCATCGACAGCTCTTCGTAGCGCGCCAGTACCGCCTTCTTCTCCGACGACCGCCTCCTCGACGTGCTGGAGGACGTTCTTCGACGGGTCGAGCAGCGGCTCCTGCTGCAGGAATCCGACCGTGTAGCCCTCGCGACAGGAAGGCCTCGCCGTCGTAGTCCTTGTCGAGGCCGGCCATGATGCGCAGCAGCGTCGACTTGCCGGCGCCGTTGTGGCCGAGGACGCCGATCTTGGCGCCGTCGTAGAAGGACAGCCAGATCCCCTTCAGGATCTCTTTGCCCTGGGGTGTCGTCTTGCGCAACTTCTTCATCGTGTAAATGATCTGCGGCATGCCGGACCAGCCTCCCGTTTTGTGACCCCCGAGTCTATCGCGAGGGATGCCGCGACGCGGCATTCAACCTGGCTCGAAACACGACTATCCTTTCGCTGCGTATCGACTGTTACATGTCAGGTAGCTGCGACGGTCGGTGGCTGTGCTGCGGCCATGGGGGCAAGATGACGAAGACTCGATTGGGACTCGGCATCGCAGGAACGCTGATCGCCGGATCGCTTCTGGCGCAGGCCACGGAGACGCCCCTCGCCCGGCTCGAGATGGCAGGCGGGAAGGTCGGCTGGGACGGCATCAACCTCGGCATGTCGTCGGTCCAGGTGGAGCGCCGCACCGGCGTGACGCTGGCGATGCAGGAGAACCCCGCCTCGGGCGCGGCCAAGACCTGCCGCGCCTACCTGGTGACGGTCGAGCGCGCGACCTTGCGCCTGACGCTCGGCTTCCCGAGCTCCAAGCCGGGCGCCAAGCTGCAATCGATCTACGTCCACTTCGAGGGCTACCAGGTGACCGCGAAGCAGGAGGCGCTGGTCGCGGAGCTGAAAGCAAAGCTCCCCGGATTGTCCTACCTGCCGCCGACGGGCGGCGCGCCCACGACCGAGGCCGCCGATCCGGCTCCGGCGTACCTGATTTCCCGGCGACGGCGGGTACGTCGCCCGGCTGGTGCCGGGCGACGGTCTGTGGCTCACTCTCCGCGACTGCCTCGACTGAGACGCCCTCAGAACCTGACGCGGTAGCTCGCGAGTGTAGTTCCGGCCGGGCTCCGGACGGAAGAAGGTCACGTTCGAGAACTCGGCGTAGAGCTCGTCGGTGAGGTTCTCGATCCCGAAGGTCAGCGAATGCTCCTGGGTGCCGTGCTGGAAGAGGATCACCCCGCCGCCGAGACCGTGGACGGTGAAGGCGGGGAGGGTGTCTCCCGACCGCCGGGGCCGGTTCACCGGGCTCGAGCGAGATGTCGGCGCTGGCGTTGTGGCGAACGCTGTACTCGGCCCACCACCGTCCCCCGCGCGGCTCGTAGCGCACGAAGACGTTCATCTTGTCCGTGTACTGGTCGTCCACGGGCACCGCCGCCTGGCCGGTGCGCTTGCCCGTGAGGTGGGTGTAGTTGCCGCCCACCGAGAAGCTCTCGCGGATGCGGAAGCCGAGCGCCACTTCGATCCCTTCGTAGCGGAGCTGGTCGACGTTGCGCTGCTGCACGACGAACTGTGCGCCGCTCGCGGCGATCTCCGCCCGGACGTCGGCGGGCAGGGCGGCGATCTCCTCCGGCGAGAGGAAGTCCTGGATGATGCCGTCCGAGAGATCGGTGCGGAACCAGACCGCCTCCATCCAGGCATCGCTGCCGGCGATACTTGAAGCCGAAGTCGAAGTTCTCGCCGGTCTCGGAGATGAGGTCGGGATTGAGGATCTGGTAGCCCGATCCCTCGGGCGTCACGCCGTTGAACAGGCGCTCGATGATGTTCGGAGCGCGGAACGAGGTGCCCCAGGAGGCGAGGAGATTGAGCGAGTCGGTCGCCTGGAAGAGGAAGTTGATCGCCGCCGACGAAGTTGTCGTCGGAGAAGTCGAGACCCGAGATGTCCCAGCCCTGGCGTCGACTGGGCGCGGGTCTCGACCTTCTGCCAGCGCGCTCCGCCGACGATCTTGAAGCGGTCGCCCACCGGCACCTCGTCCTGCAGGAACAGGCCGTAGGAGCTGTTCTCGGCGTTCGGCGCATTGGCGACGTTGTCCTCGGTGACCCGTTCACGCGCGAACGGCGGGAAGGGGAAGCGGATCGTCGTCGTCGTCACCGAGTGGTCGGTGTTCGTCGAGTCGTCCTGGAAGCCCTCCAGCCCCCAGGTGAGGACCTGCTTGCTCGCCGATGACCTTCACTCCCTGCAGCCGGAATCCCAACGACTGCAGATCGGTGTAGTTCAGCGTGTCTGGAGTCGACCGAGGAGTCCGGCGCGCCCGGGAAGATCGGCCCGATGTTGATCGAGATGTCGTTGGCGAGCTCGCGCTCGTTGTGCTGCAGGTAGATCTGGGCATCGAGGCTGTCGAGGAGGAAATTGCCGAACCCTGAGGCGGCGTAGGCGAGTGTCGTGCGGTCGAAGTCCTGGTACGGGTAGGTGATGCGGATCTGGAATTCCTCGTCGCCGCCGATCAGCGCTCGGATCGACCAGGCCGAAGCCGCTCTGGCCCGCATGGTAGCGGCGGTGCTTGAGGGTCAGCGACTGCTGGTCGGTGAAGTCGAAGGTGAAGACCCCGAACAGGCTGTCGTCCTGCACCCCGGAGTCGAGCACGGTCGCATTCTCGTCGAGATCGATCTCGCCGTAGCTTCCGGATGCCGATTCGTAGTCTTCGGCGTCGCGATAGGAAGCCGGAGAGCGAGAATCGCGAGCGGCCGGCCTGCCCGCGCACGCCGGCGTGTCCGCGCACCAGTTCGCCCGCCGAGCCGTAGCGCAGGTCGGCGTCGACGCCGAAGTTGCGGCCGCCCGGAGTGAACGCCGGCTTGGTGACCAGGTTGAGCACGCCGCCGATGGCGTCGCTGCCGTAGAGCACCGACATCGGGCCGCGCACGACCTCGACCGAGGAGACGTCGTCGACGTCGACCAGCGCCGAGAGCTCGCCGAAGTCGGTCTGCCGCCGCGCGTTGTTCATGCGCAGGCCGTCCTCCATGAAGAGAATGCGCAGGCCGCGCTGGCCGCGAATCACCGGGCGGGCCTGATTGACGCCGACGCCGTTGACGTCCACGCCCGGCTCTTCGCGCAGCAGGTCGGCGGCGTTGTTCGGCAGGCGCCGGGCGATCTCGATTTCCTCGAATGACGGTGACCGGCGTCGAGACCTGGAAGACGTCGACTTCGCGGCCGAGCGCGGTGACGGTCGTGGAGTCGAAGAACGAGCCCTCCGGCTCCTCGACGGGAGCGGTGCTCGGAGCCGGCGGGGCGGAGTGGGTCGGGGCGGGCGGCGGTGCAGGCTCCTGCGAAAGGACCGGTAAAGGAAAGGTGACGATCGCCAGGGTGATGGCGAAGGCGAAGGCAGCGAATCGGTTGAGTCTCATGCGGCTCTCCTCGACCAGGCGCCCGGATGCGGGCGCTGATCGGACAACGCGCCCGGATAGCCGGGCGCTGACGACGTCCGGCGGCTCACGCCGCCGGAACACCCGGAGGCCGTGACGCCGGAAGCACGACGGGCGTGCTCAGGAGAGAGGCGGCGGTCGGGGAGAAAAACGATCCGGCCCGGCGCCCGCGGAAGAAGCGGCGGGGATCAGGGGTCGAAGCGGGAAAGCGGAGCCTGCCGGCGAAGAGCGCGTGCGGCACCCCCAGGGGCGTCCGGCGCGGCCGGTAGGCCCCCCGGGTCGCGGCAGTCGCCGCGGAGAGCGTGAAAGCGGCGAAGGGCAGGAGCAGGAGAAGCTCTCGCGAGCTGCCGATCTCCTCGCCGGTGAGGGCGATCCCGGTGCCGAAGCCGACGTGCAGGAGGAGCACGAGCAGCCAGAAGACCAGCGCGCTGCGTCCGGAGACCAGCGAGTCTGCCCTGCCGCCGAAGGGCGACGGCTCCCACACCGAGCAGCACGGCAGCGACCCACTGCGCGATGACTTCAGGATGCGCGATGCTCGCATCGGCGAAGCGGCCGGCGAGGAGAGCGCCATGGAAGACGACCAGGCCGCCAGCCGCCAGCGTGCTCAACCCACCGAGGACCCAGCGACAGAGGGTCTACCCTGTTCGAGCCTTGTCGAGCGCTCGGGGAGGCAAGATCGGGAGTCGCCCGAAGGGCGCCGGGAAGAGGCACCGGCGGATGCTAGCAGAGCGCTTTTCTCGCCCGCCCACCCTCAGGGGCGGTAGGATGCCGCCTTCGATGCGCTCCCCCGAAGTCGCCGAAGCGATCCCGAAGCTGGTGGAGAGGGGCCTCCTCGCGCCCGCCACCGCCGCGCCGCTGCTGCGCTCGGCGCGCGGCGAGCTGCTGTCGATCCGTGGCGAGCTGCGGGCGGTGATGTACTTCGGCGTGCTCGCCGTGGTCGCCGGAGTCTCGCTGCTGGTGAAGGAGAACCTGGATCGCATCGGCCCGGTGACGATCGCCGTCGCGATCGGCCTCGCCGCGGCGGTCTGTCTCGGCTGGACGCTGCGGCGCGCCTTGCCGTTCACCTGGCAGCGCGCCGAGTCGAGCGACTGGGCGTTCGACTTCCTGCTCCTCCTCGGCATCCTCCTGCTCGGCGCCGACCTCGCGTACATCGAAGCGAAGTTCACTCCGCTCGGCGACGCCTGGAGCTACCACCTGCTGGTCATGAGCCTGGTGACCGGCGCTTTCGCCGTGCGCTGCGATTCGCGAGTCCTCTGGTCGCTCGCGCTCTCGACCTTCGCCGCCTGGCGTGGCGTCGCGGCGACCTCGGTGGCGCAGGGGGTCGCGGAGCTCGAAGGGCGGCGGGAGTCCGCCTTGCGCCTCGAGCTGATGCTCTGCGGAGCGGCCTTCCTCGCGCTCGGGTTCGTGCTGCGGCGCTTCGACCGCAAGCGCCACTTCGAGCCGCTGACGACCTTTCTCGGCTCTCTGGGGCTCCTGGCCGGTCTTGGACTGTTCGCACTCGACCCGGCAGGAGAACTGGCTCATGTGGGCGATTGTCTTCGTTGTCGCGGCGGCTGGGCTTGCCGCCGTGGCGCTGCGCGCGCGCCGTTTCGGACTCTTCGCGCTGGGTGCTCTGGGAATCTACGCCGGCATCTCGCGGCTCGCCTTCGAACTGATCTTCCAGGCCGGCTGCGGCTGTTTCTGGTTCGCCGGCAGCTCGGTCGGCATGATCGCCCTGCTGTGGATCGTGCAGCGGCGCTTCCGGGTGGAGGCGACATGAGGCGCGAGATTGCCGCCGCCGATCGCCAGTTCGTGGTCCGCCGAGCCGCCAGTGCCTGGCGCAAGGCCGGGAAGATCGACGCGGCGGCCGAAGCCGCCATCGCCGCGCTCTACGCCGACGATCGGGTGCGCACTTCGAGGATCTTCCGTATCCTGTTCTTCGTCTTTGCCTGGTTTGGCTTCTCGACTGCCTACGGCTTCGGTCTGGTCTTCCTCTCGGCCGCAGGCCTCGATTGGAACGACACCGCGGTCTTTGCCGCCGTGAACATGCTCACGGGTGTGGCCGTGCTGGCAGCGACCGAGTTGCTCACCGGGAAGATGAAACTGCGGCGGTTCGGCATCGAAGAGGCCTGTGTCTGGATCGGCTCGAGCTACCTGCTCGGCGGAGGTCTCTGGTGGCTGCTGGAGGGGTTCGACGCCGGCTTCAGCCTGCTGCTCGTCGCCGGTTCCTGGGTCACGGCCGCGCTCGCCACGCTGATCGTCTGGCGGTGGGCGACGCCGGGTATGGGCGCCGTCGCGGCGCTGGCGATCTTCGCCGCGCTTTCGCAGGCGCCGGCGAATCACCTGCTCTGGCTCCTGGTCGCCGGCCTCCTCGCCTGGCCCCTGGGGACACTCTCGATCGCCGCCCATGTCTCGCCCGAGCAGCGGAAGCGGTTCGGCGAGGCGTTCGTCGTCTTCGTCGCAATGTTCTATTTCGCGGTGCACGTCGCGGTGATCGAGGCGCGCCTCTTCACTCTCGCGCAGTGGATCGACGACGACCAGCTCGGCCCCAGCGCCAGGCAGGCCCTCGCGGGGATTCCCGTCGAGCTCGACTGCCGTCGGATTGAGCCTCGCGGCGATGGTGGCCGTTCCGGTGGTGCTCCTCTGGCTCGGAGTGCGGCGGCGCTTTCGGCCGGCGCTGGTGCTCGGGCTGCTCGCGGCGCTGGTGAGCGCAGGGAGCTTCGCCGATCGCCTCGACCTGCGCCCGGTCTGGCTGGTGCTTCTCGCCGGGGGCGCGGCGCTCATCGGTGCCGGAATGATGGCGCGCCGGTTCTTCGGCGGCCGGCCGGGCGCGGAGTGGGAGGGTCTGACGGCGCTGCCGCTGACGGAGGATCGGGAGAGCCTGCAGACGCTCGAGGTCGCGGCGACGCTCGCCGCATTCACGCCCGCTGCCCGCGAGGTAGAGGCGGGTGGCTTCGAAGGGGGCGGCGGCGAGTTCGGCGGCGGCGGCGCTTCGGCGAAGTTCTGAGGCTGCGCCGCGCCGAGGAGGAGCCGTCCCTCAGTCGCCGGGTGTGACGTTCTTCATCGGCGGCTTCTCGGCCGCCGGGGCGGGGCGGGGAACGACCGCACGCTCGCGCCACATGCCGAAGAGGGCGGCGCCCAGACCGAGCAGGATCTCGTCGATGAACGGCACGAAGTCCGGGATGATCAGGTCGAAGAGGAAGAGCGCCACGAAGAAGGCGAACGCCTGCGGGAACTTGAGCCGCGAGATCGTCTTCTCGATGAACGGTGCGGCCGGTCCCGGCGTCATGGTCCCAGTCTAACGCCGATCCTTCACGGTTGGCGGCGCGCCCCGGGCCCTGTCAGACTCGGCAGCCAATGGTTGAGCCGGCCCTGCAGGAGTTGCGCGAACGTTTGCCGGTGGTTGGCGCCGACGGCGAAACCTCCCACCTCGCGGTGCGGCTGACGCAGCCGGGCGGCGCCGGCCGGTCGCGTTTCGCCTTTCTCTACCTGCACGGCTTCGGCTCGGCGCAGAGCGGCGAGAAAGCCGACTTCTTTCGCGAGCGCGCGGTCGCCGAGTGTATCCCCTTCTGTTCGTTCGACTTTCGCGGGCACGGCGAGTCGGGCGGCACGATGCGCGAGCTCACGTTCAGCCGCAATCTCGAGGACCTCGGGGTCGTGCACGACTTCCTCGCCGGCCAGGGGCTCGGCGCCGTGGTGCTGATCGGTTCTTCGATGGGCGGCGCCACGGCCCTCTGGCATGCGGCGCGCCGGCCGGCGCAAGTGCTCGCCAGCCTGCTGATCGCGCCCGCCGTGGGGATGGGGCGCGGGCTCGAACGCTGGGCGGGGGAGGAGAGGCTGGACGAGTGGCGCGGCAACGGCTCGATCCGCTACTCGAACGCCACGGTCACGGCAGATCTCGGCTGGGACCTGATCGCCGACCTGCGCCGGTTCGATCTCGAGGTGCTCTCCGCCGCCTATCGCACGCCGACTCTCGTGCTGCAGGGGATGCAGGACGACACGGTCGACTACCGGGAAGTCACCCGTTTCGTCGCGCGCTCCCCCGGCGGGCTCTTCCGCATCCGCCTGTTCGCAGACGGCGACCACCGGCTGACCGGCCGCAAGGAGGAGCTGTGGAGCGAGATGCGCGACTTTCTCGTCGCCCACCGCCTGCTCCGGCCAGCCGCTTCGGGCGACCTGCCGCGCGGCTGACTGCGCGTCAGTGCCGGAGTTCGCCGGTCGTCCCGGGCCGGGCCGGCGCCACCGTCGTGATGGCTGCCTCGTCGTCCTGGAAGTGCAGCCGGCCTTCGCGCAGACTCGCTCCCCGCAGCGCGATCGCGAGCACCTCGCCCAACTCGCTCGACCGGATGGACGCGAATCCGCTCGCGCACCTCGGCGGGCAGGTCCTCCAGGTCGGACTCGTTCTCCTTCGGCAGCAGGATCTCGGTGATGCCGGCCCGGACCGCGCCGAGGATCTTCTCCTTGAGCCCGCCGATCGGCAGGACGCGGCCGGAGAGGGTGATCTCGCCGGTCATCGCGAGGTCGTGGCGGACCGGCCGGCCGGAGAGGACCGACACCACCGCCGAGGCCATGGTGACACCGGCGGAGGGACCGTCTTTCGGCGATCGCGCCAGCCGGCACGTGAATGTGCAGGTCGCGCTCGAAGGCGTTCTCCTCGATGCCGAGCGCTGCCGCGTGCGCCCGGGCGTAGCTCCAGGCGGCCCGCGCCGACTCCTTCATGATGTCGCCCAGCTGACCGGTGAGGACGAGATCGCCCTTGCCCTTCATGGTCTGAGCTTCGACGAACAGGATGTCGCCGCCGACCGGGGTGTAGAACATGCCGGTGGCGACGCCGATCTGATCCTGCCGCGAGGCACGCTCCGGATGGACGCGCGGGCGGCCGAGAAGGTCCCGGACCTCTGCCGTCCCCATCTCGATGCGCTCGAACTCGCGTGCGGCGACCTTTCGCGCCACCTTTCGCGCCATCTTGCCGAGCTCGCGCTCGAGCTGCCGGACGCCCGGCCTCGCGGGTGTAGTTGGAGATCAGCTCGCCGAGCGCACCGTCGGTGATGGAGAGCTGCCCGGCGCCGAGCCCGTTCTCCTCGAGCTGGCGGGGAAGCAGGTAGCGGCGGGCGATCTCCGCCTTCTCCGATTCGGTGTAGCCGGAGAACTCCACCAGCTCCATGCGATCGAGCAGGGGGCCGGGGATGTTCTGCGCGAAGTTGGCGGTGCAGATGAACAGTACTTCGGAGAGATCGAAGGGCACACCGAGATAGTGGTCGGTGAAGCTGTCGTTCTGCGCCGGATCGAGCACCTCGAGCAGCGCCGATGCCGGGTCGCCCTGGTAGGAGATGCCCAGCTTGTCGATCTCGTCGAGCAGGAAGACCGGGTTCTTCGTCCCGGCCTGTTTCATGCCCTGCAGGATCCTCCCGGGCATGGCGCCGACATAAGTGCGGCGATGTCCGCGAATGTCGGCCTCGTCGCGCGCGCCGCCGAGGGAGATGCGCACGTACTCGCGCCCCATGGCCCGCGCGATCGACTGCGCGACCGACGTCTTGCCGACGCCGGGAGGGCCGATGAAGAGGACGATCGGGCCCTTCGACTGCTTCTCCTTGTCCTTCCCCTTCTTCTTTGACTTCTCACCCTTGTCAGCCTTGGAGTCGGAGTCAGCGGCCTTTGGAGCATCGTCGTGTGCGCGAGCGGGCTCCTGCGCTACTTGCCCCTTCTGAGGGGCTCGGTCGCTCGTGGGCCCCTCTCCTCCCATCTCGCTCCCTGCGGTGCTCTGAGCCCGCTCGCTGCCAGCATCCGTGGTCGCTGTCGCGGACGATTCGGCGGAGCCAGGGCTGTCGGGCTCGTCACCTTCCTTTACTGAAGCCTTTGCCTTTTCTCTTTCTGCATTCTCCAGACGCAGCTGCCGCACGGCGAGGAACTCGAGAACGCGATCCTTCACATCCTTCAGGCCGTAGTGGTCCTGCTCGAGAATCCGCGCCGCCTCCTGGATGTCGATCTTCTCCTCGCTGCGGGCGCTCCAGGGCAGCTCCGAGACGGTCTCGAGGAAGGTGCGGATGACCTGGGTCTCCATCGATTCGCGCCCGATGCGCCGCAGGCGACCGAGCTCGCGATCCACCTCCTTGCGCACCGCGGGGGCTAGGTCGAGCTGTGCCAGTCGTTCGGCGAGCTCATCGAGATCGTTGTTGTCGTCACCGTCACCGAGCTCCTTCTGGATCGCTTTCATCTGCTCGCGCAGCACCATCTCGCGCTGGCGGTCTCCCAACTCCTCGCGCACCTTGGTCTTGATCTCCTCCTGGGTGTCGAGGACGGTGAGCTGACGCTGCACCTGGATCAGTACCGAGCGCAGACGCTCCTCCACGGAGAGCAGCTCGAGCAGCTTCTGGCGGTCGGCGGTCGGCAGTTCCACGTAGGCTGAGACGAGGTCGGCGAAACGCGACGGCTCGGCGGCGATCGAGATCACCTGCTGCACGAGCTCCTCGGGGAGCCCGGCGCGCTTGGCGAGCTCGATCGAACGTTCGCGCGCCTCGCGAAACAGGGCGACGAACGCGGCGTTGCCCGGATCTGCCGGGTTCTGGTCGGCGGCGGTGATGGCCGTCGCGATGTAGTAGCCGTCGCGCTCCTGATAGCGCAAGGCGACGCCTCGACGCTCACCATGCAGCACGAGCTGCATACCCGAGAGGCTGCGCTGCACCTGGCCGAGACGGGCGATCGTGCCGACGCTGTAGAGCCCTTCGGGAGTGACGTCGTCGACGTTCTGACGCTGCGCGACCGCGAGCACCAGCGGCTCGGGGGCTCGCAGGGCCGCTTCGATGGCCCGCAGGGTGCTGGGGCGCCCGGCGCCGATCGGCAGGGCGATGCCCGGAAACAGTACTGCGTCCCGCAGCGGCAGGACTGGAATCATCAACTGTTCGCTCATCGAGTCTCCTGCGACGGCGAGTCCGCGACCTCGCGAAGTCTTCCGTCGATGGCTTTGACAACGCCCCGGCCTCCGGGCTTATTCCACGCCTCCGGTCAGCGTTGCTGCCACCACAGCAGAAAGGCGAGCACGACGCCGATCACGACGACGGCGCCGCGTGCCTTCGCCTGCCCGATGGAGCGCCCCAGATTGGCGCCGGCGAAGCCTCCGAGGACCGCCCCGACCAGCATGACGAGCGCTGCTGGCCAGTCCACCCGCCCGGAGAGGATGAAGATCGCCGCCGCGACGCCGTTGATGCACATGCCGAAGAAGTTCTTGAGGCCGTTCATGGCGTGGATGTTCTCGAGGCCGAGAGAGCCCAGAACGACCAGCATGAGAATGCCGATGCCGGCGCCGAAATAGCCGCCGTAGATCGCCACTGCGAGTTGCGCGCCCCAGGCCACTGCCAGCGTCCGTCCGACCGCAGCGTGCCCGCCAGCGGCAGCACTCTCGCGACCTGCCGCGTGCGGGGTGGTGAAGCGCCCCCGGAACCGCGCGAGCGACTGCAGGAAGAAGAGCAGGGTCGCGAAGAGGATCAGGCCGGGAGCCAGGCGGGCGAAGATCTTCTCGGGAGTCGAGCAGCAGGAGCATGGAGCCGGCAGCCCCGCCGAGAAGGCTCGGAACGAAGAGGGTCGAGAGCCACTGCCGGTGCGTCGCCGACCTCGCGCCGGTAGCCGAACAGGCTCGCCGCCGCCCCTGGCAGCAGGGCGACCGTCGAGGTGGCGTTGGCGGTGATCGCCGACTCGCCGAGCAGCAGCAGCACCGGGAAGGTGAGGATCGTCCCTCCGCCGGCGAGCGCGTTCATCCCGCCGCCCGCCGTGGCGGCGGCAAAGAGGATCGCGGCCTCGCCGGGAGACAAGCGCGCCAGGGCCTCAGGAGGTGAGGCGCAGCGACGAACCTCGAGGTGCCGAACTGGACCCGATCCCCGTCGGCGAGCAGGTGCTCGTTGATGCGCTGGCCGTTGACGTAGGTCCCGTTTTCGGAGGAGAGGTCGCGCAGCAGCCATCCGGACGCTCGATCTCGGTGATCTGTGCATGCCGGCGAGAGACCGCCGGCTTGTAGATCCGGATCTGGTTCTCCGGCGTGCGCCCGATGAAGGTCAAGGGCTCGAGGTAGTGCGGCTGGGGATCGAGATCGCCGTCGAGCGCCTCGAGGCGGGCGCGCGGTGCCAGCTCGCACTCCCCCTCCGGGTGGGCCGGACTCCCGCTCGTCGCCGCCTCGGGCTCGGTGGGCGCTTCCGGAACGCTCTCGTCCGTCGCCGTTTCCGCCACAGCCGGGGCGCGTTGTGCCTCGACGGGGGCCTCGACTCGAGCCTGGGCCGGTGCCTCGGTGGCCGCGCGCCAGAGCTCTTCCGTCGTCGCCCGCGCCGGCTCCGCGGTCGCCGACGCCGACCATGCCGCGCCCGGCAACCACAATGGCGGCTCCGGTGAATCTGCGGGCAGCGGTGGCGCCGCCGGAGGGGTCGGTGCCGGTGGCGGCTCCGGGGGCAGTATCTGCGTGCCCTCGTTATCGTGCTGCATGGGGGCGGAGGACCCTGGCGCCGGAGCGGGGTCGGCCGCCGCCGCGGCAAGGGTCGATCTGCGAGGTCGACGCCGGTGCGAGCTCGCCGGGGAAGTCGAAGGCCGCAGCGAAGCGGGCCGGCGAGCGCTGAAATTTCGGCGCTCCGCTCCTGGGCGCCGCGCAGGTTCTCGGCGATCTGGGCGGCGCTTCTCGCGATGCTCGTCGTCGTCGAATTCGCCGAGGCTATGGCGGAGCTCGACCTCTTCCTGGTCGAGGCGCAGCGTCTCGCATACCCGCTGCGCCTCGTCGAGGAGGGGTTTCAGGCGCCCGAAGGCGGCGCGCGCGGCGTCCTTGAGCGGCGACGCTTTCGCGTCGAGCGCGGCGATCCGCGCTTCGTAGTCGCCGCGCACCCGGGCGAGCACTGCTTCCGACACCTTCGAGGCCGACTCCTGCATGCGCGCCAGGCGCTGGCGCAGGGCGTCGCGCTCGTGGCGCAGCTCGATCAGCGAGGTGAGAATCGGAATCATCGACGTGCTGCAGCTCTTCGATCATGATCCACCTTCCCGAAACGGCCGATCCGTCATCTCGCGCTCGATTCTACTGCGCCCGGCTTTCAGCCATAGGGGTAGCCATGCGGGTCCTCGGCGGGAAAGAGTCATCAGCGTCGAAGTGGCATGGGCGACGAGCTTGCCTCGCGGGTCGACGAGCCTGGCCTCCGGCGAGCGCCGAGCGCCGGCCGAAGTGGAGCACCGTTCCGATGCAGTCGAGGCGGGCCGGTACGCGACGCCGACCGGACGGAGGTAGTTGACCTTGATCTCGAGGGTGGCGCAGGTCTCGCCCGGCGGCAGCTCGCTGATCACCGCGCAGCCGCAGGCGGTATCGCAGATCGAGCGCCGCGATGCCGCCGTGCAGGACGCTGTTGGGGTTGAGATGGAATTCGGCGGGCGCGAGAGCGAAGACCACCCGGCCCGGCTCGACCTGCTCGAGGTGCACGCCGACGAGCTCCGCCACCGGCGGCGGCGGGATCTCCCCCGCCAGCATGGCGCGCAGGAACTCCAGACCGCGTCTTGCCGCTGCGCGCAGCGCGCGGATCTCGGCCGGGTCGTGCCAGTCGAAAGTGCGGTGGCGGAGAGGGACGCTTCGTCTGCCAAGTCACGACCTCAGTTCTCGAGCTGCCAGACCGGCAGCCGACCGGGCGTCCAGGGCGCGCCGGCGCGCTCGATCTCCTGCTCGAGCGCGGCGAGATCGCCGTCGACGAACTTGCCGAGTCGCGCGAGCTCGCTGCGCGAATGCCGCGCCGGCGATGGTGTAGGCGTCGCGCTGGGTGTCGGGTCGGCTCGGCGGTGGACGACCAGCTCGAGTAGACGACGTTCATCACGCGCTCGGAGATCGACGGCAGGTCGGCCTCGTTGCGCGCCCGCAGGAAGCCGTCGCCCGAGAGCGCGATCGAGATCCGGTCAGCTCGAGCTCGAGGGCGCGCAGCCGCGCCGTCGAGCTCCGGCATCGCGGTCCGCCGGCAGCTCCGGCGGCCTGCGGCGCGTCGACCGCGATGCGCAGCAGCGCGAGTCGCTCCTGGAGCTCGCCGACCAGGCGCTCGGCGCCGAGCACGGCGCGCTGGAGGCGGGCGGTCTTCGCTGGAAGGCGAGCACCGCGGCGCGGTCCTTCGCCGGCAGCGTCGCGTTGGCCAGCGCCTCGACCTCGAAGTCGACCTCGCCGAGGAGCTTCGGTGTCGCCGCCGACGCTCTGCTCGAGGCGGGCGCGGTAACGGCCGGGGGCCGCGAGCGGGCCCTGCGCCGGCGCCGAGAACGGCGCCGTGGTGACGACTCTTCGCCGCCGGATCGGCCGCCGGATAGCGCAGGTCCCAGGTCAGGCGCTGCATCCCCTTGGCCGGCTTGGTCTCGAGCCGGCGGACGGTCGCTCCCTGGTCGTCGACAACGGTGAGCGCGACGACGGCGGCCTCCTCCTCGGTCTCGGCGCGCAGCGTGTCGAGCGTCGGATAGGCGATGTCGCGCTTCTCCTCGAGCGCCTTCTTCTCGGCCTCGGCGCGCGTCTCTTTCCTGGTCTTGGGCGCGTCCTTCAGGTACCAGGTGAAGGTGGCGCCGAACGGCGGGTTGGCGGCGGTGTAGTAGGTCTCGCCGAGGAAGCCCTTCTCGCGGTCGCCGATGCGCGAGCCGGGGACGAAGAGCAGGGCCTTGCCGGCGGGGAACAGGATCGCCTCGGCGTCGAGCTTCGCGGCGTCGAGGCCGCGCAGCGGCGCGAGGTCGTCGAGGATGTAGAAGCCGCGGCCGAAGGTCGCGAGGACGAGGTCGTCTTCGCGCTCCTGGATGGCGAGGTCGCGCACCTGGATGGTCGGCAGGCCGCCCTTGAGCTGAATCCACTTCTTGCCGCCGTCGGGGGTGAAGAAGAGGCCGAACTCGGTGCCGGCGAAGAGGAGGTTCTTGGTCCTGCGGATCCTCGACGACGGCGTAGACCGTGCCGCGCTGCGGGCAGGTCGCCGGCGATCGAGACCCAGGTGCGGCCGCGGTCGGCGCTGCTGCAGGACGTACGGCTTGAAGTCGCCCATCTTGTGGTTGTCGAAGGCGGCGTAGACGATCGCGGCGTCGTGGCGCGAGGCGACCAGCCGCGAGACGTAGGTGATTGGCCGGCACGCCCGGGAAGCTCTCGCCGCGTGCGCCACTGGCCGCCGCCGTCCTCGGAGACCTGGATCAGGCCGTCGTCGGTGCCGACGTAGAGCAGGCCCTCCGCGAGCGGCGACTCGGCGAGCGCGACGATGTTGCCGTAGATCGAGGTCGAGGCGTTCTTCGCCACCGCCTCCGGGCCGCTGGATCCGGCCCATCACCTTCAGCTGGTTGCGGTCGAGCTGGCGCGTCAGAGTCGGGCGAGATCGCCCTGCCAGCTGTCGCCGCGGTCGTCGCTGCGGAAGAGCCGGTTGGCGGCGAAGTAGAGCCGGGTCGGCGAGTGCGGCGAGAGCACCAGCGGCGAGTCCCAGTTCCAGCGCAGCGGCGCCTCGCCGGCGCCCGGCTGCGGCTGGATGTCGAGGTTCTCGCCGCTCCTGCGGTCGAAGCGGGTGAGGACGCCGTGCTGCGCCTCGGCGTAGACGATGTTCGGGTCGGTCGGATCGGTCGACGGTCCAGAAGCCGTCGCCACCCTGGGCGATCTCCCAGTCCTCGTTGGCCGGTCCCTGGAAACGAGCGGTGCGCGACGGTCCGCAGAGCGTGAAGTTGTCCTGGGTGCCGCCGCAGACGTTGTAGAACGGCAGCGCCGTGTCGACGCCGACGCGGTAGAACTGGGTGATCGGGAGGTTGTCGAAGAAGCGCCAGGTGGCGGCGCGGTCGAAGCTCTCGTAGAGGCCGCCGTCGCAGCCGACGAGGTAGTGGTCGGCGTCGCTGCGGATCGACCCAGATCGCGTGGTTGTCGACGTGCTTCGACTTCTCGCCGAGGCCGCGGAAGCTCTTGCCGCCGTCGTCGGAGACCTGCAGGAAGGTGTCCATCGAGTAGATGCGGTCGAACTGGTGCGGATCGGCGAAGATCTCGGTGTAGTAGTTGCCGCTCGTCGAATGCCCGGAGCGCTTCTCCCAGCTCTCGCCGCGATCGGTAGAGCGGAAGAAGCCGCCCTGGTCGGCCTCGGCCTCGACGATCGCGTAGAGCACGTCCGGGTTCTGCGGCGAAAGCGCGAGCCCGATGCGGCCGATGTCCCCCTTGGGCAGCCCCGATGTCGAGCTTGCGCCAGCTCTTGCCGCCGTCGACCGACTTGTGGAGCGCCGACTCGGGTCCGCCGCCGACGAGCGTCCAGACGTGGCGGCGGCGCTGGTGCGCGGCGGCGTAGATCGTGTCCGGGTCGCGCGGGTCGAGCAGGATGTCGGCGATGCCGGTGTCGTCGCTGACCTTGAGCGCCTGCGTCCAGGTCTCGCCGAAATCGGCGCTCTTGTAGACGCCGCGCTCGCCGCCGCCGCTCCACAGCGGGCCGTAGGCCGCCACCCAGACGACCCGCGAGTCGCGCGGGTCGACGAGGATCCGGCCGATGTGCTCGGACTTCTCGAGCCCCATGCTCTTCCACGACTTGCCGCCGTCGAGGGTGCGGTAGAGGCCGTCGCCGTAGGCGACGCTGCGCTGGTTGTTGTTCTCGCCGGTGCCGACCCAGACGACGTTGGGGTTCTTCGGGTCGATGGTGACGGCGCCGATCGAGTAGGAGCCTTCGCCGTCGAAGACCGGCGCTCCAGGTGGTGCCGGCGTTGGTCGTCTTCCAGACGCCGCCCGAAGCGACTGCGACCCACCAGACCTTGCTGTCGGTCGGGTCGACGGCGAGGTCGGCTGATGCGGCCGGAGGTGAGCGCGGGACCGATCGAGCGCAGCGCGAGGCCGGCGAAGGTGGCGCTCGAGAGCGGACCTTCGTCCTTTTTCGGCTCGCTGCCGGAGGGCTCGGCGGGCTTCGACGCCGCGAACGCCAGCGACGACAGGGAGAACAGAAGGGCGGCGGCGAAAAGGGCTCGCTTCATGATGGCTCCTGGAATCCAGATGAATACGAAAAAACGCCGGACCTGTGTTGCAGTCCGGCGTCGAAATGCTAGCAGGGGAGGCGGGAGGGCGTCAGGAGCTCTGCTTGGCTTCCATGGTGATCTCGACCGTGACCTCGTCCGAGAGCAGCAGACCGCCGGTGTCTAGCGCCCGGTTCCAGTTGATTCCGAACTCCTTGCGGTCGAGCTTGGTGGTGACGGAGAAGCCGACAATCGACTTGCCGTCCTTCGTCTTCATCTCGCCGAGGATGGAGACCGGCAGGGTGATGACCTTGGTCACGCCGCGCATCGTGAAGTCGCCGGTGACCTTGTACTCGCTGTCCGAGACCTTCTCGACCTTGGAGCTCTTGAAGGTGATCTCGGGGAACTTCTCGACGAAGAAGAAGTCCTCGCTCCGCAGGTGCTTGTCCCGCATTCTCGTTGGCGGTATTCGACCGACGCCGCCTGGATCTTGAACTCGACCGAGGAGGCGGCGAGGTTGGCGTCGTCCTTGACACGATGGTCGCGCTGAAGTCGCCGAACGAGCCGCGGACCTGCGACATCATGTGGCGGACGGTGAAGCTGACCTGGGTATGCGCCTTGTCGGCGGTGTAGGTGGTCGCGGTCGAGGCGGCGGGGGGGCGACGCGGGTGCCGTGGCCGCGGACTGGGCGGCGACCGGAGCGACGGCGACCACGGCGAACACTGCGAGGCGGCTGCGGTAACGGCGACTGCGGACAGTCTTCTTCATTTGTGCTTCTCCTCTTTCTCTGGGGGATTGAGCTGCGGCAAATTTGCCGTAAGCCCCTCGCGCAGGTCGTCGAGGAGCTGGATGAGCTGCCGGGTCTTCGCTTCCGGACAGCGAGTCGAAACAGTCGCGGAGCGTCTCGAGCATCGGCCGGTCGAGCGCGGCGAGAAGGGTCAGCCCCTCTTCCGAGATGGTGCAGAGCACGCGGCGCCGGTCCTTCCGGCAGCGCACGCGGTGGATCAGTTTCTTGCCCTCGAGGCGGTCGAGCAGGCGCGTGATGCCCGGCGCCTGCTCGATCATCCGGGTGGCGATCTCGAGGGTCGGCACCGCCTCCGGGTGCGCGCCACGCAGGATCCTCAGGACGTTGTACTGCTGGACGGTGATGCCGTGCGGCTCGACGGTGGCCGAGAGGCGCCGCTGCAGCTGGTCGCTGGTCCGCAGCAGGGCGATGCCGGCCTCCTGGAACTCCGCCTCGAACGGCTTGCGCTGACTGGATCTCTTGCTGGATCTTGCTTTCGGGCATCGCAAGGAAAATCTATCAGTAAATGATTGACAGGTCAAGCATAATCTGGCGAAGTCGGCTCGGTGCGTTTGCTCCGCGACGGGGAGAAGCGCCTTCTCAGCTGCCGTCGAGGGCGGGGTCGGATCGACGTACAGCTTGCCGGCCTCGCGCTTGACGGCGAGCGGGCGCAACGGCAGGCCGGGTTCGGTCAGGCAGGCGCCGCTCGCGAGGTCGTAGCGCCAGCCGTGGCGCGGACAGGACATGATCGACCCTGCTTTCCTTCGCGCTGGCCGGCAGAGAGGTCAGCGCCCTGGTGGCGGCAGGCGAGCTCGAGAGCCGAGATCGTCCTCCGTCGGCCGCCTGCCGGATGCCGACCGGCCTGCCGAGCAGGTGGCGCACATGAAGCTCGCCGGGGGGAAAGTCGGCGATTGTCCCGATTCGAATCCAGACCACGTGAGGGAAGATAGGAGAAAAGGGGGCTCCATGTCACGCACCGGATGGATCTGGGCAGTTCTCGTCGCTGCCGTTGCCTGTCGCGGCGCTCGCCGATCTCGAGGACGACCTGCGCGCCGAGCTCGTCGGACGCTACGCCCTGGCGAAGGGGGAGTTGGTCTCGGAGTGCACCGACCACTTCACCGACATGAAGGTGGTCGGCGGCCGGCTCGCCGGCGGCACTGGGGCCGCGCTTCGAGCGCGGCGAGCTGCTGCGGATCGACAACGTCCACGTCGGCGCGATGTCGGGCCTCGACGTCAACCTGACGCTGGTCGAGCCGTTCCTGCTCTCCTTCGAGGACGGGCCGTTCCGGGTCTACGACCAGCGCCGCTGCCGGGTGCAGCTCAACTTCGAAGTCTCGCGCGACGTGCGCAAGGACGTGCAGAAGTCGCTCGCCGCGGTCGTCGCCGTGCTCGACCTCTTCGACGACGCCGGCGCGGCGAAGCGCGCCGGCTGGAACAGGCGCAAGGTCGCGGCCTATCCGAAGGACTGGGAGAAGACGAAGCGTCGCCTACGAGGTCTGGCGGCTCGCGCAGATGAACCGCTGCCGTGCGCGAGAAGAGCGCGCGCGTCCTCGACGAGGCGCGGCCGGGTTCTCGACTACATGCCGGGCGACGACGACTACCTGCTTCAGCTTTCGCCGCCGGCGCCCGCGCGCGCTCCGACTCCTGGTCGACCTGCGAAGCGATGCTCGACGCCACCTTCTACGTCAGCGGCTCCGGCGGCAAGAGCTCCCGCGGCTGGGCCGACGGCCAGCACGTCGCCTGGGCCAACCACTTCGCCCACGCGCTGCAGAGCTGCTATCTAGACGGGGGTCAGCTAAGGCTGCAACGTCCTCGATATGCGCATGGTCGCATGACTGCATGATTTCGGAGGTAAAATGCGGGCATGACCAGCTTGAGCGAGTTCACGCCGTCCGATTTCGAAATCAAGGTTGTCGGCAAGAGCGGGCAGATTTCGCTCGGGAAGCGGTTTGCGGGCAAGGTTCTGCGGCTGGATCGGCTCGAGGATGGGTCGATGCCTGCTGACCGCAGTCGCGCTCGTGCCGGAGAGCCAGCTCTGGACGGTTGCCGAACCCGACCGCTCAGCGATCGCGCGCGGCCTCGCGTGGGCAGCGGCCACGCCGGCGCGAGCCACGGATATCGCCAGCCTCGAAGCCTAGGCGTCGAAGCGACCGGCCAGTCGCGCGCGCCGGTCCTGAAGCTGTGCAGCTCGATCTCAACAGGCCGGCAGTTTCAGACGGATGTTCTTTGGACTCGAATCGGGCGAGCTCCGCCAGTCAGTCGCGGGCCTCCGCCGGCGCTGGGCTGCAGTCGAATGACCTCTATCGCCGCTCGGGATTCCACTGTCTGCGTCGAGTATCTCAAGAGCGCATCGAGCGGTGCGAAGATTGCTCCTTCCGCCTGAGCTCAGAACATCCGGGCCGTCGGATACCGCGACGGGGAATTCCTCCGCCTCGTTTCACTCCACCCAGACCATGACTCCGCCTACAAGCGATAGGTACCGAACGAGAGGCCACCGCCGCGACCTCGGACTACTTCGCGCGAGGCTAGTGTCTGCCGCCTGCCTGGAGATTGGGGCGCCCTACCGGCGACGAGCGACCCGCGAGTTGATGACTTGGACAGTAGGATCGACTCGTCCTTTCCAATCGGACGGAGGTGCAACTTTGGTCGAGATGGCGAGACTCTTCATGATCGGTAGGAGTCAAATGGTGAAGTTGCCCAAGGCCTTCCAATTCGCCGACGAGGATGAGGTGTCGATCTCCCGCGAAGGGAACCGGGTCGTCCTCGAGGCGCGCTCGTCCGCGTGGAGCGAGGCCTTCGCCCGCCTTGCTGGTAGCGCTACGGAATTCCCCTATCCGGAAGACCTGCGAGCGGTTACTCGGAACGAGGATCTGCGCCTGGAAGAGATCTGGGACTGAGGTCGGGGGCGGCTTCGAAGGGCGCTGCTGGGGGACACGAAGCCGGCTGCGCCGGCATCATGTCCCCCATCGGGGCACATGTGCCCGAGGTGTCCTAGGACAGCCCCTCTTCCGCGCCGAGGAGGCCTTTTTCCTTCATCCACTCGGGGTTGAGCTTGGAGAGGTAGCGCTCGCCGGAGTCGGGGAGGAGGGTGACGACGAGGGCGTCGGCCGGGAGCTTCCTGGCGACTTCGCGCGCCGCCCAGGCCGCCGCGGCGCCGGACGATCCGGTGAAGATCGCTTCGGTCTTGGCGAGCGTGAAGACCTCGTCGTAGGCGATCTGGTCGCTGACCGTGATGACCTCGTCGATCGTCTCCGGCCAGCAGGAGTCGGGCATGTAGCTCTGGCCGATGCCGTCGATGAGATAGAAATCGAGCTCCTCCGGCGGCGGCAGGTGGCCATGCTCGTTCCAGTAGGCGTAGACGCTGCCCGACCGGATCGACGCCGATGGTCCGGATCGCCGGGTTCTGCTCCTTGAGGAAGCGCGAGACGCCGGAGATCGTGCCGCCGGTGCCGACGCCGGCGACCCAGTGGGTGACCTTGCCGTCGGTCTGGCGCCAGATCTCCGGGCCGGTGGTCTTGTAGTGCGTCTAGCGGGTTGGCGGCGTTGTGGTACTGGTTCGGCAGGAAGGCGCCCTCTTCGTCGCGGATCCGCTCGGCGACCTTGTAGTAGGAGCGCGGGTCGTCGGCGGCGACGTCCACCGGGCAGATGATCACCCGCGCGCCGTGCGCCTCGAGCAGCCCGATCTTCTCCTTCGAGATCTTCGTCGTCGCCGTGCAGACCAGCTTGTAGCCGCGCAGGATGCAGGCCAGCGCGAGCCCGAGGCCGGTGTTGCCGGAGGTCGGTTCGACCATCGTCATGCCGGGCTTCAACTTCCCCTCGCGCTCGGCGGCCTCGATCATCTCGATGCCGATCCGGTCCTTGACGCTCGCCGCCGGGGTTGAAGTACTCGAGCTTGGCGGCGAGCAGCGCGCCCTGGGGTGGTAGCGCCGCAGGGCGACCAGAGGGGTGTTGCCGAGAGTGCCGAGGATGTCGCTCTGGATGTCCATGCTTCCTGCCTTCAGGCGGACGAGCGTCCGCGGTTTCCAATTCGGTCTGGGGGTGGATGCCGCGCCAGCCCGGCGCGGGGGTCCCGGCCGCGGGGAATCATAGCCTTCGGGCCGCGAAAGCCCAAGCCGAGACAGTCAGGCGGCCGTCGCTTGCCGTTCAACCCGCCGCCATGCGCAGCAGCAGGCGGACGGCGAAGTAGATCATCAGCACCCCGGTGACCGCCTGGGTGGTGATCTCCCAGGCCGGCGTCGCGAAGCGCGCGCCCAGCTGCACGGCGGAGCAGAGGACGACCGTCCAGGCCGCAGCGGCGAAGACCACCGCGCCAGCGAGGAGCAACGAGGTCTCGAACGCCAACGGTCCGCCGCCCTGTGCCCCTGCCTGGCTGCCGATCACCGCCAGCCAGAAGGCGATGTTCCACGGGCTGGCGAGCGCCATGGTGAGTCCCAGGAGGTAGCCGCCCCGGGTGCCGGCGAAGCGCTCCTTCGCGACCGGTGCGGCGATCGCAGGTTGCGGGTGCCGGGAGCGTTGCCAGGCGCGGAAGGCGCCGGAGAGAAAAGTCCAGGCGAGGAAGAGGAGCAGGACGAGGCTCACTCCGGCGAGCGCCGGCCTGACTCCGGGCAGGCCGGCGAGCGCGCCCGCCCCGCCCGCCACCGCCAGTGCCCAGAGGAAGTCGGCGGTGCAAGCGCCGAAACCGACGGCCGCGGCCGGTCTGAAACCGCGCGTCAGGCCGCGCCGGATCATTTCGGCGTTGACCGGGCCGGGCGGCCAGGCGACCGACCAGCCGAGGACGAGCCCGGCGGCGATCGTCGAAGCGACCTCCGGGGGGGTCATTCCGGGATCACCGGCAACGAGACCGAGCGGAAGATCTCGTCGGCCTCGACGGCGCGAGTAGAGCGGGTGAAGTCGAGGCGCCAGTTGAGTCCGTGCAGGCGGCAGAGCTCCGCGAAACGGCGCGGCGACGTCGCTCGCCGGACCGAGCCGTCGTTCCGGGCTCTTCTCCAGCAGCGAGCGCACCATGTCCACGAGCGGCCGGGGGATCCGTTCGTCGAACGAGTCGACCGGCGGCGTCGGATCGTTGAGCGTCGAAGCGACGATCGCGCGCAGGTTCTTGCCGGCGAACGGGTAGTGCCCGGTGAGGCTGCGACAGAGCAGCACGCCGACCGCGAAGAGGTCGCTCCACGCCGTGACCGGCCGTCCGCGCAGCGCCTCCGGGGCGAGGAAGCCGGGCGTGCCGACGACCGTCTCGCCCGGCTCGCCGCGCTGCGAAAGAAAGAGCGCCAGCCCGAAGTCGGCGATCTTGATCGAGCCGTCCTGGCCGAGGAGGATGTTGCCCGGCTTGATGTCGCGATGCACGAGATCGCGGGCGTGCGCTGCGGCGAGGCCTTCGCAGATCGCCTGGCCGAGCGGCAGAACCTCGCGCCAGGAGAGCTTGCCGCGCTCCTCGAGGTAGCGGTCGAGCCCGGTGCCGTGGACGTACTCCATCGCGACGTAGGCGATCGCGCCGACCTCCTCGGTGTCGTAGATCGCCACGACGTTCGGATGGACGATCTGCGCGGCGGCGATCGCCTCGGCGACGAGGCGCGAGGCGGCCTTCTTCTCCTCGCTCGTCGGACTCGCGCCGCGCGAGGTGGATGGTCTTCAGGGCCACCGCGCGCTGCAGTCGCGGATCCCAGCCGCGGAAGACCGTGCCCATGCCGCCCGAGCCGAGGATCTCGACCACCTGATAGCGGCCGAGGAAGACCTCGTCGAGGGCCGAGCGGTCCCGGGCGTTGCGCTCGAGAGCCTGCCATGGTCGACTTCAGCTCCGCCACCTCCGAACCCTGCGCCGGTGCGCCCGAGAGGCCGGCCATCCGCCGCTGCGCGGCGAGCAGCGCGCGCAACGGCCGCACCAGCGCCCGGTAGGCGAAGGTCGAGATGATCGCCGCGAGCGCCAGCGCTAGCACGACGGCGAGCGCGGATCGCAGTCGCATCCGTCGCGCCGCCGCCTCGGCGATCGCCGCCGGCTGCGTCGAGACGACGATCCATCGCCCGGAGTCGGCGGCCGACCAGGCGCCGACGATCTCGCGCGCCGCGCGATCGCGGAAGCGCCCCGAACCGGAGAGCCGCGCCGAGAGCGCCGACTCGAGGAGCGGCGCGGGCAGGTCGGCGACCTCGCCCGCGGAGCCGAGCAGGGGCCTGCCGGCGCGGTCGAGGAGCAGCAGGCGCGCCTGTTCCCCGAGCTCCTCGGGGGCGAGCGCCCGCAGCAGCGGCTCGCCGTCCACCGCCAGGCGGAGCGAGCCGGTGGCGCCGGCACCGCCGGCGAGCGGCAGCTCGAGCCGGATCCAGGGATGAAGGTCGATCGTGCGCAGGGTCGCAGAGGTTGCCGACGTCGCCGCCGCCTCGTCCCGGTCCCGCTGCCGCTGCCGCTCCGCCCAGCAGGTCGTCCGCGAGCTCGCCGAGCCCTTTTGTTGCACCTTGACGATCAACTGGTCGCTGGCGTCGTAGAGCGCGGCGGCGACGATGCCGGTGGCGCTCCAGCTCGCGAGCGAGTCGCGCAGCCTGAGCTGGCCGACCGCGGAAGTCGGATCGGCAGCGAGCTCCGGCGAGAGCAGCAGCGTCGATGCGAGCGAACGCCGCGCGGCGAGAAAAGAGTCGATGGCGTCGGCGGCGGTGCGCGCCGAGACCGTGTGGGTCCGCAGGAGCTGCTCGACCAGGGCCTCGCGATTGACCGTCGCGAGCTGCGTGGCAGCGATCGCCAGCGGCACCGTGCCGACGAGCGCGAGGGCGAGCCCGATCTGGGCCAGAAGTCCGAGCCGCAGCCGGCGCATCGGGCGGGGCGGGCGAATCGAGGGCGGACGAGGCATGCGGGCCGGAATCGTACCAGCGGCCGGCTCGCCTGGCTCAGCCAGGCGGGTCGAGGTGGGCTGAATCCGAGTCGCCCATTTCCACGCCGCCCTCGGGGAAGTACTCGCGCCAGCGCCGGGAGACTGTCGCGGCAGTCGTCGGGTCGGCGAAAAGCTCCTCCGGATACCAGGGCTTGCGCCGGGCGTCGATCAGGATCGGCGGCGTGCGCACGAGATGATTGCGGGTCACCCTCTGTCCACAGGCGTGGAGGTCGGCCGCGGGCTCGAAGCGGGTGAAGGTCGTCCAGAGGAAGTTCATCGCGCTCGCTGCCGCTCGCCGTGGCTCGTCGGTGAGCACCAGCAGTGGCCACCCAGTGAAGGCCGGGTGGGCGGCCAGCCGGGCGGCGGCCGCCGGCTCTGCAGCGTAGGCGGGACCGCCGATCACGAGACAGCCTGGCGAAAAGACGCGCACGTCATGCACGTCGGAGGGCGGCGGAGTCGACGGCCGGAACTCGCGCGGCAGCACGCGGACCGCGTCGCCGAGCCCCAGCCAGACCCCCTTCGAGCCGCGGTTGACCTCCGGGCCGGTGTAGTCGAGGGTGTCCATCGCCAGATTCGCGAAGACGAAGAGGTCGGTCTCGGGATGGGTGCGCTCGAGGACGTGGGTCAGCAGGGCAGGGAAGTCGCGCAGGTCGATCCTGCCGTCGGTGACGAAGAGGAACTTGGTGAGCGCGAGCTGTCCCTCGCCGAGAATCCGGAACGCCGAGGTCATCGCTTCGCGCCCGTAGCGCTCGCGCACCACCGCCGCAGCGAGCGAGTGGTAGCCGGTCTCGCCGTAGGACCACAGCGAATCGACCGCCGGCATCACCAGCGGGAAGAGCGGCGACAGCAGCTCCTGCAGCAGGTCGCCGAGGAAGAAGTCCTCCTGGCGCGGCTTGCCGACGACGGTCGCCGGGAAGATCGCGTCGCGGCGGCGCGCCAGCCACTCGACTTCGAACACCGGGTAGTCGTGACGCAGGGAGTAGTAGCCGTAGTGGTCGCCGAACGGTCCTTCGGCCCGCCGGATGCGCGGCGGGACTTTGCCGACCAGGGCGAACTCGGCGGCAGCGACGAGCGGCCTGCCGTCCGGGCTCGCGGCCCCCCGCACCATCGCGAGGCGCTCGCCGGCGACGAGCGAGGCGAGCATGAGCTCCGGGAGGTTTTCGGGCAGGGGAGCGATGGCCGCGAGTGTCAAGCCGGGCGGGCCGCCGACGAAAACCGTTGCCGGGAGGGCTTCGCCGCGCGCCTCCGCGACCGCGTAATGGTAGCCGCCCCCCTTGCCGATCTGCCAGTGGATGCCGGTGGACTGCGCATCGTGGATCTGCAGCCGATACATCCCGAGGTTGTGGCCGTGGCCATCCGGGTGTTCGGTATAGACCAGGGGCAGCGTGATGAAGGGCCCGCCATCCTCGGGCCAGCAGGTCAGAGCGGGCAGCCGATCGAGCCGTACCGCGCGCGTCACGACCTCAGTGACCGGCCCGCGGCGGCGCTGCTTCAAGCCGACGCGGAGCGCTTCGGCGGCCAGGTCGCGGGCCCGCCAGAGCTTCGCCGGCGTCGGCGGCAGGATCTCCTGGGCGAGCCGGGCGAGGCGGGCGATGAGCTGCTGCGGCCGCCGGCCGAAGGCGAGCCCGGCCCGGCGCGGCGTGCCGTAGAGATTGGTCACCACGGGGTAGTCGGCGCCCAGGACGTTGGTGAACAGCAGCGCCGGACCGCCGGCGGCGATGACGCGGCGATGGATCTCGGCGATCTCGAGTCGGGGGTCGACCGGCGCCGTGATCTCGACCAGGTCGCGATCGCGCCGCAGCTGGTCGAGAAAGGCCCGCAGATCGGGGAAGGTCGCCTCACGCATTGGGATCACTCTCCGTCCGGGCGGCGTTCGGCGTGCGACGTCAGGAGGCCGGAGTGCCGAAAGGCAGCGCCGCGCCGAGCTTGCGCTTCAGCCGGTCTTCGATCCAGTGGGCGTCCCACCATTCCGCCGGCCGGACCGGCAGGCCCTGGAGCAGGAAGGAAAAGTGGAGATGATCGCCGCCGGCGAGTCCGGTGGCGCCGCTGCGGCCGAGCGGTTGTCCGCGGCGCACGCTGGTGCCGACCTCCGTCGAGATCGCAGAGAGGTGGGCATAGAGGCTCATCAGGCCGTAACCGTGGTCGACGACCACGGTGTTGCCATAGATGCCCAGATACTTCGCCATCACGACGACGCCGTCGTTGGCGGCCGGGACGTCGGCCCGGGCGACCGAGGCGAGGTCGAAACCGAGGTGGGTCTGCGTGTCGACCTCGCGGCCGCCGTAGATGTAGGAACGGCGGTCGGCGAACGACGACATCACCTGGCCGCCCGGAAGGGCGAGGAAGGGCGCCCGCCAGAGGAACTCCCTGGCGCTCCCTGCCGCCAGAGCGGCGAGCTCGCCAGCGTTGCGCTGCCGCAGCTCGCGATTGATCCAGAGGTAGTTCTGCAGCAGGCTCCCGGCGTCGGGAGCGTCCGGCGTCTGGGCCAGGATCTCGGGGACGACCTTGCCGAGGAACTTGTCGTCGAGTTGGATGTCGTCGACCGGCGGCGGATGGGGGAAGACCTGGTCGACGAACGGCAGCGAGCTCTGATTGTCGACCTCGTCGGCGGCGACGAGACGAACCCCGGTGGCGTCGCCGGTGTCCCAGGGCAGGGCGAAGAGGGCGAAGCGGCTTCCCTCGGGGCCGCCCGGCAGCGGAAAGCCGGGGAAGAAGCGATCACCGACCTCGACGCCGTCGCGGATGCTGGTGGGACCGGTCTGATAGACGACGACCTCCGATCCGCCCTGCGCGACATAGTGCTGGGAGGAGAGCAGCCCGAGGGCCGGCGGAACGAGACGCACCGGCAGGACGACTTCCGCCACGACTGGTTCGCCGGCGCGGAACCAGGCCGGGGCAGGGGCGGCCGTGACGCGGAGCGTTGCCGGTCCGGCGACCAGTGAAGGCTGCGAGGTCTTGCCGATGTCGAGCTTCCAGACCTTCGCGGTGAGCCCGCGGCTCCAGAGCTTCCAGCCCGGCGGCGTCGCGAACGACTCCGCGAGCAGCGCAATCCGATGGGTGCCCTGGACGAGCTCGGCCTCGACCTTCGAGAAGCCGCGCGCCGGCTCGGACACCTCGATCTCGAGCGGCGCCGACCTGCCGATGGCGGTGCGCTCCGGTCGCACTGCGATCTGGGGCGCCGGGCCGCGGCGCAAGCCGCCCAGGAGGAGGACGGCGGCGCCCAGCAGGAAGAGCACGAGGAGGAACAGCCGCAACCGCGCCCGTCGGTGACGGCTGCGGATCGAGTCGGTGTCGGGAGCTATGGGAGCGAAGCGCATCGGGTCGAAGGACTCCTGGGAGGCTGGCGGCCGCGGAACGCGCCGGTCGTGGAAGGATACCAGCCTGATGTCCGGCGCACGTGAACGCGAAGCCCTGCCGCCGCTCGTCGGCGGCATTCTGGTCGGCGGCGCCAGCCGGCGGATGGGATCCGCCAAGGCGCTGCTCGAATGGCATGGCGAGACCTTCGTCGAGCGCATCACGGCAGCGCTCACCGCGGTCGTGCCGGAGGTCGCACTCCTGGGCTCGTCCCCGGAGCTGCCGCCGACGCTCGCGGGACTGCGGGTGATCGACGATCTCCCGGGCGCCTTCGGTCCTCTGGCGGGCGTGCTGGCGGCGTTCGCGGCGCGGCCCGGCGCCGCGTGGCTGATCGTGACCTGCGACCAGCCGTTGCTGCAGACGGCGACGCTCGAATGGTTGATCGCCCGGCGGCGGGTCGATCGCATCGCCGTTCTCCCGCGCCTCGTGCCCGGGCGCATCGAGCCGTTTCCCGGCATCTACGAGCCCGGATGCCGCGCTGCACTGGCGGCGATCGCGGCCGGCGCTGCCGGCGTTGCAGGCGCTGCGAGCGTTGAGAAGGCCGCGGGTGCCGCGGGCGCTGCGCGGGGTCGGGGCGGCAGTCTGCAGCCGCTCGCCGGGCTCGCCGAGGTGGACATCGCCCCGGTTCCGCGCGCGCTTCGCGGCACGCTTCGCGGCGTGAACACCGCGGCAGAATGGGCCGCCCTCCGGCGGCAGGCCGATCGGGCGGCGAAAGATCCGGACGGCGTCTGAAAGCGGCACGATCAGCCGGTACAATCGCAGCAACGTGAGGTTCCACAGATGAGTAGGGGCGGACCCGCGCCGGTGCCGATCTTCGCGCTCGGCGAGATCGTCTCGGCGCGCTACCGGATCTCGCGCTACCTCGGCCAGGGCGCCGCGGGCGAGGTCTATGGCGCCGAGGATCTGCACCTGCGCAGCCGCGTGGCGCTCAAGGTGCTTCGTCCGGCGGCGAGCCGGGACCCGCAGTCGATCGAGCGCTTCAAGCGCGAGATCCTGCTGGCGCGCCGGGTGAGTCATCCGAACGTCTGCCGGATCTTCGATCTCGGCGTGCACGAGGTTCGCAGCTCCGAGACCGGCGCCCATGAGGCGCTCCTCTACCTGACCATGGAGTGGCTCGAAGGCGAGACGCTGGCGCGCCGGATCGAGGAGGCGGGGACCTTCGACGAAGGGCCGGCCATCGCCGTCGTGCGCCAGCTCTGCAGCGGGCTCGCCGCGGCGCACGATGCCGGCGTGGTGCATCGCGATTTCAAGAGCTCGAACATCCTGCTCGTTCCTTCTCCGGACGGCGAGCGCGCGGTGATCACCGACTTCGGCCTCGCCCGGAGCTCGCACCAGAGCTCGGACGGAATCACCATCACCGAAGCCGGAGGTCTCCTCGGCACGCCCGCCTACATGGCGCCGGAGCAGGTTGCTGGCCTGCCGGCGAACGCGGGGAGCGACCTCTACGCGCTCGGCGTGGTGCTCTACGAGATGCTCACCGGCGCGCTGCCCTTTCACGGTGAGTCGCCGCTCGAAGTGGCGGTCAAACGGCTGCGCGAGCCGCCGACCCCGATCGAGACCTATCGCGCCGGACTCTCGGCGCGGTTCCGCGAGACCATCGAGCGCTGCATGGTGCGCGAGCCGGAGAGGCGCTTCGCGAGGGCCGACGAGGTCATCCGATTTCTCGATCCGCCGACCGCCCTGCTCGGCGCCGACCGGTTGCGCGGCAAGCGGCCGTCGCGGAACTTCGTCAGCGGGGTCGCGGTCCTGCTGGCGCTCGGCATGGCTGCTCTACTCTGGTGGCTTCTGCCCGGCTGGCGGGCGCACACCGTGCCAGCCGGCCAGCCGGGCGTGGATTCTCTCGCGTCCTTGCAACCTCCGCTCGCCGCGGCCGCCGCGCCACGGCGGGCGATCGCGGTCCTCGGATTTGCCAACGCGACCGGCCGTCCGGAGGCGCAGTGGCTCTCTTCGGCGCTCTCCGAGATGTTGACCTCGGAGCTCGCGGCGAGCGACTCGGTGCGCGCGGTTCCCGGCGAGGTGGTGGCGCAGGCCCGCCAGGATCTGCAGCTCGAGCTTTCCAGCTCGCTGGGGGTGGAGACGCTGCAGCGTCTGCGCCGAATCCTCGGCGCGGACCTCGTCCTGCTCGGCAGCTTCACCGCCCAGGGCGGCGCCGAGGCGCCCCTGCGCGTCGACTTGCGCCTGCAGGCGACCGACGGCAGCTACACCAGGCCGTTCTCGATCGAAGGCAGCGAACCGAAGATCTTCGCCCTCGTTCGCCAGGGCGGTCTCAGCCTGCGCCGCGAGCTCGGCATCAGCGACCTCGCCGGCGCGACGTCGCCCGCCGCCGAGTTCGCTCATCCGGCGAGCCCAGAGGCCGTGCGGCTCTATGCCGGAGGCCTCGAGGCGTTGCGCTCGTTCGAGCCCGGACGGGCACGCGACCTGCTGGAGCGCTCGATCGCGACCGACCCGGAGTTCCCGTTGGCGCGGGCGGCGCTCGCCGCCGCCTGGTTCGATCTCGGCTACGACGAGCAGGCGCTGGTCGCCGCCAGCGAGGCCCGCAAGCGGTCCGGGAACCTCTCGCGCAGCGATCAGCTGATGGTCGAGGGGCTCGAACGGCGGCTTTCGCGGGATTGGCCAAGGGCGATCGAGGTCGCGCGAACCCTCTGGCGTTTCTACCCCGACGATCTCGAACAGGGACTGCGCCTGGCGCAGGTCGAGCTGGAGGCCGGCGAGTCGACCGCGGCGCTGGTCACGGTCGCTGAGCTCCAGCGCCTGCCTCCGCCCGCCGGGGAGGATCCGCGGATCGATCTCGTGGAAGCGCGCGCCGCCGCGGCACTGTCCGATTTTCATCGCCAACTCGCGGTGGCGGAGCGTGCGGCGACGCGGGCGGAGCTGGCCGGTTCGCGTTCGATCCTGGCCCGCGCGCGATTCGAGCAGGGCGCCGCGCAGCGCAAGCTGGGCGATTCGACCGGTGCTGCCGGGCGTTTCGAGGTGGCTCGCCGGCTCGCCGGAGACCTCGGCGATCGCGCCTTCGTGGCGAGCGTGGCGCAGTCCCTGGCGAATCTCGAGCAGTCGCGGGGCGATTTCGCGCGCGCCGAGCGGCTCTTCGAGGAGGCCCGGGCGACTTTCGAGGCGATCGGCAACCGGCGACGAGCGGCGCGGGTGCAGGTTTCACTCGGGCTCGTCGCCTCGGAGCGTGGCGAGCTGCAGCGCGCGCAGGGGCTCTACGAGAGTGCCGGCAAGACGCTCGCGGAGCTCGGAGACCGGCGCGGTGCTGCGGCTGCCGCGGCCAACCTGGGAACCATGCAATACCTGCAGTGGGATCTGTCCGGCGCCGAAGCGCGTCATCTGGAGGCCCTGGCGACCTTTCGCCAACTCGAAGACCGATCCCGGGAGCTCGTCGCGCTCGCCAATCTGGGACAGATTCGGCGTGAGCGCGGTGATTTCGCCGGCTCGGACCGGCTCTGGCAGCAGGCGCTCGACCTGGCCCGCGCCACCGGCGACAAGGCCGGCGAAGGCGACGCGCTGCTCGGTCTCGGTGAGAACCGGGCAATGCAGGGCGATGGGGTCGCGGCGCAGCGCGACCTGTCGGCGGCGCTGGCACTGTTCGACTCGGGGGGCGAGAAGCCCAAAGCGGCGGCGGTTCGGCTCGTTCAGGCGCGAATCGAGCGCGACAGTGGCGAGCCGTCGCGGGCGTTCGCGAAACTCATCGTTCTGGCGCAGGAATTCGACGCTCGCGGCGAAGCCGACGAGAAGGTCCAGGCCGACCTCGAAGCGGCGCGCTGCCTGCTCGCGCAGCGCGGCAAGTCGGCGGCCGCGGCGCAGCTGGTCGGCGAGGCTCTGGCGGCGGCGGGGAGAAATCCCGCCGCCTGGTTGCGGCACCTCGGGCGGCTGGTCTCGGCGGAGCTCGATGTCGCCTTCGGGCGGTTCGACCGCGCCCGCGGGACGCTGGCGGAAGATCTCGCAGTCGCCGCGCGGGCGGGCCACCGGATCGCGACGCTCGAAGCGCGTCTCGGCGCGCTCGCCGTCGACCGCGCGGCAGGCCTTCCGGCCGCCCGCAGCGCCCTCGAGCGGTTCGCGGTCGAGGCCCGCAGCGCCGGCTGCGGCGCGCTCGCTTTGCGGGCCGAGCAGCTCGCCGGAGTCGAGCCGCCCCCGCCGGCGCGGTGAAAGACCACTGGGCGACTGTGCAGGGCCTTACAGGCCGCGCGCCCGGCAGGCGCCATCATTCGCTCACCCTCCTTCAGATCCCCCGCAACGCCGGGGTCACCAGTGACCCCGGCGTTGCCCTTTTTTCTCTGAGCTAGAGTTCGCCGCTCCATGGCCAGCCGTCGGCAGCCGCTTCTCTCAGCCGCCTTCCTCGAGCTCTGCATGTTCAATTTCTTCGCCTCCGCGGCCGTGTTCGCACTGCTGCCGGTGGCGCCGTATCGCATCCAGGATCTCGGCGGACCGACGGCGGCGGCAGGCCTCTTCCTCGGCAGTCTGACCTTCGCTTCGGCGCTCTCGGCCCCGTTCACCGGCGCCTTGGGGGACCGGCTCGGGCAGGGCAGGGTTCTGGCGGTGGCGGCGGCGGCGATCGCGGCGCTTTTCGCCGTCTACGCCTTCGTCTCCGTCTGGCCGGTGTTCGTCGCGCTCGCCTTCGCGCAGGGAGTCTTCTGGTCGGCGCTGCTGACTTCGTCGGGCGCCTACGCCGTCCGCCTCATCCCGGAATCGCGACGCGGCGAGGGCTTCGCGATTCACGGCATGGCGACGATTCTCGCCATCTCGCTCGCTCCGAGCTTCGGTTTCGTCCTGTTCAACTTCGGTTGGCGCTGGCTGACGGGTACGCTCGCCCTCGTCAACGCGGCGATCGCCCTTCTTGCGCTGCGTTTCGCCTCCGGAGACGCCGAGATCTCGCGCCGCGCCGGACTCGCGCCGCCCGCGGAGCGCCTCGCGCGGCCGGTGCTGCGCTTCGCCTTCGGACTCTTTCTGGTCGCGCTGGGCTACGGTGGCTTGACGAGCTTCATCGCGCTCTACACCGAGAGCCGGGGGGTCGCGCCGCGCGGTCTCTTCTTCGTCGCTTTCGCCGGCACGATCTTCGGCCTGCGCCCGTTCGTCGGTCGCTGGATCGACCGAGTCGGCGCGTTCGCGGCCCTGCGCCCGTCGATCGTGGCGGTCGCCGCGGCGCTCACACTCATGCCGTTTGCCGGCAGCCGCCCCGCGATCGCCGGTTGCGCCGTGCTCTACGGCCTGGGCTTTGCGAGCATCGGACCCGCCTTCACCACCTACGTCATCGGGCGGGTCGCGCCGGAGCGCCGGGGAGCTGCGTTCGGCGCCAACATCGCCGCCTTCGACACCGGCATCGGCAGCGGTTCGATGCTCTTCGGCCCGGTCATCGCGCACGCCGGCTACACGCCCGCCTTTTCTGTCGCCGCCGTCGCGGCGATCGCCGCGTGGCCCTATTTCAGCTGGGCGCGCAGGCGGTTCGAGGCGGAGACCGAAGCCGCGACGGTCAACTGAACAACGACGGGAATCTCTGCGGTGCGGCGGCGCGCATCAGGTCGTAGATGGCGCGGAAGATTTCCTCGCGCGACGGCTTCGAGAAGTAGTCGCCGTCGGAGCCGTATGCCGGACGGTGCTCGCGGCCGGTGACCGTGACCGGCGGAGCGTCGAGCCACCAGAAGCCGCCCATGCGCTCGACGATCTGCTGCATCAACCAGGCCGACGCGCCGCCGGGAACGTCCTCGTCGACGATCACCAGGCGGGATGTCCTGCGCAGGCTGTCGAGGATCCGGTTCTCGCGATCGAAGGGCGACAGAGTCTGTACGTCGACGATCTCGATCTCGATGCCCGTCCTGGCGAGGAGCTCCGCTGCCTCCTGCACGATCGGACAGCAGGCGCCGTAAGTGACGACCGTGGCGTCCCGCCCCTCGCGCAACGTTTCGGGAATCCCCGAGCGGAACGCGGAACGATCCGACGTTCGACGGCAGGCGCTCCTTGTGGCGGTAGCCGTTCAGACCTCGACCACGATCGCCGGATCGTCCGCGGCGAGCAGGGTGTTGTACATCCCGGCGGCCTGCGTCATGTTGCGCGGAACGCAGAGCCAGATTCCACGCGTCAGATGGAGGAGACCGCCCATCTGCGAGCCCGAGTGCCAGATTCCTTCGAGACGATGGCCGCGGGTGCGCACGATGACTGGCGCCGCCTGCGCGCCAGCGGTTCGCCACGAGAGCGACGCGAGATCGTCGGAGAGCGTCTGCAGGCCGTAGAGCACGTAGTCGAGATACTGGATCTCGGCGATCGGGCGGAAGCCGCGCAGCGCCAGACCGATCGCCTGCCCCATGATCGTCTGCTCGCGGATGCCGGTGTCGGCGACGCGCAGCGCACCGTATTTCTTCTGCAGGTGGAGAAAACCCTGATTGACGTCGCCGAGCTGGCCGACATCTTCGCCGAAGGCGAGTAAGTTGGGCATCCTCCCGAGCGCGTCGTCGAAACATGCGTTCAGGACCTCGAAGCCGTTCACCACCGGCGAATCGTCGCGATAGGACGGCGCCACCGGCTCGACCGCGAGCGGCGAACGCGTGCCGGCGGCGTGGAGGTGGGAGCCGTAACGCTCTTCGTTCTCGAGCCGGTGCGACTCGCTCCAGCGCGCGAGCGCGGCACGCTCGGGAGACGGGTCGCCGAGGGTGGCGATCAGGACCTCGTGCGCCGAGGTCTGGAGATTGCGGTGGAGAAGCGGGTGCAGGCGATCGAGATTCTGCACCAGCGACTCGATGGCTGCACGGTCGTGAGCGCGCAAGGCGACGCCTTCGGCGAGCGCGGTGAAGCGCTCCTTTTCCGTCCGTATCGCCTCCTGGTAGGCGTCCCAGGCTCGCCGCTGCGCCTCCCGCGCCGCCTGCGCGCACTCCTTCTCGATCGCGTCCAGCTCGGCTTCGCCGGCGAGTCCCCCGGCGAGCATCCAGCCGCGCATCCGGCGCAGGCCGTCGAACTCCACCTCGAACGCCAGTCGATCCGGCGACTTGTACCTCTCGTGGCTGCCCGACGTCGAGTGCCCCTGCGGCTGGGTGAGCTCGGCGACGTGCACGATGGCCGGCACGTGATCGCGCCGAACCCGCCGAGCGGCGGTGAGGTAGGTCTCGACGAGCGCCGGATAGTCCCAGCCGTGGACGCGGTAGAGCTCGAAGCCCTCGCTCCCGTCCGGCTTGCGCGCGAACCCCGAGAGCATCTCGGAGAGGTCGGCCTTGCAGATCTGGTGCTCGTTGGCGACCGAGATGCCGTAGCCGTCATCCCAGATCGACAGCAGCACAGCGGCACGCAGGACGCCGATGGCGTTGACCGCTTCCCAGAAGTGCCCCTCGGCGGTCGAGGCGTTGCCGATCGTGCCGAAGGCGATCTCGTTGCCGCCGTGCGAAAAGTCGCCGAAATCTTCGAGGCCGGGCAGTTCGCGATAGAGCCGCGAGGCGTGCCCCAACCCGACGAGGCGCGGCATCTGCCCGGCGGTGGGGGACATGTCGGCGGCGCTCTGGACGCGGGCGGTGATATCCAGCGGCGATCCGTCCGCGGCGCGCAGGCGGGTGGCGAAGTGGGCGTTCATCTGGCGCCCGGCGGAGGCCGGTTCGCGCACCGGGTCGGCGTCGGCGTAGAGCTGGGCGAAGAACTGGTCGAGGGTGAGCTCGCCCACCGCCATCATGAAAGTCTGGTCGCGATAGTAGCCGGAGCGGAAATCGCCCGGCTCTGCGGCGCGCGCCATGGCGAGCTGGGCGATCTCCTTGCCGTCGCCGAAGATGCCGAATTTTCCCTTGCCGGTGAGCACTTCCCGCCGGCCGATCAGGCTCGCCTGACGGCTCTCCCATCCGAGCCGGTAGTCGGCGAGGATCTGCTCGCGCGTGAGCCCGGCCGGCCGGGCGCGCGCAGGCTGCGGAAGGACGTCGCTCATGATCGCGGCATTCTATGCTGAGCCGCCGGGCGCCGGTGCCCGCGGACTGCAACGTATCTCGATGCGCGGCGGCTGGATCGATGCTAGAAAGGAGCTGGATTCGCGCCTGATTCCCAGGCGCCCATCGATCGACGATCTTCGATCTTCGATCTTCGAACTTCGATTGCCGCGGAGGCCAGGTCGTATGGGGAGGATCGCGCAGGACCGCCGGACGCCGGACCTGTCGTGGCTGGGCGGCCTGCTGATCGCCATGCTCCTGCCCCTGGCGGCCTGGAGTGCCGCGGTGCCGGTGGGCGGCCAGTTTCAGGTCAACAGCTATTGGACGAGCCGTCAGGAGACGCCGGCGGTCGCCGCGGCGGCGGACGGCAGCTTCGTCGTGGTCTGGATGAGCAACGGCTCGAGCGGCGGCGACGGCTCGAGCTTCAGCATCCAGGGCCAGCGCTACTCGCCGGGTGGAACGCCGTTGGGTGGCCAGTTCCAGGTGAACAGCACCACCACGGATAGTCAACTCCAGCCGGCGGTCGCCGCGGATGCGGCGGGCGCCTTCGTGGTGGTCTGGAGCAGCGGATCTCCCGCCGGCTGGGCGATCGCCGGCCAGCGCTTCGCGGCGAGCGGTTCGCCCGCGGGGGGCGAGTTCATGGTGAGCGGTACCGACCCTCACTACCAGGAGTGGCCCGCCGTCGCCGCCGATGCGGACGGCGACTTCGTGGTCGCCTGGGCGCGCCAGAGCGCCAGCGGCAGCGACCCCTTCTGGGGCGTTCAGGCCCGGCGGTTCACGGCCGGCGGCACGCCGGCCGGCGCGGCGTTTCAAGTGAACACCTTCACCTCGAGCTTCCAGCGCCTGCCGGCAATCGCGTCGGATCCGGAAGGCGATTTCGTGGTGGTCTGGCAGAGCGTCGGCTCGGCCGGCAACGACAACAGCGAGTACAGCGTCCAGGGGCAGCGCTACTCGTCGGCGGGAACGGCGACGGGCGGCGAGTTCCAGGTGAACACCTACACCAGCTCTTTTCAGAGCACGGCTGCCATCGCCGCGGGCAGCGACGGCAGCTTCGTCGTCGCCTGGGACAGCATGGGGTCGGGCGAAGGGGACAATTCGGAGACCAGCGTTCACGCCCAGCGCTTCTCGGCGGCCGGTGTGGCGCAGGGCAGCGAGTTTCAAGTCAACGTCTACTCGACGAACTACCAGTGGCTGCCGGCGGTCGCGGTGGATGCCGAGGGGGACTTCGTCGTCGTCTGGCAGAGCATGGGGGCGAGCTCCGGCGACACCGCGGGCTACAGCCTCCACGGGCAGCGCTATTCCGCCGCGGGTACGGCGCTCGGCGGACCGTTCCAGGTCAACAGTTACACCACTTCGGATCAGACCGCCTCCGCGGTCGCGGTCGACGCCGATGGCGACTTCGTGGTGGTCTGGAAGAGCACCGGTTCGAGCTTCGGGGACAACTCCCTCGGCAGCATTCAGGGGCAGCGGTTTCGCGTCACCGGAGACCTTCAGGGAACGGTCTGGGTCGACCAGGACGTCGACGGCATCCAGGACGGTCCGGAGCCCGGTCTCGCAGGCGTGACGGTCGAGCTCTACGACGACACCCTCAGCCTGCGACGGACGACGGCGACGGATGTCGACGGCAACTACTTCCTGAAGCCGAAGGAGGGGAGCTGGCACTTGCGGTTCCTCCTGCCTTCGGCGAGCTTCACGTTCACCGCCCAGGATGTCGGAAGCGACGATACCGCCGACTCGGACGCCGACCCGACGACCGGAGAGACAGATCCGTTCGCGATCGCGATCAATGTGCTCGACACCACGATCGATGCCGGTCTGGTCCTCGGAGCGTCGACGCTCGGCGGCCAGGTCTGGGACGACGTCGACCGCGACGGCGTGCGCGAAGTCGGGGAGCCCGGCCTCGGTGGAGTGGTGGTGAATCTCCTCGACGGTAGCGGAGCGACGCTGCTCGCGAGTCAACCGACGACCGGCGGCGGCAGCTACTCGTTCGGGGGTCTGCTGACCGCGAGCTATATCGTCGAAGTCGCGCCAGCGGGCCCGTTCGTCTTTTCGCCGCAGGACGCCGGCGGTGACGACGCGGTCGACAGCGACGTCGATCCCGGGAGCGGCCGGACGGCGCCGATCGCTTTCACCACCGGCAGCCAGGTGTTGAACGTCGATGCCGGACTGAGGTACCTGACGCTCTTCGTCGACGGTTTCGACACCGGCGATACCTCCGCCTGGTCCGTGGTCGCCCCTTAGGTACCTCGCCGACGGTCCAGGCTAGGTACGGCCGGAGGTGCCGGCGGCCCAATCGAAGGCGAGGTCGCCGGTGCGGGCCAGGATCGCCTCCCACCAGGAGCGGTGATCGACGTACCACTTCACGGTCTCGTCGATTCCCTGATCGAAGGCGACGAGCGGCTTCCAGCCGAGCTCGCGCTCCAGCTTGGCCGGGTCGATCAGGTAACGCCGGTCGTGATTCGGGCGGTCCGGGACGTGCTCGATCCAGTCTTCGGGGCGCTTGCCGAGCAGGGAGAGAACGCGCTCGACGATCTCCATGTTGGTGCGCTCGTTGCGCGCCGAGACGTCGTAGATCGGCAGAAGCTCGGGCCGGGTGGCGGCCTCGTATCCCACCGCCACGCGCGGCGCGTGGAGGATCGTCCAGATCGCCGCGCAGTGATCCGAGACGTGCAGCCAGTCGCGCATCTGCAGCCCGTCGCCGTAGACCGGCACTTTCTTGCCGCGCAGCACGTTGGTGATCATCAACGGCACCAGTTTCTCCGGAAACTGGAAGCGGCCATAGTTGTTCGCGCAGTGAGTCATCGCGATGTCCATGTCGCGATAGGTCTGCATGTAGGCGCGCACGAACTGGTCGCCGGCCGCCTTGGCCGCGCTGTAGGGCGTCTTGGCGTTCAGTGGGCTGCCCTCGGTGAAGCACGCGGCTTCTTCGGCGAGCTCGCCGTAGACCTCGATCGTCGAAACGTGCAGGTGGCGCTTCACGGGATGGCGGCGCGAGGCTTCGAGCAGGATCTGGGCCCCGAGAGCGTTGGTGCGCGCGAACGCCGACGGGTCGAGCACGGCCCGATCGTTGTGGCTCTCGGCGGCGAAGTTGACGACGAAGTCGGGCTGGAACTTGCCGTAGACCTCGATCATGCCGGTGAAGTTGCAGATGTCGTCGACGACGAGGTGAATGCGGTCGCGGACTCCGTCGAGGTTCGCTTCATTGGCGGCGAACGACATGTTGTCGAGCGCCACGACGGTGGCTCCGGGCTCGCGGGCAAGCAGGTCGTGAACGAAGTTCGAACCGATGAAGCCGCAGGCGCCGGTGACGAGATAGGTGCTCATGTGGGGATCGTTCCTTCTTCTGCGTCGAGGTCGTTCTCCGCGAACCCGTCCGTACCGGCCTTCTCGATGCGCGACCAGCGGTACTGGAATTGGGTCATCGCGAAGCTGAGGAACTGCTCGGGGTCGATCGCGAACGGAATCGGGTCATAGGGCGAGAACATTTCGTGGACGACGCCGAGCGCCGACGGCAAGAGCACCTCCATGCGCTCCTGGACCGCCTGCCAGACCTCCGGACCGCCCTCCGCGACGAGCCGCGAGAGCAGGTGGACGCCGTAGGCGATGTGGCGCGACTCGTCCTGCCGAAGGAGACGCACGCCCTGGCAGATGCCCGGCAGGATGCCGCGGTGCTCGAGAATCGTGAGATAGCCCTGGTAGCCGGTCTCGGCGAGGACACCTTCGACGATCATGTTGTAGGTCGCAGAGGCGCGTGCGACGGCGGCCGCGGATGCGTCGTGGCGGAGCTGCGCCATCGCCTCCGGCAGGGCTTCGTAGACGATGGCGCGGAAGGAGGGCGAGTGGTACGCCGCGAGGTCGCAGCGTTCTCCGGTCACCTCGTCGAGGAAGCGGCGGAAGAGGTCGACATGCTTGGCCTCTTCCCAGAGGAACGAGGTGAGGAACATCTCCTCCTCGATCCGGCCCTGTCCGGCGATCACCTGGATGAGCGGCAGGAGGTCGAGCGTGACCGACTCCTCGCCGGCCTGGAACATCGAGGTCAGGCGCAGCAGCAGATCGCGTTCGTCCGTGGCGAGCTTCGCCCAGTCGGCGCGATCCTGCGTGAAGTCGATGTCGGACGGGTTCCAAATGCCGTAGCGCTTGGCCTTCTCGAAGAGGCGCAACGGTAGCGAGCTCCGGTGGAGGCCGCGCAGGCTAGTCGTCTGAAGCTCGCGCACCGGATCAGAGGGTGGAAACGGGCAGGCGGGTCGGCACGAGCCGGGCGCACTCGAGGAGAGCCTGCGCCGCTCTGATGTGCGGCAGAAGGGAGAAGAACGAGCCACGGGTGAGCCTCAGGCCGCCTCCCAGGAGGGCGGCGCCGGGCTCGAGCGCGCCGCCCAACAGCTTCAGCCATGTCGTGGCCGGACCGGACAGGCAGAAGGTCGCGCTCTCCAAGTCGCCCGGGAGCGCCGGCCTGGCGGCGCGGCAACTGCCGTGCGCGAGGTCGAGAAACAGCCCGCGGCTCGCCGGGAATCCGGGCGTGCCGTCGGGCTGGAGTGAGAACGCCAGGGAACCCTTCCACGACGCCGCAGCGGCGCGGTAAGCCTCGTTCGCCGCGAGCTCACGCTCGAGGCGCTCCGCCCAAGCCGGGCCGAAAAGCTCCGGCAGGGGCGTTGAGGAGTCGGAGTCGGGTGCGTCCGACGTCACTTCGCCGCCGGAACCTCGATGCCCTTGCGGGAGAGCTCGTCGTTGATCACCTTGGCGAGCTCTTCGTACGGCACGGCGCCATTGATGAAGCGGCCGTTCACGAACAGGGCCGGAGTTCCCGAAACACCCGCCGTCTGGCCGTCCGCCATGTCTCGGGCGACGATCTCCGCCATCTTGCCGCTGTCGAGGCAGGCGTCGAACTTGGCGGCGTCGACGCCGATCGTCAAGGCGGTGGCCTTGAGGTCAGGTACCGAGAGCTTCTGCTGGTTGGCGAACAGGGCGTCGTGCATCTCCCAGAACTTGCCCTGCTCGTTGGCGCAAAGGGAGGCCTCGGCGGCCTTGGGCGCCTGCGGATGGATGTTCAGCGGAAACTGCCGGAAGACGAAGCGGACCTTGTCGCCGAAGGTCGCCTTCGCCTGGTCGATCGACGGATTGACGCGGCTGCAGAACGGGCACTGGAAATCCGAGAACTCGATGATCGTGACCGGCGAGCCGACCGGTCCACCCTTCGACGGCGAGCCCGCTTCGGCCACCGCGACGCGGGCCACGTCCATGAGGATCCGGGTCTTGTACTTTCCGCGCAGCGACTTGATGAACTCCTCCTGCACCGTCTGGCCGCGCTGCTGGGTGAGGAACTGCTTGATCTGCGGCGCAATCTGCTCCATCGGGCGGCCCTGGACGCGCGCCTGATTCTCCTGGTACCAGGTGGCGACTTCGGCGTCGGTCACTTCGCTGATCTTGCCCTGGATCTCGGCCTGCTGCAGAGCCAGGACATCGATACCGCGGGCGGCTGCTTCGGTCTCCATGAGCTTCTGCTCGACGAGGCGGTCGAGACCCTGCTCGAGGAGCTGCTGGCGCTGCTGCTCGAGCTTCGCGAGCTGCGGGGCGAGCATCGTCTCGAGATCGGCCATGGTCACGATCTTGCCGTTGACTTCGGCGACCGGAGCGTTCTTGTCGGCTGCGGCCGCGACGGCGGCCGGCTTGGTGGCGGCGCTCTTCTCGCCGGCGCAGGCCGGCAGGACCGACCCGACCAGGCCGAGCAGGGCGAGCGACGCCATGGCGGCGAACGCGCGGGGCTGCTTCATCGAATTCGCGGACTGACTCATTGCGGTGGTTCTCCTCTGGGGTTTGCTCCGGTGGGGCACGGACCGCCGGAATGGCGTTGGGCGGCTGGGATGCAAGTCGAAAGCCAGTCCGAGAGTCTATCCGAGATCCGCGGCGGTTCGCGCGTCGCGCTGGGAAGGCCGATTCTGTAGGATTCCTCCTGCCGCGAGGCTGTCCCTCCGGCCTGCCGACAACCGTCCAGTCATCCTTCCTGTCCGATAGGAGCTTCCCAATGCGCGTCCGCCTGCTTGCTTCCCTGCTGGTGCTGGCCGTCTCCCCTGCGGTTGCCGAAACCTGCGAGAAAGTCTCCTACGGCGCCGGCGTGACCCTCGCCGAAACCACCTCCGTTGCGGCGATCCTCGATCAGCCGACCGCGTTCGCCGGCAAGGAGGTTCGGGTCGAGGGCGCGGTCAAGGAGGTCTGCGAAATGGCCGGCTGCTGGATGGAGATTCAGGCGGGCGACGACGCCCGCAGCCTCAAGGTGAAGGTCAAGGACGGCGACATCGTCTTCCCGGTCGCGGCACGCGGCAAGCAGGCGGTCGCGCAGGGCAAGGTCGAGGACCTCGAAATGAGCCGCGCCAAGTACGTCAGCTACATGAAGCATGCCGCCGAGGAGCAGGGCGGGAAGTTCGAGGAAGCGAGCCTCGCGGGCGACGGTCCGTTCCACGTCTACCAGATCGCCGGCACCGGCGCCGAGATCTGCAAGTAGCAAGAGACGCAAAGGATCAGTAAAGAAAAAGGCTCCGGCCGGCCGTGCTGCGCGCCACGAAAGCGAAAAGACCAGTAAATGAAAAGGCCCGGTTGCCGGGGCGGTGTCGAGCTCCGGCAGCGTTCACGGCTGCCCGGTGCTGCCTGAGTCGCCAGCCGAGGACGATCTGGCGTCCAGGCGGCGCCAGGCCGGACATCCCCTTTACTGAGCTGCTTCTTTCTTTGGACTCCACCAGCGCACAGCGCCGGCGAAGAAACGTAGGTTGTCGATCTTCCTGCGAGTCGGGCCCGGCTCCTTGCGGGTTCCGGCTATGCTAGCGGCCTGCCATGAAACGCCTTCCGGCGACGGTGGTCGTCTTTCTCCTGGCTCTCGGCCTCTACGCCGCGACGACCCACCGGCGGGTCTTCATTGCCGGCAACGACGCCTCGCGCTGGGCGGCGATCGAGTCGCTGGTCGACTACGGCACGGCGAGCATCGAGCGCTCGCGGTTCGCGGCCAACATCGACCGGATCCGCATCGGCGAACGCGAGTACTCGAACAAGCCGCCGCTGCTCTCGCTCGCCGGCGCGGCGATCTACGCCGCCCTGCAGGCGACTTTCGGCTGGTCGCTCGCCGGCGCCGGGGCGGCGAATGTCCTCTATTGGGTGACCCTTCTCCTCGTCGGGGTGCCCAGTGCCTGGCTGGTGGCGCGGTTCTTCGCCGAGCTCGGGCGTTCTTCCGACCTCGCCGGGCGCTGGCGATGGCTGCTGGCTGGACTCGCGCTGGGGGCCGGGACCCTGCTCTTCACCTTCTCGACGACGCTCAACAACCACACGGTCGCGGCCGCCCTGCTCTTCGCTGCCTGCATTGCGGCGATCGATGGCAAGGGCTTCACCAGCGGCCTCGCCGTCGGTCTGGCTGCAGCGGTCGACCTCCTGCCTGGACTCGGTCTGGCGCCGGTCTTCGGCTGGCTGGTCTGGCGCGGTGGCGAGCGCGGCTCGCTCCGCTCGCTTCTTGGCCGGGCTGGGCTGCTGCCTGGTGCTCGCAGGCGGCGCCAATCTGGCAACGCACGGTTCGCTCGCTGCCGGCCAAGCTGGTCGCTGGGCGCGGTCGACCTTCGGCGCAGGCGGGTCCGGCAGCGGCGGGGGTCGTGCTGCCGCAGAACCTCGCTCTATCCGCTCGAAATCCTGTTCGGCAGCCACGGGCTCTTCACGGTCTCGCCGGTGCTCTCTTCGGTGCCTGGGGCCTGCTCTCGGCCTGCCGCCGCTCTCCTCCTGGATGGCGCTCGGGGCCGCCGGGAGATGCCATGACCTGGCGCCTCCTCGCCGCTCGGCATCGCCCTGCAAGTTCGCCGGACACGCCGCGCTTGCGGGCTCCTTCGGCGGCTGGTCGTACGGCTATCGCTACCTGCTGCCGATCCAGCCGCTGCTGCTCTTCTGCGCGCCCTGGATCCCGGGGCGTCTCCGGCGCCGGGTGCTCTTCGCGGTGCTCCTGCCGGTTTCGGTGCTCTTCGCCGCTGCTCGGGGCCTATCATCCCTGGCCACCGGGATTCGAGCAGGAGTCCTCGGGGCATCCGGTGGCGAAGCTGGTGACGAATCCGGTCGGCGGGAACGCCGCAGGGTGGCTGGCGGAGCACGCGCCGCAGAGCGCTTTCGCCGGTTGGGCGGCGGGCCGGTTCGTGAGCGCCGACCGGGACGAGCAACGGCGCTATTTCGCGCTCTTCTTCGGCAGCAAAGGGGATACCGCCACGATGAAGAGGTTCACCGATTGACCCGTCCAGCCCCGAAAAGGGAGCCGGCCAGATGCCGGCCGCCCTGCTCTTCCTCGGCGATCGCTTCGCCGCGATCGACAAGCCGGCCGGCCTGTCGTTGCGGACGTCGCGCGCCGATCCCCACGGCGCGGCGCGCGGACTGATCGAAGCGCTCCGCTTCCGGGACCGGGAGCTCTTTGCCGGGCGCGAACCGCAGCTCGTGCACCGGCTCGACGAGTCGACGAGCGGGGTCGTGCTCGTCGCCCTCGACGTCGACATTCATCGCGAGCTCGTCACCCGGTTCGCCGAGCGGCAGGCCGAGAAGCGCTACCTCGCCCTGGTTTGGGGCCATCCGCGCCCGGCGACCGGCAGCTGGGAGGCGCGGCTGGGGCCGGACAAGAAAGACCGGCGGCGGATGAAAGTCGACCCGGAAGGCCGGCCGGCCCTGACCGAGTTCCGGACGCTGGCCAAGGCGGCGCACGTCGCCCTGCTCGAGCTCACGCCGCGCACTGGACGGACGCACCAGCTTCGGGTCCATCTCGCGGCGGCCGGCCATCCGATCGTGGGCGACGATCTCTACGGCGGTCCGCGCGAGCATGGCGTCCGGTCGCCTGCGCTGCGCGTCGCCCTGGCCCCGGGGCGCTCGCTCCTGCACGCCTACCGGCTGACGATTCCCGGTCTCGAGCCCGAGTCCTTCGAAGCGCCCCTGCCGGCCGATTTTGCGGCCACTCTCGCCGCTTGCCGCATACCGCTTGCATTTCCTGCAGAGCCGTGAGACACTATGCGGCAATACAAGCCGGACAGAATTATTTCCATCCCCTCCATTTGACCCAGCACACCCAATATCTCTCTATTTTTGAGGTCCATCGCGGACCTCGCATCAGCGCTACGCATTCGCGGAGCGCGACTTATCCACATGCAGTTGCAGCAAGGAGTCACGCATGACCGAACAGGGCACAGTGAAGTGGTTTAACAACGAAAAGGGTTTTGGTTTCATCTCGCGCGAGAGCGGTCCGGACGTTTTCGTCCATCACACCGCGATCACGGCCGAGGGCTACCGCTCCCTGAACGAAGGCGACCGGGTTTCTTTCGAGGTCGTCGAGGGTCAGAAGGGCCTGCAGGCCCGCAACGTCGTCCGTATCTGAACCGACGTTCCGCCAGACGCACATTGATCTCATGACGTTCATCCTGGTGAGCCGGAAGCCTTCGGCGAACCGTGCAGATTTCGAATTCGCGGTTCCAAGACGGACCCGCGGCAAGGTCGGCCTCGAAGCGAGGCCGAGTCTCATTAACCCAGTAGGTGTAAGGAGCAGGGCATGACCGAGCAGGGCGCAGTCAAGTGGTTCAACAACGAGAAGGGGTTTGGCTTCATTTCGCGTGAGAGTGGCCCGGACGTATTCGTCCACCACACCGCGATCCTCGCCGAGGGATATCGCTCCCTCAACGAAGGAGACCGCGTCTCCTTCGAAGTGGTGGAGGGCCAGAAGGGCCTGCAGGCGCGGAACGTCGTCCGCATCTGACGCCGCCCCACTCATCTAGTTTTCAATCGATCGCCCCAGCCGCTCGCGGCCGGGGTGTTTTTTTGTCTGAGCGGATCGCGATCCCGGGTCTTCTTCACCCGCTGATGCGAACCACGACGAGGGTGAGGTCGTCCTGGAGCTCGGCTTCGCCGCGATAGGTGGCGAGGTCGGCGAGGAGGGCCTGCTCGACTTCGCGCGGGCGGGGGTCGCGGCGGGCGGCGGCGGCGAACTGCTCCGTCAGGCGTTTCTCGCCGAACGGCCGGCCGCGGGGGTCGGTCGCTTCGAGCACGCCGTCGGTGACGAAAAGCCACAAGTCGCCGGGTTCGAGGCTCTCTTCGCGCTGCGGAAAGCCCGGCGGCAGGCGCGTGCCGAGCGGCGGCGAGCTCGCCTCGAGGATGACGACCTGGCCGGTCGCCACGCGGAAGCGCAGCGCCGGCGGATGCCCGGCGGTCACCACCTGCACCTTGCCGCTCGTCCGGTCGAAGAGCGCCACCACCAGGCTCATGAAGAGGCGCGAGACGCCGCTGTCGCGCACCAGCAGATTCAGTCGCTCGACGACCGCCCGTGGATCGGCGAGGTCGGCGCGCAGCAGGTGCAGGCCGGCACGAACTCCGGAGAGCAGCAGGCCGCTCGCGACGCCGTGCCCGGCGACGTCGCCGACCACGACGGCTACCCGGTTGGGGTCGACGGTGAGGAAATCGTAGTAATCGCCCCCGACCTCCGTCGCCGGCAGCGACATCCCCTGGAGCTCCAGCCAGCCGACCTCGGGGGCCGACGAAGGGAGCATCGCGAGCTGGATGGCGCGGGCATCCTCGAGCTCTTCGCGCATCCGCGAGCTCTCGCGTTCACGCGAGGAAGCGACGCTCCATTCAGCGAGGAAACGCCCGGCCTGGCGCCGAGTCATGGACCAACTGCCCCAGGCCGCGATGCCATTGAAGATGACGATGCCGACGAACGGTCCCCAGAAAGAGTCTGGCGCCTCTTCGAGCCCTCCGGCAAGGATGCGGATACCGGCGATTCCCGCGGCGCCGACCGCCAGGAGCGGCGCGTCGCTGCCACGCAGGCGCAAGAGCAGGAGAAGCAGCGGACAAAGGAAGATCGAAGCGAGCATCACCATTGGAAAGAGGGTGGTGATCGTCATCCACAGGGTGAAACCGGCGGCGAGCACGCTCAGCAGGGCGGGATGGAACCCTTGCCGCCAGCGCTCCCGGCGCAGGCCGAAGATGCCGCCGACGAGCAGGAGGAGCGCGAGCGCCGCCCCGCCCGCCCGCAGCAGATCTCCGCGGCTGACCTCGACGATCGTCATCACCAGCGCCAGCGGAGCGAATCCCCACAGGATCGGCTTCGCGACTGCGGCGTTGCGCTCGTCGCGCCAGAGCTGCAGGGCCTCGGCGCGAGGCAAAGCGGCGAGCTCGTGGAGCGGTAGGGATCGCACGGCGACGGCTAGTTCGACGGAGTGCCGGCCGCTGCAGCAGGAGCAGCCGGCACCGCGTTCGCGGGCGGATCCCAGGCGAGCCGAGCATCCGCTGGAAGCTTTTCAATCCGCGAAATGCGCGCGATCTCCCGCGGATCCTGCCAGCGCATCTCCAGCGTGAAAGCGACCCGGTCTCCGGGAGCCAGGCCCGCGATCGCCACTCCGCTCGCCAGAGTGAACGGCATCGTCATCGCCTCCATGCCGACGACCTTCCCGGCCTCGTCGCGGAACTCGGGGATGGCCTCGTGGCGGATCGCCATCTCGCGGCTTCCGGCCGCCGGGAGCCGGACGATCTCGCCGCGCATCGCGTAGCTCTCCACGGTCACCGCTGGTGCTTCCGGCGGCCTGCTGCAACTGACGGTGGCGATGGCGGCGATGGCGGAGGTGGCAGCGAAGACGATGGCGACGCGGCGGATTCCGGCGGTGGCGAACATGGCGGGAGCCTATCAACTGTCGCTGCGGGACTCGGCCGCCCGGCATCAGCGCACGCCCGCGTGGGCTAGACTTCCCGCATTCGAATGGAAAGCGGGAGCGCGAGCGCGTTGCGAGGGCACTACATCGTCTGCGGCCTGGGGATCGTCGGCTACAGGGCGGTCGAGCTGTTGCATCGGCTCGGCGAGCGGGTGGTCGTGGTGACCCTCTCCGGCCATGACGAGCGGATCCAGGCGGCGCGCACCGCCGGGGTGGAGGTGGAGATCGCCGACGCGCGCGATCCAAGCGTTCTCCTGCGGCTCGGTGTCCTGGGCGCGCGGGCCCTCGTCGTCACGACCTCGAAGGACGTCGTCAACGTCGAGATCGCGCTCGACGCGCAGCGGCTGCGCGACGATCTGCCGATCGTCCTGCGCCTGTTCGACCAGAACCTCGCCCGCCAGCTCGAAGGTGCATTCCGGATCCGCCGCGCGCTCGGCATGGCGACGGTCGCGGCGCCGCGCATCGCCGCCGCGGCCACCGGCAGCGAGGTGCTCGGCCGCTTCCAGTTCGACGGCGAGGATCTGGTGGTCGCCATGATGGAGGCGGCGCAGCACCCGGAGCTCGTGGGGAAGCGGCCCGAGGCCCTGGCCTCCGTGCATCGTCGGCTGTTGACGCGCGGCACGCGCCTGCATCGCCGGCGCGACAACGGCGAGCCGATCCGCGAGGAGGAGACGCTGCTCGTGCTCACCAGCCAGAAGAGCTGGGAGGCTTCGGACGACGATGCGGTCGCGCGCCGCGCGCGCAAGCCGCGGCGCGGGGACCGCCTGCGCGAGGCGCTGAAGAAGCTCGCCACCGCCTGGACCGGAGCTTCGTCCGGCCTGAAGGCGGTTTTCGGTGTGCTCGTCGCCCTCATGTGCACCAGTGTCCTCGTCTTCCGCTACGGCATGGGTCTGTCGCTCATCGATGCGGTCTATTTCATGGTGACGACGCTGACCACCACCGGTTACGGCGACATCACGGTGCGGGATCAGGCGAACTGGCTCAAGATCTATTGCTCGCTGATGATGCTGCTCGGCTCGGCGACGATCGCCACGGTCTATTCGCTGATCACCGACTGGATCGTGACCGCCCGCGTGCGCGAGCTCCTCGGGCGCCAGCCGGTGCCCGACGATGGCCACGTGATCGTCGCCGGGCTCGGTAACGTCGGCTTCCGGGTCGTCGAGGAGTTGCGCCAGGCCGGTGTGCCGGTCGTCGTGCTGGAGCGCGATCGCGAGGGCCCGTTCGTCGGCGGCATGGAGCAGCAGGTGCCGCTGCTGGTCGGAGATGCCCGGCTCGTCTCGGTGCTCGAACAGGCGCACGTCCAGGGGGCCCGCAGCATCCTCGCGGTCACCGGCGACGACGCGGTGAATCTCTCGATCTGTCTAACCGCGAAAGAGATGTCGCCGAAGACGCGCACCGTCGTGCGACTGTTCGACGCCGAGTTCGCGCGCAAGGTGGAGGAGAGCCCGCTGATCGACGCGGCGCTCGGCGCCTCTCGCATCGCGGCGCCGAAGTTCGTCGCTTCGGCGCTCTTTCCGGGAGTGCTGAAGGCGTTCCTCGACGGCGACACCCTCTGCATTTTGCTCGCTGGTAGCGAGGAGCTCGACCTGCGCCCGGAAGATCGTCCGCAGGTCGTCTGGCAGGGTGGACAGCCCGCCTTCGAGGGCGACCCGCGCGGTCGGCGTCGTATCGTCCAGATCTTCCGTCCCTTCGTCCGCGCCTGGAAAACGGGCGGTATCGCGACCTGACCAGGAAGATTCGGTGCCGGTGCGCTGCTAGACTCGTTCGGTGAAGCGACCCTCCCACTGGGGCAAGTTCACCCGCAGTGTCGAAGAACGCAGCTTCCTGGCCGGACCAACCTGGCGGCTCACCGAGCTGCGCCGGATCGTCCGCATCTTCTTCGAGTTCCTGCGCGGCTTCCGGTCGCTGCACTTCGTCGGTCCGTGCGTCACGATCTTCGGCTCGGCGCGTTTCCCCGATGGCCATCGTTACTACGAGATGGCGCGGGAGGTCGGCCGGCTTGGAGCGGAGGCGGGCTTCACGGTGATGACCGGCGGTGGCCCGGGAGTGATGGAAGGGGCGAACCGGGGCGCGCGCGAGGCCGGAGGGCGCTCGGTCGGCTGCAACATCGCGTTGCCGCACGAGCAGAAACCCAATCCCTACGTCGACTATTTCCTGGAGTTCCGCTACTTCTTCGTCCGCAAGGTGATGCTGGTCAAGTACTCGTACGGTTTCATCGTTCTGCCGGGCGGCTTCGGGACGCTCGACGAGATCTTCGAGACCGCGACGCTCATCCAGACCGGCAAGATCCCGGGTTTCCCGTTGGTGCTCATGGGCAGCGACTACTGGAAGGATCTGTTCGAGCTGCTGCGTGACCGGATGGTGAAGGAGGGGACGATCGATGCCGCGGACGTGGACCGCCTGCGGCTGACCGATTCTCCCGAGGAGGCCCTGGCGATCGTCGAGAAGCACGCCCGCGAGGTCGCGCTGCTGCGGCTGGTGCCGAGACCGCGCCGCGTCCTGGGCGAGCACGGCGCCGAGGCGGGCGGCGGTGACCCAGCGCCGGCGTCCCACGCCTGACCGCGCCCGCCGTGTCGCGATCCCCGACGGAGTCCTTCGAAGGCGCGCTGGCCACCCTCCGGGACCGGTTGGGAGAGCGCCTCGTTGCCGAGCGCCGGCTCGCTCCCGAGCCGGCGCGGCGGGCCGACCTCGCGCCGCCGCCCCCGCCGCCGCTCGCCGCGGCGCTCGCCGCGCAGGGGATCGAACGGCTCTGGTCGCACCAGGTCGAGGCGATCACCGCTGCCCGCGCCGGCAAGAACGTGCTGGTCACTACCGCGACCGCTTCGGGCAAGTCGCTGGTCTTTCAGCTGCCGGTTCTGGAGGAGGCGCTGGCGGGCGGGACTGGTCGCGCGATCTTTCTCTTCCCGCTGAAGGCTCTCGGCCAGGACCAGCGCGGCAAGCTCCTGACGCTGGCGCAGGCGGCGGGCCTCGACGCCGATGAGTTCGCCTGCGAGATCTACGACGGCGATACGCCGGCGGCGAAGCGCGCGGCCATCCGGAGGCGCCCGCCGCAGGTCCTGGTCACCAACCCAGACATGCTCCATCTCGGGATTCTCGCCTTTCCGGGAAACTGGCAGGAGCTCCTCGCGAACCTCAAGTGGATCGTGCTCGACGAGCTGCATGTCTATCGCGGCCTCTTCGGCGCCCACTTTCACCACGTGCTGCAGCGCCTCCTGCGGCTGGCGCGGGCGCACGGGGCGAACCCGGCGATCATCGCCTCGTCGGCCACCGCCCAGAACGCCCGCGAGTTCGCTGAGCTCCTCGCCGCCGAGCCGTTCCTCGAGATCACGGGCTCGGGTGCGCCGCGGGAGGCGCGGAGAATCTTCCTCGTGCGGGCCGAGGCGAGCCCCTACACGCTGGCGCTCGACCTCCTGACGACGCTCGTCGAAGGCGGTCAGAAGACCATCGCCTTCACCAAGGCGCGGCGGATCACCGAGCTCCTCTACGGCTGGCTGCAGCGCAAGGACCGCGCCCTGGCGCGCCGGGTGGCCTGCTACCGCGCCGGTTTTCTGCCGGAGGAGCGGCGCGAGATCGAAGCCAGGCTCCTCTCCGGCGAGCTCGACGCGGTGATCTCGACCTCGGCGCTCGAGCTCGGAATCGATATCGGCGGCCTCGACGCCTGCCTGCTGGTCGGATTCCCCGGCAGCATGATGGCGACCTGGCAGCGTTCGGGACGGGTCGGGAGGCGGGGGAGGGAGTCGCTGACCGCGCTCGTCGCCCTGCCCGATGCGCTCGACCAGTACCTGCTCGACCATCCCGACGAACTCCTCGCCCGGCCCTGCGAGCCGCTCCTTTTCGACCCCGAGAACGAACCGGTGGCGCGGGTGCAACTCGAGTGCGCCGCTGCCGAGCTGGCGCTCTCCCGCACCGCCGACGCGCGATATCTCGAGCGTCACGCGGCGGTGGTGGGGGATCTCCTGCGCGAAGGCGTGCTCGCCGAGTCGGTCGGCGGTGGCCTGGTGGCCCGGCGGCGCCGGCCGCATCGCGACGTCAACCTGCGCGGCACCGGTGCCACCTTCGCCATCGTCGATCGCACCCGCGGCACGACGATCGGGACACTGGACGGAGTGCGCGTCTTCAGCGAGGGGCATCCCGGCGCGGTCTATCTCCACTTCGGCCGGCAGTACGAGGTGGCCGAGCTCGACCTCGACCGCCGGCGGGTGATCGTGCAGCCGGCGGACGTCGACTACTTCACCGCGCCGCTGTCCAGGAAGGAGACCGAGATCCTCGAAGTGCTGGAGCAGCGGGATGCGGGAGGGCTCGACGCGGCGCTCGGCCGTCTGCGGATCACCGAGCAGGTCACCGGCTTCGAGCGCAAGCGGACGCAGGGCCAGGAGGTCATCGACCAGCAGCCGCTCGAGTTGCCGCCGACGGTGACGGAGTGCGTCGGGCTCTGGTTCCGCACGCCGGGGGAGATCGCGGAGGAGCTCGCCGCGAGCGGGCGTCACCTCCTGGGATCGCTGCACGCCGCCGAGCACGCGACGATCGGGCTCTTCCCGCTGCTCGCGCTCTGCGACCGCAACGACCTCGGGGGCATCTCGCTCGCCTTCCATCCGCAGCTTCAGGGTGCCGGAGTCTTCGTCTACGAAGGCCATCCGGGAGGAATGGGCATCGCGAAGAAGGGTTTCCGCGAGCTCGAGATCCTGCTCGCCAAGGTGCGCGATCACGTCGCCAGCTGCGCCTGCGAAGATGGCTGCCCGAGCTGCATCCAGAGCCCGAAGTGCGGCAACGGCAACCGACCGCTCGACAAGCGCGGCGCCGTCGACCTGCTCACGATGATGCTGGATCCGGCGCGACCCGTGAGCTCGCGCGAGCGAGCGCCGATCCTCCTCGCCGAGTCGAGTGCCGTTGCGCCTGCGGCGCAGGTTGGGGTCCCTGCACCGGCAGCTGGCAGTGAGAAGCGGAAGAAGAAGCCTTCAGTAGAGGGTGTGCCGGCTGACGCAGCGTCGCGGACGGGCACCGGCGTTGATCTGCCACCGCCCTCCCTTTACCGAAAGAGCGCTGCGCGAGGCAGCGAAGTCGCTCGCGCGGAGCGCGGCATGAACCCGGACACAGCTAGGCATGGGGTCCTGGCGCGCGGCGCCGGGCCGACGGTGCTGTTCGACATCGAGACCTTGCGCTCGGCAGCGGAGGTCGGGGGCTGGGACAAAGCGCACAAGATGGGGATCGCGCTGGCGGTGGTCTGCCACCTCGAAGAGGGGAGATTCGAGACCTTCCTCGAGCCGCGCGCCGGGGAGCTGGCGGCAGCGCTCAAGTCTGCCGGGCTCGTCGTCGGCTTCAACAGCCGGCGCTTCGACTACTCGGTGCTCTCCGGCTATACCGGTGAGGACTACGCGCGGACGCTGCCGACGCTCGACCTGCTCGACAGCATGGTCGAGCGGCTCGGCCGGCGGGTGAGCCTCGACCACCTGACGAAGGAGACGCTGGGCGCCGGCAAGAGCGCCGACGGACTCCAGAGCCTGCAGTGGGTGAAGGAGGGCCGTTTCGACCTCATCGAGGAGTACTGCCGGCGCGACGTCGAGCTGTTGCGCGACCTCTACCTTTTCGGGCGCCGCGAGGGATACGTCGTGATCGCCGAGCGCAGCGGACGCATCAAGGTGCCAGTCGACTGGTAGCGAAGCAGGTCCGGACTACCGGATGTCGAGGTCGGTCGAAGAGAAGCGGCGGTCGTCGCACAGCAGCGGTTGCCGCGCCAGGTGCGCCGTGGCGTAGGAGAGGCAGTCGCCGAAATCGAGGGCGGCCTGGTGCTGTCCCTCGCCGAAACGCTGGTGCGCGTCGAGGGCGGCCCGGAAGTGGGCGTCCGAGAACGGCACGATCTGCAGATCGAACTCCTGGACGAATCGCGCGAGCATGCCGTGAACGTCCCGTCCGACTTCGGGCGCCAGGAGCAGGCTCGCCTCGGCGAGCGTCGGAGCGCCGATACCGGCGAAAGGCGCGCTGGCGAGAGCGTCGATCAGTCGCTCGCAGCCCGTCTTGCGAAGGAAGATCGACGTGACAGCGGAAGCATCCACGATCACGCTGGAGGAACCCCGGTGAGCAGGCGGAGTCAGTGCTTCTCGAGGCGGCGGCTCGCCGAGCGCGCCCGAATCACCGACCAGACCTCGCGTTCGAGAAACGAGCGCAGCTCGTCGCCGCGATTCTCCCGCACGACCTGAAAGGCCAGGCGCTGCTTGCGCTCCTCGAGCGCGCGGCGGATCGCTTCGGTCTTGGATTCGCCGGTCAACTGCGACAGCTCGAGCGCCAGGTTCTCGACCGATGCGTTCTTGATGTTCAACGCCATGCCGTTCTCCTTCCGCTGAATGGCGCAAGGATAGGTAGAAAGGTGGAATTTGTCAACCATGGTGTAATCTTTCCCCATCGCCCGCCTCGAAGCCCACAGCGCGCCGAAGCCGTCCGCGGCCTTGACCGCCGGCACCAGCAGGACCTGACCCGCGTCATATAGCTTGAGAGAGATTTGCGATCTCATGGCTCCGACGGTGCTCCAAGAGGGGGCGCCGAAGCGACCAGGAGAGACCATGACCGACCGATCCGCATTCGCAACTCGCATCGCATTCCGAAGCGCCGCTGTGCTCTGCTTTGCGGCGACTCTCGCCGGCGCCGCCACCGTCCCGCAGTTCCAGGTCGACGGCCGGACCTACGGCATGCCGGAGGCTCGGATCTTCGAGGATCCCTACACCGGTCCGCCGGTGGTCGGGGAGTACGTCACCCTGCTGCCCGAACATCGCCCCGCTGCCGCTCGGAAACCGCACCCACAAGGTGCGCTTCGACATCATCGCGCGCGAGATCGAGGTGGCTCCCGACGTCCGCTATCGCGCCTGGACGTTCGGCGGCACGGTCCCTGGGCCGGTCCTCCACGTCCGCGAGGGCGACCGGGTCGACTTCACGATGAAGAACCGTTCCGCCGAGATCGTCGCGATCACCGCCCCCGAAGTGGCCGGTTCGCCCTATCTCGAGCGGCTCGCGACGCTCAACTCGCAGAAGGCCGTACCGCTCGCGCAGCCGATGCGGCACTCGATGGACTTTCACGCCGGGACGGTCGCCGCCTCGGACAAGTGGCGCGGCATCGAGCCGGGCCAGGCGATCCAGTTCGAGTGGGTGGCCAACTATCCCGGCGTCTATCTCTACCACTGCGGCACGCCGCCGATCCTCCAGCACATGGCCCAGGGACAGTACGGGGTCGTCGTCGTTTCGCCGAAGGAGGGCTATCCGACCGATGCCGAGGTCGACCGGGAATATGTGATCGTGCAATCGGAGTTCTACCTCAAGGAGGCCGAGGCGCAGTCGCACGAGGGCGACCAGACCGAGTTCAAGGATGTCGCGCAGGTCCTCTACGAGCTCGATTTCGACGCCGCGATGCACAAGCAGCCGACGCAGGTCGTCTTCAACGGCCACCAGCGATCGCTGATCGACGCGCCGCTCGCGACGCTGCCGGGGGAGCGCATGCGGCTCTATGTGCTGAACGTCGGTCCGACCGACACCTCGAGCTTCCATATCGTCGGGGTGATCTTCGACCGCGTCTGGTACGAAGGCAACCTGAAGAACGAGTGGCACGGCATGCAGACGGTCCTCCTGGGGGCCTCGAACGGCGCCGTCATGGAGTTCGTCGTGCCGGAGGCCGGAGATTACGTTATCGTTGACCACGAGTTCGCCGACGCGCAGAAGGGTGCTCTCGGTCGAATCAAGGCGGGCCCGGCCGGTCCGGGCGGCAAAGACGGACACTGACCTTCAACCCAATCTCAGGAGCGAAACATGAAGAAGTCGAACGGACGCAGCGCAGTCGCAGGTCGGCGTGCTGGCCGCGATGCTCGCGGTCGGCATGGCAGCCGTTTCCACCGCCGCCTCGGCGGCGGAACCGAGGCTCGTCAAGCTCAAGGGTTCGGACGCCATGCAGTACGACGTCAAGGTCATCCAGGCGACGCCCGGCGAAGCCTTGAAGGTGACGCTCACCGCAGTGAGCTCGATGGCGAAGGCCGAGATGGCGCACAACTTCGTCCTGCTGGCCAAGGGCACGAACGCGGACTCGTTCGCCATGGAGGCGGCGATGGCGCGGGACAACGACTACATTCCGAAGGCCAAGGCGGCCGCCATTCTCGCGCAGACGAAGCTCGCCGGCGGCGGCGAGACCGTGGAGGTCATCTTCAACGCGCCGAAGGAGCCGGGCGAGTACATGTACATCTGCACCTTCCCCGGCCACTACATCGGCGGGATGAAGGGCAAGCTGATCGTCAAGTAAGCGAGCCGTGCGAGCGCCTCCGGCGTTCATTGCGGCCAGATTCACCCGGGCCCGGCAGAGCGCGACTCGATCGCGCCGCCGGGCCCGTTCTCGCTGGTGGCCGCGGGGCGCGGCGTTACAGCATCATGCTCGCGAGGTTCGCGAGCTCGCTGCGCTCGCCCTTCTCGAGGGAGACGTGGGCGTAGAGCTTGTGTCCCTTGATGCGGTCGATCAGGTAGGAGAGGCCGTTCGACTGCGCGTCGAGGTAGGGCGTGTCGATCTGGAAGATGTCGCCGGTGAAGATGATCTTGGTGCCCTCGCCGGCGCGGGTGATGATGGTCCGCACCTCGTGCGGCGTCAGGTTCTGCGCCTCGTCGACGATGAAGATGATGTTCGAGAAGCTGCGGCCGCGGATGTAGGCGAGCGGCGTGATGTGCAGCTTCTCCTGCTCGACCATTTCGTCGATGCGCTTGAACTCCCGGTCGCGCTCGTCGAACTGGTGCTTGATGATGTTGAGGTTGTCCCACAGCGGCTGCATGTACGGGTTGACCTTCGACTTGATGTCGCCGGGCAGGTAGCCGATGTCCTTGTTCGACAGCGGCACCAGCGGGCCGCGCCAGGTAGACCTGGCGGAACGCCTTGCGCTGCTCGAGGGCGCCGGCGAGGGCCAGCAGAGTCTTGCCGGTGCCCGCCTTGCCGGTGATCGACACCAGCGGCACGGCCGGGTTCATGATCGCGTGCAGGGCGAAGGTCTGCTCGGCGTTCCTCGGCGTGATGCCGTAGGCGGGCATCTTCTGCACCCGCTCGAGCAGGCCCGAGACCGGGTTGAACCAGGCGAGCGCCGAATGCGAGCGGACTCCGCAGGATGAAGTAGTGGTTCGGCAGCGGCACCTCGATGCCGACGTCCTCCGGGGAGACACCTCCGGACTCGTAGAACTTCTGGATCGGCGCGGCGTCGTCGACCTCGATCTCGCTCTTGCCCTTGTAGAGATGGTCGACGTCCTTGATGCGGACGGTCTCGTACTCCTCGGCGCGCAGGCGCAGCGCCCGCGCCTTGACCCGCAGGTTGATGTCCTTCGACACCAGGATGACGTCGCGCCCCGGCTTCGCGCTCCTTGAGCGCGAGCGCGGTGTTGAGGATTCGATGGTCGTTCTTCACCGCGCCGAAGATGAGGCGTGCGTCGGTCGATGAATCCTCCGCCGCGACCACCCGGATCCGGCCGAGATCGGGACCGTCGAGCGGCACCCAGTTGTTCAGCATGTCGTGGCGCGTGAGCTTGTCGAGCTGGCGGATGAACTCCCGCGCCTGCAGGTTGATGACCGTGTCGCCCTTCTTGAAGTGGTCGAGCTCCTCGAGAACCGTGATCGGAATCGCGACGTCGTGTTCCTTGAAGTTGAAGATCGCGTTCGCGTCGTAGAGGATCACCGAGGTGTCGAGGACGAAGATCTTCGGGCTGCGGGAGGCGGCGGATGACGTCGAGTCCGGACTCGTCATGCCGGAGATTTTGTCATATCGCGCACAGCTCGCTCAGCCGCCGCAGACGATTCTCGACGCTCGCGATGAGCTCGCGCAGCACTAGGGCGGGCGCCGCGCGCATCCGATCCTCGCAGACTCCGAGGTCGGTGAGCTAGAATCATTTTCGAGTCCCCTCCTTGATGAGCGACATCGGTGTGGTCACGGTCTCCACGTTCCTCGCCCAGGCGCTGTTGGCGGCGCTTCTCGCCGTGCTGCTGCTTCGTTTTCACAGCAGTCGAAAGCACGCTTTCCTGCGGCACTGGGCGCTCTCGTGGTGGGCCCTCTGCGCAGGGCAACTCGGGGCGATGGTGGCGTTCCACTACTCGACGTCGGTGCCGGCGTCGGACCCGACGCGATTGCTCGCGACCTTTGTCGCGCAGCTGGGCGCCTTCTATCAGGCGGGATGGCTCATCCAGGGTGCCACCGAGCTCGCCAGTGGACGGTCGCTCTCGCGGCGAGGCACGCTTGCCATCTTCGCGGCGCTCGCGGGGCTCGCGCTGGTGACCACGCTGGCCTACGCTTTCACCCCGGAAGCCGCTTCGAGCCGCAACTTCCTGCGCGTCAGCGTTCGCGCCCTGGTGGTCGCCGTGGCCTTCCTGATTGCCGCGGGTCTCCTGATCAAGGCCTACAGGAAGAGCTCAGCCACCGGTCCGCGCCTGGTTTGCATCGCCTTCTTCCTCTACGGAAGCGAGCAACTGGCTCTCTCCTGGGCGACTGCAGGTCCCGCTGGAGTGGGTCTGAGGAGTGGCATTCTCGCGTTCGACCTTTTGATGGTCGCGGTGTTGGGAATCGCGACCATCGTCTGGCTGCTCGAGGACGAGCACTTCAGGCTCGTCGAGGCCTCCCTGCAGATCGAGAAGCTGGCCTACTACGACGGCCTGACCGGCCTGCCGAACCGCAAGCTCTTCCTCGACCGCCTCAAGCAGTGGATCGCCCGGCGCGGCAGGACCGACTATCACGCCGCGCTCTTCTTCCTCGATCTCGACAACTTCAAGCGCATCAACGACACATACGGTCATGAAACCGGGGACTCGCTGCTCGGCTCCGTCGCCGAGAGGCTGCGTTACAGCGTACGCGAGGGCGACACGGTCGGGCGGCAGGGCGGTGACGAGTTCACCCTGCTCCTTCCGGGCATCCGCACCGCCGAGGATGCCGTGGCGATCGCCACCAAACTCCTCGAGCGGCTGTCGCAACCGCTCGAGGTCGGCGACCTGTCGCTGTTTGTCGGGGCTTCGATAGGCATCACGCTCTTTCCCGATCACGGCGAGGATCCGACGACGCTGCTGCGCAAGGCCGATACCGCGATGTACCGCGCCAAGGAGGCGGGTCGCGGGGGCGTCGCCGTCTACGACAGCGAAATGTCGGATGTGAGCCGCGAGCGCTTCGTCCTCGAGGCCGCGCTGCGGGCCGGGCTCGAGGAGGAGCACCTCGTGCTGTATTACCAGCCGATCGTCCGGGCGGGCACGGGCGAGATCGTCGGCGTCGAGGCCCTGGTGCGCTGGCTGCATCCTGAGCGCGGACTGATCCTGCCGGGCAAGTTCCTGCCGTTGATCGAGAGCACCGCTGTCTCCGAAGCTCTCAGTCACTGGGTCCTGCGAAAGGCGTGCGCGCAGGTCAAGCTGTGGCGGGAGCGTTACCAGCAGGAGCTGCAGATGTCGGTGAATCTGACCGCTCGGGCGTTCGAGAATCCGGAGCTGGCATCCAAGATCGACGAGATCCTGCGCGAGACCGGACTGCCGGCCGCGGCGCTCGAGCTCGAGATCACCGAGACGATGGCTTTGCTGCATGCGGGTGGGCCGGTCTCGACGCTCGCAGACCTGCGGCGGCGCGGAACTCGGGTGGCGGTCGACGATTTCGGCATCGGCTACTCTTCGCTCTCCTACCTTCGCGAGCTGCCGATCGACACGGTGAAGCTCGATTCGTCGTTCATCCGCGAGCTCGGCCGGCGGCGCGAAGATTCGAAGATCGTCGGCGCCGTGATCCAGCTCGCGCACGGGCTCGGAATGGAGGTCGTCGCCGAGGGCGTCGAGGAGGAAAAGCAGATGGTCATCCTCGAGATGCTCTATTGCGACAAGATGCAGGGCTTTCTGTTCAGCCGTCCGCTCGAGGCTCAGGCCTTCGAGAGCCTCATGGACGCATCAGTACCTTTTCGAACCGGTCAAGCGCCCAGTCGAGCTCCTGCCGCGAGATGACGAGCGGCGGGGAGACGCGGATGACGTGCGTATGCGTCTCCTTGCAGAGGATGCCCTCGGCAGCCAGTTGCTCGCAGAAGCGGCGTGCGCCGCCGGCTTGCGGATTGAGCTCGATTCCAATCCACAGTCCGCGGCCGCGCACCTCCTGGATGTGCGGTGAACGAATTCCCTGCAGGCGTTCGAGAGCGTAGGCACCGAGGCTCGCCGAGTTCTCGATCAGCTTCTCTTCGACCAGGACCTTGAGAGCCTCGCGCGCGACGGCGGCACCCAGCGGATTGCCCCCGAAGGTCGAACCATGATCGCCTGGCTTGAAGACACTCATCAGCGCGCTGTCGGCGAGGATGCCCGACACCGGGTAGCAGCCTCCCGAGAGCGCCTTGCCGACGATCACCATGTCGGGGCGAATGCGCTCGTGCTGAAAAGCGAAGAGGGCGCCAGTGCGTCCGAGTCCGGACTGAATCTCGTCCGCGATGAGGAGCGAGTTGTGCGCCTGGGTGATGTCGCGGAGCCGGCGCAGGAATCCTTCTGGAGGAATCACGATCCCGGCCTCGCCCTGGATCGGCTCGACGAGGACGGCGACCGTGCGCTCGCTGATCCCCGCGGCGACCGCATCGGCGTCTCCGAAGGGCAGCAGCCGGTAGCCGCCAGCGAACGGCCCGAAGCCTTCGCGGTACTGCTCGCTCGACGAGAAACCGACGATCGTCGTGGTGCGACCGTGGAAGTTGTTGTCGAAGACCAGGATCTCACCTCGCGCCGCCGGCACACCTTTGACCGTCTGACCCCACTTGCGGGCGAGCTTGACGGCGGTCTCGACTGCTTCCGCGCCGCTGTTCATCGGCAGGAAGCGGTCGTAGCCGGTGAGTGTGCTGATCTCGAGGCAGAGCTGGCCGAGCTGGTCGTTGCGGAAGGCGCGCGAGCAGAGAGTCAACCGCTGCGCCTGCTCGGTGAGCCTGGCTACCAGGCGGGGGTGGCAGTGCCCCTGGTTGACTGCCGAGTAGGCGGCGAGGAAATCCAGGTAGCGCTTTCCCTCGACGTCCCAGACCCAGGCGCCGGCGCCGCGGGTGATGACGATCTCCAGCGGATGGTAGTTGTGGGCGCCATGGCGCTCTTCGAGAGCGATCAGGTCCTGGGAGGAGAGAGGGGTGGTGGCTTCGAGAATGTCGGACATCGTGAGCTCCGGAAAGGCTGAATGAGGCTCAATCCTATCGGCATTGGCTAGGATCCCCAATCATGAGCGAAAGGAGGAGTTCGCGACCCGGCGAGGTCTCTCTGGCGCGAGCCCTGTCGAAGCTGGGGCTCGCCTCGCGCACGGAGGCGCGGCGTTGGATCGCGGCCGGCCGGGTCACGGTCGGGGGCCGGGTCTGCCTGGATCCGAAGCGCACGCTCGTCCCGGAGCGCGCCCGCATCGCGATCGACGGCGAGGCCGCCGGCCGCGCCGCCCTCCGCTGCCTGATGCTCCACAAGCCGCGCGGGTATGTGACGACGCGATCGGATCCTCAGGGTCGGCCGACGGTCTTCGACCTTGTCGCCGACGCCGATGCGCATCTTTCGGCAGTTGGTCGCCTCGATCTCGCCACCTCGGGCTTGCTCCTGTTCACCAACGACACGCGCCTGGCGGATGCCCTGACCGATCCGGCGAATGCGATTCCTCGCGTCTATCTCGTCACTGTCCGTGGTCGCTGGGAGGCAGGAAAAAGCTTGCTGGTAAAGGAGGGGGTCGCTGACGCCTCAGAGGTTCTGAGCGCAGCGGAGGTGGTCGTTCGCAAGGTGTCGGGGCGAGAGTCGCACCTGGTGGTGACCCTCCTGGAGGGTCGAAATCGAGAGGTTCGGCGGCTGATGAAAGCCGCCGGCCACGAGGTCCTGCGCCTGAAGCGCGTCGCTTTCGGTGGTCTCGAGCTCGGCGCGCTCTCGCCACGGGCGTGGCGTGAAGTTCCCTTTACCGAGCTTTCTGCTGCATTTGGCGACCTCGTCGCGGAGATCGGAGCGCGGCACATTCCTCCACCTTGCTAGTCTGATCGCTGGAGGAGCGATGAGCGAGGAACGGCTGGACCGGCTGCGGCGGCGGATTCGCAACCTCGACGCCGCGATGCTTGGGCTCATGGCGGAGCGCATGGAGCTGGCGCGCGAGGTGGGGCAGGAGAAGCGCGCCGCCGGCATTCCGTTGCGCGACTTCGAGGTCGAGAAGCGTGTGATGGCGCGCGCCGCCACGAGCGCCGAAGCACTGGGCCTCGCTCCCGAGCTGGCGCGCGGGGTCATGCGGCAGCTCGTCGAGGAGGCCTGCCGGGTGCAGGAGATCGACCACTTCTCGACTTACTCCGGCGAGGCCGAGACGATCCTGGTCGTCGGCGGCGCTGGCAAGATGGGTCACTGGCTGGTGCGCTTCTTCGAGACCCAGGGCCACCGCGTGCTGATTTTCGACCCGGCGGCTTGCTCTGCGGGCGAGGAGGCCGTGCCGACGCTCGTCGAGGGGCTTGCCGCGGCTTCGATGGTCTTTGTCGCGGTTCCCCTCGACCGGGTCGCGGCCGCCGTCGACGAGATCGCGGCCGCTGGCTTCACCGGCGTGCTCTGTGACGTGGCCAGCGTCAAAGAGCATCTCCGTCCAGCGCTCGAGGCGGCGCGCGAGCGCGGCGTCGCGGTCACCAGTATTCATCCGATGTTCGGAGCCGGCGCGCGGACGCTTTCGGACAAGGTCATCTGCCTGTGCGACTGCGGCGTCCCGGAGGCGACGGAGCGCGTCGCCACGCTCTTTCGCGAGACCGCGGTAACCCTCGTGCCGCTCTCGCTCGAGCGCCACGACGAGATCGCATCCTACGTCCTCGGACTGTCGCACTTCCTGAATCTGCTCTTCGCTCGAGTGCTCGCCACCAGCGGCCTCTCCTTCGCCGAGCTCACGGCGGTCGGATCGACGACCTTCCACTCCCAGTTCGCAACCACCGAGAGCGTCGTGCGCGAGAACCCGCAGCTCTACTACGAGATCCAGCGCTCCAACCGCTTTTCGGAGCGCGTGTACCGCGAGGTGGAACGGGTCGCCGCCGACTGGATCGATTGGGTGGAGAAGGGGGAGCCCGCCAGCTTCGCCGATGCCATGTCGGCGATCTCCGCCTGGCTGGACCGCCGGCCAGGCTCGGGATGACCGGGGCGAGTGGGAGAATGCCGTCGTGAGCGAACGCTCGAAGCCCGCTGCGAACGGAGTGCCGCCGGAATCCTCGTCAGGGCCGGCGGTCGAACCCGCTCCCCCTTTGGAAGTCGTGACCTCCGAGCCGGCTGGGAAGCCCGTTCGAGTTCGCCGGCCTCGTCGGCCCCGGATGCGACCGGCCTCCGAATGGTCCTCCTGGGAGGACGATCAGCTGCTTGGCCTCAAGTTCTCGGAGCTCGAGCTGCCTTTCGCCGGGAGCGAGCTCGAACCGCGACTGGCGGAGCTGCAGACCGAGCTCGCCCAGAGAGGTCTGCTCTTTCGGCCCCACTTCTGGCTCTCCAATGAGTGGTTCACTCCCGACGGCATTCCTGGGATCGCGATTCCCTTCTATCTCGCGCACCCGCGTCTCGCGCGCCTCGAGCTCCACCAGATGTTCGAGATCGAAGGCGGGACGCATGAATGGTGCATGCAGATCCTGCGACACGAAGCCGGGCACGCGATCGAGAACGCCTTCAAGCTGCGCAGCCGGCGCCGACGTCACGAGCTCTTCGGCAGCACCCGCGAAGAGTACCCGGAGTTCTATGCCCCGCGGCCCTACAGCAAGAGCTTCGTCATCCACCTCGACGCCTGGTACGCACAGAGCCACCCGGACGAGGACTTCGCCGAGACCTTCGCGGTCTGGTTGCATCCGGAGTCGAAGTGGCGTGAGCGCTACCAGGGGTGGCCGGCGCTGCGCAAGCTCGAGTACATGGACGAGCTGATGGGCAGCCTCGCGGGGCGCGCGCCGCTCGTCGCATCGACCACCGAAGTCGATCCCCTGGCGACCATCGGCAAGACTCTGCGCCAGCATTACGCCGAGAAACGCGCGCACTACGGCGTGAATCGTCCGGAGTTCTACGATCGGGACCTGCGGCGGCTCTTCTCGGATGCCCCGGCGCACGCCCACCAGCCGACCGCGGCGGCCTTCATTGCCCGCTACCGGCGCGAGATTCGCCTGCTCGTGGCGCGCTGGACCAACGAATACCAGTACACGATCGATCAGGTTCTCGCCGACATGATTGCGCGCTGCCGTGAGCTCGGCCTGCGGCTCGCAACGCCGCCAGAGCACGCAAAGCGCGAGTTCGCGGTGCTTCTCACGGTGCAGACGATGAACTACCTGCACAGCGGGCGCCACCGGGTGGCGCTTTGAAGCCGCTGCGCATCCTGGCGCTCGTTCAGGAGAGCCTCGTGCCGCCGGCGGAAGCGAAGCCGGAGGAGGTCGCGGGTGCTCCATGGCGAACGGAGCACGACGTCGTCACTTGCCTGAAAGCGCTCGGCCACGAGGTGCATGCGCTGGGGGTGGGGAGCGAGCTCAACCCGATACGCCGCGCCGTGCGGGAGGTCCGCCCGCACCTCTCGTTCAATCTCCTCGAGGGCTTCGACGACGTGCCGCAATGGGACCAGAACGTGGTCGCCTACCTCGAGCTGCAGAAGATGAAGTACAGCGGATGCAATGCTCGCGGCCTCCTGCTCGGGCGCGACAAGGCGCTGGCGAAGAAGCTTCTGTCGTATCACCGCATTCGGGTGGCCGGGTTCGCTACCGCGCCGCGCGGCCGCGTGTTCCGCCGGCCCAGGAATCTCGGCTTCCCGCTGATCGTCAAATCGCTGTCTTTCGACGCTTCGATCGGGATCTCGCAGGCCTCGGTGGTCGAGACCGAGGAGAAGCTCGAAGAGCGGGTGCGTTTCATCCACGAGAGCATCGGCACCGATGCTCTCGTGGAGAGCTACATCGAAGGCCGCGAGTTGTATGTGGGCATACTCGGCAATCACCGATTGAAGGCGTTGCCGATATGGGAGCTGTCCTTCGACAACATGCCGGAAGCGGCGCGCAAGATCGCCACCGAGCGCCTGAAGTGGAGCCTGACCTATCAGCAGCGGCACGGCATCGCGAGCGGCCCAGTGCGCGAGCTGCCCGATGGCCTGGGGGCGCGGATCCAGAGACTCTGCAAGCGCGTCTATACCGTGCTCTGCCTCTCCGGTTACGCGCGGATCGACCTGCGCCTCACCGACGCGGGAGAGGTGTACGTCATCGAAGCCAATCCGAATCCGCAGATCGCGCGCGACGAGGATTTTGCGGACGCTGCGCTGCAGGCCGGCATTGATTACGGCCAACTCCTGCAACGCATCGTCAAGCTCGGCCTCGACTGGGAGCCCACTCAGGCCTTCTAACCTGCGGGCGAGCGCCGCCGGCCGGTCTACCGCGCCATCGTGTTCACGAAGCTCGGCTGGAAGGCGGCGTCGCGCACGGCGATCTGGCCCTCGCGGGAGAGGTTGATCGACTCCCCGAGGATCCGTGCGGCTTCGGCCGGAGCATGGAACCCGGTCGAGTTCTCGGCTTCGACGAAATCGAGCCGGAACTGCGCTTGCCGCTGGAGCTTTCTGGCGAGCGCCAGCTCTTCGTCGCCGCGCCCGGAGGCCACTGCCGCCTCGAGGTCCAGGATCAGCGCGACGAGGGCATCCATCGCCTGATTGCGCAGCAGCTGGGTGCGCTCCTGAATCGTCTCGACGCGCGCCCGCAGCTCCTCCTCCGGCCAGCGGTGGCAGGTCTGGCAGGCCTTGTTGATGTTCAGCAGCGGGCTGCGCACGTGGTGATCCGAGACTTTCTGCGCGCCGACGCGTTGGTAAGGCATGTGGCAGTCGGCGCAGGCGACGCCGGAGCGCGCGTGAATTCCCTGGCTCCACATCTCGAACTCGGGGTGCTGCGCCTTGAGCGCCGGCGCGCCCGAGGTCTTGTGTGTCCAGTCCTTGTAGCCGACCTCGTCGTAGTAGGCCTGGATCTGCTCGACCTTGATGCCGTTCGCCCACGGGTAGACCAGGCGCTTCTCGGGACCCTTGAAGTAGTACTCGACGTGGCACTGGCCGCAAACGTAGCTGCGCATCTCCTGGCGCGTCGCCGAGGTGTTGGGATCGTAGGCGGGCACACCCTGAGAGGCCTTGAGGGCGCGAATGCCCTCGAGGAAGCCGGGGCGCGTGATGCGCAGCTGCATTGTCAGCGGATCGTGGCAGTCGATGCAGGCGACCGGATGAGAGATGAGCTTGCGCGCCTCGGTGTAGGGCATCTGGTTCATGAGCTCGAAACCCTTGATGAGGTCGCCGCCGCCGAGCTTCTTGTAAGGCAGGTAGACCGAGCCGTGGCAGTGCATGCAGGTGCCAGGCTGCTTGACGACCTGCTGGCGCTCGGTGAACGTCTGGTCGTCGAGCATGTAGGCGTGGCCGCGCTCCTCGCGGAAGTCGACCGCGAAGGCGTAGCCGTCCCACATCGTCTTCAGGCGTGGGTCCTCCTCGATTCGCGACTGGGCGACGACGGACCGCGGGTCGGCGGCGGTCGGCGTGCGCGGGACCGCCTCGCTGCCGCCGAAGCGGGTGCGCACCTGATCGACCGTCTTCAGATAGCTGTCGTACTGCACGGGGAAGTTCTTGCCCCAGATCGCCGGGTCCTCGGTTTCGTCGGTGATCTCGACGACGCGGAAGAACGGATCCCGCGCCTCCTGTTTGTGCTCGAAGATGTTCACCAAAAGTCCGGTGACGACGGCGCCGGCGACGGCGGCGACTGCGGTCACCAGAAGGAATCTCCCGCGACGGGAAGGGGCCGCGGTCTCGGATTTCTGCCGGTCGTTCATGGGAATCTCCTCGGTCTCAAGGGCTCAAGGGCTCATGGTTCGATGCGTACCCGAGCCACGGCTAGTGAAGGTGCCCGACGTTGCGGTGGCAGGCGATGCAGTCGAGGCGCTCGCCGCCGGTGTGAGCGGAGCTGGCGTCGATGGAATCGACGATCGCCGCATGGCACTTGCTGCACGAGCTCTGCGTCACCCGGTGGTTGCGCGGCGTGATCTGGATCGGGTCGGGAAAGCGTCCGGTGGTGAAGGCGAGCGAGTGGTTGAAGCCGTTCAAGGCCTTGGTCGCGTACTTGGGCAGGAATCCCGGCGGAGTGTGACAATCGTTGCAGACCGCGACCGAACGGTGGCTCGAACGGCTCCAGCCGGAGAACTGCTCTTCCATGACGTGGCAGTTCGCGCAGGCGCGGGGGTCATCGGTCATGTAGGAGGCGCCGCGCGCATAGGCGAAGGTGTACAGCCCCACGCCCGCCGCTAGACCGCAAAGAAGGGCCGCGCCGATGGCGCCTCGGTACATCCCGCTCATCCCTGCGAGTGTACCCGAGCGGCCTTCAATTCGGCATGACGGCGGTCATCTCTTTCGCGCGGCGAAGGTGGCTGAGCTCGCCTTCGGCAGGGATCACTCCGGCGAAAGCGTGGGAGCCCTCGCGGAGTCGAGCTCTCGCGCCCGCCTGAGGAGCCCGGCGAACTCCGGCCGGCCGCGCAGCGAGGCGAGATCGGCGTCGGTCGCCATCTGCAGCGGCTGGCGGAGACCGTGCTCGAGCGCCTTGGCGAGGCTGGAGAGGGCCGCCTCGGGCATGCCGGAGCGGGCCTGGGCGCAGGCCAGGTTGTAGAGCGTGAAGCTGTCGTCGGGAAAGATCTCGGCCACCAGCTGCAGGCCAGGTACCGCCCGGCGATAGTCGTCCGCGGCGAAGAGCTCCTGCGAAAGGTAGAAGCCGAGCTGGGCCTGGATCGTCGCCAGCGCCCGGACTGCCGCGGCGCCGCCCGGTCCGCCGGCGTCGCGCCGCCGCACCGCCTCGTCGACGCCGAGAAGGTGGCGCAGCTCGCCGACCGCGACCGGGGTCTCCGCCGTCCGCAGCCGCCCTCCAGACCTCGCCGATGCGGCGCAGCATCTGGCTCTCGTACTTCTCGGCCGCTCTCTCGTCCTTCAGCGCGAGCTTTCGCGGCGGACGAGGTCATCAGCTCGCCAGCGCGAAGTGCCGCTCGATCGAGCGTCTCCCTGGCGCCGATACCCGCGAACGTCTCGCCGATCCCGGTGAACTTGCGACCGGCGGCCAGTGCGTCGCCCGTGCCGGCCAGGGTCTCGGCGGCGGCCATCTCCTCCGCCAGAGTGCGCTCGATCCGCGCCGCGTCGCGCGGCGCCAATCCATCGCGCATCGCCAGAATCTCCAGCCAACCGACGGCCTGGTGAGCCATCCCGGGTGGACACCAGGCGTGCGGGCCGGGGAAGAACTCGAGGCGATGCGGCACGCCGGCCTTGACGGCAAGGCGGTCGAGCTCGCGCGTCGGCTGGAAGTTGAAGTCGCCCTCGCCGGCGGCCGCGAAGAGGGCGAATTTCGGCACCAGCGCCAGATGCTCGGGTGCCGGCCGGCCGCCGATGGAGATCACGCCGGCGAGAAATCCCCCCTTCAGGCCGACAGTCCAGGCGAGGACGCCACCGCCGGAGAATCCGCCCGCGTAGATGCGCCGTTCGTCGACCGGCAGGCGTTGCATGACATCCGGGATCATCGCGCGGATGGCGCGGGCGTTGATCTCGCCCGGCCCGTCGCTCATCGTGTTGTTGGAGCTCGCGAGGATCCAGCCGAAGTCGTCGGCGGCCCCCTGGAAGAGCTCTGCCGCGAACCTGCCGCGGGCGCGCGGATCGAAGAGGATGAGCACCGGCCAACGGCGGTCGCCGGTGAAGCTCCTGGGCAGGTAGAGCTCCCAGGTCTGGGTGGGATCGGAGAGGGTCGGGATCGCGGAGGTCAGCGTGCCGGCCGGCAGTGTCCCGAGGTAATTCGGCAGCGCCGCAGGTGCTGCGGGGAGCGGCATCGCCACGGCCTGCAAAGCCAGGAAAAGAGCGGTAAAGGTAAGGCTTCGCGGCGCCGTGCCGCTGGGGGGCCGTCGAATCGTCTCCATGACTTCGGTCTACGGACTCCCGGCCCGCAGGGTTTTTCCCGGCTGCCAGGTCAGAACCCTCGGCCCCGGGTCGCAGACGATCTCGGCGACGACACTCCGTTCGCGGCCGGCGTAGAGGGCGCGGGCCGTCACCTCTTTGCGGCCGTCGGGGAGGGTGCGGATCGCGCTCTCGAGCGTCCCGCCGCCGAACTCATGCCGCGCGTAGCCACCGGCGTCCGGATCGAGCGACAGCGCCGCCAGCGCCTCCTCGAGCGCCGAGTCGACCAGCGCGCCGAGGCGCATCCGGCGCGCGTCGTCTTTCTGCTCGCGCAGGTCGACGGTGAGGGCGACCGAGAGCAGCAATCCTGCCGTAGTGGCGATCACCAGCAGGAAAAGCACGAACAAGAGGGCGGTGCCGCGTTCGGAGCTGCCGTTCGTCCAGCCGCGAATCGGTGCTCATTCGAGGCGGCTTCCGGCGACGACATCGGCCTGCTTCGAGCGTGTCGCCGACGCTCTTCCAGGCGGCGGTCGCGACGCGCAGCGCGCTCGCGCCGGCGCGGCTTTCGGCGCACCAGCCGGACCTGCACGAGGCCGGCGACCGGGGTCCACCACTCGAAGGTCACCATGCCGTCGAGCATCGGCCGGGTGCCGAGGAGGATGTCCGTCGACGATCGTAGGTGCGCCGCACCAGCCGGTTGCCGTCCATCTCCCAGGCCTCGGTGCGGTCCGGCCGGCGGCATCGAGAGCGAAGTGCACGAGGATGCGTGGAGACCGGCCGGCGGCGATCGGCGCGGAAGCGTGCAGGTCCTCCCGCAGCAGGCGCAGGGCGAGCTCGGTGCCGGGCTCGCGCAGCTCGCGGCCGCTGTTCGAGAAGATGCGCAGCGACTCGACGAGCAGCCCGTTGGTCACCATCAGGACGAGCAGCATGACGAGCATCGAGACCAGGAGCTCGATCAGGGTGAAGCCGCCCTCGCGCGCCGTCCGCTCGCTTCATGGTGTCGCCGGAATGTAGACGACGGCCTGGAGCGAGCGCCGGAACGGCTGGGCGTGCACGCGGTAACTGGCGACGATGTCGAGCGTCTTCGTCGCCGGAACCGGCCCCGGTGTCACGGTAACGGTGAGCGCGACGCCGCTGCCGGTCGTTCGGGCAGAATCATCGAGACGAGCGACAGGGGATCCGAGAGCGCAGGCTCTCGTATGCGTTCTCGAGCGCCACGTCGGCGGCGCGCTGGGCGACCAGGCGCTGGCCGATCTCCTTCTGCTGCCAGTAGAGCCCGGCCGCCGAGAGCATGAGGACGCCGGCGATCGCCAGCGCGACCAGCACTTCGATCAACGTGAATCCGCGCTCGCTGTTCGCTCATCGCGTCACCGCGGGAGTCTAGTCTCTTCAGTGGAAGTCGTGGCTCGGGGTCTCGACCAGCTCGGCGAGCGGCCAGAACTTCTCGGCCTGGAGCGAGACGCTGCCGTCGCGCTGCTGGACGACCCCTTCGATCACCAGACCGGGATTGCCGACGATCGTCGCGCGGTGGGCGAGGAGGAGCGCCCGCTTGACGATCGCCTGCACCATCCCGGTCTCGTCTTCGAGGGTGACGAAGAGGGTGCCGTTCGCCGTTCCCGGGCGTTGACGGACGATCACCGCGCCGGCGATCCGCGTCCGCGCTCCTGCCGGAAGGTGGGGCACCTCGGCCGCCGTCACCACTCCCTGCCGCGCCAGCGCCGGGCGAGCATAGGCGAGCGGGTGCGCGCCGACGGTGAGGCCGGTGCCGCGTGAAGTCGGCCACGGTCTCCTCGTAGGGCGACATCTCCGGCAGGGGGCTCGCCGACGGCCTCGGCGTGGTCTCGCGCGTCGCGCTCCTCGAAGAGCTCACCCTTCGGCCGCACCGCGAGCGCCGCCTGCCAGAGCGCCGCGCGGCGGGTGAGGCCGAGCGAGGCGAGCGCCCCGGCTTCCGAGAGCCGGGCCATCTCGTCGCCGCGCAGGGCGGCGCGCAGCTTGAGCTCCTCGACGTTCCGGAACGGCGCCGCCCGGCGCTCCGCCGCGATGCGTTCGCCGGTCTCGCGCCGCAGCCCCGAGATGTAGCGCAGGCCGATCCGGCAAGCGCCGGCGGCGGCGCGGACCGACGACGGCGCGCCGCGTGTCCGATGTCCGCCATGGGCGCGTTTGCCGGTCTGCAGGCTCCTCCCAGCGGCAACGCCAGCCGGAGAAGTTCACGTCGATCGGCAGCACGCGGACGCCGTGACGCTGGGCGTCCTTGACCAGCGAGGCCGGGTGGTAGAAGCCCATCGGCCAGGCGTTCAGCAGGGAGATGAGAAACGCCGTCGGGTGGTAGCACTTGAGATAGGCCGAGGCGTAGGCGATGAGCGCGAAGCGACGCGGCGTGCGACTCGGGGAAGCCGTAGAGGGCGAACGAGGTGATCGACTGCACGATCTGGTCCTGCTTCGCGCCGGTGATGCCGCGCGCCGCCATGCCGACTGCGCAGCCGCGCTTCGATCGCCTCCATGCGCTCGACCGAGCGCTTGAAGCCCATCGCGCGCCGCAGCTCCTCGGCTTCGCCGCCGGAGAAGCCGGCCGCCGTCATGGCGATGCGCAGGAGCTGCTCCTGGAAGAGCGGAATGCCGAGGGTGCGCTTCGAGGATCGGCTCGAGGCAGGGGTCGAAGTAGGTCACCTGCTCGCGCCCCCGCCGGCGCTCGAAGAACGGATGCACCATGCCGCCGGTGATCGGCCCCGGCCGGATGATGGCGACCTGGATGACGAGATCGTAGAAGCGGGTCGGGCGCGTTCCTCGGCAGCGAGGCCATCTGGGCGCGGCTCTCGACCTGGAAGACGCCGACCGTGTCGGCGGCGCGCAGCATGGCGTAGACCTTCGGGTCGTCGGCCGGCAGGTGGGCGAGGTCGACGCTCACCCGCTCGTGGTCGCGGATGATCGGGATCGCCTCCTCGAGCGCGTTGAGCATCCCGAGCCCGAGGAGGTCGACCTTGATGATCCCGAGGTCGGCGCAGTCGTCCTTGTCCCACTGCACGATGGTGCGCCCCGGCATCGCCGCCGGCTCGAGCGGCACGACCTCGTCGAGCCGGCCGGCGGCGATCACCATGCCGCCCGAGTGCTGCCCGAGGTGGCGCGGCAGGTTCTGGATCTTCCGCCAGTAGACGCGCGAACAGGCGGTTGCGCGGCTCCTCGGGGTCGAAACCGGCGGCCGCGAGCTCGCGCTCGAGGAGCTTGGGGTCGCCGCGCTCGAGGTCGTAGCGGAAGTGGCCGAGCTGCTTGGCGAGCCGGTCCTCCTGCTCGCGCGAGAAGCCGAGCGCCTTCGCCACCTCGCGCGCCGCCGAGCGGTCGCGATAGGTGATGACGTTGGCGGTCATCGCCGCGCCGATCCGCCGGCCCCGCCGCCGCCTCGCCGCCGTAGCGCCGGTAGACGTACTGGATGACCTTCTCGCGCGGATCGCCGGAGGGCAGGTCGAGGTCGATGTCGGGCCACTCGCCGCGCTCCTCGGAGAGGAAGCGCTCGAACAGCAGCTCCATCTTCACCGGGTCGATGGCGGTGATGCCCAAGCGCGTAGCAGACCGCGCTGTTCGCCGCCGAGCCGCGCCCCTGGCAGAGGATCCTCTCGCGGCGGCAGAACTCGACGATGTCCCAGACGATGAGGAAGTAGCCGGCGAGGCCGAGCTTCTCGATCATCGCCAGCTCCTTGCCGAGCTGCGCCTGGGCGCGCGCCGAGAGCGGACGGAAACGGGCCCGCGCATGGTTCCAGGTGATCTGCCGGAGATAGGAGGACGGCGTCTCGCCCGCGGGGAGCGGGAAGTCGGGGAAGCGGTAGCCGAGATCGGCGAGGGTGAAGTCGAGCTGCTGCGGCGAGCTCGTAGGCGTGGGTCACCGCCGCCGGCAGATCGACGAAGCGACGGGCCATCTCGGCGGCGGGCAGGAGATGGCGCTCGCGGTGCGCCGCGAGGCGCGAGCCCGCGCGCGTCGAGCGTCAGATGATGCCGGATGCGCGGTGAGCACGTCGTGCAGCGGCTTGTCCTCGCGGCCGGCGTAGCGCACGCCGTTGGTCGCGACGAGCGGCAGGCGGAGCCGCGCGGCGAGATCGACGAGCGCCTGGTTGCGGTGCTCCTCCTCGCGCCGGCCGTGGCGCTGCAGCTCGACGTGCAGGCGCCCGGGGAAGAGGTGTGCGAGCCGCTCGAGCTCCGTCCGGGCCGGGTCCGCGCCGCTACCGTTGCTGTCCAACGCCTGCGCGAGCGGTCCTTCGTCGCCACCGGTGAGGAGGTGCAATCCGGCGCTCCACTCCTCGATCTCCTCCCAGCTCGCCGCCGCGGCGCCCTTCGGCTTCCCGCGTGCCGCCGCCGTGAGCAGCTTGCAGAGGTTCTTGTAGCCGGCGGGCGATTCGACGAGCAGGGAGAGGCGGGCCTCCGGTTGCGCGGCGAGGACGACCTCGGCCCCCACCAGGGCGCGCAGGCCGGCGGCGCGCGCCGCCTTGTAGAACCGCGGCGCGCCGGAGACCCCGTTGCGATCGACCAGCGCGATCGCCGGCAGGCCGAGCTCGGCGGCGCGCGCCACGAGATCCTCGGGCAACGAGGCGCCGTCGAGAAAGGAGAAGGCGGAGGCGACGCGCAGCTCGGCATAGGGGAGAGGTGCGCGCTCGGTAGCGCGCGCGTAGGAGCGCTCGTGGAGCTTCTCCTTGCGGGCGCCGGGGGACAGATACGGCTTCCCGCCCCCCATATGGAGGTTGCGCGCGATGTCGTCCTTTCCCTTCCCGGACATGGGGCGAGGATAGCGCAAACAAAGCGTAAATGAATGTCTTCGTGTCCGGGGTTAAAGGGGCTGTGGCAGCATGGTCGCGCTGCAGGGCGCGAAAGGATCGGTAAAGGAATGACAGTGAAGATCGGTCGGCGCAGGGTCCTTGTTGCAGCCGCCTTGGCACTCGGCGTCGCGCTGCCGAGTCCGTCCTCGGGCAAGGATAACGTCGCTTCGTGGAACACGCGGATTCAGGAAACGGTCCAACTGCTGCGCTCCGGGCAGGCGTCGCAAGCTCGGGCGATCATCGCGCCGGTGCTCCAGGAGATGACGGAGAGCGTGTCTTCGAGCAAGGGATCCGCCCGGGCCTTCGGCCTGGCCCTCATGCTGCGTGGACTTGCCGAAGCGGGGGAGGGCGATGAGCGCGAGGCGACCTGGGATTGGCACATGGCGCAGCAGATCGATCCCTCTCTGGAAAGCTGGGATCTGCAGGAGTTCGGGGCTGCCGGAGTGATGCTCGACCGGCACCGCCTGGCGCGGGATCCTGTCCCTGCGACGCCGGAAGGCGACGCTCGGAAAAAGGCGGGAGGAGCGGCGCCCGAGTCCGTCTCGAAAGAGCGGAAACTGAACCTGGTCGATTCGAGCCGAGTTCGTCGCTGGAAGAGTCCGATCGTGATCTCGGCTCGAGTCGACGAGCAGGGGGTGCCCACCTACCCTCGCATTGTCCGCAAACCCCTGGAGGACGACATGGTGCTGGTGGCCAGCGAGCACCTGCGCGAGCGCCGGTTCGTTGCCCCCCATTGGGAAGGCAAGCCGGTGGCCTTCATGTATAGCTTCAGGTTGGAGTACAAGCCCTGACAGTGGCGTTCTGTCTCAGTTCGCCGGGCTGACCGCTCCGGTCCAGGTCTCGTTCTCGAGGTCTTCGGCCAGGCGGGCGGTGCGGCCGCCGCGAGTCGCCGCCGGGGCGTCGGCGCAGAGACCTGCCGCGGTGCGCTCGATCTGCACCGGTTGTCCGGTCGCGATCTGGATCTGGCCGTCCTTCTCCGTTGCCGTCGAGAGGCGGACCCAGCGCTTGTCGCCGTCACCCGGGAAACAGACCCGGCCGGATTCCGTGTTCCACCGGATGCCGCCCGCATTCGCCGTCGCCGGCGCCTGCGGGGTCGGCGACGCCGCGTCGCCGGCGAGCAGGCGGCGGAGGCGGGCGGAGGTGACCTCGGGCGGGGTGGAGGAGCGCAGCCAGCGCGGGGCGGCGAGCGTGCGGCCGTCGCCGCCTTTCCAGCGCACTTCGAGCGCCAGCAGGCGGCCGGGTTGCGGGAAGGGCGAGCGATAGGTGAACTGGACGGCGGCGCAGCAGGTCGCCGAGTGTGTTCTGAAGACGACCGCTCTCGCCGATCAGGGCGCCGGAGCTGGCGCGTGCGAGCTCCGCGAACGGCATCAACGAGAAGTCGGTGAGCGTGTCGACCTGGGCGGCGGTCGCCGGGTCGGCCGGCTCACCCTGGCCCGAGATCGAGACGATCGGCACGGTGGTGCGGCGGTCGCCCGAGCCGCCCATCGAGACCTGTGTGCGCCTCTCGGCGGCGGACGGTTCCGCCACGTCGCGCAGCGGGCGCAGCGCGAGCGGCACGGTGATCCAGCCGTAGGCGGCGAGGGCGCGAGAGGTCTCCCGGACCGGCTGAAACTCCGACGCCTCGAGGCTCCGCGTGCGGCCTGCGCCTTCGTCAGGCGGGCGAGGCCTTCGGGGTCGAGCGGCCATGCTCCCACCGGCAGGAGCAGGCCGCGCGCGCCGCCGCCGCCGCGGGCCGCGACCTCGACCGTCAGACGGTCGAGCTGGGCGAGCCGAGCCGCCGTCGCCGCCTCGAGGGAGGGTTCGGCGCGCGCGAGCCTCCCTGCCCGCCGCCAGCGCAAGCTCGTCGAGCCGCTGCCGCAGCGCCTCCGCCGAAGCGGTCGCCAGCAGGGTGTGCGGCACCGGATCGGCGATCACGATCTCGGCCAGGCCGCCGGCAGTGAGGCGCTCGGACTGACCGGCGAGCTCGATCGCCGCGCGCTGCCGAGCCTCCGGGCCGGCGAGGACCGAATCGAAATAGAGCACGAAGATCCACTGCGAGGCCGTCGGCTGCGCCGAGATCGGTGAGCGGGTGGGCGACGCCTTCCTCGACGACGATGAAGTCCTCCTGCGCCTTGCGCCCGATCGACTCGAAGGTCGGCAGGGCCGATAGATCGACCAGGACTTCGACCTCGCGCACCTCGATCGTCTCCACGAACGGCGGCGGCGGAGGTCGGCACCTGCGCGTCGAGCGGCGGCAGCGCCAGGAAAACCAGCGCGAGAACCAGGGATCGGCGGAGGATCGAGGTCAGTCGAGAGCGGCGCATGGATCGACTCCAGAGCTAGAGCGGTGTCCGGCTCAATGCGCGAGCAGCAGCGGGCACGGAGCGAGTTGAAGGAGCTTCTCGGAAACGCTTCCCAGCAGCAGGTCGAGAAGTGGGCCGCTGCCGCGCCGTCCGGCGCAAAGCAGGTCGATGTCGGCGCTCGCGGCGAGGGCCAGCAGGGCGGAGGCGGCGTCGGCCTCGGCGGCGTGAAGCTCGACCTGCGCCGGTGCGATTCCGGCCGACTGCGCGAAGCCGGCAAGCGCCTGGCTGTCGAGTCCGCCGTTGCGATCCCGGAACCCCGCCAGGAGGAGGCGGGCTTCGGGGAAAAGGGCGCGGGCCGCGGTCAACGCGGCGCGGCTTCCGGACGAGCCGTCCGCTCCCACGAGGATGCGCCGCGGCGGACTCGGACGAACCGCGCCGCGCGTCACGACAACCGGAACCCGGGCTTCGCGCGAGACCCGTCCGCTCGTCGAACCGATCAGCATCCGCCGCGCCCGTCCGCCGTGCTGCCCGACCACGATGAAGGCCCCTGCGAGTGCTTCCGCCTGTTCGATCAGCGTGTCGGCCGGAAGCCAACGCCGAACGTGAACCTCGACCGCGAATCCGTCCGCGATGAGCTCGTCCCGGACCGCTTCGAGCTGGCACCGGATGTCGCGCTCCGCGGCTTCGAGGAGCTCCTCGGCCGAGAGTTTCAGCGAGTGCATCGGCACCGCCGGGAGCGCCAGCGCGTGGGTGAGATGCAGGGTCGATTCCGGTGATGGCCGTGCGACTCCGCGCGCCCAGCGCGTCGCCCGGTGGCCGTCCTCCTGGCCGTCGAATCCGATCACGATGTGGCGAAAAGAGTGCACTGGGCGACCTCCGAAGTCATGGTAGCAGAATGGGTATTACTGGGTTACGATCCGCGCCAGCGAAATCTTCGAGATATCGGGTCCGTCTGAAGCGGCCCCTTCAATGCACTACGGAGGCAGACATGGATCAGAAGCGCTTGTGGTCAGCCATACTCGCAGCGCTGGCGCTGGCCCTCGCTCCGGCGATGGCGCAGGAAGAGGCGCCGCCGGCGGAAGAGCCGGGCGAGCTCGGTCGAAGAGGTCATCGTCGTCACCGCATCGCGTACCGAGCAATCGCTGAACGAGGCGCCGGCCGCGATCTCCGTGTTGACGGCGAAAGACATCGAATCGATCCCGGCCGACAACTACGGCGCGCTGTTGCGCAACGTCCCGGGCCTCAACGTCTCGCAGACCAGCGCCCGCGACATCAACATGACGGCGCGTGGCTCGACGAACACCCTGTCGACCTCGCAGTTGGTCCTCGTCGACGGCCGGTCGCTCTATCTCGACTTCTTCGGCTTCGTGATGTGGGACTTCCTGCCGGTGAACACCACCGAGATCAAGCAGATCGAAGCGGTGCGCGGACCGGGCAGCGCGGTCTGGGGCGCCAACGCCATGACCGGCGTGGTCAACCTGATCACCAAGCGACCGAAGGAGATGGTCGGCACCAGCCTCCTGCTTCGGCGGCGGCGAGCTCAGCACCGCTCTACGGCAGCATTGCGCACGCCGGCGTGTCCGGGCGCTTCGGCTACAAGATCTCGGGCGGCTACTACGAGCAGGATCCTTACGAGCGGCCGGTGATCCCCGGGGTGCAGAACTTCGCGAACGAGGGCACCGCCCAGCCCAAGGGTGACCTGCGGCTTCGACTGGGATCTCGCCGACTGACGCGTCTTCTCGGCTCGGCGCCGGCTATGCTGGCACCGACGGCATCATCCACACCGGCATCGGACCGTTCGACATCAAGAAGGGCTCCGACCTCTCCTACGGCAAGCTCGACTGGAACAAGTCGGCCTTCCGCGTCGGCTTCTTCGCCAACTTCCTCGAGCGCCGACTCGTCCAACCTGGTGAGCGTCGGCACCGACGGCCAGCCGCTCGGCTTCAAGTTCAACGACCGACACCTACAATTTCGATCTCTCGAACACCACGGTCGCCGGCGCGCACAACATCTTCACCTACGGCGCGAACTACCGCGACAGCAAGTTCGACCTCGAGATCGCCCCGCAAGGGACGAAGAAGCAGGAGTGGGGCGTCTTCCTGCAGGACGAGATCCTGCTCGGCGACAAGGTGCGCTGGGTCATCGGCGGCCGCTACGACGATATCGACCCGATCGACGGCGTCTTCACGCCGCGCACGAGCCTGCTCTTCGCGCCGAACACGCACCACACCTTCCGCGTCTCCTACAACGAGGCGTTCCGCACGCCGTCGGCGATCAACAACTATCTCGACGCGACGATTCTCGTCGGCGCTGCGCCGTTGCTGCTGCCGGCGACGGCCGTCGGCAACGTCGATCTGGTGGAAGAGCACCTGACGGCCTACGAAATCGGCTACGTCGGATCGTTCGACAATGGCGTCACGATGACCGTCGCGGCGTACCACAACGTGACCAAGGACTCGATCGACTTCTACACCTCGCAGGTACTACGGGCCGGGCAATCTCCCGCTCGGCCTGATTCCGCCGCCGCTGCCGCCGAGCCTGGCCTTCTGCTTCCTCTTCGCCGGCCGGGACCGGTCCGGTGACCTGCCCGAATCGCGGTCTCGCCGGCCTACATCCCGTCGGACTTCAGCTACCGCAACATCGGCGAGACCACCGACCAGGGCGTCGAGTTCACCCTTCAGCAGCGCATCGGCACCGACTGGTCCTGGTTCGCCAACGCCTCCTGGCAGGACGAGCCGACCTTCAAGGGCATCGACGACGCAGAGACCTCGCAGAACCGGCCGCCGGAGTGGCGCGCCAACCTCGGGCTCTCCTTCGACAACGGCGGCTTCTTCGTCAACACCAATGTCAACTACCAGGACGAGGCCTATTGGGCCGACGTGCCGCTCGCCGTCGGATCGACCGACGCCTTCACCCAGGTCAACCTCGCCGTCGGCTTCCGCCTCCTCGACGAGCGCATGACGCTGCAGGTCATCGGCTCGAACATCTTCGACGAGGACATCCAGCAGCACTATTACGGCGACATCATCTCGCGCAAGATCACCGGCCAGGTCGGCTTCCGCTTCTGACCTGACGGGGCTTCGGACGGGCATCCAGGGCTGGAATCCTCGCGGGTTCCAGCCCTTTCGTTTTCGGGCCTACGCTTCCTTCTCCATGAACCGGATCCCACTCTCCGCGAAGCTCCTCTATACCGCCTGGATGGTGGTCTGGGTGCCGGTCTACTGGCAGCACAACGGGCCGGCGAATTTCCTCTGGCTGTGCGATTTCGCCAACTGGGTACTGCTGGGAGCGATCTGGATCGAAAGCCCGCTGCTCGCGTCATCGCAGCTCGCCGGTGTGTTCCTGATCCAGCTGGTCTGGGCGGTCGATTTCCTTTCCGGCCTGCTCTTTCGCTTCCATCCGGTCGGCGGCACGGAGTACATGTTCGACCCGGCGAAGCCGCTCTGGCTGCGGGCCTCTCGCTCTTTCACCTGTGGACGATTCCGCTGCTCATCTGGGTGGTGCGCCGGCTGGGCTACGACCGGCGCGGCTGGAAGCTCCAGACCGCGATCGCCGGCGTGCTCTTTCCGCTCGGGGTCCTCGCCGGCACGCGCGAACAGAACCTGAACTGGATGTTCGCGCCGTTCGGCCTGCCGCAGACGCTTCTCGAGCCGCTCGTTTTCGCCTTCGTGGCCGTTCCGCTCGCGGCGGTGCTGCTCTTTCTGCCGGGAGACTGGATCGCGCGCACGCTGCCTCGCGCGCAGGCTCACGCCCCCATCCGGCGCACGGCGATGGGTCGCAGGCTGTGGACGGAGCTCGCCGCGCGGGCGGCGGCGGCTCAGCCGTGGTGGAGTAGCGTCGCCCAGACCGTGTCGGCGTCGACCGGCCGGCTGAAGTGGAAGCCCTGGACGAACTCGCAGTCCATCGCCGTCGAGCTGGTCGCTGCTGGTCGAGCGTCTCGACCCCTTCGGCGACCACGGAGAGGCCGAGGCCGGCGGCGAGGCGGACGATGTTGCGCACGATTTCGGCGCCGTCGTGTGCCGCCGCTCGAGAGGTTGTGGATGAACGAGCGGTCGATCTTCAGCACGTCGACGTTCAGACTGGTGAGGTAGGAGAGCGACGAGTAGCCGGTGCCGAAGTCGTCGATGCAGACCGCCGATACCCATCGCGCGCAGCTCCTTGAGCATGGCGTTCGCGGCGTGCGGATTGTGCGACCAGGATGCCCTCGGTGAGCTCGAGCTTGAGCAGCCGCGGCGGCAAACCGGCGCGCTCGAGGGTGGCGGCGATCTCGCGCACCAGGTTGGGCTGGGCGAACAGCTTGGGCGAGAGATTGACGCTCATGGTGAGCTCGCCCAGGCCGGGTCGGCCTCTCTCGCACAGACAGCAGCTGACGACAGGCCTCCTCGAGCACCCACATGCCGAGCGGCACGATGATGCCGGTCTCCTCGGCGGCGCTGATGAAGCTGCGCGGGCTCGACCAGGCCGCGCTCGGGATGGTGCCAGCGCACCAGCGCCTCGAAGCCGTCGATGGCCGCGCTGCTTCAGCGTGAGGATCGGCTGATAGTAGACCTCGAACTCCTGCCGCTCGACCGCGCGGCGGAGGTCGTTCTCGAGCTGCAGCTGCGCCAGGACCTCGCTGCGCATCTCGCCGGTGAAGACCTGCGAGCGGCCGCGGCCGGCGATCTTGGCGCGATACATCGCCGTGTCGGCGTCGCGCAGGAGCTCCGCCGAGGTCTGCGCTCTCCGAGCTGCCGAGCGAGATGCCGATCGAGCACGGTGACGAAGAGCTCGCGCTCGCCGATCGCGAAGGAATGCGTGAAGGCCGCGTGCATCGCGGCTCGCGACCTCGGTGGCTTCGTCGAACTCGGCGATCTCTTCGAGGAGCACCGCGAACTCGTCGCCGCCCAGCCGCGCCACCGTATCGCCGGGGCGGATGCACGATTCGATCCGTCCGGCGACCGCCACGAGGAGCTGGTCGCCGACCGGATGCCCGAGGCTGTCGTTGACCACCTTGAAGCGGTCGAGGTCGAGGAAGAGCACGCGCGAAGAGGCTGCGACTCGCCGCGCTTGGCGCGTGCCCGGGCGCGCTCGAGGCGGTCGAGGAAGAGCGCGCGGTTCGGCAGGCCGGTGAGCGGATCGTGGACCTTGCGGTCGGTGATGTCGGTCTGCGAGCCGGCGATGCGGCAGGGTTTGCCGTCGCTTGCCCTGGAGCGCGACGCCGCGCGCCAGCATCCAGCGGTAGTTGCCATCGCGGTGTTCCAGACGGTGCTCGTGCTCGAACATCTCGGCGGCGCCGGCGAGGTGGCGGTCGAGGCGGGCGCGCAGTCCCGGCAGGTCTTCGGGATGGACGCGCGAGAACCACGCGTCGGGCGTCGGCGGACCTCCTCCTCATCGAGTCCGAGCATCGACTTCCAGCGATTCGAGTAGTAGATCTCGGTCGGTCATGAGGTCCCAGTCCCAGATGCCGTCGTTGGCGCCGCGCACCGCGAGAGCGTAGCGCTCCTCGCTGTCGCGCAGAGCCTCCTCCGCCCGCCGGCGCTCGCTGATGTCCTGGCAGACGGCGACGACCCCCGAGGCGCTCGTTCTGCTCGTCGAGGACGAGATCGAAGAGCAGCTCGACCGGGAAGGCCGAGCCGTCGAGACGGTAGTTCTCGCCCTCGCGGCGCAGGCTCTTCAACCCCGCGAGGTTGCGGAAGTCGAGATCCTGGAGATCGGCCGGCAGGTACTCGGCGAGCTTGCGCCCGACGACTTTCTCGCGGCCGGCGCCGTGCATGTCGGCGAGCGCCGGGTTGGCCCACAGCACGGCGAGATTGCGGTCGGTGATCGCGACGCCCACCTGCGCGGTCTCGAGCGCCTTCTCGAGCTGGCGCAGGCGCTCGCGCGCCTGGCGGATCTCCGAGAGGTCGCGGATCAGCACCAGGATGCGCTTGCCGGGGCCGGCGAGCGCGGTGACCTGGACGACGCCGACCGGAAAGGTGGTGCCGTTCTTGCGGTAGGCCTCGAGCGGGCGCAGGCGCGATCCGTCGCCCGCCGTTGTCCGGCAGCAGATCGCTGGTTTCGAAAGAGATGAGGAACTGCAGTTTCTTGCGCAGGACCTCGGCCGGAGTGTAACCCCAGAGCGCCTCGATACGGGAGCTCGTCCACAGGATCGTTCCCTCCGCGTCGATGACGATGACGGCATCGTCCAGCGCTTCGAGGACCCGCTCGGGGAGGTTGGCCAGCTCGCTCACGATCGGGGCGGAAACGGTTTCACAGGGGCTCGCGTCCTCCCGAGGAACTGCGGCACAGGATCAGCCTCAGTCGTAGACCCCGTCGGCGGACCAGCGGCCGGTTGCGACGTCGCGGTAGATACGGAAGAGGCCGGCGGCGTCGAGCTCGACGTCCCAGTATTCGCGCGCCACCGGCCGATCACTCCACCAGCCCTCCTCGAGCCGCCAGGGGCCGGCGGCGATGCGCACCGCGCCGGCGATGGTGGGGCGCTTGTCATTGCTCTCGTTCGCGAGACTCTGGATGTGGGTCGGCGCGGGCTCGCGGTCGGCAGGACGCGGCCCGACCAGCACTTCGAGCTCGATCGGCGGTCGCAAGGTGCGCACCGCGAGCAGACCTTTGCCGGAGGGCGCATTCGCCAGCGCGCCCGCGCGCGGCGTCCCCTTGCAGATCATGGGCGCCGCCGGCGGCGCGAACGGCACCAGCGCGAGGCGCTCGGGCCGGTGGCCGTCGACCGGCCGCGGTGACCCGACGCGATCGGGCCCGAGCAGGGCGAAGAGCCGGGCGAGCGTCGTGGCCAGCCGCTCCGGCGAGAGCGCTGGCGGGCCGAAGAGCGTGCCCTGCTCCGGTCGCGTGCGATCGGGGGTCGCGGTGAAGAGGAAGGCGGCGATCGCCACCGCGCCTTCGGCGCTCGCGGCGCCCGGAGGACGGGCTTCGAGCGCCAGCCGGACGAGGGTGAGGAGGGTCTTCGTATCGCGCGTCGGCGCCGGCAGATCCCAGGCGCGCGCGTCGTGCCCGGCGGGCTCGAGGGTGAGCTCGAGGGCGAGGCGGGCGCAGCCCAGGCCGCGTATCTCGAGCCGCCGTGCAGATGCGGTCGAGGGCCGCATGGGCGAGAAAGAGGAACGGCTCGAGCGTCACCAGCGGCCACTCGAGCTCGCTGCCTTCGGCGAGATCGAGCGGCGGTTCGCGGGGCAGAAGCGGCCGTGGATCGACGCCGCGCGCGACGGTGTGGAGCTCCGCGCCTGCGGGTCCCAGCCGGCTCACTACGGAGGCGGCGGGCAGGCGGGCGAAGTCGCCGATCGATGCTGAGTCCCCAGCGGGCGAGGGTCTCGCCCAGCCGGAGCTCCGGCGCCAGGCGCGCGAGCGGCAAGGGCGCCAGGAACCGGGCTTCGCCGCCGGCGCGACGACGCGCGGTGCGGTGTCGTCGCCGGCACCGGAGCCAGCGGAGCCAGCGGCGGTCTGGGCGGCCACCTGTGCGGCGAGCTTGCTGCCGGCGATGCCGACCCGCGCCGGCAGCCGGCGTGCCGGGCCGCGGCGAGGAGCGCACGGCCGAGCTCGCGCTCGGGGGTCCAGTCCGGCGTCGGCTCGCGAACCGGGGCGGAAACGTCCGGCGAGGCCGTCGGCATCGAGGAAGACGAGCCCCCGGCCCGGCGATCTCGACGCGCGGCGAGAAGCGCTCGGCGATTTCGGCGAGCGCTTCCTGGGCGGCGCGCTCGCAGGCGCCGTCGCGGTTTCTCGCCGCGAGCTTCGGCACCAGCGCCCGCGCCTGGGTGAGCGTCATGCCGCTCGTGACGCCGAGGCGGCGGGCGGTACGGGTGGCGGCGACGATCAGGGCCGCGGCGCCGTTGCCGGCGGTCACGGCGAGCGCCTCCCCGGCGAGCTCCGGCTCGGCGCGCAGGCGTGCGGCGAGCGGGAAGAGCGGCACCCAGCAGGCAGGCGCAGGCGGCTCATGCCGGCAGCGCCAGGCGGAGCACTTGCGCCTGCGGGGCGAGGAGGCGATGGGCCTTGGTCAGGGTGAGCCGCCCGTCGGCCCCCTCGAGCAGGCGCGGCGCGGCGCCGGCGCCGCTCCACCGGGCGTGGCCGCGGGTGAGCTCGAGCACCGTCGAGGCGGCCGGCCCGGCGACCCGGTAGGGCGAGGTGACGACGAGCAGGGCGTCGTGCTGGCGGGCGCTGCGTGCCAGGCGGAGCCACATCGCCTCGGCGCCGCGTCCGCCCGGCAACGGTGGCAAGCCGAGATCGAGCGAGGACGAGGGGCAACCCGCCGGTGAGCGCCGCCTCGGTCGCGGCGAGCGCCTCGCGGACGGCGCGCGGCCGCGCCCAGAGCAGCCGCGTCCAGTCGATGCCGGCGGGAGCGGCGGACTGGGGATCGAGGCCGTCCCCGAGATCGATCAGGGCGGCGTTCTCGCCCGCCGATGTGGCCGCCGCGAGCAGCATGAGCGCGCAGGCGAAGCGGCCGCTCGAACGGCCGGCGGTGAGCTCGACCAGCTCGCCGCGTGGCAGCCCGCCGGGGAGGAGGCGCGCGAGACCCGGCAGGGCGGTGCTCCAGGGGGCCGGCCGGGGCTCGTCGTGGGCCATCCCCTGGAGCGCGGCGAAATCCCGGCCGCTGCGCACCCGCCCCGCGAGCGGCCCGGAGAGACGCGTGAGGACGGACGGCAGCCGGGCGAGAGGGGGCGGGGTGGCGAGTGCTTCGGCCATCGGGATCGTTGCCGACGCGCGGGCGCCGGGGAGCGATCATGAGGCGTAAACAGGCGTAAGTCAAGGCGCTGGAGGACCGCCGTGCCCGGAGCTCCGGCGGGGGTCTCGCCCCGGACTTCAGCGGCGCGTTTGCGCAGCTGGGCGGTCGGGCGGGGGGGCAGGTTGTGCTCGGCGGCGTGCTCGAGGACGTACTCCTGCATGCCGTGCTTGCCCAGGTGGCTGCGTGGCGCGACCAGGCCCGGATGGAGCTTCTCGACGTCGGCGTGCGGCAGGCGGGGAGCCGGCACCGTCGTCGCGGAGAGGATCTCTTCCGACAGTGTTCCCGGCTCGACGATCCGGTAGTTGCAGGGCTGTCGGGGCATCTCCGCGCCGACCCGGACCAGCATGTGGAGCGCGCCGCCGGGGGTGAGGCGCTCGGTGATCCGCCGGGCGACCGCGAGCCAGCGTTCGCGACTGAAGTAGTTCGGCAGATCCCAGGCGAGAACGAGATCGAACCGTTCGCCGGGGTGGAACGGGAGCAGGTGGGGGAGGCGGCGCTCCCACAGCGAGGGAATCGCGTCGCGCGCCTCCTCCTCGTCGACCGTGCGGTCGAAGTCGGCGATCCGCAGACGGACGCCGAGCGGGTGGAAGAAGTCGACGTTCGCGGCCAGCGCGCACCCCAGGTCGAGCACCGAGGCGCCCGGGCGCGGCAGGTGCTCGATCGCCGACTTCAACCCCGGAGATGGATGCTCGGCTCTCAACCCACTTTGCTGCCGCCAGCGCTGCCCGTCGGCGCCGGCATCACCGCCTGCGTGCCGGCTTTCGGGGCGGCGTCGGTCGCGGTCGCGAGCGGGCGGGACCGGCCGCCTGCGACGGCTTCGCGGGCTCCATGTCGATCGTCCCCTTGAAGCGGGCGCCGTCCTCGATCACGACGCGCGGCGCAACGAGGTCACCGCGAACCCGCGCGCTCTTCTTGAGCACGATGAGCTCCTCGGCCACCAGGTTTCCGTCCACTTCGCCCTCGATCGAGACCATGCGGGCATGGACCTGGGCCGAGACGCGGCCCTTGGCACCGATGGTCACGGCGTGCTGCGAGAGCTGGATGCGTCCCTGGACGCGTCCCTCGACGAGCAGGTCCTCATTGCCGGAGAGGTCGCCCTGGAGCTCGAGCGAGGCGCCGATCACGGCGCGCGAGGTGCTCTCGGCCGCCCGTGCCACCGGCGGCTCGGGCTCGATGCGATCGCTGCGCTCGGCACGATCGCTGCGCGGGGCGGACGAGGGTGCTGCGGCAGGGGTCGGCGGCGGGGCAGGTTCGTTGTCGCGCTTCCACATGGCGAGGCTCCTTTTCGAGGGTGTCCCGGGCGCAAACCGCCGGGCGGAAACGATCATTGCAGAGGATTGCGCCCGGCGGGGCAATGAAAAGTGCATTGGCGCTGCGCCGGGGCGATATGCGAGGATCCGTCGGCGATGTGCGCCTTCGATGTCATCGTGGTCGGCGGAGGATCGTCGGTCTGGCGACGGCGCGGGCGCTCGCGCTCGACGGTCGACTGCGCTGCCTGGTGCTCGAGGCCGAGGACCGCCTCGCTTTTCACCAGACCGGCCACAACAGCGGCGTCGTGCACTCCGGCCTCTACTACAAGCCGGGCTCGCTCAAGGCGCAGCTCTGTGCCGCTGGACGGGAGGCGATTTTCCGCCTCGCGGAGGAGAAGGGGATCGCGCACGAGCGCTGCGGCAAGGTGGTCGTCGCCGTCGCGCGAGAACGAGCTGCCGCGGCTCGACGAGCTCGAACGCCGCGGACGCGAGAACGGTCTCGCCGGGATCGAACGGCTCGATGCCGCCGGCTCCGGGAGCACGAGCCGCACGCCGCGCGGCATCGCCGGGCTGTTCGTGCCCGAGACCGGCATCGTCGACTACGTCGCGGTGCCGAGGCCCTTCGCGGACGAGATCCGCGCCGCCGGCGGCGCAGGTGCGCACGGGCGCGCGTCGTGTCGAGCGATCCGCCGGGCCGGCGGACGTCGAGGTCGAGCGCGCGGCGAGCGCTTCGCGGCCGCCTTCCTCGTCGGCTGTGCGGGCCTGGCGAGCGATCGCCTCGCCCGGCTGCCGGCCTCGATCCGTGGTGCGCATCATCCCCTTCCGGGGCGACTACTACGCGCTCCGCCCGAGGCCCGCCAGCTCGTGCGCCACCTCATCTACCCGGTGCCCGATCCCGACTGCCCTTCCTCGGCGTCCACTTCACCCGCCGCGTCGACGGCGAGATCGAGGCCGGCCCCAACGCTGTGCTCGCCTGGAAGCGTGACGGCTACTCGCGGCCCGAGCTTCTCGCTGCGCGATGCGGCGTCGATGCTCGCCTTCCCCGGCTTCTGGCGCATGGCGCCGCACTACGCCGGCATCGGCCTCGCGGAGTACCGCCGGGCCTGGAGCCGGGGCTCTTCGTGCGCTCGCTGCAGCGCCTGGTGCCCGAGATCGGCGAGCGCATGTGCGCCCGGCCGGCTGCGGCGTGCGCGCGCAGGCTATGGACCGCTCGGGCAGCTCCTCGACGATTTCGTCTTCGCCGAGGGCGAGCGCCAGCTCCACGTCCTGAACGCTCCCTCGCCCGCTGCCACCGCCTCGCTCGCGATCGGCGAGTTCATCGCCGGGACGGTGCTCGCCCAGAGCCTGAGGAGGGCCGAGCGATGCCCTGCCGCTCTACACCGTCGACGCCTTCACCGACGGGCCGTTCGCCGGCAATCCCGGCCGCGGTCTGCCTGCTCGACCGCGAGCGCGACGCCCCCTGGATGCAGGCGCTGGCGGGCGAGATGAACCTCTCGGAGACCGCCTTCCTCTGCCCGCGGGGGAGGCGTCGAGCCTGCGCTGGTTCACGCCCAAGGCCGAGGTCGCGCTCTGCGGGCACGCCACGCTCGCCTCGGCGCACGTGCTGTGGGAGTCCGGACACCTGGCGCCGGACCAGCCGGCGCGCTTCGACACGCTCCGGCAGGCTACGGCGCGGCGCGGAGCCGGCGAGGAGGCCTGGATCGAGCTCGACTTCCCCGAGCGCCGCGAGAGCGCGCACGGCGACCTGCCGGTGCTCTTCAGCGCCCTGGGTGTGCAGCCGGTCTACTTCGGCAAGAACGCCTACGACTACTTCGTCGA
>CAVRCL010000001.1:0-135280 GCA_963719555.1 Thermoanaerobaculia bacterium | reverse complement strand
CCGCGCCTGGCTCCGCGCCGAGATCGCCCCCGAGACCGGGAACCACGCCTGCTTGCCTTAGCCCGAAAAGGGGGGACCGGAGATCCGTGCCCTGATTTCCGGATGCCTCTAGGCGGGTTTCGAGGCTGGAGATCTGGATCAGCTCGGCGAGGTTCTCGAGGGTCACCATGCCGATCAGGCCGCCTTCCCGTTTCTTCCCCGAAGACCAGGATCGGCCGCGGTCGGTCGCGCTCTGGAGGAGCTTGCAGGACCTCTTCGAGCGGCGTCTTCCGGCGCCACGGCCACGAGGCTCGCGGTCCATCACGTCGAGCACCGCGCGCTCGCGCCTTGCCGGTGCGCGCAGGCCTCGAGCAGCGCCGCCCGCGAGAGCATGCCGGCCACCCGCCCCCAGGCGTCGACGACCGGAAAGTCCTGCTGATGGGTGGCGAGCAGCATCTCGGCCGCCCGTCCGAGCGAGTCCTGCGGCGCGAGCGTCTCGAAGCGCGTCACCATCGCGGCCGCGCGCGGTCAGCCCGGCGACCGCCGCGCGGCTGCGCTCGAAGGCCGCCTCCTGCCCGGCGCCGAGGAAGACGAACAAGGCGATGAGCAGGAGCACCGGTTTCACCGGCGGACGGCCGCCCGCCCCGAACAGCATGCGCGAACCCCTGGCCCACCATCGCGGCGATGCCGGTCGCCTTCTCCTGGCCGGCATGCATCGAGCAGCGATGGCGCGCAGCACCCGCCCGCCGTCCATCGGGAAGGCCGGCACCAGGTTGAAGAAGAAGAGCGTCAGGTTCGCGGATCAGCAACTGCCAGACCACGGGCGCGCCGCCCGCGAGCAGCTCGGCGGCGAGAACGGGATCCGCACCTGGCAGGACCACCAGCCAGGCCGACGAGCATCCCGGCGAGCGACGAGATTCACCGCCGGTCCGGCGAGGGCGATCAGCAGCTCGGCCTTGCCCGACGGCATCCGCTCGAGGCGCGCCACGCCGCCGATCGGATAGAGCACGATCTCGCGCGTCTTGACCCCGAAACGCGCGCCATCGCCGCGTGCCCGAGCTCGTGCAGCACGACGCAGCCGAACAGCAGCAGGATGAAGACCGACGCCGGAGAGAAAGCTCTCACCCGTGCTGGCCGCGGCCGATGCCGAACCAGAGCAGGAGCAGCAAGAAGGTGAAGTGCAGCCGGATCGGAATGCCCAGCGGCCGTCCGCACCCGAAGGCCCCGCCCGTGGTGCGCGTCTCGACTCCCACTCTCCAGCTCTCCTCATCCCGGCGGTCATCAGCGGCAGATCTACCAGCCGCAGACCTGGCCCTTGTTCTGCTCGTCCAGCCACGTCTTGAGCGGCGCGAAGTAGTCGAGGATCGCGGTGGCGTCCATCTGGCGCTCGCCGGTCAGCGGCCTCGAGCGCCTCGGGCCACGGCTTGCTCGCGCCCATCGCCAGCATCTGCATCGAGCTTCGCGCCGGCCTCCTTGTTGCCGTAGATCGAGCAGCGTGTGCAGCGGCCCGCTGCAGCCGGCCGTCTTCGCAGAGCGCGCGGTGGAACTGGAACTGCAGGATGTCGGCGAGGAAGTAGCGCGTGTAGGGCGTGTCGCCGGGCGACGTGGTACTTGGCGCCGGGGTCGAAGTCGGCCTCGGTGCGCGCCACCGGCGGCGCGACGCCCTGGTACTTGCAGCTTCAGCTCCCACCAGGCCTGGTTGTAGCTGCGCCGGCGGGATCTCGCCCGAGAAGACCTGCCAGCGCCACTTGTCGACCAGCAGCCCGAACGGCAGGAAGGCCACCTTGTCGAGCGCCATGCTGCAGCAGGAAGGCCGACGTCGCTTGCCGCGCGGCGGCTCCTTGTCGAGGAGGCCCGAGCTTCACGAGGTACGCCGGCGTCACCGAGAGCGCGACGGTGTCGCCGATCGCCTCGTGGAAGCCGTCGTTGGCGCTGTCGCGGAAGAGGGACGGCTGGCGGTTGTAGGCGCGCTGGTAGAAGTTGTGGCCGAGCTCGTGGTGGACGGTGACGAAGTCCTCGGCGTTGATCTCGATGCACATCTTGAGGCGCAGGTCGTCGACCCAGTCGATGTCCCAGGCGCTGGCGTGGCAGACGACCTCGCGGTCGCGCGGCTTGGTGAACAGCGAGCGCTCCCAGAAGGTCTCCGGCAGCGGCGCGAAGCCGAGCGAGGTGAAGAAGCCCTCGCCGTAGCGCACCATCTGCCGCGCGTCGACGTCTTCTTCGCCTCGAGCAGCGTCGTCAGGTCGAAGCCCGGCGTCGGCGTTCGCCGGCGCCACGAGCGGGTAGATGTTCGCCCCACTGCTGGGCCCACATGTTGCCGAGCAGGTGCGCCGGGATCGGCCCTCCTCGGCGGGACGACGTCCTTGCCGTAGGTCTCGCGCAGCCGCGCGCGCACGTAGGCGTGCAGCGAGTCGTAGAGCGGCTTGACCTGCTCCCAGAGCCGGTCGAGCTCCTTCGCGAAGGCGTCGGGCGGCATGTCGTACTTCGAGCGCCACATGCGCGCCCAGGTCGGCGAAGCCGAGCTCCTTCGCGCCCTCGTTCGCGAGCTCGACGAAGCGCATGTACTTGCCGCGCATCGGCGGGGACGATCGCGTGCCAGCCCGCCCAGGCCGCCGCGAGCTCCTTCGGGTCGCGGCTCGTGGCCATGACGGCGCGAGAGCTGGCTCGAGGTCCAGCGGCTCGCCGGGCTTCGCCGGCGGGCAGTACTTGCCCCTGCCGTAGGTCGCCTTCATGCCGGCGGCGAGCGGGTCAGCTCCTCGCTCTTCGCCGGGTCGGCCGGCGCCGGCAGCGTGAGCGAGAGCTTGAGCAGCTCGAGCTTGCGCGCGACGTCGGCGGCAGCGCGACGCCGTCGAAGCGCGTCGCCTCCTGCGGCCAGCTCCATGGCCGCGGCGATCACCGCGCTCGTGCCTGGGCGGCGAGCGTCTCGGTGTCGTCGGTGATGTAGTTCGCGGCGACCCAGTTGGCGCGCTCGCGCGCGATGTAGAGCTTGAGGAGGCGGGCTTCCGCCTCGGCCATGAACTTCTCGGCCTCGGCCACGGTCGGCTTGGCGCCCGCCTCAGCGGCGGCGAAGGCGGGAGCTGCGGCAGGCAGGAAACCGAGCAGCGTGAACAGCGCGATCAGAGGGAGCCGCGGGAGCCAGGCGCCGCGCGGGGTCGTTCCGGGCGAAGACAGGTTGCGTGGGGTCATCGTTTTCTCCATGGAGGTGATGGTCTGGCGACTCCTTGCGGCACATGGGCGCGCAGAGTGGGCTCTATCCCCGGGCGAGGAACTCCTGGATCCGGACGAAGCCCTTCCTGAGGTTCTCGCGCGAACAGGCGAAGGAAATCCGGATGTAGTCGTCGCCGCCGAAGGCGGCGCCCGCCACCACCGCGACGTGCGCCTCTTCGAGCAGACGTTCGGCGAAGCGCGTCGAGCCCTCGGGCTCGCCGCTGTCGTCGGTGCGGTAGCAGGCGGAGACGTCCGGAAAAGCGTAGAAAGCGCCGGCCGGAGGGAGGCAGCGGAAGCCGGGCAGCGCGTTGAGGTGCGGAATGAGCAGGTCGCGACGGGCCTCGTACTCGACGATCATCTTCTCGACCTCGGGCTCGGCGTGCTCGAGCGCCGCGAGGGCACCAACCATGGCGAAGGAGGTCGCGTTCGAGGTCGCGTGGCTCTGAATCGTCGCCGCGGCGTCGACGAGATCCCGCGGTCCCATGAGGTAGCCGAGCCGCCAGCCGGTCATGGCATAGGTCTTCGAGAACGAACCGACGACGACGACGGTCTCGGGAAAGCGCTCCGCGAGCGACGCTGCCGAGAACGGCTCCGCTCCGTCGTAGACGAAACGCTCATAGGTCTCGTCCGAGATCACCAGCACGCCGCGCGCCGCGCAGCCTTCGATGATCACGGTCATCGCTGCGGGCGAGATCCGCCCGCCGGTCGGATTGCACGGCGAGTTGACGATGACGGCGCGGGTGCGGGAGGTGATCGCCGCGAGCATCGCGTCGGGGTCAACGACAAAACCGTCGGCGCCGGTGGTTGGGACCTCGACGACGGTGGCGCCGGCGAAGCGAATCTGCTCGGGAATGCTGACCCAGGCCGGGGTGTGAAGGACGACCTCCTGCCCCTCTTCGAACAGCGCCAGCGCGACCTCGAACAGCGCTCCCTTGCCGCCCACCGCGATGAGCGTCTGGTCGGCCGTCCAGGGCGCGCCGTAGCGCTGCGCGTAGCGCTTCGCGAGCGCCTGGCGCAGCGCCGGGATCCCCTGGTTCTGGGTGTACTTGGTGAAACCGTCGGCGAGTGCCTGACGCGCCGCTTCGACGGCGACCGCCGGTGAGGCGAAGTCGGGCTCGCCGGCACCGAAGTCGACGACGTCGATCCCCTGCGCCTTCATCTGCATCGCTCGCCGCGTGACCTTGAGAGTCGCGGACTCGCCGATGCGCCGCACGCGAGCCGATAGGTCCATGGCTTGCATGTTATCATCGCCGCCGGGCCAATTTGACCACCCCAAGGGCGACCCAACCCAATGAAAAGACAGCTCTTCGCCGCTCCCGCCCTGGTTCTCGCCAGCCTCGCGACCGCGGCCTTTCCGATCCCCATGCCGGTCGGCTCTGGCGCCCCGGAGGCGCCCGCCGCGTCGGTCTGGCACCAGCGCACGGACGAAGCCTTCGCTGCCGCGCGCCAGAGCGGCAAGCCGGTGCTGGTCGACCTCTACGCCCGATGGTGCGGCTGGTGCAGGACGATGGAGCGCGAGATCTTCACGCAGGAGAGGTTCCGCGCCTATGCCGAACGGTTCGTGCTGCTGCGCGTCGACGTCGAGGACGGTGCCGCCGGGAGCGAGCTGCAGCGGCGCTTCATGGCCGATTCGCTGCCGACCCTGCTGCTGCTCGATCCGAAAAAAAGCCTGCTCGGCAAGATCGAAGGCTACATGGAGACCGATCAGCTGATCTCCCGGCTCGAGCGTGAGCTGCGCGAATACGACGCCTTCCTCGCCACCTATTCCGACGCTCTCGCCAGCACCGATCCGCTCCTCTGGCGGAGTCGGGCACGCGAGCTTCATACCCGCGGCGATGGCGGCCGCGCTGCGGTCCTCTTCGAGCGCCTGCTGCGCGACGGCGGCCTCCAGGGGGACGACCTCGCCTGGACCCGACTCCAGCTCGCCGACGCCTACCGCATGGACGGCCGATTCGCCGCCGCGCGCCAGGCCGCTGCCGAGCTCCAGAGCGCACTCGCGACGGGCGCCAAGACCCCGCAGAGCGCCGGCATTGCCGAGCGCGTCGACCTCCTGCTGGTCTTCATCGCCGGCGGCGAGCGCGATTGCAGCGGCGCTGCCGGGGCGCTCGCCGCCTTCGAGCGCGGCCACCCGCGCAGCCCCTATCTGACCGACGCTCGGCGCGCCTACTCGTCCCTGAAGTCCGACTCCGCGGCGCTGTGCTCCTGAATCGCGTTGGACGGACGGGCGCCAGGCGCCCCGCCCGCTTGCCCCGCGCTCTGCTCGCTCTGCTGACTTTTGCGGCGCTCGCCGCCGGTCCGGGCAGCGCTCAGTTCTCCGGCGACAGGGCGCCGGTCCGGCTGCAGAAGGCCACCCTCTCGGGAGCGGCGGACCGCAGCGCCTACCTTCCGGGCGACCCGGTCCGGGTAGCGGCGCGCCTGGAGATCGAACCCGGCTGGCACCTGCAGGCGCACGTCCCGACCTACGACTACCTCATTCCGACGACGCTCTCCGTCGAAGCGCCCGCGGGATGGCCCGTCGCCGAAATCGACTATCCCGCGCCGGTCAAGTACAAGTTCGCCTTCGCCGACGACGAGCTCGACGTTCTCGAGGGACGCACCCGCATCGTGGCGAGGTTCGACGTGCCGGCGGCGACCGCGTTCGGCCCGGTGCGGCTCGTGCTGCACCTGCGCTACCAGGCCTGCGACGACCGCCAGTGCCTGCCGCCGGTCGAGACCAGCGCCGCGGTCGACCTCACGATCGGTCCCGGGGGCGTTGCCGCCGCCCCGGACTACTTCGCCGACCCCGGGCCGACGACCGTACCGGCGGCGCATGCCAGCTCCACGGAACCTGCTGCGGCCGCGCCTCCGGCCATCGCAGCCGCGGCGACATCCGCCCCTCCAGTGGCGGCGCGCTCGTTGACGGCGATTCTGTTCCTCGCCCTGCTGGGCGGCTTCATCCTCAACGGCATGCCGTGCGTCCTGCCGATCCTCTCGCTCAAGCTCTTCGGGCTGGTCCAGGCCTCGGGGAAGTCGACCCGCACGATCCGTATCGGCGCCCTGTCGACGACGGCCGGCATCCTGGTCTCCTTCTGGGCACTCGCCGGGACTGCGGTCCTGGCGCGGCAAGCGGGGGCGGCGATCGGTTGGGGGGTGCAGTTCCAGCAGCCCGGCTTCGTCGCCTTCCTCACGGTGGTGGTCCTGCTCTTCTCGCTCAATCTCTGGGGGCTGTTCGAGATTCCGCTGCCGGCCCGCCTGGCGCGGCTCGGCGACGCCGGCGCGAGCGCCGGCGCCAGTGCTGGAGTGAGAGACGGGCTGGGCGGACATTTCGCCTCGGGCCTCTTCGCCACCCTCATGGCGACCCCTTGCTCGGCGCCGTTCCTCGGCACGGCGCTCTCGTTCGCGCTCGGGCAGAGCGGCGGCACGATCTTCGCGGTTCTCACCGCCGTCGGCGTCGGCCTCGCGCTCCCCTATCTGCTGCTCGTCGCCGCCCCCGGGGCGGTGAAGTGGATGCCGCGGCCGGGAACCTGGATGGTCACCCTGCGCGGCGTCATGGGCTTCCTGCTCGCCGGCGCGGTCGTCTGGCTGATCTTCGTGCTCGCCGGACAGATCGACAGCGTCAGTCTGGCGGTTTTCGAGCTCGGCCTCCTCGGCCTCGCGTTCTTTCTCTGGCTGCGCCAGCGCGCCGAACTCGAGCGCCGCGGCACCGGGCTCTGGTGGCTGTTCGCGGCGGCAACCGCGGTCGGTCTGATCTTCTTCGCGGCGCGCGCCACTCCGGCGGCGCACAGCTTGCAGCCGGCGGCCGCCAAAGGGTCGGAAGCGATCGCCTGGACGCCGTTCGACCGCGCCGAGGCCGAGCGCCGCTCCGCCGCCGGCCGGCTCGTCTTCCTCGACATCACCGCCGACTGGTGCGTGACCTGCAAGGTGAACGAGCGTCTCATCCTGAACAACCCCGAGGTCATCGCGGCGTTCAAGGGCCACGATGTCCTGGCGATGAAGGCCGACTGGACGAACCGCGACGACACGATCGCCCGCTTTCTCGCCGAGCACGGCCGCTACGGCATCCCGTTCTACATGCTCTACCGCCCGGGGCAGCCGCCCCACCTCTTCGGTGAGCTGCTCTCCGCCGCCGAGGTCGCCCGGGTGATCGCCGAGTCGGCCGCGAAACGCTGAGCGCGCCGCCCGGGCCGGGCGCGCCTCACCCCGGCCTCACTTGCGGGCGAGCAGGAAGAGCAGCAGCGGCAGCGCCACGCCTGCGAGGGTGAGGAGCCAGACTCTGCCCTTCGCCGGCTCGAGGCGGAAGGCCATCCCCAAGCCGATTGTCGACGACACGACGAGACTCCCGGCAACCAGCCAGAGGATGCCGCGGAAGGCCCACTGTGCCGGCCCCTCGAGATCCTCGGCCATGTGCAGATCGGAAGCGAACTTCACCGCCGCTGGCGGCGTGTAGGAGCCGTCCTTCTTCGCCTTGTGGAAATTCCGCACCTGCCACGAACCGGAAATGGCGAACAGGATCAACATCGGCGCGCAGAAAGCGCCGAGGTAGCGGTGAATGCGCAGCCACTTCTTCATCGCGACTCTCCTCCCCCCGCGGGGGCAACGGTCAAGGGGCGGAGTCTAGCCCAGGCTAGCGCGGGCGCCGCTGCCCGCGAGCCGCCTGGCGCCGGCGCGCGAACTCCGCCAGCCGTTCGGCGAGCCGGGCTTCGAAACCCATGCCCGAGGGGCTGTAGAAGGTCGTCCCGGCGAGCGCCTCCGGCAGGCATTCGAGGCCGGCGACGCCCTCTTCCGAGTCCGGAGCATAAGCATAGTCGCGGCCGTAGCCGAGCCCCTTCATCAGCTTCGTCGGGGCGTTGCGCAGCGCGAGGGGGACCGGCTCGGCCGGGCGCTCCTCGATCGCCCGGCGCACATCGCTATAGGCGCGATAGACCGCGACGCTCTTCGGCGCCAGCGCGAGGTAGACGACGACCTGGGCGAGAGCGACCTCGCCCTCCGGCGAGCCGAGGCGCTCGTACGCCGCCCAACCGGCGAGTGCCTGCGGCAGGGCTTGCGGATCAGCGAGGCCGACGTCTTCGCTGGCGAAGCGCACCAGCCGGCGCGCCAGGTAGTTCGGATCCTCTCCCGCCGCGAGCATGCGCCCGAGCCAGTAGAGGGCGGCGTCCGGATCGCTCTCGCGCAGGGACTTGTGCAGCGCCGAGATGAGATTGAAGTGCTCCTCGCCGCTCTTGTCGTAGAGCAGGACCTTGCGCTGGGCGAGTTGCGCGACGCCTTCTACGGTTACCGTGGTGAGTCCCGCCGCGACCGCCTCGGAGACCGCAAGCTCGAGCAGTCCGAGCGCCCGCCGGCCGTCGCCGTTGGCGAGTCCGGCGATCGCGTCCAGTGCCTCGCCGCCGATCTCGATGCGGCTCGCACCGAGGCCGCGCTCAGGGAGGAGAGCGCGCGACGCAGCATCGTCGCCAGGTCTTCGGGAGCGAGCGCCGACAGCATGACGACCTTGCAGCGCGACAACAGCGCCGCGTTGAGCTCGAAGGAGGGGTTCTCCGTCGTCGCGCCGACGAGCACGATGTCGCCGCGCTCGACGTAAGGCAGGAAGGCGTCCTGCTGCGCGCGGTTGAAACGGTGGATCTCGTCGACGAAGAGAATCGTCCGGCGACCGGTCGCCGTGCGCAACTTCACCGCGTCGGCCATGACCTCCTTGATTTCCTTGATGCCCGAGGTCACCGCCGAGAACGGCACGAAACGGCTCTTCGTCGACTCCGCGATGAGCCGCGCCAGGGTCGTCTTGCCGCAGCCCGGCGGACCCCAGAAGATGAGCGAGGGTACCCGGTCTTCGGCGATCGCCCGCCGGAGGAAGCCGCGTGGGCCCAGCAGCTCCGGGTGCCCCGCCACTTCGTCGAGCGTCCGCGGCCGCATGCGCTCCGCGAGCGGCGCGGAGGCGTCCTCCTTGCCACGCGCCGGGAGCGGGCCGCCGGGCTCGTCGAACAGGGAGTCGGTCACGCAGTCGATTCTCGCACCGGCTTCGGCGGGAAGCCGGCCGCCGGTCCCGGAGGCCAGCTAGGCCGCCTCGATCTCGCGCACCATCGCCTCGGTGAACTCGGTGGTGGTGGCCGTGCCGCCGAGGTCGCGGGTCAATTACTCCGGCGCACGACCTCCTGTCCGGCGCAGCGCCGATCCGTCAGCCGCGTCGACCTCTCGTGCATCTCGGCGAAGCAGCATCTCACGCCGCAGGCATCATCGCCAGCGGGATTGGCGACGTCCTTGCCCGGCGATGTCGGGGGCGCTGCCGTGCACCGCCTCGAAGACCGCGCACTTTCTCGCCGAAGTTCGCTCCCGGGACGACGCCGAGCCCGCCCACCAGCCCCGCCGCGAGATCCGAGACGATGTCGCCGTAGAGGTTCTCGAGCAGCAGCACGTCGAACTGTCTCGGGGCGCGTCACCAGCTGCATGCAGAGGTTGTCGATGATGCGGTCGTCGGCCAGGATCGTCCGGGTACCCCGCCGCCACCTCGCGGAAGCAGTCGAGGAAGAGGCCGTCCGAGAGCTTCATGATGTTCGCCTTGTGCACCGCGGTGATGCGCTTGCGGCCGTGCTTGCGCGGCGTGCTCGAAGGCGAAGCTGGCGATGCGCAGTCGAGGCGCGCTCGGTGATGATCTTGAGGCTCTCGACGACTCCGGGAACGACCACGTGCTCGAGCCCGCTGTAGAGGTCCTCGGTGTTCTCGCGCACGATCGACCAGGTCGACGCCCTCGAAGCGGCTCGGCACCGCTCGGCAGTTCGCACCGGCCGCAGGTTGGCGAAGAGGTCGAGCTCCTTGCGCAGCCGCACGTTGACCGACGTGGAAGCCGGTGCCGATCGGCGTGGTCACCGGCCCCTTGAGGCCGACGCCGTGCGCGCGGATCGATTCGATACCTCGCGCGGCAGCGGATTGCCGAATTGCGCCGAGCGCCTCGGCGCCGGCGAGCGTGCGGCTCCCAGTCGAATCGCGCGCCGGCCGCAGCGATCACGCGAACGTCGCGGCGCTGACCTCCGGGCCGATGCCGTCGCCGGGAAGAAGTGTGATGGTTTTCATGACGCCTCCGTTACGGATTCTATCGAAGCGGCCGCTGTTAGACTCCTGCGGCTCGCGGCGTGCGCCCGGGCCACTTCCAGGGAGCGACCCGACGATGAAGCACTCCAGCAAGAAATCCGGCTTCCTCGCCGGCAAGCGCATCGATCCCAGGCCCCTCACTGGCAAAGAGACCGTCTGGCAGGCGATCGACCAGGCCTTCACCTCCTACAACGCGGGGCGGTTGCGCGAAGGATGCCAACTGCTCGCCGGCAAAATGCTGGCGCGCGACTCGACCGTCGGCATGAGCCTCACCGGCGCGCTCACTCCCGCCGGCTACGGCAATCCCGTCTCGTGCCGCTCATCGAAGCGGGCTTCGTCGACTGGATCGATCTCTACCGGCGCCAACCTCTACCACGACACCCACTCGCGCCTCGGGTTGACGCTCCACGCCGGGAGCCCGCACGCCGACGATGTCGCTCTGCGCGCCGCCGGTGTCGTGCGAATCTACGACATCGTCTTCGACTACACGGTTCTCCTCGACACCGACGCTTCTTTCGCCAGGTGATGCGTCTGCCGGAGTTCGAGCAAGCCGATGTCGACGCCGGAGTTCCACTATCGCGTCGGCCGCTACGTCGCGGCGCGTCGAGGACGCACCTGGGGCTCGACCGGCACTTCGCTTCTCGCCGCGGCCTACCGCTACGAAGTCCCGATCTACACCTCTTCGCCCGGCGACAGCTCGATCGGCATGAATGTGGCGGCGCTGGCGCTCGAAGGCTCCAAGCTGGCGTTCGACGTATCGGCCGACGTCAATCTCTCGGCGGCCATCGTCTGGGACGCGAAAGCGACCGGCGGCAAGAGCGCCTGCTGGATCCTCGGCGGCGGAAGCCCCAAGAACTTCATGCTGCAGACCGAGCCGCAGATCCAGGAGGTGCTCGGGCTCGTCGGAAGCCGGGCACGATTACTTCCTGCAGGTGACCGACGCTCGTCCCGACACCGGCGGCCTCTCGGGCGCCACTCCCGGCGAGGCCGTCTCGTGGGGCAAGGTCGATCCGGAGAAGCTCCCTGACGCGGTGGTCTGCTATACCGATGCCACCATCGGCCTGCCGCTGCTGACCGCTTACGCCCTGGCGAAAGCGAAGAAGCGCAAGCCGAAGCGGCTCTACCGCAGGCTCCCGGCGCTCATGGCGGCGCTCACGGCGGAGTATGGGCGCGGGCAACGCCGCCGCAGGATGAAGGAGGGCGTGTTCAGCGCGCCCGGTCGAGCTCGGCCAGCTTCGCCACGACGTCGCGGTAGTTCGAGTTGACGCCGTAGATCTCGACGAAGGTCTTGCGCGCCTTGTCGCGATCGTTCTGGAAGATGTAGACGTTGCCGAGGTCGTAGAGCATGCCCAGGAAGGCCTCTTCCGGGAGCTTCGGAATCTCCAGCCCGCGCTGGTACCACTTGATCGCCAGCTCGGGGAGACCCTTCTCGAGGAAACAGCCGCCGAGCAGGGAAGCGCAATCGATCAGGTACCGGGGCTCCTTCGAGGCGAGTTGGAACTCGCCGATGGCCTCGTCGAGCAGCCCCATCTCGCGGTAAGCGATGCCGAGGTTGTAATGCGTGTCGTAGTCCTCCGCCGAGAGACTCTCCGCGACGCCGCGCTTGAATCCTTCGACGATCTCTTCGAGGGACTGCTCCTGCGGGTCGGCATGAGATCCCGGCCGGTGAGCAGGTCCTCCTTCGAAAGCTCCTGTTCGAGCTCCGCTGCCAGATCGAAGAAGCCCTCCTCGTCGTCGAAGAGCTTCTCGCCGTCACCGCCGCCGTGTACCGCCGGCGCGGCCACGGCCTGGTCGAGCCAGGAGAGGCTCTCGTCGGCGGCGATGCGCTCCGGGGTCACTGGATGCGGCGGCTGTGCCGGATGCGCCGGTGGCGCTGGCGGCGCAGGGGAGACCAGGGGGACCGCTGTCTTCGGCAGTCGCGCGATCGGGATGACGATCTCGGGGAGCTCCTCGTCGAGCGGGCCGGCTTCGTGCAGACCGGCGTGCCACGGTTCAGCGGACGGCTCGGCGGCCGCTTCAGCCGAGGGAGGCGGCGCAGCTTCGGCCATCGGGGCTGGAGCGGGCGGCTTGGCGATCGCCGGGCCCGGGGCAGCCAGCGTCGGCGGCAGCGTCGAGGCGGTCGGAGAGGCTGGCGGGGGCGCCGCATTTGAAACGACGGGAACGGCGGGGACGACTGGAACGACGGGAAGGTCCGCAGCGGTCGCGGCGGGACGCGCCTTGGCCGGCTTCGTCGCGCTGCGTCCGCTCGACGGTGACAGCCCGGCGAGGTCGTCGAGCAGCGCCGAGATCTTGTCCTTCTTCTTCGGCACGGCCGTCGGCGGGGCGACGACCTCCTCGCCTTCGACGCGGAATCCCGCCTTGACCAGCCGACTGCGCACCTGGTGCCAGACGCTTTCGTCCTTGCCTTCCTCGGCGAGACGCTTGAGCTGATTGGCCCGCGCCAGCGCCTTGTCGTACTTGCCCTCATCGATCCAGAGCGAGACCAGCAGACCGTTGGCGCCGATATTCCGCGGATTGATGTGCAGGAGCTCCCGCAAACGGTCGTGGGCCTTCTCACGCAGTCCGTACTTGCGGAAGACCTCCGCCTCGGCGAGAAGGTCGTCCTGGCGGCGGGCTCCCGACACCTGGGTCGGCAGCACCTCGAACGACGTGCGCTCGAGCTCTTCGAGATTGAGCACGGGCGTCCGCGTCGCCGTCGGTGCGACCTCCGGGATGTCGAGCGCCGGCTCCGGTTCGAAGCTCCAGTCGATCTCGTAAGCCTCGTCGGAAGGTACCGGCGCGGCGGCGGCAGGTGCGAGCGACGCCGGCGGCGATGCGGGTGTCGCTGGCGGCGCTATCGCCTGCGCCGTCTCCGGCGGCGGCAAAGCCGAAGGTGGGGCAACAGCGCCGACCGGAGCGAGCGACTGGAGCCCCTCGAGATCGAGATCGAACTCGACTTCGGGCTCCTGCCCGCCTTCGAACCAGGGCGATTCGGGCGACCGCTGCAGCATTTCGTCGGTCGGGCTGACCTGAGTGGACGGCAGGTCGAGGTCGTCCGCCAGCTCGAGGACGAAGTCGACCTCGCCTTCGTCGACGGGACGCAGTACTGGAGGGTGAGGGTGAGGGTGAGGGTGAGGCCGAGGGTGCGGGTGAGCCTGGGGCTGGGACTGGGACTGCGGGGGCGAACGCACCGGGTCCACGGCTGGCGCGGCGCGCGCAATCTCCGTCGTCGCGAGCAGATCGGGATCGAGATGCAGTACCTCGTCGGAATCGCCGCCGCCGCGCGTCACATCCGAGACCTTGAGCGGAGCGGTGGGGGTCGGCAACGCTTCGCCAGCGGGCGCACCCGGCGTGCGCTGCAGGCCGGCGATCCGGGCGATCTTCTCGGCCTGCGGATTCCGCTCGACGGCGAGCGCCAGGAGCCGGGCCGCCGCTCCGACGTGGCCGGCATCCTTGAGGCCGAGCACCGCGTCGGTGATGAAGGCGATGTCTCCGGGCTCGGCCTCGATCGCCTTGGCGTAGACCTGCGTCGCCTCCTCGACCTTGTTGTGGCGCAGCATGAGGTCGGCGATCAAGCGGTACTCCGCCAGCGCCTTCTCGGTCAGTTGCTGGCTGTGGAACAGCTCGGCGAGCTTGACGTGCGGCGCCGGATCGTCGGGGATCAGGATCGCCATCTTCTGCAACACGCTGATCGCCGACGCAGGATTGCTGTGCTTCTGGTAGTAGTCGACCAGCACCTGATACTGCGTCCGCGCCTCTGGGATCAGGCCCTGCTTGTGATACAGCTCCGCCAGCCGCTCGTAGACCGCGAGCCGCGTCGGATCGAGCTTGATGATCTTCTTGTAGATCGCGATCGCCTTGACGAAGAAGCCGTCGTCCGTGTAGCGGTCGGCGATCTGCGAGAAGAGCCGCACGGCCTCGTCGATGCGATCGATGCGCGCGTACAGGTCGCCCAGCCGGTTCAGCGTCGAAGCGTCGTTCGGATTTTCGGCGAGAAGCTTGCGGTACTCCTTGATCGCCGCTTCGATCTTGCCGCGCGCGACGAGCTTCTCCGCTGAAGCGATGACCTGCGGCCGGTCGATCGCCATCAGGCGGCCCCCTCGGCGAGCCGGGGCAGGACGGAACGGAACGTCAGGCGATGCAGCGGACTCGGGCCGTAGCGTTCCAGCGCCCGAAGATGGTCCGGAGCGCCGTACCCTTTGTGGCGCGCGAGGCCGTACCAGGGATAGTCGCGATCGAGCTCGACGAGCATGCGATCCCGCTCCACCTTGGCGACGATGGAAGCGCAGGCGACGGCGTAGCTCCAGGCGTCCGCTTTCACGATCGCCAGGCAGGGAGGAGTGGGCAAGGACGGAGATTCCGCTGCCAGGTCCTTCAGGGTAACGGCGTCGACCACAATCGCATCCGGCCGCACCGCCAGCTTGCCGATGGCCTGCCGCATCGCCAGCCGGGTGGCGGCGAGGATGTTGATGCGATCGATGATCCGGGCAGGAATCGCGACCACCGCGAAGGCGATCGCCGTCTCGCGAATCGCGGCGGCCAGCCGCGCACGCAACTCCGGGCCGAGGCGCTTGGAGTCGTCGGCGCCGGGAATCAGCCGCTCCGGGTCGGGAATGACCGCCGCGGCCACCACCGGCCCAGCGAGGCATCCGCGTCCGGCTTCGTCGACGCCCGCGACTCGCGCGAACCCTGACTGGTGGAGGCGTACTTCGAGCCCCCTCATCAGCCCAAGCCGGTAGACCTCGCAGCAGAGTTCGAGCGTCGTCGTCACTCCGAATATCCCGCCAACCGGCCCGCGCAATTTCTCGCCGCGGGCGCTTTGCTCAGCCGCGCGCCGGAGCCGGTGCCTCGTCGCGACGCTCTTCGATGCGCGCAGCCTTGCCGCGCAACCCGCGCAGATAGAACAGTTTCGAGCGCCGCACCTTGCCGCGGCGCAGAACCTCGATGCGGTCCACGACCGGCGCATGCAGCGGGAAGATGCGCTCGACACCGGTGGCGCCGGAAATCTTGCGTACGGTGAACATCTCGCGGGTGCCGCTGCCCCGGCGGGCGATGACGACGCCCTGGAACGCCTGCAGCCGCTCCTTGTCGCCTTCCTTCACCCGGACCTGCACGCGCACGGTATCGCCAGCGCGGAACTCCGGAACATCCTGGCGCAGGTAGCTCGCCTCGACATCGATCAAAGTGTGCATACGTTTCCTCTTCCTGTCCTGCCGGAGAACCGTCCAGATGGCTTCCGAGTCGGTAATTATCTAAGTTTTCCGCGTTTAGGGCAACTCGGCGGGCGGCTTCGCGGCCCGGAGGCGGGTCAACTCCCGGCCCTGAGCCGGGGAGAGGGGCGCGCTGGCCAGCAGATCCGGCCGCTTCTCGAGGGTCAGACGCAGAGCTTCGAGCTCCCGCCACCGCTCGATGGCGGCATGGTCGCCCGAGAGGAGGACCGCGGGCACGGGCAGACCCTCGACCTCCGCCGGACGGGTGTAGTGCGGATAATCGAGCAGTCCGGCGCGAAAGCTGTCCCGTTCGACCGAATCCGTCCGCTGGACGACTCCGGGGACCTGCCGCGAGACCGCCTCGATGAGCAGCATCGCCGGCAGCTCGCCGCCCGAAACGACGAAGTCGCCGATCGAGATCTCCTCGTCCACTACCGTCTGGCGAACGCGCTCGTCGATTCCCTCGTAGCGCCCGCAGAGCAGGAGCAGATCGCCCCGCCCGGCGAGCTCGCGCACTTTAGCCTCGTCCAACCGGTGCCCCTGGGGCGACAGCATCACCCGCCAGGGAGCCGCCGCCTGCGAGAGCTGCCGCACCGCGGCGAGCCACGGCGGCGCGGTCATTACCATGCCGCCGCCGCCGCCGAAGGGCTCGTCGTCGACCGAGCGGTGACGGTCGGGGGCGAAATCCCGCAGGTCGTGCACCTCCACGCTCAAACGCCCACGCTCGCGGGCGCGCCCGAGAAGCGCGGTCTCGAGAAAGGGCCGAAAGAGCTCGGGGAAGATGGTCAGGACTTGAATGCGCACGTGGCCAGCAGTCCTTCCGGAAGACGCAGGTCGATGCGGCGCGCCTCGCGGTCCACCCGCACCAGAAAGGCCTCGACAAAGGGGATCACCGATCGCCGGCCGTCCTTCTCCACCTCGAGCAGGATGCCGCCGCCGTCCTCGTGAACGTCCACCACCATGCCGACATCGCCGTCGCTCTCGTCGCGGCAGCTGCAACCGATGAGCTCGAAGACATAGTAGGCACCGGCGGGCGCGTCCGGGACGTCGGCCAGCGGGACCCGAAGCTCGAGGCCGCGCAGGCTCTCTGCCGCTTCGCGGTCCGCGATGCCGGCAAACGCGATCCGCAGACCGCCCTTGTAGGGAGAGCAGCGCTCCACCCGCAGGGCGCGCTCGCGGCGGACGGGAGTTGAAGGTCCGGAAGATGCGGCAGGAACGGCGGCGGTTGCCTGGAACTCGACACCCGGAGCGAAACGCCGCTCATTGTCGCTCCAGAGTGCGACGGTGACCTCGCCTTTGATGCCGTGGGGACGCAGAATCGTGCCGACCAGGACCGTTTCCGGGAGCCCGCCGGTGCCGTTTTCAGTCGTCGAGAACTTCGACCTCATACGACTGCCCTTCCCGCTCGCCGCGGATATCGGCCAGCGCGCGCAGCGCCTCGATCGTGCGGCCTCGCCGACCGATGACCTTGCCGCGATCGGCGTCCAGCACGCGGATTTCGAGGAGTTGATCCCTTCCCTGCGCCGCTACGTCCACCCGCACTTCCTTCGGCTCGTCCACCAACAGGCGGACGACTGCGAGCAGATCGGCGGCGGCGGTCACTCCTGACGCCACTTCAGACGGCGGAGCGGGCGACGAGCTGCTTGACGGAGTCGGAGAGCAGCGCGCCCTGGCCGACCCAGAAGTCGATGCGCGGGCGGTCGATCAGGATCCGCGGCGGGTCCTGACGCGGATCGTAGGTGCCGACCTCTTCGAGGGCGGCCGAGGATGTAGCCTTGCGCGAGTCGGAAACGATCAGCCGGTAAAAGGCCTTGTTCGTCGCGCCCATCCGGCGGAGCCGAATCTTGAGCATTTGCTTCAACCTCCAGGGTCTTGGGTGTTGCGGTTGCTCTCCGCCCGAGGGGGCTCCCGCCGGCGGAAACTGAGTAGAAAAGGATATCACATCCCCGGGAATCGGTCCTTCCGCCCCCCTCTGGCGCCTTTCCTGGCCCCTCCGAGGCCGCCCGGACCGACAAGTCCGGCGGGGGCCCCGCCCCCGCCGAAGGCTCGCTTCATCCAGCCGGATTTGACCCCCTTCATCATCCGCTTCATCTGCAGGTACTGCTTGATGAGCTGGTTGATCTCCTGCACCGAGGTTCCCGAGCCCCGGGCGACGCGCTTCTTGCGGCTGGCGTTCAGCAGCCCCGGGGTGCGCCGCTCTTCGAGTGTCATCGCGTTGATGATCGCCTCGGTGTGCGCCAGCCGCTTCTCGTCGGCCTCACCGACGTCGCTCAAGCCCTTGAGCGGCCCCATCTTCGGCAACATGCCGAGCACGCTCTTCAGAGAGCCCAGCTTCTTGACCTGGCGCAGCTGGTCGCGCAGGTCTTCGAGCGTGAACTCGTTGCGGCTCAGTCGTTCCGCGAGGCGCTGCGCCTCTTTGGCGTCGACCGTCTCCTGGGCCCGTTCGATGAGCGCCAGGACATCTCCCATGCCCAGGATCCGCGAGGCCATCCGCTCCGGCGAGAAGAGCTCGAGGTCCTCCGGTTTCTCGCCCACGCCGACGTACCGGATCGGCACCTGGGTGACCGCACGCACCGAGAGCGCGGCGCCGCCCCGGGCGTCGCCATCGAGCTTGGTGAGCAACACTCCGGTGAGCGGCAGCACACGCGCGAACTCCTGGGCGGAGCGCACGGCGTCCTGGCCGGTCATCGCATCGGCGACGTAGAGGATCTCGTCCGGAGCGACGGACTCGGCGATCGCGGCGATCTCGGCCATCAGCTCCTGGTCGACGTGCAGGCGCCCGGCGGTGTCGAGGATCACGACGTCCCGGCCGCGCTCGCGGGCTTCGCGCAGCGAGCGCCGGACGAGCGCCAGGACCGATTCCCCGGGCTCCGGACGCAGCACGGGGATGTCGACGCGGGCACCGACCTGGACGAGCTGCTCGACGGCCGCCGCGCGCTGGAGGTCCGCCGCCACGAGGAGGGGATAGCGCCCGCGCGAGGCCAGGCGCTTGGCCAGCTTGCCGCAGGTGGTGGTCTTGCCGGAGCCCTGCAGGCCGCACATCAGCACGACCGCCGGGGTGCCGTCCATTCTGAGCTCGCGGGCGTCCTCGCCGCCGAGCGTCGCGGCGAGCTCGTCGCGCACGATCTTGATCACCTGCTGGGCCGGCGACAGGCTTTCGAGCACCTTCTCGCCGAGTGCCTTCTCCTCCACCCGGGCGAGAAACTCCTTGACCACCCGGAAGTGGACGTCGGCCTCGAGCAGCGCTAGCCGGATCTGCTTCAACGCCGCGGAAAGGTTCTCCTCGGTGATCCGGCCTTCGCCCTTCAGGCGGCGGAAGACGTCCTGGAACTTGTCCTGCAGACCTTCGAACATGCAACGGAAAATATCAGACCGCGGTATTGTCCGGGGATCGCGGCTCTTTCGCGGACTCCCATGGATCGACGCGCCAAAATCGTCGCCACGCTCGGACCGGCGACTGCCGACGAGCGGATGCTCGACCGGCTGCTCGCCGCCGGCGCCGACGTTCTGCGTTTCAACCTCTCGCACGGCACCCAGGACTCCCATCGCCGCGCGCTCCGCCTGGTGCGCAAGGTGGCGCGAGCGCGCGGCCTGCACATTCCGGTTCTGCTCGACCTCATGGGGCCGCGCTACCGCCTCGGCGAGCTCAGCGGCGGGCCGCGCCAGCTCAGGCAGGGCGAGCATCTGACGCTGGGCGAGCCGTCGCCCCGCGTCGACCTGCCGGTCGACGACCCCGACTTCCTCCACCACTTGCGCGTCGGCGAGCGGGTGCTGATCGACAACGGCCTGGTCGAGCTCGAGATCACCGCCAAACGAGGCCGGGCGGTTGCCGCCCGGGTGCTCCACGGCGGCGCCGTCTCGACCCGCAAGGGGATCAACCTTCCGGACTCGAAGCTCCCGTTCACGATCTCGCAGAAGGACGCTTCGGACATCGCCTTCGCGGTCGCGGAGCACGCCGACTACCTCGCCGCGAGCTACATCGGCCGGGCGCGCGATATCGCGGCGATCCGGGCGATCGTCGCCCAGCATGGTGCGGCGATTCCGATCGTCGCCAAGCTCGAGCGTGCGGCGGCGATCGCGCACATCGACGAGATCGTCGCGGCCTCGGACGCGGTCATGGTGGCGCGCGGCGATCTCGGCGTCGAGGTTCCCCTGCACGAGGTCCCGGTGCTGCAGAAGCGGATCATTGCCGCCGGGCGCAGGCTCGGCAAGCCGGTCATCGTGGCGACCCAGATGCTCGAATCGATGATGGTCCAGCCACGGCCGACGCGGGCCGAGACCTCCGACGTTGCGAACGCCGTCTTCGACGGCGCCGACGCACTGATGCTCTCGGGCGAAACCGCCGCCGGCAAGTACCCGACGGAGTCGGTGAAGACCATGGCGCGGATCATCGTCGAGGCCGAGGAGTACAAGCTCAAGACCTTTCTCTCCGGCGAAGTGCCACGTGATCCGGCGCTCCCGGCCGGCAGGTTTCCCTCTCCCGCTCCGCGCACTCTGGCGCCGGCCGAGGGGCTGGACCCACACTCGACCACCGCCTCTTCCAGAGCCAGCGGGGCCAACGGAGCCACCGTCGCCCTGGGCGCGATCGAGATCGCCGATGTCATCGCCGCCGCCGCAGTGCACGCCGCGAGCAAGCTCGACGGCAGCCGCATTGTCGCCTTCTCGCAGGGCGGCTTCACCGCCCGCCGGCTGGCGCGCTACCGCCCGGTCGTTCCGACCTTCGTCTTCACCACCGACGCGCAGGTCGCGCGGCGCATCCAGCTCCTCTGGGGAATGCGCCCGATTCATCTCCCGCGCGACGTGCAGCATCGCGAGGATCTGATCGAGCTCGTCGAACGGGAGCTCCTCGAGCGGCGGCTCGTCCGGCCGGGCGAGTGCGTGATCCTCCTGATGGGATTCCCGATCCGCCAGAAGGCGCTCACCAATCTCCTCCGAATCCATCGCGTACGGGAGCAGACGCCGGGGCGGTTGAAAGGTCCGCTCCGCGCCGGCACCCGCCCGCGTTGATTCCGCTCGCGGACTCGCGGCGCTCCCGGGGCTTCGCCTGGGGAACCTGGGCGCTGGTCGCCGCCAACCTGCTGGTCTTCGTCTGGGAGCTGCGGCTCGGAGCGGGGCTCGGTTCCGCGGTCTCGCGAATCGCCCTTTCGCCGGCCGAGGCGCTTGCCCCTGGGCCGCTGCTCGAGATGGCGTCCCGTCTGCCGCGTCTCGCCGCCGCCCTCTTCCTGCACGGCGGCTGGCTCCATCTCCTCGGAAACATGGCGTTCCTCGCGGTCTTCGGCGACGACGTCGAGGGCAGGCTCCGGCTGCGCCGCTTCCTGATCCTCTACCTTGCCAGCGGCCTCGTCGCGAGCGCCGCGCAGATCGCCCTCAGTCCGCGCTCGACTCTGCCGCTCATCGGCGCCTCGGGAGCGATCGCCGGCGTCCTCGGCGCCTTCCTCGTGCTCTTTCCGAAGGCGCGCCTGGCCGGGGTTCTGCCGCTCGGCTGCCTGGTGATCCCGATGAAGAGCCGGGCCTTCCTGTTCATCCCGTTCTGGTTCCTGTTGCAGCTATACGGGGCGCTCTCGGCGCCGCCCGGAGCGGTAATCGATGGGGGGGGCGGCGTGGCCTGGTACGCGCACCTCGCCGGCTTCGCCGCCGGGCCCGTGCTGCTCCTTCTGCTGCGCCGGCGCTAAGGTCGCGGAGTGCTGCGCAACGACAGGTAGGCGGGGATCACGACAATCGCCACCAGCGCGGTCGCGAGGGTGCCCAGAATCGACACCAGTCCCATCGAGACGAGGCCGGGGTAGTGGGACGTGGCGAGCGAGCCGAAGCCGACGACCGTGGTCAGGGCGGCGAGAAAGACGCCGCGCGAGGTCTCTTCGACCGCGGCCGCCGGGTCGCCGCCCGGGATCTTCTCCTCTTCGCGGTAGCGATGGATGACATGGATCCCGTAGTCGACCCCGATGCCGATGATCATCGTGATCACGAAGATGTTCATGAAATTCAGGTGCAGATTGAACGCCACCATCGCCGCGACCATCCAGACGATGCCGACGAGCAGCGGCACGAGGGCGATCACCGCCGTATGCAGGTTGCGGAAGTCGACCCACAGGAGGAGGACCACCAGCGCCAGGCCGATGAGGCCGGAAACCAGCGCATCGCGGCGGATCTCCCCCCGCAGGCTGCGGGAGAGGACGTTCATGCCGGTCAGGGTGGCCTGCGGACCGAGGCTCGCCTCGAGATCGATCGCCGCTTCCGGAATCTCGCGTTTCGGCCGTCCGGGAAGGTTGTAGAGCTTGACGACGCTGCGCCAGCCCGCCGGCGTCTCCACCAGGTAGCGATCGAGCAGTGCCCGCCCCTGCGGCACCGCGAGGATGCCCTCGCGTGTCAGCGGCCCCGCCGGCGCGAGCGTGCTCGCCAGCAGGTCGAAGCCGTCGGCAAACGGTTCGATCCGCAGTCCCTCGCTTTCGAGCGCGCTCGCGAACTGGGCGCGGATTCTCGCCATGTCGAGCCGGTCGCCGCGCTCGGCGGCGATCCAGTCGAGCGCCTCCTGCTGGGCGGCAGGTGGCGGCAGAACCGAGGTCACCGCGTCGACGCCCCCCAGGCGTCCTTCGGCGACCAGCCGGCGCCCGGCGCTGGCGGCCTTGTCGGCGAGCGCGAGCACCTCCGCGAGCGTCGGCGCCTTGAGAACCAGCGACATCGACTCGAAGCCGGAGCCGAAATGCGTGTTGATCTCGCTCTGGGCGAGGATGCCGCGATTCTCCGGCGGCCGCAGCGCCTCGACGTTGTCGTCGAACTTGAGATTCGGCGCTGCCGCGAGGGCCACCGCAGTCACCAGCCCGGCCACCGCCAGGGTCGCCCGCGGCTTCCGGGTGGCGATCCGCGACAGCCGCTCGATGCCGAACGCGAAGATGTGCAGCCGCGCCGCGCTCTCCCGTTTGCTGTGGTGGTCCTCGCTCCAGCCGATCATCGCCGGCACCAGGAAGAGGACGGCGAGGAGGCAGAACAGCACCCCCGTTCCGACGATCAGCCCCATCTGGTAGAGGCCGGTGAAGTCGGTGATCAGGAAGGCATAGAACGTCGCGGCAGTGGTGATGGCGCCGAGCACCACCCCGCGCGCCGTCGCGCCGCCCATCGATCGCATCGATTCGATCACCGAGCCACCGCGCTGCCGCTCCTCGACATAACGTCCGTAGAGCACAATGACGAAATCGTCTCCCAGGCCGACGAGCAGCGCGGCGACCCCGGCGGTCGCCGAGGAGAGCACGCCGACGGCGAGGGCGGCGAACCCGAAGGTAATCGCCAGGCCGCAGGCGAGCGGCCAGAAGACCAGCAGCAGCAGCGAAGTCCGGCGGTAGGCGATGTAGAACAGGATCAGCACGCCGAGGATCGAGGTCAGCGCGTTGACGATGACGTCGCGCCGGATGAGCCCGGTGTCGTCCAGGACGATCATGTAACGGCCGCCGAAGAAGACCTCCGGTACGGGGGCGTCGCTGCCTTCCGCCAGTTCGCTCCAGCCGGCGCTCACGGTAGCGACGGTCTGCTCCATCGATTCGAAGAGCCGGCGATTGAAATCGATGTCCTGGGGTGGGTGCGTCGGCTTGCCGAGAATCAGCATCAGCCGGTGGTCGCGCGACAGGTACCTGCCACTCGTCCAGTCGACGGCCAAGGGTCCGCGCTGCCCGCCGAGGCGGTCGAGGAAGATGCCCGAGATTCCCAGCGGATCGAGCTTGATCAGATCCTTGAGCGCCACCGCCTGCGGCATCTCGAGAGTACGCCGCAGCTCCCGGGCGCGATCGCGGATCGCCGGGCCGCTCAGCTGCCCCGCCAGGCGCTCCCGGTCCGGCCCATCGAGGAAGAGCATCGCCCGGGGCAGGAACTCGCGCAGCAGTTCCTCCGGCTGGCCGATCGTCGACTCGACGGAGCGGAAGTACTCCTTGGACTCGCTCATCCGGAGGGCGACGTCGTCCGCGAGCGCTTCGTACGGGTCGAGCGGCGCGTCCTCGGGAATGCGGATGCCGACCACGAAGTAGTCGACGTTGCCGAACTGCTCGAGCGTCTCGCGGAAGGTGATGACTCCCGGGTTCTTGCTCGGCAGCAGGTGCAGCACGTCCGGGTCGAAACGCAGGCGGAAGGCGAGCGCCGTGCTCCCCGCGACGACCATCAAGAAGATCAGGAAGACCAGCCGGTAGCGCCGGCCGGCGAAGAGGATCAGGCGTTCGAGCATCCCGCGCGAGGTCAAGCGGGCACGGGAGGCTGCGGAGGAGCGGGCGGGCGCTGCCCGCCCGCGGAGGCGTTCAGGCGGCGCCAGTAACGCACGAAGTAATCGGCGCCCGAGTAGAGAGTGACGATTACCGCGACCCAGAGCGAGATCGGAGCGAGATGGGAGAACTCACCCAGCTTGTTGTAGATGATCAGCAGCGAAATGGCGACGATCTGGGCGCCGGTCTTGATCTTGCCCGAGAGTCCCGCCGGAATCACCACCTGCTCCAGGGCGGCGTGGCTGCGCAGCGCGTTGACGGCGAACTCGCGCGCCAGGATCGCCACCACCATCCAGGAAGGCGTGACGCTGGCGTCGAGCTCGACCAGGGAGACGAACGCCGCGGCAATGAGGATCTTGTCGGCAGCCGGGTCGAGCAACTGCCCGAATCGGGTCACCAGGTTGAAGCGCCGGGCGAAGTAGCCGTCGAGAAAGTCGGTGAGCGCCGCCAGCAGGAAGAGCGCCAGACCGACGAACTCCTTGCCGTCGAACTTGGTCAGCAGGACGACGACCAGGATCGGAACGAGCAGAATCCGGATGGAAGTCAGGATGTTGGGAAGATTCGCCATCCGGTGGACGTGAACGGTGGGCAGGCGGAGAGACTAGGGCTGGACCACGCCAGAAGTGGTCAGTCGCACGCGATTGTCGGCGTCGCGAACGATGAAGACCCGGCGTCCGTCGAGCATGCCGTCGCTGCCGTCGAAGAGGTGCAGCACCCGCCGCACATAGTCGCGGGTCTCTTCGTAGGGCGGGATCCCGCCGTATTTCGCCACCGCTTCGGGACCGGCATTGTAGGCGGCCAGCGCGAGCTCGATCTCGCCGAAGCGGTCGAGCATCTGCCGCAGGTAGCTGGTGCCGCCACGCAGGTTCTGTTCCGCGTCCCAGGGATCCGAAACTGCGAGGTCGTTCGCGGTTCCCGGCATGAGCTGCATCAGGCCGATCGCGCCCTTGTTCGAGCGCGCCTTGCGGTTGTACCCCGATTCGACCTGCACTACCGCCTGCACGAGCCGCGGCTCGAGGTCGCGTTCGAGCGCATAGCGGTCGATCGCCGCGGCGAGCAGGGGGTCCGGTACGGCGAGCAACCGGCCCGAGAGGCGCCGCGAACGGGCTTCGGACGGCTCGTTCACGATCACCTTCATGCCGTCCTCGCGCACCTGGATCGAGGTCGTCCCGGCGAAAGCCGCCGGTGCAGCCGCGATCAAGCACGCAATTCCCAGAGCTCGGCGCATGGCGTCCCCTTGATTTTACCCCCAATCGGCCCGGCGTCGAAATGGGGCTGCCGGCTCAACTCTCCCGGCCGGCCAGCTCCGCGACCGCCCGGGCGACCCCGGCGAGCGCCTCGGGGAGCTTCTCGGGCTCCTTGCCCCCCGCCTGGGCGAAGTCGTCCTTGCCGCCCCCCGACCCGCCCACCAGACCGGCGAGCGCTTTCAGGAGCTTGCCGGCCGGAACGCGCGCCTTGAGATCCTCGGTCACCGCGGCGATCAGCGTGACTTTGCCCTCCTGGCGCACGCCGAGCACGACGACGCCGGAGCCGAGCCGCGAGCGCAGCAGGTCGGCCATGTTGCGCAGCTCCGCCGGCGGCGCCGCCGGCACCTCGCGCGCCAGAATCCGGATACCGGCCACGACCTGCTCCTCGGCGGCGGACGCCGCCCCGGAGACCATCTGCACCCGCATCTTGGCGAGCTCCGCGTCCCGCTCACGGATCTCCCGCTTGAGCTTCATGAGCTCGGATTCGGCATGCCCGGTCGCCGCACCGAGCGCCGTCTCGACCGCCGCGAGCTCGCCGTCGCGCTGGCGCAGGAAGGCGAGCGCGCCGTTTCCCGTGAGCGCCTCGATCCGCCGCACTCCCGAGGCCACGCCGCGCTCGGAGCGCAGAACGAAGGGCCCGATCTCGCCGGTGTTGCCGACGTGGCAGCCGCCGCACAGCTCGAGCGAGAACCCCGGGACCTCCACCGTGCGCACCCGGTCGCCGTACTTCTCGCCGAAGAGCGCCATCGCCCCCGCGGCGATCGCCTCCTTGGGGTCGCGGTCGGCCGTGATCCGCGTCGGCACGGCGCGCAGCACCCACTCGTCGACCAGCCCCTCGACGCGCTCCCGCTCGGCGTCCGAAAGGGGCTTCCCATAAGTGAAGTCGAACCGCAGATGCTCCGGCGCGACGAGAGATCCAGCCTGTCGAACCCCTTCCCCGAGTACGGTGCGCAGGGCTGCGTGCAGCAGATGGGTCGCGGTGTGGTTGCGCTGGATGGAGCGGCGCAGCTGCGGAGAAACCGCCAGAGAAAGCTGCTGGTAAAGAGGAAAGACACCCTCCGAGAAACGCACGAAGTGCAGCACGACGCCGGTGCCGTCCTTCTGCGTGTCGACAACCTGGGCGCTGCCGCCAGGCCAGCCGATCGTGCCGACGTCGCCGACTTCGCCTCCCGACTCGGCGTAAAACGGGGTCTGGTCGACGATAACGACGCCCTCGTCCCCCTCCCTTGTTCGAGCCTCTTTTCCGTCGAGGACCTCGAATCCGTCGCCCCGCGCGCGCAGCGCGCGCAGAACCTGGACATTCGGGAGCTCGAGGTGTTCGTAGCCGACGAACTTCGTCGGCGGTAGCGGGCCGAGGCGGGTCAGGACCTCCTTCAGCGCGCCGAGCCGCTTCTGGCTGTCGCCCGTCGCGGCCCGCGAGCGCTCGCGCTGGCCGGCGATCGCGCGCTCGAAGCCGGCCTCGTCGACTGCGAACTTCTCTTCCTCGGCGATCTCGCGCAGCAGCTGGATCGGCAGGCCGTAGGTGTCGTACAGGCGGAAGACCTGCTCGCCCGAGAGCTCGCGACGGCCGGCGCGCTTGGCCTCCTCGATCCCCTCCTGCACCATCCGCGAGCCGATCGCCACGGTGTCGAAGAACTTCTCTTCCTCCGCCCGGATGGTCGCCGCCGAGGCCGACTGGGTCGCCTTGAGCTCGCCGTAGGCCCCGGCCATCGCCTCGTCGACGATCGGCAGGAGCCGGCAGAGGAACGGTGCCTCGAAACCGAGGCGCATGCCGTGACGCACCGCCCGCCGGAGCAGGCGGCGCAGCACGTAGCCACGCCCGTCGTTGGTGGGAATGACGCCATCGGCGAGCAGGAAGGCGGTGGCGCGGAGGTGGTCGGCGATCACCCGCAGGGAGGTGTCGTGCTCGGCGTCGCGCCCGTAGGCTTTGCCGGCGAGGGTCGCCGCGCCGGCGAGAATCGGCTGGAAGAGATCGGTGTCGTAGTTGGAGTCCACTCCGGCGACCACCGCCGCCACGCGCTCGAGGCCGGCGCCGGTGTCGATCGATGGCGAAGGCAGCGGGGTCAGGGTACCGCCCGCGGCGCGCTCGAACTGCATGAACACGAGGTTCCAGATCTCGAGGTAGCGCCCGCTGTCGGCACCTTCGTCCCAACCCACTTCCGGCAGGTCGGGCCGGCGGTCGACGTAGATCTCGCTGCAGGGGCCGCAGGGACCGGTCTCCCCCATCGCCCAGAAGTTGTCCTTCTCGCCGCAGCGCACGATCCGACCGGGCGCGAGCCCCGAGATCTTCGCCCAGAGCGCCGCGGCCTCGTCGTCCTGCTCGTAGACCGAAGCGAACAGATGGGCGGGCGGGAGGCCCCAGACCCGGGTGACCAGCTCCCAGGCGAACTCGATCGCCTCCGCCTTGAAGTAGTCGCCGAAGGAGAAGTTGCCGAGCATCTCGAAAAAGGTGTGGTGGCGCGGCGACGGTCCGACGTTCTCGAGGTCGTTGTGCTTGCCGGATACCCGCAGGCACTTCTGCACCGTGACGGCGCGCGGGTACTCGGGATGCGCGGCGCCGGTGAAGTAGTCCTTGAACTGGACCATGCCGGCGTTGGTGAAGAGAAGGGTCGCGTCGCCGTGCGGCACGAGCGGCGAGCTCGCCACGGGCCGGTGCCCGCGCTCGCGGAAGTAGTCGACGAAACTCTGGCGAATCTCGGAGCTGCGCATCGATTTCACTCGGCTCACTCGGGGCTCTCTCGCGGGAAAGCGGAAGGAGGTGGTTCCTTCCAGATCAGTCTTCGGGCGCCGACTCGCCAGCATCGCCGCCATCGCCAGCGTCGCCAGCGGCGCTGCCGTCGCCGGACAAGCTCGACGCCATCTCTTTTAGAACCTTGAAGATAGCACTACTCGCGAAGCCCCGGCGAGAGAGGTGCCGGGCGAGAGCGGCCGCGGCATCGGCCGACGAACCGGCTCCCCTGCTCCGCCATCGCCGCGCCGCCTCGCGCGCCCGTTCGAGGTCGGCCTCCGCGGGAAGATCGGCGAGCGCCGCCTGTGCCGCCGCCTCGGGCGCGCCCCGCCGAGCCAGCTCCTGCGCCACCCGCATCCGCCCCCAGCCCTTGCGCCGGGCCACCGTCTCGACGAACGAGCGCGCCAGGGCAGCGTCGTCGAGGAGGCGCAGCTGCGCCAGGTTGTCGAGCGCCTCGGCGATCTGCGCGCGCTCGTAGCCCGCGCGCTCGAGCTTCATCTCGAGCTCGCGCCGGAAGTGCGGCCGCAGTGCCAGGAGCCGCGCGGCCTTGTCGCCGGCCGGGGGCAGGACCGCGTCGAGACCGGCTGCCGCTGCCTTCCCTTCAGTCCGTCGGGTCGGGGGCTTCGACTGCTCCGAGTGGCGCACCGGCGGTCTGCTCTCAGCTTTTCAGCTTGCGGACGATTCGCCTGAGAGTGGAATCGCCTTCGAGCTTGCGTTCGACGTCCTCGAGGCTGGCGGGCAACAGCAGGATGTTGCGCTTCTTGAGCTCGACCAGCAGGAGCTCGATATGGTCGGCGCGTTCCTCGGCGCCCGGCGAGAAGAGTCGGCGCAGCGTCGTCCGGCCATCGAAGCCCTGGAGGAAGGCGCGCTCGCGCAACGGCATCGCCTCGAGCTCCCTCGCCGGCGGTTTGCGGATCCAGACCGGCACGAGCGACTCGATGGCCTCGAGCGGAAGATCGCGCTCGAAGCCCCGACGACGACCTCGTCCTCGGCCTGGAGGCTGAGAAGCAGCTCGCGCAGGTTGATCTCGCGCGAGGCGACCGGGTTCTCGGAGGCGTTGCGCACGATTTCCAGCGCGCCGTTGGTCACCAGGCGGAAGCAGGCGGAAAGGAAGGGAAAATGCACCCCGCCGGTTCTGAGATAGAGGTCGCGCAGCGCGGCTTCGGGGGCCGCGGCGCCGACGATCCGGAGCTCGTAGGGCGAGAGCTGGAGCTCTTCGGTCGTCCGGTTCAGCCCGGGGCGCACGACGACGCTGTCGCCGGTGAGCACGCCGCGGATCCGCGCCTGTTCGTCGATCCACTGGGTGCCCTCGAGCAGGAGCTCGGTCGTTTCGAGCTCGACCTCGAGGCGTGACTGGGCGGGTCGCCGTCCTGGAAGTAGAACAGCCCCTGGTGCCAGAAGAAGAGGTCCTGGACTGACTCCTCGATCGACTGCGCGAGCGTTACGCGGATGGTCGCTTCGTCGAGCAGCCCGAGATCCCACAGCGTTTCGCCGAGCGGCATGTGCCGCAGCCGGCAGTGGGCCAGAGCTTTCCCCAGTTCCTCGCCACCGAGGATGCCGTGGGCGACGAGATGCTGGCCGTAGTACTCCGATGCCTGGTTCGAGCGGCAATCGAGGATCTTGCCGTTGCGGAATCCGATCCGCTTCTCGCGCTCGCTGCGTCGCACGACCAGCGTGCCGGTCACGCGCTCGGTCGACGCCCATTGCAGGAGGTTCGAGGCAGGGAATGCGGCCAGCCGGCCAGTGAACTCCATGGGCGAATCTTAGCCCGGACTCCTCATCCGCGTTCCGGTCCCCCTGATGCGAGGCCCGAACCCGATGTCAGCGCTTCGGACCCTCGATGCGCTCGATCTCGAAAGCAGACTCCTCGGTCGGACTGAACGAGCCCGGCGCCTCCAGCGACGACTCCATCTGCTCGCGCGAAGCATCGGCGGTGAACTGGACGCCCTGGATCTTGAGCTTGAACTCGTCCGGGTTCGAGGCCCGTCGAATCGCCTCTTCGAGCGTGATGAGGCCCGCCTTGTAGAGCTGGAAGAGCGACTGGTCGAAGGTCTGCATGCCGTACTGGCTGGTGCCGAGAGCGATCTGTTCGCGAATGTACTTCGTCTTTTCCTTGTTCTCGATGCAGTCGCGGATGTAAGGCGTGACGATCATGACCTCCGCCGCCGGGACCCGGCCGCTGCCGTCGGCTCGCGGCAGGAGGCGCAGCGAGATCACCGCCTTGAGCACCTGGCCGAGCTGGATGCGGATCTGCTTCTGATGATGAGGCGGGAATACGGCGATGATGCGGTTGATGGTCTCGGTCGCGTCCAGGGTGTGCAGCGTCGAGAAGACGAGATGGCCGGTCTCGGCCGCGAGCAGCGCCGTCTCGATCGTCTCGTAGTCGCGCATTTCGCCGACGAGGATGACGTCCGGGTCCTGCCGCATCGCCGAGCGCAGTGCGGCCGCGAAGGTCCGCGTGTCGACGTCGATCTCGCGCTGGTTGACGATCGACTTCTTGTCACGGTGCAGGAACTCCATCGGGTCCTCGATGGTGACGATGTGCTCGCTGCGGCCGGAGTTGATGAAGTCGATCATCGACGCGAGTGTGGTCGATTTGCCCGAGCCGGTCGTGCCGGTGCACAGCACGAGCCCCGCGCTGCTCCTCGCAGATCTCTCCAGCACCGGCGGCAGCATGAGCTCGCGAATCGTGAGGATGCGGCCCGGAATGACCCGCAGCACCAGACCGACCGTGCCGCGCTGCTGGAAGATGTTACAGCGAAAACGGCCCAACCCGGGCACGGAATAGGCGATGTCGATCTCGAACTCGTCCTTGAAGCGCTGCTTCTGGCGCGCGTTCATCATCGAGAACGCCATCGCGATCGTGTCCTCCTGCATCAGCCGCTTGACCTCGGGGAGCGGCATGAGCTCGCCGTCGACGCGCAGCACGGGATGGCTGCCGACCTTCAGGTGCAGATCCGAGGCCTTGCGTTCGACCGCGATCTTGAGCAGTTCGTTGACGTTCATTCGTTCCCTCCAGCTCTTGCGTTCAGGAGACCTGCGCGACCACGGCCGGCACGGGCGTGAGCCAGCCGAAGCGGTCGGCGAGCTCTCGGCGGGTGATACCGAGGTATTCCTGCATGAGACGGCGCGTGATCGGCCCCGGCTTGCCGTCGCCCACCGGAATCCTGTCGATGCTCCGGATCGGCGTGACCTCGACCGCGGTGCCGGTGAAGAAAGCCTCGTCGCAGGTGTAGAGGACGCCGCGCGGAATGCTCTCGCGGCGAGTCGCGATGCCCATCTCCTCGGCCAGCCGGAGGATCGAATTACGGGTGATGCCGGGCAGGATCGAGGACGAGACCGCAGGCGTTAGGAGCTGCCCGTCCAGCGCCAGAAAGACGTTCTCGCCCGAGCCTTCGGAAACGTAGCCCTGATCGTCGAGTGCGATTCCCTCCGCGAAGCCGTTGGTCAGCGCCTCCATCTTCATCAACTGGGAGTTGAGGTAGTTGGCGGTGGCCTTGGCGATCGCCGGCGAGCTCCCTGCCCCCACCCGGCGCCAGGTCGAGACGCAGGCATCCACGCCCTCCTCGAGCGCGTCGTTGCCCAGGTACCGGCCCCAGGACCAGACGGCGATCGCGACGTCGACCGGGCACTTCAGCGGATTGATTCCGGCGGTGCCGAAACCACGATAGACGAGCGGCCGGATATAGCACTCCTCGAGCTCATTGCTGCGAATCGCCTCGAAAACCGCCTGGGTCATCTCGTCGCGGGTGAAGGGAATCTGCATCCGGTAGACCTTGCACGAGTTCTCGAGCCGCTTGAGGTGATCCTGGAGCCGGAACACCGCCGGACCGGACGGCGTCTTGTAGCAGCGGATGCCCTCGAACAGCCCGGAGCCATAGTGCATGGCGTGCGCCATGACGTGCACCGTGGCCTTCTCGAACTCGACCAGCTTGCCGTTCATCCAGACATAACGGATTCCCGCAAATGGGCTTGCCGACAAATCGACCTCCTTCGAGAAATCGCCGCCATGGTAACCCCCGCTCCGGGGGGTGTCAACGCGAGAGGCCACCGCCGCAGAGCACCAGCGCTGCCGCGACCACCGCCGCGGTCTCGACCCGCAGAACCGTCCGCCCGAGCGACCAGACTGGAAGCTCCTGATCGCGGAAGAGGGCTCGTTCGTCCGCGCTCCAGCCGCCTTCCGGCCCGGCGAACAGGCCGATCCGCCCGCCGGCTGCCATGGCCGGAACGGGCGCGCCGCCAGCGGCGTCGAGGACGGCCATGGGCAGGCCTGCCTGCCGACTTCGCGCAACGGCCGCGCGCAGGCCGACCTCGCTCGCCAGGCGGGGAATCGCCGACCGGCACGACTGCTCCACCGCCGAGACCGCGATCCGGCGCAAACGGGCGAGCTGCGAACCCTCCATGGAGCGGGCCTCGCGCTCGGTCGCGATGAAGTGGATCGCGACGACGCCGAGCTCGGTGGCCTTCTCGACCAGCCAGGCAGCGCGATCGGGCTTCGGAGGCGCGACGAAGATTTCGACCGCGACCTCCGGTTCGTTGGCCGGGGCCGCTCGCCGAGCCTGAGGCGTGCGGCACGCTTGTCGATCCCGGTGATCTCCGCCCAGCGGGCGTGCCCCTCGCCGTCGATCACCCGCAGGCGCTCGCCGGTCTGGAGCCGCTTCACTTTGAACAGGTGGTGGTGCGCTTCGCCTTCGACCAACGCTGAGTCGGAAGAAAAGAAGCTCGGTAAATGGAGGGTGGTGGTCAGGGGGTCACCCCGGCGAGTTCCTGGCGCCTGTTGAATCGAAGGCCCACCCACTCCCCGGCCTGGATCTGGCCGGCTGGCGTCGCACGAGAAGCGCTCGATCGCTTGCGTCACGGCAGCGGCTTCGGTCGCGAGAACGCCTGAGACCAGGAGGTCGCCGCCGAGGGCGAGCTGGCCGATCACCTGACCGAGCTCGCCGGCGATTTCGTGCGGCAGGACGTTGAGGACCACGACTTCGAAGGCGGAAGCGGCGCTCGCAGGCGGCGCGAGCGCGGCGACCGTGCCGGTGAAGATCGCCGGCGCGAGGCCATTGTGGCGGGCGTACTGGCCGGCGAGGAGGCCGGCCGCAGGGTCGAAGTCGAAACCGACCGCGGCGCGCGCGCCGAGGAGCAGTGCCGCCATGGCGAGGATCCCCGATCCACAGCCGACGTCGAGTACCCGCTTGCCGGCGAGCGGAGTCGCCTCCAGAAGCTCGCAGGCGAGCCGGGTCGACTCGTGGCTGCCGACGCCGAACGCCGTGCGCGCCGGGATCTGCAGGATGAAACGCCCTCCGGTTGCGCCTGCGGCGCGGGGCCCGCTGCGAGACGCGGGTGGCAAGACCTCTGCGCCACCCTCCCATTCGCGCGGATCGACTACGAGGTGCTCGCCGAGTTCGATCGGTTCTGCCTTCTCCCGCCACGCCGCCAGCCAGTCCTTTTCTTCGACGGGGCCGAAGTCGACGACGTCGACACCCGGCACCTGCGCCACGAGATCTCGCAGATCTCCCTTTACCGGAAGCTTTTCCGTTTCGAAGGTCGCGATCAGTATGGACTCGCCGCTCCCATCCGATTGAAACTCGATCCCCGCCGTTCCCTGCTCCCAGGCCCAAGCGGCGACAATGTCTTCGGACTCTTCAGGATGCTGCGGAACGCGGATTCGCAGCCGGGAGTACTGGGGGACCTTTGGGTCGGTCATCCGCCGAACAGGTCGCGGACACGATGGAGGACGCCGCGGTCCTCCTTCACTGGACGACCTTCGAGTCCGGCCAGCTTGCGCAGGAGGTCGCGTTGCTCGTCGTCGAGGTCGCCGGGCGCCGGCACGCGGATCGCCGCCAGCGCGATGTGATCGCCGCGGCCTGATCCGCCCAGGCGGTCGATCCCCTTGCCCTTCAGGCGGAACTGCTCGCCATGATGCGTTCCCGCCGGAATGACCAGCTCCTCCTTGCCGTGCAGGGTCTCCACCTCGACCTCGGCCCCCAGCACCGCCTGCGCATAGCCGATCTCGACTTCGCAGAGAACGTTGTTACCGTCGCGTTCGAAGCGCTCGTGCGGCGCGACGCCGAGAACGACGTAGAGATCGCCGCGCGGTCCACCTCGACGCCCATGCTCGCCTTCGCCGACCACGCGCAGGCGGGCCCCGGTGTCGACGCCGCGCGGGATCTTCACCTCGAGGGTTCGCAGCTTCTCGACCCGCCCTTCGCCGCGACAGTTCTTGCACGGGTCGGTGATCGTGACGCCTTCGCCGCCGCACCTCGGGCAGGTTCGCGCGAGAGTGAAGAATCCCTGGGAGTAATGGACTTGTCCGCGCCCGCCGCACCCCGAGCACTTCACCGGCGAAGAGCCGCCCGCCGCGCCGCTTCCACCGCAGGTCTCGCAACTTTCCAGGCGCGGGATCTTCAGGCTCTTGGTGACACCGAAAGCCGCCTCCTCGAAGCCGATCTCGAGGTCGTAGCGCAGGTCGGCTCCCGGAGTGGCGCGACTTCGGCTCCCGCGCCCGCCACCTCCGGCGAAGCCGAACAGGTCGCCCAGGATGTCCGAGAAGTCCGAGAACGTCGAAGGATCGAAGCCACCGTCGAAGCCCGGCGCCGCCTGATGCCCGAAACGGTCATAGCGCTCGCGCTTCGCGGAATCCGAGAGCACCGCATAGGCCTCGGCCGCCTGCTTGAAGAGCTCCTCCGCCCCCTTGTCGCCGGGGTTCTTGTCCGGATGATGAAGCAGGGCGAGCCTGCGGTAGGCGGCCTTGATCTCCTTGTCGGTAGCGGTCCGCTCCACGCCGAGGATCTCGTAGTAGTCGCGCCGGGCGCGTTCGGCCTTCGGCATTCGTCAGCCCTTCGTTCCGGTGCCGCCGGCCTCGAAGCCGGGCGGCAGGCCGGTCTCGCCCACCCGGCTCATCATCAATTCGGAGAGCGAGCGCGAGGTCGAGTTGAGATCGAAGAGCGCCGTTTCGAGGTCCGCGCGGGCGTCGCTGGTCAATGCCATCCGCGCGCGGAGCAGCGTCTCCGAGGTGCGCTTGCGATCCTTCTCGGGCAGGCTGTCGCTGAACTGCGACAGCACCTTCTCATTGGTGTAGATGAGACCCTCGATGCGATTCTTCAGACGCCGCATCTCGCGCTTCTGGGCATCGGCCTGGGCGAACTCGTCGGCTTCGGTCACCAGGCGGTCGATCTCATCCTTGGAGAGTCCGCCCGCCGGGTTGATCTGGATCGTCTGCGACTGGTTGGTCGCCACATCGCGCGCCGAAACGCTCACGATACCGTTCGAATCGATGGCGAACGTGACTTCGATCTGCGGCACGCCGCGCGGCGCCGGCGGAATTCCGACCAGCTCGAAACGTCCAAGGGAACGGTTTTCGGTAGCGATCTCGCGCTCGCCCTGAAGCACGTGGACTTCGACGGTGTCCTGGTTGTCGACGACGGTGGTGAAAATCTGCGCGTTCTTGGTGGGGATTGTCGCGTTGCGCTCGATGAGGCGAACGAACAAGCCACCATGGGTCTCGATGCCGAGCGAGAGCGGGGTGACATCGAGCAGGACCAGGTCCTTGATGTCGCCCCGAATGATGCCGCCCTGGATGGCGGCGCCGATCGCCACCACTTCGTCGGGATTGATGTCCCGGTTCGGCGGGCGGCGGAAGATCCGCTCGACGGTCTGCGCAACGAGCGGCGTGCGGGTCTGTCCGCCGACCAGCAGGACCTCGTCGATGTCCTCGGCGGCCAGCCCCGCCTGCTCGATGGCGTCGCGGCAGGGACCTTCGGTGCGCGCCACGAGCTCGGCGACCAGGCCTTCGAAAGCGCTGCGGGTGAGCACGCGGGAGAGATGGCGCGGACCGCTCTCATCGGCCGAGATGAACGGCAGATTGATCGTCGCTTCAGGCACCGTCGAGAGCTCGCACTTGGCGCGCTCGGCGGCCTCCTTCAACCGCTGCAGCGCCATGCGGTCGCCGCGCAGATCGATTGCCGTCTCGGCGCGAAACTCCTGGATCAGCCAGTCGATGATGCGTTGATCGAAGTCCTCTCCGCCGAGATAGGTGTCGCCGGAAGTGGAGCGCACTTCGAAGATGCCCTCGGAGAGCTCGAGAATCGAAATGTCGAACGTGCCGCCCCCGAGGTCGTAGACCGCGATCCTGCGGTTCGCGGTCCCGCGGTCGAGACCATAGGCCAACGCGGCGGCGGTCGGCTCGTTCAGGATGCGCAGTACCTCGAGGCCCGCGATGCGCCCGGCGTCCTTGGTCGCCTGGCGCTGCGAATCGTCGAAGTAGGCCGGAACCGTGATGATCGCCTCGCGCACCGGCTCTCCCAGCGCCTCTTCGGCGAAGGCCTTGAGCTCACGCAGCACGAAAGCGGCGATCTCCTCCGGGCTGTGCTGGCGATCGCGGATCTGGATCTTCACGTCGCCGTTGGCTGCTTCGACGAGCGCATAAGGAAGAAGGTCGCAGGCGCGCTGGACGTTCGAATCGCTGAACTTGCGGCCGATCAGGCGCTTGACCGCGAACACCGTCTGCTGCGGATTGGTGATCGCCTGGCGCTTGGCGATCTGACCCACGAGTCGGTCCCCGTCGGGTGTGAAAGCGACGATCGACGGCGTCGTGCGGCTGCCGTCGCGATTCGCCAGCACCCGCGGAGAGAAAGCCTCGACTACCGCGACGCAGCTGTTCGTGGTGCCCAGATCAATGCCGATGATCTTCCCCACGTTTTCCCCTTTTCTCTAACGAACGAACTCTACTGCGACGAAGCCGACGAGGAGTCGTCGCCCGTCGTTTCTCTCGGTACAGCGACCTTGACCAGCGACGGCCGCAGGAGTCTGTCGTTCAGTCGGTATCCGCGCTGCAATTCGGCCGCCACCGTAGGGGCCGCGACGAGGTCGGATTCTTCCTGGAATACGGCCTCGTGCACCGAAGGATCGAAGCGCTCCCCGACCGCCGGAATCGGCGATAGCCCGTAGCGCTTCAGCACCTCCTCCAGCTGCCGGACGATCATCTCGACGCCGCGGCGCAGGTCGTTGGAATCGCCCTGCCCGCCTTGCGCGCCGAGAGCCCGCTCGAGATTATCGACCACCGGGAGAAGCTCGCGCAACGCGTCGGCGAGGGCGTAGCGCTCGATCTCGGCGCGCTCGCGCTCGGTCCGCTTGCGGTAGTTGTCGAAATCGGCCCGCAAGCGCAGCGCACGTTCCCGCTCCATCGCCAGAACCGACTCCAGCCGGCGCATTTCGACGCTGCCGACACGCGGACCGCCTTCCGGCCCGCCATCTCCCGACCGCTCGGCGCCCGGGTCGACGGCGTCCTCCTCGTCACCGAGGCTCAGGATTTCCACCACTGTGTCCTCGAAGCCCTCCGGAGGAGAATCTTCCTCTCGACCTTCGGGTTTGGAATCGTCGCGCTCGCTCATCACAGCTCCAGTTGCCCTATCGGCTTGCGCTCGACTCGAGCGCCCGCGACAGGGATTCTCCCAGATAGTCGACCAAAGGAATGATGCGCTCGTATTCCATGCGCGACGGGCCGAAAATTCCAAGCGTGCCCTGGGCGCCCTCGCCGGTGCCGAACGGCCGCGCGATGAGGCTGAAACCCAGGTCCGACGTTACCGAGCTGTCTTCGCCGATGACCACCCGCACTCCACTGCCGTCCATGCACTGGTTGAGCAGGGTCACGAGACGCTGACGATCGGCGAACATGTCGAGCAGGAGCCGCACGCGCGACAGATTCTCGAGCTCCGGCCGCGCCAGCAACTGAGCCGTGCCCTCGACCAGCACTTCGGGCCCCTGGGTGGATTCGAGCGAGCGCTGGGCGAGAAAGATCGCGCGTCCCAGCAGCTCGTCCATCTGCGTCCGCTCGTCGGTCATCGCGGCGAGCAGGCGCTCGCGGATCGTGCGCAGCGTCCGCCCCCTGAAGTTCTCGGTCAGGTAGTTCGAAATCCGAATCAGCTCCTCGCGCGAGAGCTCCTCCTCGACTTCGAGCAGCTTGTTCTCCACGAATCCGGCCTCCGAGACGACCACGCAGAGCACCCTTCGCCCGGAGAGCGGAACGAAATCGACGGTCCGCAGGACCGTGTCGCCGATCGCCGGGGTGACCAGGATGCCGATCTGTCCGGAAAGCCGGGAAAGCAGCCGCGAGGTCATGGCGACGAGACGCCCGGGCTCGGCTTCGCCACCATGGAAGTCTCCGTCGATGCGCCGGCGATCGTCCTCCGAGAGACTGCCCTTCTCCATCAGGGCCTCGATATAGAGGTGGTACCCGGCGGCGCTCGGCACTCGTCCCGCGGATGTGTGCGGCTGCTCGAGGTAGCCCCACTCCTCGAGATCAGCCATCACGTTGCGGATCGTCGCCGCCGACACTCCATGCTGCGCGTGCTTCGCCACCGAACGGGAACTGACCGGTTCGCCGACGAGGATGAACGTCTGCACGACATCGCGCAGGATCTCGCGATCGCGCGGAGTCAGTTCGAGGGCGGGGCGGACGGGTCGCATGTCGTTTTTTGGGCAGTTGTACCGGTGCCTTGCGTGCTGCCGCGCGTTGCGTAAGCTCTCGGACCCGCGTATTTTACCCCAGTGAGCCCCGCGGAACTGCCCCTCGCCGGCCTGCGCTTCACCTTGGTCGGGCCCGGATCGGTCGGCCAGAGCCTCGCGGCGTGGATCGTGGCCCGCGGCGGGAGACTCTCACAGTTGGCTGGCCGGCCCGGTTCCGCGAGCGTGCAGGCCTTCGCGCGACGCTCCGGGGTGCCCGGGATCGAGACCCGCCAGCTCGCCACCCGCGGCGAGGAGTTGCTGCTGATCGCGGTTTCCGACGGCGAGCTCGATGGCATCGCCCGCCTGCTGGCGCAAAGGCCGCAGGCCGACGTGGCGCTGCACGTCTCGGGCGTCGCCGGGGCGGCGGTGCTCGAACCGCTCCGCGCCGCCGGCTCGGCCATCGGTGGTTTCCACCCTCTGCGCGCCTTTCCGACGCCCGAAGCAAGCGTCGAGGAGGCGTCCGGCCTCTTCTTCGCCCTGGACGGCGATCCACCCGCGATCGAGCTGGGCCGCCGCCTCGCGACCGCATTCGGCGCGACGTCGGCGGAGATCCCGGCAGGGCAGCGGCCGCTCTACCACCTCGTCGCCACGTTGATGGCCGGCGCCATGACGACAGTGGCGGCGGTGGCGATGGAGATCGCCGACCGCTCCCGCCTGCCGGCCGAGGTGCGGCCGGGATTCGCCAGGCTCGCGACCGACGCTTTGGCGAAGGCACTGGCGCTCGCCGACCCGGCGGCGGGAATCACCGGCCCGGCGGCGCGCGGCGACCAGCACACCTTCCTTTTCGAGCTCGGTGAGCTCGCCCGGATCGCGCCCGAGGCGGTGCCGGTGGTCGTCGCCCTGGCGCGCGAAAGTCTGCGCCAGCGTTCGCGCCTGGCCGCTCCCGATCCACCCCGGATTGCCCTGGCGGAGCTGCTCGCTCGCGCCGATCTCCTTGACCTGACAAAAGACCGGGTGCTAACTTGGCGAGAGCCGTCAGGCTAAACCCATGGTCTTCTTCAACTACAGCACGATGCAGATGGCGGCGAAAGTGGTGTACTACGGCCCCGGTCTGTGCGGCAAGACGACCAATCTGCAGTTCATTTACGGGCACACTTCGCAGGAGAGCCGCGGCGAGATGGTGTCGCTCGAAACCGAGACCGACCGCACGCTCTTCTTCGACCTCCTGCCGATCGATGTCGGATCGATCGCCGGCTTCAATACCCGCATTCAGCTCTACACGGTCCCCGGTCAGGTGTTCTACAACACGACCCGCAAGCTCGTGCTGAAGGGCGTCGACGGAGTCGTCTTCGTCGCCGACTCGCAGCGCCCGATGCTGCAGGCCAATCTCGAGTCGCTGCGCAATCTCCAGATCAACCTCGAGGAGATGAACCTCTCGGCCGAGAGCATGCCGATCGTCCTGCAGTACAACAAGCGCGACCTGCCCGACGTCTGTTCGATCGAGGAGATGGAACAGGCGCTGAATCCCCGCGGCTGGCCGAGCTTTGGAGCTTCCGCGGTCTCGGGCCAGGGCGTCTTCGAAACCCTCAAGGGCATTTCCAAGCTGACCCTGCTGAATCTGAAGAAACGGCTCACGCGGCCTGGGCAGGAGGCCGGCGGGCACGCCAAGATCATCGCTCTGGCCGCCCCCACCAGGCCGGCCGCCGCGCACCCCTCAGGGGTCTCGGTCTCCGGTCCGCAGGTCCTGCCGGCCATCGCCTTGCCGGCCTCCGGCAGCGGGGTTGGCCCCGAGCCGGCTCCGACGAAGATGGCTGCGGCAGCTCCTGCCCCGGCGACGGTTGCGCGGCTGGGCGTGGAAACCACATCGCCCCGGAGCGCGCCGCTCTCCCCGGCCGCCAGGTCGAAGACGAGCCAGGTCGACGTCCTCGCCGAGCTCGAGAAGATCCGACGCCAGGCCATGCACGCCCCGGCGCATCCGGCCACTCACGTGCCGACGGCGGCGTCCCGCGGCGACGTCGCCCGCGGCGGCCGCCGGCTCGGCCACCGCACGACCGCCGGTCCAGCCCGGCGGGTCGAGCGCCCACCCGAAGTACCCGGTGCTGAACGGCCGGGAGAGATCCATCGTTCGGTCGAGCTGACTCTCAAGCGCGGCGAATTCAGTCGGGCGCGCCGCTTCCTGCTCAACCTCCGGATCGAGGACGAGGACCGCCAGGTCGTCGACGCGATCCGCGACCTGCCGATCGAGATCCAGGATGCCAAGACGCTCGAGCGCGTCCTGCTGCAGCTGAACGTCGCCCTCAAGTCCAGGGACTGAATCGCCCGCGCGGCGAGCTCCGGTCCGCGCCGGCCGCGCGAGGGACGCCGGCGGCCTGCGCTAGAGTGTTCCCATGCGCTGCCCCTTCTGCGGAACGAGCCAGGACCGGGTCGTCGATTCGCGCGAGAGCCGCGAAGGCGTGACGATCCGGCGCCGCCGTGAATGCCTCGCCTGCCATCGCCGCTTCACGACCTACGAGAAAGTCGAGGAGATCGCCTACCGGGTGGTCAAGAACGACGGCTCGCGCGAGGATTTCGACCGCGGCAAGCTCCTCAAGGGGCTCGAGAAGGCGTGCGAGAAGCGGCCGGTGTCGCTGCGCCAGCTCGAGGAGATCGTGGACGCCGCCGAGAGCCTGCTGACGGACCAGGAGGATCGCGAGCTTTCGACGAGCGAGATCGGCGCCTTCGCGATGGAGCGGCTGCGCGAGCTCGACCAGGTGGCCTACGTGCGGTTCGCCTCGGTCTATCGCCGCTTCGAGGACGTGGGCGAATTCATGGAGGAACTGAAGACGTTGCTCAAGAAGAAAGGCACAGCATGAAGCAGCGGGAGAGTCCGCTGGACGACACCGTCCGATTGCCCGACATTCTTGCCGGTCCTGCCGCTCAAGGACGCGGTGCTCTATCCGTTCATCATCGTCCCGCTATCGCTCGGCCGGGAGAGCTCGATCCGGGCGGTCGATCAGTCGCTCGCCGAGAACCGGATGGTCCTCTTGGTGGCGCAGCGCGACGCCGCGATCGAGGAGCCGGAACAGGCGGACCTCTACCAGGTTGGCACGGCGGCCTCGATCATGCGCATGCTCAAGCTGCCCGACGGCCGGATCCGCCTCCTCGTTCAGGGGGTTGCCAGGGTTCGCCTGGAGCACCTCTCGCGCCCCGACGACTTTCCGCAGGCGCGGATCCAGCCGATTGCGGAATTGCCGTCCGGCGTCCGGCTCGCTCGCCACGCAGGCTCTCGTGCGGTCGGCGAAGGAGAGCATGGACCGTATCGTCGGACTCGGTAAGGGCGTCTCCCCCGAAGTCCTGGTGCTGGTCGCCAACCTCGAGGATCCCGGGCCGGCTCGCGGATCTCATCGCCAGCAACCTCGAGCTCGCCATCCCCGATGCGCAGCGGGTGCTCGAGACGATCGACGGCACCGAGCGCCTCAAGATGGTCACCGAGTTCATGTTGCGCGAGATTCAACTGCTGACGATGCAGCAGGAGATCTCCTCCCAGGCGCGCGGCGAGATCGATCGCAATCAGCGCGAGTACTTCCTCCGCCAGCAGTTGCGCGCCATCCAGCTCGAGCTCGGCGAGGAGAACGAGCTCGCCGAAGAGGTAGCGCGATATCGCAAGCTCGCCGAGGAGAAGCAGCTCCCGGAAGAGGCGAAGGAGGAGCTCGAGCGTCAGATCCGCCGCCTCGAGCGCGGCCATCCCGACAGCGCCGAAGCCGCCGTTCAGCGCACGTACCTCGACTGGCTCACCGGTCTCCCGTGGCAGGTCACGAGCACCGACAATCTCGACCTCGCTCACGCGCGCAAGATCCTCGACGAGGACCATTGGGACCTCGAGAAGATCAAGGAGCGGATGCTCGAGTTCCTCGCCGTGCGCAAGCTCAAGGCGAACGCCCGCGGTCCGATCCTCTGTTTCGTCGGCCCGCCCGGAGTGGGGAAGACTTCCCTCGGACGCTCGATCGCGCGCGCCATGGGGAGGAAGTTCGTTCGCCTCTCGTTGGGTGGCGTCCGTGACGAAGCGGAGATCCGCGGCCACCGTCGCACCTACGTCGGCGCCCTCCCCGGCCGCATTCTCCAGGGCTTGCACCAGGCCGGGACGGGAAATCCCGTCTTCATGCTGGACGAGATCGACAAGATCGGCGCGGACTTCCGCGGCGACCCGTCGTCGGCGCTGCTCGAGGTCCTCGACCCGGAACAGAACTCGAACTTTCGCGACCACTACCTGGGCGTCGCCTATGACCTGTCGCGCGTCCTGTTCGTCACCACCGCCAACCTCCTCGAACCGATCCAGCCGGCTTTTCTCGACCGCATGGAGGTCCTCAGGCTCTCGGGCTACACCGTCGAAGAAAAGCTCGCCATCGCGAAGCGTCATCTCCTGCCGAAGACGCTCGCGGACAACGGCCTACCCCGATGCCCACCTCGCCTGGAGCGACGCCGCCCTGCGGCGCACGATCTCCGGCTACACGCGGGAGGCAGGGCTGCGCGGGCTCGAGCGCGAGATGGCCAGCGTCTGCCGCAAGGTGGCGATCACCGTCGCCGGCGGCAAGGCTGCGACGGGTGACGATCGGTCCGCGCACCATCGAGAAATACCTCGGGCAGCCGAAGCACACCAGCGAGGATCTGCTCGAGCGCGACCGGGTCGGCGTCGCCACCGGGCTCGCCTGGACCGCTGCCGGTGGCGAACTGATGTTCATCGAGGTCCTCGCCACCCCCGGCAAGGGACAGCTCGTGCTCACCGGCCAGCTGGGCGACGTGATGAAGGAGTCCGCCCAGGCCGCGCTCTCGTTCACCCGCGACTGGGCGGCGCGCAACGGCCACCCCGCCGAGTTCTTCACCCAGAACGATCTGCACGTTCACGTTCCGGCGGGCGCCATTCCGAAGGACGGCCCTTCGGCCGGTATCACCATCGCTTCGGCGCTGGTATCGACCCTCACCGGCAGGAAGATCGACCGCAAGCTGGCGATGACCGGCGAGATCACCTTGCGCGGCGAGGTCATGGCGATCGGTGGTCTCAAAGAGAAGCTTCTCGCCGCGCAGGCGGCCGGCATCCGCTCGGTCGTACTGCCGAAGCTCAACCAGCGCGACCTGATCGAGATACCGGCGTCGGCCCACAAGGGCCTCACGCTCCACACTGCCGAATCGATGGACGACGTGCTCGCGCGCGTCCTCCTGCCGCTGCGTCCCGTCGCCAAGCCCCGCGAAGATGGTCCCGCAGCGGTCAGCGGTTCGTCCCGTTTCACGTTCCCTGCGGGTTGCACGCGGACACGGGGCGCGCCCGCGGTGAGCCCTGCTCCGTCCGAAGAGGGCCTGGTCGCCTGGCTTCGGACGCTCACCGCGCGCGCCGGCTTCGGACGCTCCCGCGGGTCGCTCATCGGCGACGATGCCGCGACGCTGCCGAACGGAACGGTGGTCACCGTCGATCAGCAGATCGAGGGCCTACACTTCCCCTCCGGTCTGGCTCCGGCGGTCGTCGGGCGTCGCCTTCTGGCGGTCAATCTCTCGGATATCGCGGCCTCCGGTGCGCGTCCGCGCTTCGCCTTCCTCGCTCTCGCCGCGCCGCCCGGTTTCGATCACCGCAGTTTTCTTCCGCGCCCTGGTCGGCGCTTGCGCCGAGTACGGCGTCGAGCTCGCCGGCGGCGACCTCGCGTCGCGAAGGAACTTCACCTCTCGTTGACGTTGATCGGCGAGCGGCGCTCTGGCGACGCCAGGCTTGCGCGCGACGAGGCGCGGCCCGGTCACCGTCTCTGGCTCGGTGGAACGCTCGGTGAATCGGCTCTGGGCTGCGAGCTGTGCGCCAGGGCGCGCGTTCGCGCGGCAGCAGCGTCGTCCTGCCAGCATCTTTTTCGGCAAAGGGAGGCTTGCGGACTGCCGCCGTCCGTGCCGTGCTCCGGCATCTGCTCCCGTCGCCGCAGCTCGAGCTCGGGCGCTGGCTTGCCGCTCGCGGTCGCAGCGCCACCATTGCGGCGATCGACGTCTCCGACGGTCTGGCGAAGGACCTGCACCGGCTCTGTACCGCCAGCAGCGTCGGCGCCCGCCTCGACGGCGCCGCCCTGCGGGCCGCAACTACGCCGTACTTCGCGGAGCTCGCCGGTCGCCTCGGCCTCGATCCCGACCGTGTCCGTCGAGAGTGGCGGGGAAGACTACGTCCTGCTATTTACTTTACCGAAAAAACTTCCCCGCCAAGGCGATTCCGCGCACTCGCGATCGGCGTGATCACGCGAACGAGAGGCATCTTCTTGGACGATCCGGAGACCGATCCCGCGAGCGGCCAGAGGGCTCTCGCCGCTGCCGGCTGGGACCACTTGCGCGGTCGCTGAGGGAGTGGCAGGGGATCGTTGGTACGATGCCGCGATGAACGAAGCCTTGTCGCGGCCCGAGCTCTACGATCGACTCCTCGCCGACCTCGAGGCGACGCTCGCCGGAATCGACGATGACATCGCCGCGATGGCGACCGTCGCCTGCCTGGTCTTCGAGCGCGTCCCGGGAGTGAGCTTCGCCGGCTTCTACCGTCGCGTCGGCCCCGAGCTCCTGCGCGTCGGTCCCTATCAGGGCCCTCTGGGCTGTCTCGAGATTCCGTTCTCGCGCGGGGTCTGCGGCGCCGCGGCGCGCGAGCGCGCCACCCAACTGGTTCCCGATGTCCACGCCTTCCCCGGCCACATCGCCTGCGACGAGCGCGCCGCTCGGAGATCGTCGTGCCGGTCCTCGACGAAGGCGGCGAGCTCGCGGCGGTGCTCGACCTCGACTCGCGCCTGCCGGCGAATTTCGACGAGCGCGACCGCGAGGGGCTCGAGCGGCTCGTCCGGGCGCTCTCGCCGCGCCTGACTCATCAGCCGGGCTCCGGCCTCGCGTCCTGAAGCGTCAGTCGCCTTCGACTCCTGCGGTTTCGGCATCGAGTCCGAGGTGGAGCACGAGGTAGGAGAGCGCCTGGCGCGACAGGCCCAGGCGGCGCGCGGCCTCGGCCCGGTTGCCGCCGGAGGCGCGCAGCGCCTTCGGAGCAGTGCGCGGCGGAAGTCGTCGACTCCTGGTGATAGGCGCTCGCCTCGGTCGCCGACTCCGCGAGCGCCGGCGCGCCGAGGTCCAGCATCGACGCGCGGATCGGCTCCGTTCCCGGCGAGGGCGGCGGCCGCCTGCAGCGCGTTCGCCAGCTCGCGCACGTTCCCCGGCCAGCGGTGAGCCTCGATCCTGCGCCGTGCATCCGCGGCCAGATGGAGCTGGGGCACCGGCCGGCGCCGGCGCTCGGCAGCGAGAAAGTGCTCGGCGAGCAGCATCAGATCCTCGCCGCGCTCGCGCAGCGGTGGCAGCGTGACCGTGCAGACCTTGAGCCGGTAGTAGAGATCCTGCCGGAACCTCCCGTCGCGCACCATCGCGCGAGGTCGCGATGGGTCGCGGCCACCAGGCGCACGTCCACGCGGCGCGCCGTCGACTTCTCCGAGCCGGCGGACCTCTCCCTCCTGGAGCACGCGCAGGAGATTTCCCTGCGCCACCGGCGGCAGGTCGCCGATCTCGTCGAGAAAGACCGTGCCGCCGTTCGCCGTCTCGAAGACGCCGGCCCGCGCCCGGTCGGCGCCGGTGAAGGCCCCGCGCGCATGGCCGAAGAGATCCGAGAGCAGCAGCGTCTCGGACAGCGCGGCGCAGTTGACCGGCACCCACGGCGCGCTGGCGCGCGCGCTGGCGCGCCGGATCTCGCGCGCCGCGAGCTCCTTGCCGGACCCGCTCTCGCCGAGCAGAAGCACCGGCATGTCGCTCGGGGCGAACTGCCGCAGGCGCTCGAGCGCGGCGGCGAGGAGCGGGCTCTCCCCGACCAGCCCCGAAGCGGCACGGCGGCATCGCCGTCGGCTCCCGGAGCAGCGGAGCCGCCGCGAGCTCGGCCGGAGCTCGGGGAGCTCGCGCAGGAGGAGCGCGAAGACCGCCCGCAGCACCTCGTCGATGCGGGCGGCCCGCAGGCGCAGGACTCCGCCTTCGCCCTCGGCGAGCAGCTCCTCGGACCGCCTTCCGCCGCCCCGCCGCCTTCGACCCAGCGACGGTCGCCCGAGGGCCCGCTCCAGACGAGCTCGGCCTCGGGCGCACCGATGGCGCGCAGGAGATCGGCGAGCGCCGCGCGGTCTCCGGGCGGCACTGCAGGTAGTCGCGCAGCGCCGTCCACTGCCCGGACTCACCCCGCGCCAGGACCGCGGCGTAGCGCGGCGCGCCGAGGCGCCGGAAGAGCTCGGCCGCCGCCTCCCGGTGCGCTCGCGGAACCGGCCCCCGGCAGCGCCAGCTCGAGATCGAGGAGCAGGCGCGCACGGCGAAACGCCGGCAGCGCCGCGAGCGCCGCAGGCGCGTCGCGAGTCGGCCGCGGCAGGCCGCGCGGCGCGGCGGGGTCGGAGCTCCGCGGGGCCAAGGCCCAGGCGCACCGGCGGCCGGCGGCGCCGGCGAGAACGGCAGCCAGAGCGCCGCGAACGGCCCGCGCGAGCGTGGCGGCGCGCCCGTCGAGCCTTCCGGCGAGAGCGAAGAGCGCCGGAAGCTCCTCCGCCTCGAGCTCGCCGAGACCGGCGGCATCGACCGACTCGAGCCAGTCGGCGGCCTCGCCGGGCCGCTCGAGCCAGCCGCAAGCCCGGGCCGCGAGCACGGCGAGCTGCGGCCGATGGTAGTCGAGACCCAGCCTCGATCTGTTCCGCGAGCCAGTGCGCGCAGCGCTCCACGGCCGCTTCCGGGCGCCCCCGCACCAGCTCGAGGCGGAGCCAGAGCGCCTCGTCGACGGTCGAGTCCGCGCCGGTTGCCGCTCTGGCGGTTGTGCGCCATCGACGCCCGCAGGATCCGCTCGACCTCGAGGAGCTTGCCCGAGCGCAGCCGCACTTCGGCGAGGTTCCACTGCGGCGAGCGTGATCGCGAGCGGTCCGTCGCAGCGCCGCAGGAGGCGCGCCGAATGCCGAAAGGCGCGCTCGGCGCGGGCGAAATCCCCGACGCGTCAGGTAGCCGAGCCCGAGGTTGTTCCAGGCCCTGCCGGCTTCGAATCGCCGCAGAGCTGCGGCGCGCCGCGAACAGGGCGCGCGAGTGCTCGACGACCGCCGCGCCGTCGGATTCGCCGAGCGCCCGCCAGACGCAGGCTTCGTGCCAGTGTCGGGCGACGTCGAGGATTCGCCGCCTCGGCGGCGGCGCTCGCGAAATGCCGGGCGGCCCCGGTGCGGTCGCCCGCGATCGAGCGCCGCCGTGGCGCCGAGCAGATGGGCGAGCGCCCGGGACTGCGGGAGACCGCGCCCGCGGCAAGCGCCGGCGGCCGCCCAATCGGCTGCGGCATCCGGTTCTCCGGAGAGCGCCAGGACGCGCAGCGCCACGTCGCCGGCGGCGATCCGCTCGGCCGCGGTGAGCGGACGGCCGGCGAGCGCGTGGACAGCCTCCCGCGCCGCCGGAAGCTCCCCGAGCAGCAGGCAGCAGGCGCCGCGCATCCCGAGCGCCGACGGAGTCCTGCCGGCCGGCGATCAGGATCTTCGCCTGCTCGAAGCGTCCTTGCGCGAACAGCGTCTCGGCCTGCCGCAGCGCCTCCACGCCGGACCGCCGACGAGCCCGGCGCGGCGACCGGTCCGCGGAGCCGCTGACGAACCGCGGCCGGACCGGCGGAGCGGGCATGCAGGGCGCCCTCTCGCACGACGACGCCGCGGAGCGCCTCGCGCGCGAATCCGAACTCGGGTTCCCAGAGATACTCCGCCGCAGACGAAGATCGCGTCCGATCGCCTCGTCGGCGGACATCGGCGAGAGCGCGCCCTCCCAGGCGGCCAGCAGCTCCCGCGCGGCGCGGCGCCCCTCGCCGCGGCCGGCGACGCGCGGCCTTCGCGCGAAAGAGGCGCAGAAGCAGCTCGCGAAGCTGCTCCTGGGACGGCCGGCCGTCGCGCCCCGGCCTGCGCCACGAGTCCCGAGAGCCTGCCGCGGCCGTCGACCGCGGCGCCCTCCCAGCCGCTGGCGAGCGACCAGCCGGCGGCGTCGCAGACGCGACAAGCAGCGGCGGCCTGCAGCAGGACCGCGAGCTTGGCGCGGTCGGTGCAGGCCGGCGGCGTCGATCGTCCGCCCCGCCGCCGGCGCGAAGGCCGGATGCTCGAGGCGGCTCGGCGACGCTGCTCAAGCCGTCACCCCGAGCAGGCTGCGCGAGATCGCGCCAGAACCCGGGGTACGACTTGCCGACGCACGCCGGGTCGGCGATCCGCAGATTCGGGCGGCGCAGGCCGACGAGCGCCATCGCCATGGCGATGCGATGGTCGCCGTGCGGTCGATGTGCACCGGGGCGCCCGCCGGCTCCGTGCTCCGCCCAGACGCCCTCGATCACGAGTCCGTCGGCAACGTTCCTCGACCTTGGCACCGGCGCGGCGAAGCTCGGAGGCCATCGCCGCGCAGGCGATCGCTCTCCTTGATGCGCAGATGCGCGACGTTGCGGATCCGCGTCGTGCCGCGCGCGAACGGCGCGAGCGCGGCGAGCGTCGGCACCTGATCGGGGATGTCTCCGAGATCGGCGTCGATGGCCGACGAGCTCGCCGCCTCGCCCCTCCGACCGTCGCGCCACCGTCGTGCCACGACGACCCGCGCCCCCATCTCGGCCAGGCAGGTCGAACAGGCGCCGGTCGCCCTGGCGCGAGCTTTCGGCGCAGCGCATCGATCCGGACCGTCCGCCGGTGAGCGCCGCGGCGGCCGCCGGATAGGCGGCGGCGGAAAAGTCGGCCTCGATCTCGACCTCCGTCGCGCGCAGAGGGCTGGGATGCGCGATCCAGCGGTTGCCTCCCGCGACGTCGACCCGGCCTCCGAAGCGCGCGATCATGTCGAGCGTCAGGCCGACGTAGGGCGCCGAGGTGAGCTCCGGCACCTCGATCTCGAGGGCGCTCGCGGCGCGCTGACCGGCGAGCAGGAGAGCCGAGAGGTACTGGCTCGACGCCGAGCGTCGAGCCGCACCTTGCCGCCGCGCAAGCGGCCCCCACGACGACCAGCGGCGCATGCCCCCCTGCTCTTCGAAGTCGATGACCACGCCCGAGCCGCTGCAGGGCCTCGGTCAGCGGGCGGACGGGGCGCTCGCGCAGTCGCGCGACGCCGTCGAGCCGGAAGCGTCCGGGCAGCGTGGCGGCGATCGCCACCAGAAAGCGGAACATCGTCCCGGCGTTGCCGCAGTAGAGCTCGGCCGTCGCATGGCAGGGCCGGCCGGCGGGGAGATCTCGACGCCGTCGCACCGCCGGCTCGCGGCGTGAAGCCGAGGGCCGCGAGCGCGGCGAGAAAAAGCTCGGTGTCCTCCGCCTGCAGCGGCCGGGTGACCACCGTGCGCTGGCGCGCGAGCAGCGCGAGGGCGAAGGCGCGATGGGTCAGGCTCTTCGACGACGGCGGGCGAAGGCGGCCGGCGGCCGACGGCCGGCCGGAACGGCGACGGCGATCGCCGACGTCCGGCCGATCCCGCCTCGACCTCAGTCGAGGGTGGCCACCAGACCGTCATAGCCGAGCTCGATGCCGGCGGGAAGCTCCACCAGCAGCCGGCCGTGGTCGATGTCGTGCGCGACATGGGTCAGCAGCGTGCGGCGGGCACCGATCCGCTGCGCCACGGCGATCGACTCCGCGAGGCTGAAGTGGGTCGGATGCGGGCGGTAGCGCAGCGCCGAGAGCACCAGCACCTCGACGCCGGCGAGCAGCGCGAAGCTCTCCTCGGAGATGAAGTTGACGTCGGTCACGCAGGCGAAGCGGCCCGATCCGGAAGCCGAAGACCTCCATCGCGCCGTGCGCGACCGGAACCGGCACGACCGGCGTCGCCGAGCAGCTCGAACGGCGCGCGCACCGGCACGAGCTCGAGCCGCGGCTTGCCGCCGCCTTCCTGCCCTCCTCGAAGACGTAGGTGAAGATCTGGCGCATCCGGCTCATGGTCTCGGCGGAGCCGAAGCAGGGGATCGACCCGCGCTGGCGGAAGTTGAAGATCCGCAGGTCGTCGAGACCGAAGACGTGGTCGGCATGCGAGTGGGTGTAGAGGACCGCGTCGACCCGGTCGATCCCGAAACGCAGCGCCTGCTCGCGGAAGTCGGGCGAGGTGTCGACGACCATCGAACCGCCTCGCGACACTCCAGGCGCAGGCCCGGCCGCATCCGCCGGTTGCGCGGATCGGCCGAGCGGCAGACCGGCGCAATCGCAGCCGATGACCGGCACCCCGGTGGAGGTGCCGCTGCCGAGCATGGTCAGCCGGAGCCCCGTCGCGCCGGGCGCCGCGTTCAGATCGCCCGGATCGCCCGCATTGCCCGGATCGCCCGGATCGCCGGAGCCATGGCGAAAGTCTATCCGAGCCATTCGACCCGACGGCTCCGGAACCAGGCATCGAGCAGCCGGATCTCTCCGCCCGGCACGCGGCAGCGGCGCGGCTCGTGAAAGTGGCCGAGCAGCAGCACGTCGTGGCCCTCGGCGAGGCGCCGCGTGCCGTAGCGGCGGATCGCCGCCTCCGGGACCTCCGCCTTGTGCTTGAAGTTGGTGCGCGACAGGCGGCGCTCGGCGGAGTCGATGAATCTGCCGACGACTCTTTGCGGCAGGCCGCGGATCGACCATCTTCACCGGGCCGCTCTTCGACAACCAGCGCCAGGCCAGGTATTGGCGGTCATGGTCGTTCAAGCCATCGCCATGCACGGCGAGATAGCGCACCCCGCCGGCCTCGAAGGCGCACTCGATGCCGACCGAGTCGAAAGAGTCGCGATACGGACCCTCGGCGAGAAAGAAATCCCGGTTGCCCTCGACGTAGTCGACCCGCAGCCCGCGCCGACGCAAGTCCGGCGATGGCGTCGAGGAACTCGCGGATGCCCGGAGTCTCGTATTGATGAAATCCCACCCAGGCCTGAAAGAGATCTCCGAGCAGCACCAGACGATGGGCGCCTTCGTCCGCCAGTCGGCCGAGCTGCTCGGCGAGCGGCGCCGCCTCGCCGCCCGGTCCGCCCAGATGTGCATCCGCCACCACCGCGACTTTCATCTCCACCCCATCTCCAACCCAACTCCATACTGGCTTCGCCCTAGGATAGCGCCCTGCCCGGTGGGGCGGGACACGCCCCGCGCTCGGGGTGTTTCCGCCCCTTGCGCGAGAGGCCTACACTCGCAGAAGCTGGACGGCTCTCGCCCGGCGCTTCCTGCCTGAAAGCCAAGGAGGACGCCATGACCCACCCACTCACGCCGCATCGTCGTCGGAAGCTCGCTGGCGCCGCAGAGCGATGGCGTCCTCGCGAGCGCTCTCGCCTTCTCCCGCCTGGTCGGCGCGAAGCTCGAAGTCGTGCACGCCTATGTCCCCCCGATGCCGTACATCGGCGATCCGTTTCCGGTCGCCTGGGCGAGTGACGAGCTCCTCGCGGACCACGAGGCGGCACTCGAGCGCGCCCTTGCGGCGCAGGCCGAGCGGTCGGAGCGCAGCCCGGCGAAATCGCCGGCTTCCGGCTGACGCCATCTCCTCCGGCCCTCGCGCTCGAAGAGGCCGGCGAAGAAATTCGACGCCGGCCTGATCGTCGTCGGTCCGGCGGAGAGCGGGTCGCGGATCGCGCGCCGCCTGCTCGGATCGACCTCGGATCGCCTTCTGCGGCACTCCGCCCGGCCGATCCTGCTGACGCGCTCCGCATTCCTCGAGCCACCCCGTCAGGTTCTGCTGCCGGTCGACTTTTCGCTCCCTTCGATGCACGCGCTGGCCTGGGGCGGCGAGCTCCTGCGCGCCCTGGGCGAGTCGAGCAGACCGGCGGTCGAAGCGCTGTTCGTCATGTCGCCCTTTCCGGACCAGACCGATCTGCAGTTCACCAGCGTGCAGGTCGAGCGCCTGGCCCTGGACGAGCTCGACCGCACGCTCGCCAAACTGAAGAGTGTGGAATCGGTCGGCCGGCGCATCCGCGTCGGCCGGCCGAGCGAGGAGATCCTGGCGGAGATCCACGAGCGCGAAGTCGACCTCGTGATCCTCGGCACCCATGGCCGCTCGGGCCTCGAGCGCTTCATGCTCGGCAGCGTCGCGAGCGACGTCACCCGCGACGCCCGCTGCAGCGTGATCATCGTCCCCCCCGCCGCCGGCTGACGGCGGCGCTTCGCCGGCCGGCCCTCAGCCCTGGCGGGCCTGCCCGGCGATCGACGCCGCCACGGCGGCGGCGATTTTCGCGAACGCCGCGGCGTGGGGGCCCTTGGGCTGGGCGATGACGATCGGGGTGCCGGCGTCGCCGCCCTCGGCGATCGCGGCGTCGAGGGGAACCGAGCCGAGGAACGGCGTGTCGAGCTCCTTCGCCGTGCGCTCGCCGCCGCCGCTCCTGAAGACGTGGGTCTCGTGGCCGCAGTTCGGGCAGACGAAGGTCGACATGTTCTCGACGATCCCGAGCACCGGGACGTCCATCTTGCGGAACATCGCCAGTCCTTTGCGGGCGTCGAAGAGGGCGACGTCCTGGGGCGTCGTGACGATCACCGCGCCGGCGACCGGGACCTTCTGGATGACGGAGAGCTGGGCGTCGCCGGTGCCCGGCGGCATGTCGAGGATCAGGAAGTCGAGCGCTCCCCAGTCGACGTCGCCGAGCATCTGCTCGATCGCCTTCATCACCATCGGCCCGCGCCAGATGACCGGCGTGTCGGTGTCCAGGATGAAGCCCAGGGACATGAGCCTGATGCCGTACTTCTCGAACGGCCGGATGCGGTTGCCGATGACCACCGGACGCTCGTCGATGCCGAACATCGTCGGCAGCGACGGGCCGTAGATGTCGACGTCGAGGAGGCCGACGCGGTGGCCGGCCTGGCCGAGGGCGATCGCGAGGTTGCTCGCCACGGTCGACTTGCCGACACCCCCCTTGCCGCTCGCCACCGCCACGACCGCGCGGACCTCGGGGATGAGGTCCGGATTCGGCGCGATCGCCCGCGCCGCGGACTCCTCGCGGGTCGGCGGCGCCGCGACCTCGATCTCGACGGCGACCGCCGCGACGCCCGGCAGCGCCGCCGACGGCGCGCTCGACGTCCCGCTGCACCTCCTCGGCCGCGGCGCGATTCTGCGTCGTGATCGCGAGCCGCACGCGCACGCGCTCGCCCTCGATCCCCACCTGCTTCACGAAGCCGAACGAGACGATGTCCCGGCTCATGCCCGGGAACCGGACACCCTTCAGTGCTTCCCAGATCTTCTCGTCGTTCGGACCCTGCGGACCGTTCGGATCGTTCGGACCCTGCGGGTCCCTCGGAGCATTCATCGAATCGTCACCCTTTCCGGTTCACTGCGAAACATCTTCTTCTGCGCACTCCGTCCCGGCGAGCGCCGCCACCTGGGCGCGCACCTCGGCCGTGATCGCCGGAAGCTCGCGGATCGAGCGCCCGGCGAGCGCGATCGCTTCGCCGAAATTCACCGTCACGGTCTGCGGCCGGATCAGGAAGCTGCGCCGCGACTGCACGGCCAGCGTGCCGTGGATTCCAACCGGCACGACCGGCAGTCCGCTCTTCAGCGCCATGAGGAACCCGCCGCGCCGAAACGGCAGGACCTTGCCACCGAGCGAGCGAAGCTCCTCGGGAAAGACGACGATCGAGGCGCCGCGGGAGAGCTTGTCGAGCGCCGAACCGAAGCTGTCCTTCGCCGTCGATCGATCCTTGCGGTCGACCGGAATGAAACCCCCGGCCGCCATTGCCCAGCCGAAGATCGGAATCTGGAAGAGGCTCCGCTTGGCGATGAATCGGCTCTGTCCAGGAATTGCCGCCAGCAGCGCCGGGATGTCGAACAGGCTCTGGTGGTTCGCCATGATGACGAAGCGGTCGTTGGCGCCCGAAACGCCGGCCCGCCCGGGCCCCGCCGGCGGACTGGGGACGTCGAGCCGGATCCAGCTCGACCAGAGCAGTCCCTTCGCCCACAGCGCGTGCGGCCCGGTTCGTCCAGTTGCCGCGCGGTGGAATCGGCGCCACCAGGATCGAGACGATGGAAAAAAAGAGCGTGCCGACGATCAGGTAGAGAGTGCCGGTGATCGTCGCCAGGAGCGTCCGGAGAGGCGTCACCGGCCTCGGGGGCCGGAGATGTCATGTGTCTCGGAGCTCGCGCTGCTCACAGATATCACCGGAATCTCTCGTTTCAACGCCTGTTAGAATTGCCGGCCATGCCCCCGCGGAGGCGCTCGCCAACGGCACTTTCCCGCTCGCTTCAGGCCGGAGCGGCCTACGACGGCGTTTTCGCCCTGCTGCTCGTCGCGTTTCCCGCCTGGATCAGCCGAACTTTCAAGCTCCCGCTGCCCGGGGAGAGATTCTATCTCTGGCTCATCGCCGTATTCCTGGTCAGCCTGGCGGGCTTCTATATCCTGGTCGCCCGCGATCCCGTAAAGCACCGCGACTTCGTCCGCCTGGCGGTCGCGATTCGCCTGCTGGGAGCCGCGGTCATCGCCGCCGCCGCGCTCGGCCGGCCCGACCTCACGAGCCTCTACGCCATCGCTTTCGCGACCTGGCCTTCGGGCTCGCGCATCTCGCCTTCTCGCGCCCCCTGGCCCCTCTGACCGCCCCGGCCGCCGACACTCCGCCCGATTCGTGACCGACATCGAATGAGAGCGATCTCGACAGGCCTCGAGAATCTCGGCCGCAGGGCCGCCGGGCGCTACGGCAGGATCGCCGATGAGGCCGGGGAGCTCGCCCTGCTCGCCGCGCGCGCGGTGCGTTCTCTCGCCACACCCCCCTGGGAGACCAAGGCCTGGCTGGCACAGATGGAGCAGATCGGCGTGCGCTCTTTCGGGGTCGCCGCCATCACCACCGTCTTCACCGGCATGGTGCTGGCGCTGCAGACCGCCCTCGCCCTGCCCGGCCTGGGAGTCAAGTACTACATCGGCACCGTGGTCTCGAAGTCGACGGTGCGCGAGCTCGTACCGGTGCTGGTGGCGCTCATCGTCGGCGGCCGCATCGGCTCCGGCATGACCGCCGAGATCGGCACGATGAAGGTCACCGAACAGGTCGACGCGATGCGCGCCATGGCAGCCGATCCGGTCCGCAAGCTCGTCGTGCCGAAGCTCGCCGCGGCGCTCGTCATGCTGCCGGCCCTCACCCTGATCGGCGACGTCGCTCGGCATCCTCGGCGGGCTCGTGATCGCGGTGCTCCAGCTGCAGCTGACCGCCTCCTTCTACTGGAACGACGTGATCACGGCGCTCACCCTCGAAGACTTCGCGAGCGGCCTCGGCAAGTCGTTCTTCTTCGCCTTCTTCATCACCATCGTCGCCTGCCACAACGGCCTGACCGCCCGGGGTGGCGCCGACGGCGTCGGCCGGGCGACCACCAACACCGTCGTCCTGGCCTCGATCCTGATCCTGGTCTCGGACTTCTTCCTCACCAAGCTCTTCTCCTTCCTTTGAGCCGCCCCGACCGATGCCCGCTCCCGCGCCACTGTTCGAGATTCGCGACCTGCGCAAGAGCTACGGCGCCCGCGCGGTGCTCGCCGGCTCTCGACTTCGAGGTCGCGCGCGGCGAGTGCCTGGTCATCCTCGGCCGCTCCGGCTCGGGCAAGAGCGTGACCCTGCGCCTGCTGATCGGCCTCGATCCGCCGGATGCCGGCTCGATCCGCTTCGACGGCCGCGAGCTCGTCGGCCTGTCGGAGCGCGAGCTGCTGCCGGTGCGCCGGCGGATCGCGATGCTCTTCCAGAGCGGCGCCCTGTTCGACTCGATGAGCGTTTTCGACAACCTCGCCTTCCCGCTGCGCGAGCACCGCGCGATCGACGAGGAAGGCCTGCCGCGCCGCGTCGCCGAGCTGCTCGATCTCGTCCGCCTGCCGGGAATCGAGACCAAGCTCCCCGCGGACCTCTCCGGCGGCATGAAGAAACGGGTTGCCCTCGCGCGGGCGCTGGCGCTCGAGCCGGAGACGCTGCTCTTCGACGAGCCGACGACCGGGCTCGATCCGATGACCTCGGCTTCGATCGCGCGCCTCATCCGCGAGACCCGCGACCGGCTGAAGACGACCGTGATCGTCGTGACCCATGACCTGGCCCTGGCGCGCCGGGTCGCCGACCGTATCGCCTTTCTCGACCAGGGCCGCTTCCGATTCGTCGGCTCTCTCGCCGAAGCGGAAGCCTCCACCGACCCCCTACTGGCAGCTTTCCTGGCCGGAAGAGAGGAAGATGCCGATGTCGCCTAACCCGTCCTCCGCCCGTAAGGTCGGCCTCCTGCTGCTGGTCGCGCTCGCCCTCGGTATGGCGGCGATCTTCCTCGTCGGCGACCAGCGCAATCTGTTCTCGCAGAAGAACGACTATTACATCCGTCTCGACTCGGTGTCGGGGCTGCAGCCCGGGAGCAACGTGCAGCTCGACGGCGTCGGCGTCGGATCGATCGCCGCGATCGACCTCTCCGAGGACGTGCAGCAGAACCAGATCGGGATCCGCATCCGCGTCGAAGCCCGCTTCGCGGCCCGCATTCGCGAGGACTCGATGGCTCGTATCCGGACGCTTGGCCTTCTCGGCGACAAGTACATCGAGATCTCCTCCGGCTCGCCGAAGTTCCCCGAGGTCCAGGAAGGCGGAGACATCGGCACCGCCCCGACCACGGACGTCGACCGCTTGCGGGCCTCCGGCGAGGATCTGGTGAACAACGTCACCCGGATCACCGAACAGCTGACGACCATCCTCGGGCGCATGGAGCGCGGCGAGGGGATCCTCGGCGAGCTCACCAAGGACGTCGAGCCGAATCGCAAGGTGACCACCGAATTCATCGCCACCCTGGACTCGATCCGCGGCATGTTCGACGACTTTCGCGACGGCGACGGCCCCCTCCCCCGCCTGCTCAACGATCGCACCCTCGGCGACAAGCTCGAGGGCACGGTCGACCGGCTCGATTCCCTGCTCGCCAAGACCGAGTCGGGCGAAGGGGCGCTCTCGGATGCTGCTCTCCGACGACGAGCAGCGGGACGCGCCTGGAACGGTCGCTCGCGAGCATCGAGCGCGCCGCCGCGAACCTCGAATCGGTGACGACCTCCCTGCGGGAGGAGCGCGCGCTGCTGCCGAAGCTCCTCGGCGACGAGGCGTACGGCGAGAAGCTCTCCGCCGACCTCCAGTCGCTGGTCGAGAATCTCAATCGCGTCGCCGGGAAGCTCGATCGCGGCCCGGGCTCCGCGGCGCAGATGATCAACGATCCGGAGCTCTACCAGGCGATGAAGGACATCGTCGCCGGGATCGACGAGTCGGCGATCCTCAAGCGGCTGATCCGCAACCGCCAGAAGAAGGGCGCCGAGGTGCGGCTCGAGAGAGAGCTCGAAACGGCCGCCGTCGAAGGAGCCCTGACGATCGCTGCGAGCAGTCCGCCCGGAGCTGCGATAGGCTCGCAGCCGGCAGGTATGCGTCAGCACATCCTCGTCACCGGCGGCGCCGGCTTCATCGGCAGCTCACGTCACCCGCAGACTCCTGGACCGGGGCGACCGGGTCACCGTCCTCGACGATTTCAACGACTTCTACGACCCCGCCCTGAAGCGCGCCAACGCCGCCGAGTTCGCGGAGCGCGACGACTGGCGGCTGGTCGAGGGCGACATCCGCGACGCCGCGCTGGTCGACCGCCTGTTCGCCGCGGGCCGCTTCGACGCCGTGATCCACCTCGCCGCCCGGGCCGGCGTGCGGCCGAGCCTCGCCGAGCCGATCCTCTACGAAGAGGTCAACTGCATCGGGACCCTGCGCCTGCTCGAGGCGGCGCGACGGCACGGCCCGGCGAACTTCGTCTTCGCCTCCTCCTCCTCCGTCTACGGGATCAACGAGAAGGTGCCGTTCGCCGAGGACGACGCCGTCGACCAGCCGATCTCGCCCTACGCGACGACCAAGCGGGCCGGCGAGCTGCTCGTGCTTCAACTACCACCACCTCTACGGCCTGCGCACCTCCTGCCTGCGCTTCTTCACCGTCTACGGCCCGGCCCAGCGCCCCGAGATGGCGATCGCCAAGTTCACCGACCTGCTGGCGCGCGGCAAGACCGTGCCGCTCTTCGGCACCGGCCAGACGCGGCGCGACTACACCTACATCGACGACATCGTGGACGGCGTTCTGGCGGCGCTCGATCTCGCCCCGGGCTTCGAGATCTTCAACCTCGGCGGCTCGCAGACGACGACGCTCATCGACCTCGTGCACTGGATCGCCGAGGCGCTCGAGGTCGAAGCCCGGCGTCGAGATGCTCCCCGAGCAGCCCGGCGACGTGCCGATCACCTTCGCCGACGTCTCGAAGGCCGGCGCGAATGCTCGGCTACACGCCGCAGGTCCCGATCCGCGAAGGTCTTCGCCGCGTCGCCGCCTGGTATCGCAGCCGGGCCTCGGCAGACTCGCGCTGAGCGCAGCGGACAGGCGCCGCTCGCCGGAGGGCAGCGCCGCCACCGTTTACCAAGCCTCGCCCCGCCCACGATAGACTCCGACTGCGGGACCTGGGGCCCAGGGCGATGATCCGTCATCCCGCCGCCCGGCACGGGCCGGACCGCGAGAGAACAACGAGCTCCAGACGCGAGTTGCAGAAGGGAGATTCATGAAGATCTGTGTCGTCGGCAGTGGATATGTCGGCCTGGTCACGGGAGCCTGCCTGGCCGATTTCGGCATGACGGTAACCGGCGTGGACAAGGACGCAAGCAAGATCGAGGCGCTCGAACGCGGCGAGATTCCCATCTACGAGCCCGGGCTCGAAGAAGTCGTCGAGAAGAACGTCCGTGCCGGGCGGCTCAAGTTCACCACCGACCTCGCGCCGGCGATCCGCGAGGCGCGCGCGGTCTTCATCGCGGTGGGCACGCCGCCGCTGCCCGACGGCAAGGCCGACCTCTCCTTCGTCCGCCAGGTCGCCGAGTCGATCGGCGACAACCTGAACGGCTACAAGGTCATCGTCACGAAGTCGACCGTGCCGGTCGGCACCGGCCAGATGGTCGAGCGCGCGGTGCGCGAGCACTCGGGCGGCAAGCAGGAGTTCGCGGTGGTCTCGAACCCCGAGTTCCTGCGCGAAGGCTCGGCGATCGAGGACTTCCTCCGCCCCGACCGCGTCGTCATCGGCGCGCGCACGCAGCGCGCCATCGACGTCATGCTCGACATCTACGCGCCGCTCAAGGCGGCCGGTGTGCCGTTCGTGGTCGCCAACGTCGAGTCGGCCGAGATGATCAAGTACGCCTCCAACGGCTTCCTGGCGACCAAGATCACCTTCATCAACGAGGTCGCGGAGCTCTGCGAGGCGGTCGGCGCCGACGTCGAGGTGGTCGCGCGCGGCATGGGGCTCGACAACCGGATCGGCCCGAAGTTCCTCCACCCCGGCCCCGGCTACGGCGGCTCCTGCTTCCCGAAGGACACCCGGGCGGTGGCGCAGATCGCCGAGGAGCACGGCATGCGCTTCGAGATCATCGAAGCGGTGCTGTCGGCCAACGAGCGGGTCAAGAGCCGCATGATCGGCAAGATCGAGAGCCGCCTTCGGCGGCGCTCGCCGGCAAGACGGTCGCCGTGCTCGGCCTGGCGTTCAAGGCCGACACCGACGACATGCGCGAGTCGCCGGCCATTCCGGTCATCGAGGGGCTGGTCGCAGCGCGGCGCCAAGGTCGCGCGCCTTCGACCCGGCGGCGATGGCGGCGGCGAAGCCGCTGCTGCCGCCGATCGAGTACTGCGCCGGACGCCTACGAGGCCGCCGAGGGCGCCGACGGCGTGGTCATCGCCACCGAGTGGAACCAGTTCCGCGCGCTCGACTTCGCCGACCTGAAGTCGCAGGCTCGCCAGCGCCGCTGATGGTCGACCTGCGCAACCTCTACCAGCCCGAGCGCGTCGCCGCCGAAGGTTTTCGCTACTTCTCCGTCGGCCGCCCGTCGACGAGGCACGGGAGGCGCATGAAGCGAGCGCTGGTCACCGGCGGCGCCGGCTTCCTCGGCTCGCACCTGTGCGAGCGCCTCCTCGCAGAGGGGATGGCGGTCGTCGCGGTCGACAACCTGATCACCGGAAAGCGCGAGAACGTCGCCCACCTCCTCGGCCGCGAGCGATTTCGAGCTCGTCCTGCAGGACGTCTCGAATCCGTTCGCGGTCGCCGGGCCGGTCGACTACGTCCTGCACTTCGCCTCGCCGGCGTCGCCGATCGACTACCTCGAGCTGCCGATCCAGACGCTCAAGGTCGGCTCGCTGGGCACCCACAAGTCGCTCGGGCTCGCCAAGGCCAAGGGAGCGCGCTACCTCCTCGCCTCGACCTCGGAGGCCTACGGCGATCCGCTGGTCCATCCGCAGCCCGAGACCTACTGGGGAAACGTCAACCCGGTCGGGCCCGCGCGGCGTCTACGACGAGGCCAAGCGCTTCGCCGAGGCGATGACCATGGCCTACCACCGCTACCACGGCCTCGAGACCCGCATCGTGCGCATCTTCAACACCTACGGTCCGCGCATGCGGCCGCGCGACGGCCGGGTCGTCCCGGCGTTCATCCAGCAGTCGCTCCTCGGCGAGCCGCTCACGCGTCTTCGGCGACGGCAGCCAGACGCGCTCGTTCTGCTACGTCGACGACCTGATCGAGGGCATCTTCCGCCTCCTCATGTCGGACGAGGTCCTGCCGACCAACATCGGCAACCCGCACGAGATGACGATCCTGCAGTTCGCCGAGCGCATCCGCGGCCTCATCGGCTCCACCTCGCCGATCGACTTCCGGCCGCTGCCCGAGGACGATCCCGAAGACCCGCCAGCCCGACATCACCAAGGCGCGGCGCGTCCTCGGCTGGGAGCCGAAAGTCGATCTCGACCTCGGCCTCGGGCGCACGATCGACTACTTCCGGTCGATCCTGCCGGCGGCGCCCTAGGCCCGTACCCGGAGACGCCCCATGGACACGACCTCGACGCAGGCCATCCCGCATCTGTGTCCACGCTGCGCCACGCGGCCGGCGGGGCTGCTGCGCCCGCCCTTCCGCGGCGCCCTCGGTGAAGAGCTGCAACGCCGTGTCTGCCCGCCCTGCTGGGAAGAGTGGAAGCGCGCCGAAGTGATGGTCATCAACGAGCTCAAGTTGAACTTCATGGAGCCGACCGCCCAGGAGATCCTCACGTCGCACATGCGCGAGTTCCTGGCGCTCGATGGGACCTCCGCCAGGTGAAGTCACTACCCGAGGCGCCGCGCTCGTTGCGCGGACCGGCGATCAAGTTCGGCCTCCTCCTCCTCCTCGTCGTCGGCGGTTTTCTCGCCGCCCGTTACACCCCGCTCGCCGAGTACCTCAAGGTGGAGAGAATCCAGGGCTACCTCGACCACGTGCGCGGTCTGTGGTGGGCGCCGGCGGCGCTGGTCGGCACGATCATCGTGCTGGGTTCGGCGGGACTGCCGGCGACACCGCTGATCGTCGCCGGCGCGGCGATCTTCGGGCCGCTCTGGGGGACTTTCTGGAACTGGGTGGGGATCTTTCTCGGCTCGTTGACCAGCTTCCTGCTGGCGCGCCTCCTCGGGCGCGAGTTCGTCGAGCGGATCGGCGGCGCGAAGATTCAGCGCGCCGAAAAGCTCCTCCACCGGCGGGGATTCATGCCGCTCATCGCCATCCGCTTCCTGCCGGTGCCGTTCGCCCTGGTGAACGCCGCCGCGGCGGTCGTCGGCGTGAAGCTCCCCAAGTTCCTCCTCGCCTCGGCGATCGGCCTCCTGCCGCCGATCGCGATCATCACCTACTTCTCCGCCACTCTCCTGCAGGCCGCGACCGGCGACCGCGCCGGCATCCTCCGCCAGGCGCTCGCCGTCTCCGTCACCGCCGCCCTTCTCGTCTTCTTCCCCATCGGCCTCCGCCGCCGCCTGCGCAAGCGCAAAGCCAAGCGCCTGCGCGCCGAACGCGCCGCCCGCCCCCTGCGCCGCGGCCCCGTCGACCGCTAGAGTCCGGCGCGCGAAAGGCCGCGGCTAAGGGGAAAACTGCGGCGCGCTCTCGACGATGCCCTACGGCAGTAGAATCGACCCGCCATGAACGCCACCGCCAAGCAGGAAGCGCAGAGAATCCTCGACGCCCTGCCCGACGACGCCTCGCTCGAGCAGATCCAATACCACCTCTACGTCGTGCAGAAGATCGAAGCGGGTCTGCGCGACGCCGAAGAGGGTCGCCTCTTGACCCAGGAGGAAGTCGAGCGCCGGATCGCCAAGTGGCCCGATCGGTAGAGTGGACGAATCGCGCCTGGTCCGATCTCGAGCAGGCCGCTGACTACATCGCTCAAGACTCTCCGAACTACGCCGCCACCCTCCTCGCGCAAGCGCGCGATATCGCGCGCTCGCTCGACCGCTTCGCCGAACGCGGCCGAGTCGTCCCCGAGCTGCGCGAAGCCGCGATCCGGGAGGTCTTCGTTGGCAGCTACCGGCTCGTCTATCGAATCTTGCCGAACCGCGTCGAAGTCCTCGCCTTAGTGCATGGCGCGCGGGATCTCGCCGCGCTCTGGCAAGGCAAAGATCCCGACGAGCCTTGATGGAAACGCCTCGGCGAGGCGCAGCATCGAGCGCATCGCGAGCCCGGCTCGCGGCGTTACGAACGTGCCCAACAACCCAGTGTCGGCGATCACGATGCGAGCGAGCTCTCTCTCCTCGCCAGCGGCGTAGACGCTCACCAGAAAGTGGAAGTCTGTCTGCCCATAGACGAAGCCGCACCTCGAGGATCGCCAGTCCACGAACTCGAGAACCTCGAAACGAGCAGACTTGCGCTGGAGGGCCCGCAGTACACCGCGAACGTCTTCGGGAATCTCCTTCGGGGAATCCTGGAAAAGAGATCGAGAAACTGGTACTCGAGATCCTCGATGACCTGTTCGTCGGTCGTCGGAAAGGGTCGAGGTACATAGACGCTCGACCCGGGCGCAGCCGAGAGGATCTCGGCCCTCACTGCCGCGGCTTTCGCTCCGTTTTCCGGTGGGCAGCTGTCGAGGAACCAGCGGCCGCGCGTGGCTCCTCCCTGCAGGGAGCTCGCCGCGAACGCGCCGGCGAGCACCAAAGGCCCAATGAGGAGCGTCGAAATACACATCGCTCGATTCCTCCTCGCGGTACTGGATACCAGCTGGCCGGTGGGCTGCTCGCCAAGCGCGGCCTTACGAACCACCCGTTACTCCACCTCGAGTTGTTTACGAATGACGCGGCAGAGCGATTCCTTGATGTCGTTGTGGCGCGGGACGGGCGCCTTGCGGCCGTTCCTGGGATTCAACCAGAGCTCGTGTCGACCGCCGTGACGATGGAGAACGCAGCCCTTCTGCGCGAGCTCGCGCAGGAAGGCCGCGATCTTCACGCAGGAACCTCGATCTCCTTGAGCAGGGCTGCTGGGTGAGGCTCTGAGCGCGCGTCCTCGAGGACGAGCTCGTAGGCGTCCCGGATGTTCGCTTCGAGATCGCCGACGGTTTCGCCCTGGCTGAAGACGCCGGGGATCTCGCGGAGACGGCCAACGTAGCCGCCGTCATCGGGCCAGTATTCGAGAGTCAGTCGCATCGCAGATCCTCCATAGGCTCACTAGTCTAGCCGCTCGCAGTGGGCCCTGACCGGGAGCTCGACCGGCCATCTACTCCCCGAGCGCCGCCGCGACCTGGGGCTGGTCGATGAGGAGGACGCCCTGGCCGGCGTGCTTTGGCGGGGTCGAACTCGAAGTCGCGGATGACTCGCCGGAAGACCTCTTTGAGCGCCCGCGCGCCGAGGCGGGGCTGGCGCGCGCGCCGCCTGGGCGATGGCGCGGGCGGCGTTCGGCGACATGGCGAGCTTCACGCCCCGGCTCTCGAAGAAGGCGCGCGTCTGGATGAAGCCCGAGTCCGGGCCCTCGAGGAAGATCTTCAGCAGCTCCTCCTCGCCCAGGTCCTCGAGCATCACCACGGCGTCGAAGCGCGACAGGAACTGCGGGCTCATGCCGTAGTCGAAGAGATCCTCGTTCCTCAGCCAGTCGCGGAGCTCGAAACGGAGCTCCTCCCGGACCCTGCCGCCCTCGACCACCGTCACCGGCTGCAGCGAGCCCTTGTCGACGCCGATCGTCACCCGGTCGTAGACCGCATCGTAGAGACCTTCGAAGGCGCCCGCGCAGACGAACAGCAGCCCCGACGAGTCGACGGTCGTCGCGCCGCCACCCAGCCACTCCGGCAAGACCACCGGCACCGCCTCGTTCTCGATCAGGGTCAGCAGCGCCTCCTGGGCGCGGATCCCGGCGACGTTCACCGTGCCGCCGACATGGCTGCGGATCTTGTCCACCTCGTCGACGAAGACCAGCCCCTGGGCGGCGCGCGCGACGATCGCCGCCGTGCCGGCGCCGTCTCCCAGCTGCTCCCGCGCGCGCTCCAGCAGCCGGCGCATCACCGCCTCGCCGGGTCGCCCGGCCTGCGCCTCCTCGCCCAGGACGTTGGCGTGAATGCGGACGACCGCCGAGCGCGAGGCGAGCATCGGGATCGGCGGCGAGGAACTTCTCCACCGCGCGCATCAGGGTCGTCTTGCCGGTCCCCGACGAGCCGATCATGAGGATATTGCCGACTCCGAGGCCGGCGAGCTTCTTGGAGAGGGCGATCGCCATCTCCTTGACCGCGCCGGCCTGCCCGATGACGCGTTTGCCGAGCGCTGCGGCGATCTCGTTCGGCGGCGGAGCCTGGAGTGCGGGGCGTCATACGCTGCATTCTAATGGCGTCCTGCTTTGGCGCTGCCGCCCCGGTCGGATAGATTGAGGCGATGGCTTCTCCCGCCGACTCCTCCCCCTCCTTTGCGCCGCCGGTCTGGCGCTCGCACCCTGCGGCAGCTGGGCCTCCCCCGCCCCGGCCGGCACCAGGCACGCGCCGGGAGGCCGCGACCCGCTCGCCGCCGCGCAGCAGGCGCGTGGACGCCGGCGACAGCGAGCGCGCCCTCGATCTGCTCGCCCCGATCCTCAAGCGCGAACCGAAGAACGCCCGCGCCCTGCTGCTGCGCTCGACGGCGCGGTGCATCGGCGGCGAGCTCGACGACTGCAGGAAGGACCTCGACCAGGCGCTGGCGCTCGATCCGACGCTGCGCCAGGGCTGGCTGAACCGTGCCGGCCTGGCCATCGCCGACAAGCGCTACGACGACGCGATCGTCGCGCTCGCCGCAGGCCGAGAGGCTCGACCCTTCCGCCAGCGACAATGCGATCAACCTCGGCGCGGTCTACCTCCTGCAAGGCAAGCTCGAGGCGGCGAGCCGCGAGTTCGAACGCCACCTGGTCGCCAACTCGCGCTCCGCCGATGCCTACTACCTGGTCGCCACGAACTTCGCCCTCGCCGGCTACTCGGCGCTCGCCGCGCAGCATCTCGGACGCGCCATCGAGCTCGACGAGCGCTCGCGGGTGCGCGCCCGCGAGCGACGCCAACTTCGCCGAGCTGGCAGCTCGAGCCGCCCGTTCGCGCCCCTGCTGACCACCGACTCGTTCGTGCCGCCCGCCGGCAGCTCCTCCGCGAGCCGCATCTACCGCAGCCCCTACAAGGGCGCCGGCAGCGCCCTGCTGGTGGCGGTCCTGAATACGCTGCAGATCGCCGGCACGTCCGATGGACCCGAGCGTCGAAGTGACCGACGACTGGGCGCTGCTGTGGAGCGACGCGCGGATCAAGCTCGCCCGGCGATCCGACCACGAGACCGCGGTCGAGCTCTCGGCGCCGCCGGGGGTGTTCACCCCCGAGACCTGGGACCGGCGCAGCCGCGAGCTCTACGACGGCATCGATACGCGAGCTGCTCAAGCTCGAGCGCACCGGCCTCGGCCGGCCCTGACGCCGGCGCGCACCTGGCGTCGCCGGTCAGAGCCGCAGCAGCACGGCGCCCCAGTGGAGGCCGGCGCCGAGGGCGGTGAACCCGACCAGCGCCCCCTCCGGCGCCTTGCCGGCCAGGCGCGCCTCGTGGAAGCAGAGCGGCAGCGTGGCCGAGGTGGTGTTGCCGTACTTCTGGATGTTGTTGTGCACCTTCGCGTCGGGGAGCCCGAGCGCCTTCTGCGCCGCTTCGTTGATGCGCAGATTCGCCTGATGCATCACCAGCAGGTCGAGGTCGGCGAGTGCGTGAACCCGTGCTCGGCGAGCAGCCCGGACGTCACCTGCGGCATGAGCGTCACCGCGAGCTTGAAGACCTTGCGGCCATCCATCACCGGCACTGTCTCGCCGGCGGCGATCTGCTCCGCGGTCACGAACGGCCGGCGCGGCAGAGCCGAGGCCCGGGACGGTCAGGATGTCCTGGTGGTTGCCGTCGCCGTAGAGCCGGGCGCCGAGGATCCCGCGGCCGTCGTCCTCCTCCGAGGCGCGGAAGACCATCGCCCCGGCGCCGTCGCCGAAGAGCACGAGCAGGTGGCGGAAGCGCGAGTTCCAGGCGAACTCCTCCGCCGAGATCGGCCCCTCCTCGCGTCCCTCGATGACCGCCCAGGTGCGCTGCGAGAACGGCATCAGCGAGGTGTGGACGTCGGTGCCGACGAGCAGCACGTTGCGGGCGATGCCCGAGCGGATGAGCGCGTCGACCATCTGCAGGCCGTAGGCGAAGCCGGCGCACTGCTGACGGATGTCGAGCGCCGGGATCGGCCGCATGCCCAGCTTCTGCTGCAGGAGCGTTCCGCAGCCGGGGAAGAAGTGATCGGGCGTCATCGTGGCGCAGACGATGTAGTCGATCTCGTCGCGGCTCCATCCGGGCGTCGGCGAGCGCCGCCCGCGCGGCCTCGGCGCCCAGGTCCGAAGAGGCGACGCCGGCCTCGACGTAGCGCCGCTCGACGACGCCGCTGCGTTCGCGCACCCAGTCGTCGTCGGTCTCGATGACGCGCGCGAGCGTCGGGTTGTCGATCACCCGCGGCGGAACGGCGATCCCGCTGCCGGCGAAGCGGGCGCGGACCGAGTTTCATGGTCTCTCCTCGTGCGCATGCTGCATGGGCGAGTCGCGCGAGCGTGACCGGAGATCGGCGATCAGTGCCGGAGCAGGTCGAGGAACTCTTCCCGGACCGGCTTCTGGTGGAAGATGCCGCGGATCGCCGAGGTCACGGTCACCGCGCCCGGCTTCTTGACGCCGCGCATCTCGACGCAGAGGTGGCGCGCCTCGATGACCACCATGACGCCCTGGGGCTTGAGGCGGGTTTCGAGGATAGTTGGCCACCTGCTCGGTCAGGCGCTCCTGGAGCTGCGGGCGCTTGGCGTAGAACTCGAGGATGCGCGCGAACTTCGAGAGCCCGAGGATGGGTCGTTCGGGATGTAGGCGAGGTGGGCGTGGCCGTAGAACGGCACCAGGTGGTGCGCGCACATGGAGTAGAACGGGATCTGCTTCTCCATCACCATCGCGCTGTAGTGTTCGTCGTTCGGGAAGGTCGTGACCTTCGGCTCGGCGCCTTCCTCGAGACCGTGGAACATCTCGAGGTACATCTTGGCGACCCGGCGGTCGGTTTCGCGCAGGTTGTCGTCGGCGAGATCGAGTCCGAGCTCGGTCAGCATCCCGCGCACATGGCCCGCGATGCGGCCGATCCGGGAATCTTCGGCGGGCGGAGCACCGCGCTCGCAACGTCGATGCGGCTCTCGTCCGGCTTCCTCGCAGTCATTCCGGCGATCCTAGCGCAGCGCGCCGGTTGGAATCGATCCAACCCGAAATCGTCCGCCCGTGAGGCGCCCCTGCCACCCCGGTTGCCGCCGCGAGCACAGGCTAGAATGGTCGCCGTGATTGTGCCCTTCCTGCCCCCGCCGCGCAATCCCGCGGTGGAGACCTGCTCGGCGAGATCCCGCGCGACCTCTTCTCCGACGCCTCTACCAGGCCTGCGAGCTGGTCGAGCGCTACGTCTCGGACTGGGCCGTCGCGATCGCCCAGAGCCTGGCGCTCGAGCCCGAGCTCGCGGCGGGGACGTCGGTCGCGAGCGATCCTCGCGCTCGCGCAGCTACCCGGACGAAAGGCGCCCGGCGCTCTCCTGGCTGCTCGCCCGGCTGGCTGATGCCGGCCACCTCGACCGCTCGCCGGGCACGGGCAGGAGGGAAGAGCCCGGTCTACCGTCTGACGCGAGCCCTGCCCGTCCCGGAGATCGGCGAGCTGCGGGCCCTGGGCCTCGCCGATCGATCCCGCCATCGCGCCGACCCTGGCCATTCTCGACGCCGCCGCGAGGCCTTTCCCAGGGTCCTGGCGGGCGCGATCACCGGCGAGCAGGCGCTGTTCACCGGCGCCCGGCATGCAGCTCTGGACCGCAGTACTTCCACAACGCCAACCCGATCTACGCCGTGAACAACCGCATGGCGGCGATAGCCGCCGCGAATCGGTTACCGGCGATCGCCGCCAGTAATCGGCTACCGGCGATGGCCGCCGAAGACGGACTCCGCATCCTCGAGATCGGCGCCGGTGCCGGCAGCGCCGCCGAGGCGCTGCTCGACGAGCTGCGCGATCGCGGGCGCCTGCAAGAGATCGCCGAATACCGCCTGACGGAGCCCAACCCCATGCTCCGCCGACGGGCCACCCGCAGCCTCGCCGCGCGCTACCCCGGGCTGGCGCTCACCGACCAGGCCTACGACATCGATCTCGTCCCCGCCGGCCAGGGCCTTCCCGAAGCCGGCTTCGATCTCGTCTTCGCGGTCAACGTGCTGCACATCGCGCGCGACCTGCGCGCGAGCCTCGAATGGCTGCGATCGCTCCTCGTCCCGGGCGGCTGGCTGATCGGCGGCGAATGTCAGCGGCTCTTCCCGCAGCAGACGATTCCCATCGAGTTGATCTTCGAACAGCTGTCGAGCTTCACCCAGGTGAAGCTCGACCCGGAGGTCCGCAGCTCGCACGGTTTCCTCACCCCGGAGCAGTGGCGGGGAGCGCTCGCCGCCACCGGTTTCACCGCCTTCGCCGAAGTGCCCGACCTCGAGCGCATTCGCGTCCACTACCCGCGGTTCTTCTCCGGCGCGCTGTGTGCGCGCCGGCCCCTGCCCGGATCACGTCAGCCCGGCACAAGGAGCCTGAATGTCCCGCATCACCATCGAATACTGCGTGGTTTGAAACTACGGCCCGCGAGCCGCCGGTCTGGCGGCTGAAATCGAAGAGAAGTACGGCGTGCAGCCGACGCTGATCAAGAGCCGGGGAGGCGTGTTCGAGGTGGTCCTCGACGGCGAGCTCCTGTTCTCCAAGAAGGAGGCTGGGCGCTTCCCCGCCAGCGGCGAAGTCACCGCAACGGCTCGCCTTCCGCCTGCCCGCGGCCGGTTGACCGGACCCGGCCACCCCGGCCCGCCGGAGATGCTCGGAGCTCTCACCGCGCTGCTCGCGGCGATCTGGATCGCGCTGGCGCTCGCGCCTCGAGCTCCGGCGGCGGCAGGCCCCCGACCTGCCGCCGACTCTGCCGCCCTGCCGCCGCCGACGACGATCCTGCTGCCGGTACGCGACGAAGAGGCAAATCTCGCCGCCTGCGCGGCGACGCTTGTCGCCCAGGGCGGCACCCCGGCCCTGCGCATCGTCGACGACGGATCGACCGACCGCACACCGCAGCGATCCTTACCCGGCATCGCGCCGCGACGAGCCCCGGGTGACCGCGCTCGCCGCCCGGCCGCTCGCTCGCAGGCTGGGGGGGCAAGGTGAACGCCCTGGCCACCGGCTTCGACGGCGTCGCGACCCCCTGGATCCTGCTCACCGATGCCGACACCCGCCATCAGCCGGACCTCCTCGCCAGAGCCCATGCCGCCGCGGTCGAGCACCGGCTCGATGCGCTCTCCCTCTCCGGCCGCCAGCTGACGGTCGGATTGGGTGAGTCGCTCCTCACGCCGGCCGCCTACGCGCTGCTCGACCTGATGCTCGGGGACTGGCGCCCATTCGCCCGCGGTGAGGGACCGACGCCGATCGCCAACGGCCAGTACTTTCTCCTGAAGTCCGGCGCCCTGCGGACGATCGGCGGCTTCGCAGCCATCTCCGGCGACCCGCTCGATGACGTGGCGCTCGCCGGGGCCCTGCGCGCCGGAGGGTTCAGGGTCGGCTTTCGCCGCGCCGGAGCGGCATTGCAGGTTCGCATGTACGAAGGAACCAGAGCATCCTTCCGCGGCTGGCGGCGCAACTTCGCCCTGTTCGTCGCCGCACGGCCGGCAGCGGCGCTCGCGGCGATCGCGTTACCGCACAGCCACGCTCTCCACCATGTGGCTGGCGCTCGCCGACGGCTCGCCAGCGACCTTTGCAGCCTGCTGGCTCGCAGGAGCCGCAACTTCCGCGTCGACCCGCAAGAGTTCCGGCAACAACCCCTTTACTGGAGTCTTTTTTCCCCTTGACGTTCTCCTGCTCGCGGCAACCCTCGCCCTGGCGATGATCGATCGCACGCGCGGCCGCACGGCTCCATGGCGGGGTCGTGAGATCGAGATTCGGCGCTCAACAAAGTAGCACTCAGGCGAGTGAGCGCTTTGGGGCCCGGGCCTCTTCGAGTCGGCGGTCGGGCGGGCGACCGCCAACGGAGCGCGGTAGCGGCAGAGCTGCCCGGGGGTCTCTTCGATCTCGACCATCAGGCTCGTGACCGCACCCCCCTTCACCACCTTCGCGAGCCGCTCCCAGGCCCAGCGGGCGAGGAGCTCCATGGTCACGTTGGCGAACGGCAGAAAGAGCACCTCGGCTGCGGGAAAGCGATACTCGCGGTCGGCGAAACGCACCGCAACCGTGCCCTCGCCTCTGGCGCCGGGCTTCCCGCCGGACTTTCCAATCGCCAGATACGGACTCACCTCGGGAAGCAGGACCTTGTCGTCGAGGGTGGCACAGGTGGCGCGTGCGGCGCGCTTCAGGCGAGCACAGTCGAAGAGCAGGCCCAGCTCGTCGACGCTCTCTCCTTCGACCTCGAGGGCAAGGCGGTAGTTGTGGCCGTGCAGCGGCTCGGCGCGCCCGGGACCGAAGATCGTGAAATGCGCGACGGAGAACTTGAAGTCCTGCTTGCCGAGGCGAAGCGCGAAGGTCGCAGTCATCGTCCGGCCATTCTACGAGAGCCGAGGAGCGTTTCCTCCAGGATATCGAAGACGCGGTGGCACTCGTCGTCGGAGATCGCATACGGCGGCAGGAAATAGACCACGTTGCCGAGCGGCGGCAGCAGCACGCCGCGGTCGAGGAACTCCTGCATGAGGCGCGCCGCGCGGGTGTCGAAATGGCCGGGCTCGCGCTCCTTCGCGCGCACCTCGAGCTCGACGACCGCCAGCGCGCCGAGGCCGCGCACGCGCGCCACGCCGGGGAGCGCCGAGATGACCGCCAAACGTCCGGCAAACAGGCGCTGCAGCTCGCCGATGCGGCCGAGGCAGTTCGTTTCGGCGAAGAGCCCCAGGCTGGCACGCGCGACGGCGCAGGCGAGGGCGTTGCCGGTACCGCAAGGGCCGCGGAAGAAGGAGCTGCCGCGCTTCGCGGAGAGCCACGCGGCGTGGATCTCCTCGGTGGCGAGGGTCGCCGCGAGCGGGAGGTAACCACCGGCCAGGCCTCCGGCGAGACAGAGGAGGTCGGGGGTGATGCCGGCATGCTCGCAGGCAAACATCCTGCCGGTGCGCCCGAAGCCGGTGAAGGTCTCGTCGGCGATCAGCGGCAGGCCGCGCGCCCGCGTCGCCTCGCGAACACCGCGCAGGAACGACGGCGGATGGACGCGCATGCCGCCGGCGGCCTGCACGATCGGCTCGACGAGGACCGCGGCGACATCGCCGTCCACGCGGTCGAGCAGCGCCGCGAGTGCTTCCAGAGCGCCGCCGACCTCCGATTCGCCGGCGGGGACCGGCGCCCGCAGCCCTTCGCACAGCAGGTCATCGACGACTCCGTGGAGAATGGCGTCGCCGCCCTCCGCCATCGCGCCGACGGTCTCTCCGTGCCAGGCGTGATCGAGCGTCACGAAGATCCGCCGCCGGTCTTCGCCGCGCTGGCGCCATTGGCGGATCGCCATCTGCATCGCCACCGCGACGGCGGTCGAGCCGTCGTCGGAGAAGAAGACCCGCGTCAGCCCCGCCGGGGCCAGCGCGACGAGCTCCGCCGCCAGGCGCGCTGCGGGCTCGTGAGTGAGACCGGCAAAGGCTACCTGCTCGAGCTCCGCCGATTGCGCCGCGAGTGCAGCGTTCAGCCGCGGATGATTGTGGCCGAAGAGGTTGACCCATCCGGACGAGATGCCGTCGAGGATCCGCCGGCCGTCCGCGAGCTCCAGCCAGACGCCGTCGGCCCGCACCACCGGCATCGGCGGCGAGGCTGCCTGCATCCGGGTCTGCGGATGCCAGACGTGGGCCCGATCGAGGGCGAGCCACTCGGGATCTGCGCGCGGCGTCTTCACCGCGGTCGAGAACCGCGCGAAGAAGCGCCGGCGCAACACCGGGCGTGAGTCACGGTGAACATCTTATGAACCTTGTCACGTTTTTTTCCACTAAAGGAAAAAGCGCCCGGCTACGAGCTCTGGAGGATGCGGCGCAGCTCGCCCTGCCGATCGCCGGCGGCGCGCAAGGTTCAGGCTTCGGTTCGAAGCCGGCAGTCGGCAACCACGACGGTGACGTTGTCCGTACCCCCGTGATCGAGCGCGGCGGCGACCAGCGCCGCGCTAGCCGCCGAGGGGTCGGACTCCCGGCGCAGAATCGCCGCGATAGCCTCGTCCGTCACCATCTCGGTCAGGCCGTCGCTCGCCACCAGAACCCGGTCGCCATCGCTGCAGGTCGTGGCGACCGAGCTCGACCCGTGGCACTCCCGACTTGGCGCCGAGCGCGCCGGTGAGAATGTGGCGCTGGCGGTGCGACTTCACCTCTTCCGCCGCGATCACGCCGGCGTCGGCCAGCGCCTGGGCCATGGTCTGGTCCTGGGTGAGCCGCGAGAGCGCGCCGTCGCGAAAGCGATAGGCCCGCGAGTCGCCGACATGGGCGACGAGCAAGTCGCGATCGAGCAGGTAGACCATGGTCATCGTCGTGCCCATGCCGGTGAGCGCAGGATCCGCGGCCGCCTCCGCTTCGAGGATCGCATCGACCCTCCCGAAGTAGGCTTCGGCGCGCTGCATGAGCTCGCCGGCTAGGAGGTCGTCGAGCTTCAACGTCCAGTCAGGTATCCGCGTCGCGACATCGATCAGCGCGCCGATCGCCCGCCGGCTGGCGTGCTCGCCTCCGGAACGTCCGCCGATGCCGTCGGCCACCACCATCACGTAGCCGGCCTGATAGGTGTGCGCCGGCAGGTCGCCCTCCGGCAGGTTCGTGGCCAGGGTGTCGCGCGACCGATAGAGGCGCAGAGCGAGGTAATGGTCTTCGTTGCGCACGCGGACCTTGCCCGGATGCGACAGCGCGCCCAGCTCCACCCGCAGCGGGAAGCGCAACGACTCCCCCTCGCGCCAGAGGAGCTCCGCCACCGGCAGGCGCGGGGTCTTGTCGTGATCGAATTCGGACATCGGATCGGACGGGATCCTACTTCAATCAGCGGCGGGTGAGCGTGGACTACGGCCTCCATGTGCCCGGTCTGCGGGAAGAGATCGAGCAGGACCAGGGATTCGATGTCCATGACCTGCGAGAGCTCTCTCAGGTCCCGCCCCAGCGCGGCGGGATGGCAAGAGACGTAGGTCAGGCGCCGCGGGGGCCGCTCGACGAGCAGCCGGCGGACGACGGCGGAGAGCCCGTCGCGCGGCGGATCGACGACGATCCGGTCGAGGCTCTCGCCGAAAGCCCCGTTCCGCCCAGGTCTCCACCGCCTGGCCGACGATCTCGAGACCCTTCGCTCCGGTCGCGGGATCCGTCGGACCCGAAGGCTCGGGAAGATTCGCCCGGGCGTTCTTGCGCGCGAACCGCGCCGCGATCCGGTCCCCTTCGACCATCACGACCCGGGAGTAGCGCCGGGCGAGCGGCAGAGCGAACAGGCCGACGCCACCGTAGAGATCCACGGCGCTCTCTCCGGTCGACGCGCCGACGACGACCTCGACCAGCTCCTCGAGCAGGCCCGCATGGCCCTGGAAGAAGCACCGGGCGTCGAAGCGATAGTCGAACGATCCGATCCTGCGCTTGAGCTCACCGTGCGGGAGCCCTTCGATCAGCGGGGCGTAGGAGATCTGGGCGCCGTCTCCGCAGGCCAGATCGATCCTTGAAGGCGCGCGCTCCGGCAGCCGGCGGGCCGAGTGTCACGAGCTCCGTCTCGAGCAGCGGCACCAGCACCGGACAGCTCGCTACGGCGACCAGATCGCGGCTGCGCCGGGCGAAGTAGCCGACCTCGAATCCGCCGTGCACGGCGCGCGTGTGGAGCTGGGTGCGCAGGCGATAGCCCCAGGCCCGCCCGGCGACGACGGCGCTGGGCTCGGGAACCGCCAGGCCGGAGATCCGCCGCAGGGTCTCGAGCAGCGCCTGCGCCTTGAGTCGCGTCTGCGCAGCGTCGTCGAGATGCTGCAGATCGCAGCCGCCGCAGCGGGCGAAGTGGGGACAGGGCGGCATCGCGCCTGTCCGGCCCGGCGACCAGCAGCTCGACAATCTCCGCGCGTCCGTAGTCTGGCCGGCGCTCGAACAGGCGCACGCGCACCCGGTCGCCCGGTGCCGAGCGCGGCACGAAGATCGGAATTCCCTCGAAGCGGCCGAGGCCGTCGCCCCCAGCGACGAGCTTCTCGATCGTGAGCTCGAGCTCCTCGAGCTCGGAGAGTCGCAGGCCCGCGGTCGGGCGATCGTAGGTCATGAATCTCCTCTGACCGAGCTCATCGGCCCCGTCCGTTGGCGCTGCCTCGAACCGTCAAGCGTCCGCCTCGCCGAGCAGATGGACTCGCGACGCGAGCCCCGGCAACCGCGTTTCCACCTCGCTCGCAGCTCTGCCGTCGAATGCCGCCGGCTCAGATGGTGCAGGACAATCGCCTCGTGCGCAGCCAGATCTGCCTCGTGCTCCACCAGATCGTCGAAGTGGAGGTGCTTGTAGGCGCTGCCGTGCTGCCGGACCTCATCGCCGAGAAAGGTGCACTCGATGATCAGCAGGCGGCTTTGCGGAAGCCGCGGTGCGAGTCTCCAGACCTCCGGGCCGGTGTCGCCGCAGTAGGAGAGCCAGAGCTCCTCGCTGTCGCCTTCGATCGCCACGCGGTCGGCGCGGAGCGCTGGCGAGCTCGCTCCCGAGAGCGCCCGGAATTCCTCCTTCAGCTTCCGCCGCCGGCGCAGAAGATGAAAACCGAGGCTCGGCACCACGTGGTCGGTGGCGAAGGCTTCGATCGCCAGGTCGCGCCCCACCTCGACCCGGTCCGCCAGGAGCCAGTCCGACGATCTCGTAGCGGTACACGGCGCCCTCCAGGCGCTCGGCCGCCGCGACGAACCCGCGCCAGGGCGTCGGCCACCGGGAGTGGACAAAAGACCCGGGTAGGAGCCTGTTGATGCAGCGTCCGCTGCGAGAGGACGTAGGGCACACCGAGCGCATGATCGAGGTGCCCGTGGCTGACGAAGAGGTCCCTGGATCCGGCCTGCGCCGGCACTCCCCGCCCGACATCCAGCGCGAGACCTGGGCGGGTGAATGCGAAACCAGGTCTCCTCCCCCGCTACCGAGTGCCCTTCGATCGACATCTCTCCCAGCTGCAACCGGAAGGGGCTCCGCTGGGCGCCGGAGCCAGGCGCGAAGCGTCCCGTCGTCAGATCTCCTGGTACATGAAGCGCCGCAGCGGATCGAGACGCTTGCTCAGCTCCTCCTGATCCGGTTCGATCAACCACAGCGCGGCCGCGACCGAGGAGAGCAGGGAGTTGCCGTCCTGGGGCGTGAAGCAGAAACCGTAGAGCTCCCGCTTCTTCCGCACCGCGAGCGTCGGCAGAACGACGACGGTCTGCGAGAGGATTCTTCCGTAGTACCCATGGTCGCGACCGAAGCTGAAGATCTCGTTGCAGTTGCGGTTGTCGGTGACCGCCACCCGGAGGTTCCCGCGCAGACGCTCGATCATCTCGTCCTTCGGTGATGTCGCGATTGAAGGCGAGGTTGAACCAGATCGAGTGCATGTATTGCGTGTTGAGCTTGACCGCGCTCGAGAAGAGATCGAACTTCTGATGCAGGGTCTCGAAGACGTGAAAGGCATCGTGGGCGTGATGCGTGCCGAACTCGGCGTCGTCGTGCTTGCCCACCTGCGGGGCCGGGGCGAAGTCCCTGGTCTGCGAAATGTCGTTCGCCCGCCGCATGCAGACGAAAGTCCCGCGCTCGAGCGCGTACTTGCCGCCGCCTTCGTCGCAGAGGGTCTTGATCAACGTGGTGATGTTGTGGGTGTTGCAGGAGACGATCTGGATGAATCGATCGCGGCCGGGCACCAGTACTTCGTCGTTGATCGCCGCGCGCGTAGGGCTACGCCGAAACCGAACTCGCTGCCCTGGGCGAGGAATCCCTTGGGCCCGGAGAGCTGGTTGTAGTACTTCTCCTTCATCTCGTTGCCGGCGGGCGTGCAGTCGACCACGACAGTGGCCCGCGAGAGTGCCTCCTCGGTCTCGTAGGAGACCGTATGGCCGAGCTTCTCGAAGGCGTCCTTCTGATCGGAGTCGGCGGCGAGCTTTGCTCCGCGAGCCATCAGGTGGCGAATCTTGGAGCGATCGCCGGCCAGCGGCGAGCGTTTGTGGAAGGTCACCTCGTCGATGCCCATTTTGTCGCGGAAATCGGTGAAAAGGCCGATCAGGGGCTCGCCGATGGTACCGGTGCCGACGACGTGAACGACCGTCTTCTTCATGACTCCCTCCGCCTGCCTGGAAATGGGTCGGAAAACCTTCTCAAAATGACGCTGGAAAGCGTAACATACCGGCAAGAACCCGCTTGTTCCGGAGATCCGGCACGGAGCTTGCTCACTCGGAAGAGGAGCCGCCACCGAACTCGCCGTGTTTGCCGCCTCCTCGCCAGTCCGGATCGCGGCGAGCGAAGTCGTCGATCTCGCGCGGGACCTCCACCAGGGTGCGGGTGACGGCCGGATCACAGCGACCGTGATCGCATTCGAATGTGTAGACGTTCCACTCCTCCCGGCGAGCGAAGCCGGCAAGGGTCTGATAGGAGTCGCAATTGCCGCATTTGACGGAGATGTCGCGGATATTCATGGTCGGCTCTCCCGCGCTCGAGGCTACCAGAGCCCGAAAGCGGCGGAATGGCCGGATTCTGCCCGTTCTCGCCGTTTTGGCGCTGCTTCCGGGCACCCCGGAGCGCCTGTGCCGGCGAAACCCCTGCGGAGCAGTCCACACCGACTTTCTCCGACGAGGTCCAGGTTTCCTGGATCCTCGTGCCGGTGATCGTGAAAGGCGCCGAGGGCTACCTCAACGGCCTGGAGAGAGAGGATTTCGCGCTCAAAGTCGACGGCCGCCCGGTCCACTTCCCCGACTTCGAGCCACGAGGCGAGGCGCCCTGGAGCATGGTCTTCCTCCAGGACCTCTCCGGCAGCATGGGCATCGGCGGCCGGCTCGAAGCGAGCCACGAGGCAGTCGACTACTTTCTCGATGCCTCGCGACCGGGCGACGAGTTCGCCCTGGCGACCTTCGCCGGCGAGGACACCAATATCGACGTACCCTTCACCGAAGATCTCACAGCCCTGCGGGAATCGATCGCCTCCTGGGAGGGCTATGGCAAGACCGCCCTGCACGATGCCGTCGCGCTCCTGCCGCGCATCTCCAGCGACAGCCGCAACGTCAAACGCGCCGCCGTCCTGGTGACCGATGGCGTGGACAACGCGAGCACGATCTCCGCGGCGCAAGCGCGGGAGATCGTGCGCCAGGCGCAGCTCCCGGTGTACGTTTTCGGCCTCGAGTCCGGCGACCCCTATGCCGCGCCAACCTCGGCCGACGGGGTTTTCAGCTACGCCGATATGCTGAACCTCCTCGCCCACATGACGGGCGGGCGATATTTCGCCATCGCGAGCCCCGACGACATGAAGGAAGCCTGCGCCTCCGTGGCGGAAGACTTGCGCTATCAGTACGTGCTGGGTTTCGAGACCCAGGGCACCGGCAAGAACGCCTTTCGAACGATTCAGGTCGAAGTGCGCAAGAAGAAGGCGAAGCAGGTACTTTCGAGGAAGGGCTATCAGGGGCTTCCCCCCGCTGCGAAATGAAGCCTAGCCGCGCGGGATCACGAGCTTCCGATGGCCGCAACGGATTTATCAACCCAGGATGGAGGACATGAGATGAAGAGACGGAATCTGGCAGTGACGGCAGTGATGCTGACGGCGTTGGCCGGTTGGGGCTGCGCCACCAAGAAGTACGTGGCAGGCGAAGTCGGTCAGGTCGGCGCGCGAGTCGACGGCGTACAGACCCAGGTCGAAGATGCCCAGACGAAGATCAAGGTGCACGAGGGCCGGATCACCAAGAACGAGCAGGACACCGCGGCGGCCTCGAAGACCGCGCAGCAGGCGCTCGATCGCGCCGTCGCGGCAGGGCGGCTCGCCGAGGGCAAGCTCCTCTACGAAACGGTGCTCTCCGACGACAAAGTGAAGTTCGGCTTCGACAAGGCGGAGCTCTCGGCCGAGGCCAAGGCGGCGCTCGACGCTTTCGCGGCGCAGCTGAAGGCCGAGAACCGGAACGTCTACGTCGAGGTCCAGGGCCACACCGACAACGTCGGCGGCGAGCTCTACAACGAGAAGCTCGGCAAGCAGCGCGCCGAGGCCGTGGAAGAGTACCTCGCCAAGCAGGGCATTCCGCTGTTCCGCATCGAGTCGATCTCGTACGGCGAGTCCGAGCCGGTCGCCGACAACAAGACCCGCGAAGGCCGCGCGCAGAACCGCCGCGTCGTATTGGTCGTTCTGCAGTAGGACTCTCCAGACAGCAGGTTTGGGACCGGGCGGCTCTTCGGAGCCGCCCTTTTTCACGCCCCGGCAATCGCCCGGCCTGGCCCGGACTCCTTTCAGGTCGCCGCGGTGGCTTCGGCGACGACCAGCAGGCGCCCGCCGCAATCGCTGCAGCGGTAGCGCCGCGCCCCGCGATGGTGCCTGGGATAGCCCTCGCCGCAGGCCTTGCAGCGCCAGATCCAGAGTCTGCGCCGGCGCTTGAGGTGGGAAGTATCGAGCGCGTGGCAGACCGTTGGCGGAGCGCCGCAGGCGTGCATCATCGCTTTCCACTTCGGTCCGTGGCCGGCGCGCGCTCCCGCCGCCAGGTGACAGACCTCGTGCACGAGCGTCGGTACGAGCTCGGCGGGATGGCGATCGAGAAGGTGGGGGTTGAGCTCCACTGTTGCGCTCGAGAAGTCCGCCCGGCCGAGGGAGCTGCGCAGCCGGAGGTTGAAAATCACCCGCACCCGCCGTGGGCAGGCCCAGCGGAGCTTGCGCAGCGGACGAAGATAGGCCGCGGCCAGCCGCTCGAGAGCCGCGGTCGAGCGGGTGGAGGGAGTCTTCTTCCTGCGTTCGCGGCGCGGCTGCTGCGAAGAGCTCGAGGAGGGAGAGCTGCTCCAAGGCGCGTCAGCCTCCCGAGCCGAGGGGCGCTGCGGCGGCCGCACTGCAGGGCGGCCTCGATCGCTTCGGCGTCGGCGACACCGGTGTGGCGGTAGGCGATCCGGCCCTCGGGCGTCCATCACCACCAGGGTGGGCAGCGCCAGGATCTCGAGCCTGCCGCCGAGAAGCTCCTCCGGATCGACCAGCACGGCGTAGGGGAACGGCCTGCGGGCAACGAAGTTGCGCACCGTAGCGGCCTCCTCGCCGGTCGATACCGCCACGAATTCGATGCCGCGTTTCGCCGCACCGGGATAGATCTCCTGAGAATATCGGCCTGCAGGTGGCACGGCCCGCACCAGGTCGCCCAGAAATCGAACAGCACTACCTTGCCGGCGAAATCCGCCTTGCCGAAGCTCTCCCCACCCAGCGACGCGAACTGAACTCCGGCATCGGCTCGAGCCTCGGTCCCGCCGGCGCGCATCGACCGGCCGGGGCCACAGCCGACGATCCGCACGAGACTGCTCCCAGCCAGGGCCGCGCAGAGGAGCACGAGGCCGGACCGTCGCGGCCGCAGTTCTTCGAAATCAAGGAGATCGTCATACCGCGAACGATAACCGGTCCGGAGACAAATCGGGATAGGCGGAACGCGCGACAAAAAAAAGAGCCGAGGCCTCACGGCCAGGCTCTTGGGTAAAACCGAATACAGATGCCAGGCGACGTGGCGCCCGGAAATGTTAGGCCGGCGCCGAGGCGCCGGCGAGGTTACTTCTTCTTCTTGGTGGCCTTCTTTGCTGCCTTCTTGGCAGGCTTCTTCGCCGCCTTCTTGGTGGCCATGTTGATAGCCTCCTCTATGGCATCGGGCTTGATTGCCCGTTGCGTGCGTGGGAAAACTCCAACTTCAGCTGCACCCGCTCGTCGAGCCGCAATTCGTGCACTTGTAGCAGGAACCGTTGCGCACCATGATCGACCCGCACTCATGGCAGCTCGGGGCGTCGGTCGAGTTGACGAAGGTCAGCAGCGAGCCGCCTTCGGCCTCCCTGGCCGCGGGCTTGGCCGGCGCGAACCGGCGTCCGGGCCGCGCGGCGTCGGCTGGAGCCGCGCCGGAACCGGCTCGCGCAGCACCACTCCGACCGCCTGCTTCTCCTCCTGGCTGAGGAACTTCGAGGCCAGCCAGCGGAAGATGTAGTCGGTGATCGACTTGGCGATCGGAATCTCCGGGTTCTTGGTGAAGCCCGAGGGCTCGAAGCGCGTGTGCGAGAACTTGTCGACCAGCGCCTTGAGCGGCACGCCGTACTGCAGGGAGAGCGAGACCATCGTGGCGAAGGCGTCCATCAGCCCCGAGATGGTCGAACCCTCCTTGGCCATCACCAGGAAGATCTCGCCCGGCTGGCCGTCGTCGTAGACGCCCGACCGTGATGTAGCCCTCGTGACCGTTGATCGAGAACTTGTGGGTGATCGAACGCCGCTCGTCCGGGAGCTTGCGGCGGCCGGGCATCGGCACGGTCGATGCCATCGTGCCGGCGAGCGCCAGATTGTCGCGGTCGCCGCTCACGCAGCGGTGCTGGAGCGATCGGAGTGATCAGCGCCATCGTCCTTGCGGGTCGACAGCGGCTGGCTGCGCTTGCAGCCGTCGCGATAGATCGCCACCGCCTTGAGACCGAGCTTCCAGCCCTCGATGTAGGCCTGCTCGATCTCCTCCGGAGTCGAGTCCTCGGGCATGTTGATCGTCTTCGAGATCGCGCCGGAGATGAACGGCTGCGCCGCGGCGAGCATCTTCAGGTGGCCGGTGTAGTGGATCGACCGGCTCCCCTGCGCCGGCTTGAAGGCGCAATCGAAGACCGGGAGGTGCTCGGCCTTGAGGAATGGGGCACCCTCGATGGTGTCGTGCTCGTCGATGAACTCGACGATCGCGCGAATCTCGTCCTTCTCGTAGCCGAGGCGCTTCAAGCCGACCGGAACCGTCTGGTTGACGATCTTGATCATGCCGCCGCCGACCAGCTTCTTGTACTTGACGAGCGCGATGTCGGGTTCGACTCCGGTGGTGTCGCAGTCCATCATGAAGGCGATCGTGCCGGTCGGCGCGAGCACCGAGATCTGGCTGTTCTTGAGCCCGTGCTGCTCGCCCAGGGTGACGACCTCGTCCCACGTCTGCTTGGCGGCCTGGAGAAGCTCCAGCGGCACGTGCGCGGCGTCGATCCGCTTCACTGCATCGCGATGCTTGCGCATGACGCGCAGCATTGGCTCGCGATTCTTGGCGTACCCGGCGAACGGGTTCTTCTGCTCGGCGATGCGCGCCGACTGGGCGTACGAGGCGCCGGACATCAAGGCCGTGATCGCCGCCGCGTAACCGCGGCCACTGTCGGAGTCGTAAGCCATGCCGCGAGCCATGAGCAGCGCGCCGAGATTGGCGTAGCCGATCCCGAGCGGGCGGTAGTCGTGCGAGTTCTTCTCGATCGCCTTGGTCGGATAGCTGGCGTAGTCGACCACGATCTCCTGCGCCGTGATCACTACCTCGCAGGCGTGGCGGAAGCTCTCGACATCGAAGCCGCGATCGACGTCGTGGAACTTGAGCAGATTGAGCGACGCGAGATTGCACGCCGTGTCGTCCAGGAACATGTACTCGGAGCACGGGTTCGAGGCGTTGATCCGCGCCGAGTTCGGGCAGGTGTGCCAGTCGTTGATCGTGGTGTCGTACTGCATCCCGGGATCGCCGCACACCCAGGTGGACTCGGCGATCGAGTGCATCAGCTCGCGGGCCGGATAGGTATCCATCGGCCGGCCGTCCGCGCACCGCGCGGGTAGTCCAGTCGCGGTCCTCGATGACCGCCTTCATGAACTCGTCGGTGACACGCACCGAGTGGTTGGCGTTCTGGTAGGCGATCGAGTCGTAGGCGCCGCCGGAGACGTTGAAGCCGCCCGGATAGCCGGCGTCGATCAGCGTCCAGGCCTTGCGCTCCTCGATCTCCTTGCAGCGGATGAAGTCCAGGATGTCCGGATGCTCGGCGTTCAGGATGACCATCTTCGCCGCGCGGCGGGTCTTGCCGCCGCTCTTGATCACGCCGGCGAAGGCGTCGAAGCCCTTCATGAACGAGACCGGGCCCGAAGCGGTTCCGCCGCCGGCGAGACTCTCGCGCGACGAGCGCAGCGAAGAGAGGTTCGAGCCGGTGCCCGAGCCGTACTTGAAGAGCATGCCCTCGGTCTTGGCAAGGCCGAGGATCGACTGCATGGTGTCCTCGACCGAGTTGATGAAGCAGGCCGAGCACTGCGGCTGGTCCTCGATTCCGACGTTGAACCAGACCGGCGAGTTGAAGCAGGCATACTGGTTGAGCAGGATGTGCGCGAGCTCGGCATGGAAGATCGCGGCGCTCTCCTCGGAGGCGAAGTAGCCACCCTCCCTGCCCCAGCCGGCCATCGAGTCGACGACCCGGCCGATCAGCTGGCGAACCGACGTCTCGCGCTGCGGCGTGCCGAGCTCGCCTCGGAAATACTTCGAAACCACGACGTTGGTGGCGGTCTGCGACCAGAACTTGGGGACCTCGACGCCCTTCTGTTCGAACACCTTCTCGCCCTTCTCGTTGCCGATCAGGGCGTCGCGCAACTCCCACTCCACGGCTTCGAACGGATCGACGCCCGGGGCTCGAGAAATAGCGCTCGAACACGAGGCCCGCACGACCTGCGCCCGGCGCCACCGCGGCTTCAGGTTCCGAAACGCCGCCCGGGAGTCCGGGCGGACGGGAGAGATCGGAGGGGATTTCAGGGTTCATCTTGCTTTCTGTTGCCATGCTTCCTCCGTTACAACCTGTTCTTCGAGCTGCCTGCGCCAACATGCCTGCCAAACCGACCCGCCTGCATTCCGACCGGAATCGTCTGCGCACCGCCCTGCCAGCTGCCTGACCGACCTGCCCAAAGGCTTGTGCAATTCCGAGGTCCAGAGTGTGCGGCAGAGCGCACAGCTCTGTCAAGGGTTTTCCGCAAGATATTGTGGTTCCTTGCCGGCGACCCCTAGCCATTGTCCCCCAGCTAGCCTCCGGAAAGCCAGCCCCGCAGCCCGGAAGCCGCCGCTCCGCAGCGTTACAATCATCCCCGTGAGCGACCCCGAAAAGAAACCCGTGCCAGGCCGCGCCGGCGAGCACCGCGCACCCCTCCGGACACCCTGTTCGCCAGCGTTTATTCGCCCGTCGACGTCGCGACGATCGATCTCGCAGCCGCGGTCGGCGAACCCGGCGAACTTCCCGTTCACGCGCGGCATCTATCGCGAGATGTACCAGCGCCGCCTGTGGACGATGCGCCAGTACGCCGGCTTCTCGGACGCCGACGAATCGAATCAGCGCTACCGCTACCTGCTCGCTCAGGGAACGAGCGGACTCTCGGTCGCCTTCGACCTGCCGACCCAGATCGGCTACGACAGCGATCACGCGATGGCGCGAGGCGAGGTCGGACGGGTCGGCGTGCCGATCGACTCGATCGCCGACATGCGGCGCCTGTTCGCGGAGATCCCGCTCGACCGCGTCACGACGTCGATGACGATCAACGCCACCGCGCCGATCCTGCTCGCCCTCTACCTCGTGCTCGCCGAGGAGCAGGGCGTCTCCTGGGAGAGCCTCGGCGGCACCGTCCAGAACGACATCCTCAAGGAGTACGCCGCGCGCGGCACCTACATCTATCCCCCGGCACCTTCGCTGCGCCTGGCGACCGACGTCATCGCGTTCTGCGCCGAGCGGGTGCCGAAGTGGAATCCGATCTCGATCTCCGGCTACCACATGCGCGAGGCCGGTTCGACCGCCGTGCAGGAGATCGCCTTCACGCTCGCCCACGCGCCTCGCCTACGTCGACGCGGCGCTCGCCCGGGGCCTCGCCATCGACGATTTCGCGCCCCGCCTCTCCTTCTTCTTCAACGCCCACAACCATTTCCTCGAGGAGGTCGCCAAGTTCCGCGCTGCCCGCCGGCTCTGGGCGGAGCTCCTGCGCGAGCGCTATGCGCCGAAAGACGAGCGCTCGCTCTGGCTGCGCTTCCACACCCAGACCGCCGGCTCGACGCTCACCGCGCAGCAGCCGGACAACAACATCGTGCGGGTCGCGATCCAGGCCCTGGCCGCGGTGATGGGCGGCACCCAGTCGCTGCACACCAACGCCCGCGACGAGGCGCTGGGCTTGCCCACCGAGGACTCTGCACGCCTCGCCCTGCGCACCCAGCAGGTCATCGCCTGCGAGAGCGGCGCCGCGGACGTCACCGACCCCCTCGGCGGCAGTTGGGCGATCGAAGCCCTGACCGACGATCTTGCCCGCCGGGCGCGCCAGTACATCGTGCGCATCGACGAAATGGGCGGAGCGCTGGCGGCTCTCGAGCGCGGATTCCAGCAGGACGAGATCGCCGACGCGGCCTACGCCTTCCAGCGGCGTGTCGAAGAAGGCAGGTCGAGAGTCGTCGGGGTCAACTGCCACGTCGTCGAAAGCGAGTCCGTCCCGGAGCCGCTCGTTCTCGACCCTGCCGGCGAGACCCGGCAAGTCGAGCGCCTGCGGGAGCTCCGCGCAGCGCGCGATGCTGCGCGTGTCGCCGCGACTCTCGCAGCGTTGCGGCGCGCCGCGGCGACAACGGAGAACCTCATGCCGCCGATTCTCGAGTGCGTGCGGGCAGAGGCCACACTCGGTGAGATCGCCGACACCCTGCGCGGCGTCTTCGGCGAGCACGCGGACACCGGCCGCGGCTAGGCAAGACAGCCCGGCAACTTCCTACTGCGGCGCCGGGCCCGCTTCCGCGACCGGCTCGGCGGCGCGCACGGCGGCGATCTTGTTCGCGAGCTCGCTCACCAGCGTGCGCGGCAGGAGGAGCGTCACGTCGCGTCCACCGGTCCGCGCGGGGACCATCGCGGCGCCGGAATCTCCGCTCGCCAGCAGGGTCAGCAGCTCCTCGTTGCCGTCGGCGTCGGAGAGCGTGACGGCGAGCTGCGGTGGCGCGGGTGGCGCCGATGGCGCCGTTGCCGACGCCGGTATCGCCCCCTCGACGAGACTGTCCGCCTTGACCGCAGTCAAGGCGGCGAGAAGATCGCTCGCCGCGGTGAACGGGATCTTCCTGCCGTCCCGGAGCCACTCACCGTCGCTCCTCATCAGCTCGAAGGTGCCGGCGGCCTCCTCGACGCGCGCCTTCTCGATGCGCCAGTTCTCGAACCGGGTCCAGTTTCGGCTGCGCCATTCGGCCGCCGGTCGTGCGACGACGGCAGCGAGAGCCGACGCGCTCTCGAAGACCTGGTTGCCACCCGCCAGACACGCTTGCCCGCGACCGACTCGCCGCCGACCTCGATGCGCAGCGAGTCAGGCTCGCCGGCGATGGTCAGCTCGACGATACCGGCAGGCTCGGCCAGGGCCTTCTCCACTTCGGGCGCAAGCGGCGGATCGAGGAAGCTCTCCATGCGCAATGCGGCAAGATCGCCGAGCAGCCGATCGGCGAGGTCGCGATCGACGACATCGGCGACCGGGCTCTCGAGCCGCAGAGTCGCGCCACTCTGCGCGAGGACGGTCGGAGGGGAGGCGCCGCGTCCGGAGAGCGAAATCCGTTCGATGCGCTCGCGGGGCGCGGTCACGACCTCCCGGCTTCGCCACTCACCGGCCGGACGAGCAAGATCGGTCAGGAAACCGTCGGAGGTCACCGCGAGAGCGCGCCGGCCGGTCGCGGCGACGACCACGTCGTGCGACGCCGGCACCGCGCCGCCGATCTCGAGCCGGCCTTCGCCCGCCGCGGTCTTCCAGGTCACCGCGCCGCGCGGCGGCTCGAGGCCGACATCGCCGCGCGCCGCGCCTTCGAGGTCGCGCGCCGCTTCAAGCCCGGCGAGCGTCGCGAGCAGGCGCGAGACCGCCGCGTCGTCGGCGCGCTGCGCGAACGGCTCGACGACCCGCCAGGGCGGCATCGCCGGTGCCGCCACTGCCGCCAATTTCGCCGACACTGCCGGTGCTTCCGGCGTGCCGGACGTGGCTACCGCAACGGCAGCGGCGCGTTCGAAGCGCACCCGATTCCCCTGCCACGCGATCTCGAGCGTCACGACCTCATCGGCCTCGAGATCCACCAGCCGCTTCGCCGCCGCGGCGCGCTCGTCCGTCGAGGCGACCTTGTCCTCGGCGAAATAGATGAGTGCGAGCAGCGCGCCCACCAGGGTGGAGAGAATGACCAGGCTCCGGGGTCGCACGTCGCCTACCTCCGCCGCCGGTAGTAGACCGCGACGCCGGCGGCGATCGCCAGCGCCGGCAGCCCGGCGAGCACCAGCCAGGTGATCCCCGAGAGCTGGCCCGGGGTGAGCGTCATGCGGACCTGCTCCGGCTTCTTCGGGCCGATGCCGAGGAGCTTCTGGCGGTCGAGCAGCCAGTTGAAGGCGTTGGCCAGCAGCGTCGGGTTGCCGGACAGCGCAAGCAGGCTGTTGGTGGCGAAATCGGAGTCGCCGACCACGACCAGCCGCCAGGCGGCACCTTCTCCGGTCGCCGACTTCGCCGCGGGCGGCTCCGCGAGCGGCTCCTCTTCGAGCTCCCCGGCCAGCTCCTCGTTCGAGGACGCGCTGACCGCGACCGCCAGCGGCACCGGACCGGTCAGGTCGTTGCCGTCGCGCGCGACCGCGCGCAGGTTGGCCAGGTCGGTCTCGCCCCAGCCTTCGGCCGTCGTCTCCAGCAGGATCTGCGCCGTGGTGCCTTCGGGCGCGCGACCGGCGCCGACCGAGCGCGCCAACGCCACGATCACGCCGACTTTCGCCTGTTCGAGGCTGCGCACGATCGGATGCGCTCCGGCGGCGCCGGCGAAGAGCGTCTCGGCGCCGTAGAGCGGCACGGTCGCGCCCGGATCGACGACGATGTTCGCGCCCACCTGCACGCCATAGGCGTCGAGCCAGCTCTCGAGCCCGGTCTCGACGAGGCCGCCGGCCTGCGTCGAACTCGGGATCGAGCAGCACCAGCATCCGCCCGCCGCGATCGAGGTACCTGCCGAACGCCGCGAGCTCGGGCTCGACGAAGCGCGCCTTGGCGCCGGCGATGACCAGCAGGTCGGTCCCCGCGGGGACCTCCGGCTGCCCGAGCGAGGCCCAGCTGGCGAGCTCGACGTTCTCCTTGCCCACCAGTCCGGCAACGCCGGACAGGCCGCCGGCGCCGGGCTCTTCGAGCGACGCCTCGCCGTGACCCGAAGTCAGCAGGACCCGGGGTTTTCGGCTCTCGACGAGCTCGAGGATGCGCGCCGCTGAACGCCTCTTCGCCCTTGAAGCCGGTCAGCTCGGGGCTGCCTCCGTACTGCAGCGCCGAATAGTCGTAGTCGGCGAGGTCGCTCTCCTCCACCACCCGGCGATCGTCGCCGCTTTCGAAGACCACGACGTTGAGGCTCGAGAGCTGGAACTTGTCGACCAGACGCTGCGCCTCGATCAGGTTCTTGTCCGCCGCGACGGCGCGGAAGTGGATCCGCGGCGACTTCGCCGCGTAGCGCTCCAGCAGCTCCTTCGAGGAGTCGTGGAGCGGCGTGCCGTCCGGCAGGAAGAGCGTGACGTCGATGTCGCGGTCGAGACCGTCGAGAATCGCCCGGGTCTTCTCCGATAGGGAGTAGATCTGCGACGAGTCCAGTCGAAGCGCTTGTAGTACCGCATTCCGAGGTAGTTGACGATGCCGACGAGCGCGGCGACCAGGAGCACGCCGGCCGACAGCATGGATCCCTGGGCGACCCAGCCGCGCGGGCCCTTGCGCGCTCATCGCCCTACCTCCACTTCTTCGCCGCCAGCGCGCGGCTGGTGAGGAAGAGGAAGAAGCCCACGCCCGTCGCGTAGTAGACCAGCCGCCGGGTGTCGACGATGCCCTTGCTGAAGTCGTCCATGTGCTGCCAGAGGTTCATCTGTCCGAGCACTTTCTTGGCGGTCTCGCCGTTCACGAGGTTCTCCAGCAGTCCGCAGCTGAAGAGCACCAGCAGGCAGAAGAAGGTCACGACCGCGGCGACCATCTGGTTCTTGGAGGTCGCCGAGGCGAAAACGCCGACGGCGAGGAAGAGGGCGCCGATGCCGACGATCCCCAGGTAGGAGGCGGCGATCGGGCCCCAGTCGACCGGAGTGAACCAGCGCACGATCGCGACATAGACCAGCGTCGGAGCCCAGAGGAAGAGATAGAAGGTGAGCGCCGCGGAGTACTTGCCGGCGACCACCTGGGTCTCCGAGATCGGCGAGGTCAGCAACGTCTCGATCGTGCCCGCTGCGCAGCTCCTCGGAGATCAGCCGCATGGTGAGGAAGGTGCCGGCGAAGATCAGCACCAGCCAGGTGAAGATCGTCTGGCCGAAGAAGAGCTCGAGCGGCCGCCCCGCCGCCGCGCGCGGGTCGGCGAGAAAGGCGACGATCATCGCGAAGTACCAACCCTGCACCAGCACGAAGAAGGTCAAGATGACGTAGGCGAGCGGCGAGAAGAAGTAGGCCCGCAGCTCGCGCCCGAAGACCGCCAGCGCTCCCTTCATGCCGCCTCCCCGGCGAGCTCGCGCTCGCGCCCGCTGCCTGTTCGGCGTCGCGGGTCGTCAGGCGCACGAAGATGTCCTCGAGCGAGGCGCGCTCCGAGGCGAGCTCGAGCAGCGTCCAGCGAGCGTTCGACCGCCAGGCGGAAGATCGCCGCGCGCGGATCGGCGCCCCGAGCGCATTCGAGCGACGAAACGTCCAGAACGGTCTGTGGGACCCTGCCGGTCGGCCTCGGCGCGGATTCCTCGCACACCCTCGATCTGCTGCGAGCGCCTCGGCCATGCCGGCGGCTGCGGCGGCGAACTCGACGGTCACCGCGACCTGCCCCTGCAGGCGCTCGCGCAGCTGGTCGGGGCTGCCTTCGGCGACGATCCGCCCGCGGTCGAAGATCAGCACCCGTCCGCAGAGCAGCTCCACCTCGGGCAGGATGTGGGTCGAGAGCAGCAGCGTGTGCTTGCGGCCGAGCTCCCGGATCAGCTCGCGGATGGCGACGATCTGCTTCGGATCGAGCCCGACGGTCGGCTCGTCGAGAATCAGCACCTTCGGGTCGTGCAGGATCGCCCCGGCGAGGCCGACGCGCTGGCGGTAACCTTTGGAGAGCGTGCCGATGACCTGGCGTCGCACATCGCGCGAGCAGGCAGCGCTCGAGCACCTCGCCCAGGCGCCGCCGGGTCGAGGCGCGGTCCATCCCCTCGAGCCGGGCGCGGTAGGCTCAGGTACTCCTCGACGCGCATCTCCGGATAGAGCGCGACGCTCTCGGGCAGGTACCCCAGGTCCCGGCGCACGGCGATCGCGTCCGGGTGCCCCCGAAGAGATCCCGGCCGCCGAGGGTAACGCGTCCCGAGGAGGGCGGCAGAAAGCCGGTCATCATGCGAATGGTGGTGGTCTTGCCGGCGCCGTTGGGGCCGAGGATGCCGACGATCTCGCCCTTCGGAGAGGGCGAACGAGACGCCGGCGACGGCCGTGAAGTCGCCGAACTTTCGGGTCAGGTCGTGCGCTTCGATCATGCTGCCCACGTTAGCAAATCCGATGCCTCGAAAGCGGCCGTCGAACCGGTCAGGTTGGCGCGCCGAGAGCTACAATGGACCGATCATGGCCGCCAACGACAAGGCAAAAGGAATGAAATCGGCATACGAACTGGCGCTCGAGCGGATGGAAGCGCAAGGAATCGACCGCCCCAGCTCGACCATCCTCTCGGACACCACCAAGCAGGCGATCGCCGACGCCCGCTCCCTCACCCAGTCGAAGATCGCCGAGCTCGAGATCCTCCACCGTGACCAGATGGCGAAGCTCACCGACCCCACCGAGCGCCTGGAACAGGAGGAGTTCTACCGCCGCGAGCACGAAACCCTCACCCGCGACGGCGAGACCAAGGTCGACCGTATCCGGGCGGCCGCGGAAGCGAAGTAGCACCGCCACCTACCCGGAAGCGGCCGACTTCAGCGCCGGTCTTTGGCGAACGACTCCATTTCCCACAGGAGCTGTTCGAGATCGGCGAGCGCCTTCACGGCGGGAATCGACGGGAACCGCTCGGCCAGGGCGCCCGGACCGAAGATCGTCATCGTCTGCGACAGCTCTCGAGGTTCTGCCCCGGCCCCACTGTCTTCCCGCACTCTCAACTGCACGGTGAAGGCCGGCAGGTTCGGTTCGGCCGGATAGCCGACGACTCGTCCTCCTGCGAGTCGCTCCTGCTCCAGGGCAACGGCTTTCTCATCGTAAAGGGCCAACCCACCCTCCTCGATGTCGCGCAGGACCCGGTCGCGATCCTCTTCCCCGAGGACAACCTCATGGTACTGCGCAGCGAGCGACGACCCGATGACCGCTCTTCCCGAGGCGTAGAGAGATAGCGAGACGACGTACGGGGGGTGCGTCCCCAGCGACGTCAGGACGACCGCCGGCCGATCGTCCTGGGGATAGGAGTACATGAAGATGGGAGGCGGAGCCAGGACCGGTGTAGCGCGGTGCCGAAGCTCGCCTGAAAGAGTCATCACCCGGCGATAGGCCTCGAACACCGGAATGTCGGGCGCCTGGCTCGGAACCCCTTGCCCACCCAGCGAAAATCGGTTCTTCACCTTCTCCCTACCCAGGAGACCGCCCCAACGCCGACGCCGAAGGGCGATGTCGACCTGGATCGAGCCTTGGTCGGTAGGGCTCACGCGATACTTCCCTTCGCTTCTCTCACGCCGAATGACCGCCTGGGGATCGAGCTCCAACAGCCCGGACCCGCCGAGATCCGAGAGCAGACCTCGCATCTCCGCGTCGGACAGCTGGGTCGTCCAACTCTCGAGCGCCTTGGGGGGGTCCTGCCGATCGAGCCTGTCGAACTGCACCTTGCCGTCGCCGAAGAACGAGTAACTCCAGCGCTCATTCGTCATTCCTCCACGTATCGAGAGCGTCAGGAAGGACGCCGAGGGACTCGGATCGATCGTGAAGCCGCCCACCGAAATCGTGTCCGGCCCCGTGCTGCAGGCAGCCGCGAACGAGGCCGCCGAGGCCAAGGCGAGGCCGACCCGCCGCAGGCCGCGCGCCACTCCTTTTCCCATTGTGTGCGCTTTTCCTTTCCGCTTCAGCGCCGTTCAGGAACTCGCATCAAGACTTCCGCGGTGAGCCGGTGCCGCTCGTAGCCCTTTGGCGGGCAAGGTCCGCCTCAGAACGGCAGGTCGTCCTCTTCCATGCCGAAGTAGTGGCCGAGTTCGTGCTGGACGGTTTCGCGGACCTCGCGCATCACTTCGCGGCGGCTGGTGCATTCGCGCAGGATCGGACCGCGGTAGATCATCACGCGGTCCGGCAGCGCCGAGTAGAAGCTGTCGCGCTCGGTGAGCGGCGTGCCGTGGTAGAGGCCGAAGAGCTCGTCGCGGTCGGGGTCGTCAGGGTCGATGCCGACCTCCTCGAGATCCTCGTCCGAAGGCTCCTCGGCGATCATCACCGCGACGTTGTCCAACGCCTCCTTGAACTCGTCGGGGAGATTGCCTAGCGCCTGCTCGACCAGCGCTTCGAACTCTTCGGGGGGAACTCTCATCTTGTCTAGGTGCGGGTCCGGGTTCGGAATCTGCCAAACCAGACGATACGCCCCTTCGGGGCGCAAAAGCTCCAGTAAAGGGTCGGATACATCGTTGGGTCCGGGGGGCGTCGTGGACTCCTTCGTCACCGGCCCGATCAACGAACCGTCCGATGTCCATCTCGCCGTCGGGGTTGGTGCGCAGGTGGTCGAGCATGGCGCGGGCGGGGCCAGCCACCAGCCAGCGGGCTTCGAGGGCGTCGAGCGCCGCGAGGAGGCTCCGCTCCGGAAAGGCATAGGCGAACTCCTCTTCGCCCGCCTGCTCCTCGGCGCTGGGGGCATCGAAACCCTCCACTTCCGTCGCCGGCGCCGGCAGGGTGACGACGAGCTGCGCCGAGAGCGGATGAAAGACCTTGCGCACCCGCTCGTCGAGGGAGAAGCCTTCGCGGCCATCGATCTCGAAGGCCCCGAGCAGCTCGGCGAGGCTGTCGCTCACCGCCTTGGCGAGCGCCTCCTCCGCGGGAGAGAGCTCCGCGCCGCCCTCTGCCGCGTCCTCGCCATCGCCGCCCCCCTTCACCCCGAACACCCTTTGCCAGCAGCTTTTTCTTCTTTCCGGATTGGCCTCGAGAAACCGCTCGAGCTCGAAGACCCGGTCCACGTGGACGTGAGAAGGCGGCGCTCCACTCGCCGACTTCCGCCTGCACGCGCTCGCGCTCCTTGCGCGTCGCGCGGCTGGCGCCGCTGGGGGAGATCTCGAGGCTCGCCCGGTCGCCGTTGCGCGAATAGGAGAAGTCGACCGGATCGTCGGCGAAGAGCTGCGAGAAGGCCGCCGGATCGTTGAGCTCGGCCCAGCGGCGGAACTCCCGCAGGGCGCCGCGCGTGCGCTGGAAGCTGGTGCCGTCGGTGCCCTGGGTGAGCCCTTCGAAGCGCGCCAGCCATGGGTCGGTGCCTTCGCGTCAGCTCGCGCTCGGCGGTCGCGATCCGCTTGCGCACGGCCGAGCGACTCGAAGTCCTCGGTCCGCGCCCGAGGTCGATCATCAGCGTCGCCCGCGCCGCGCCGTCGGAGAGGAACTCGAGCAGCAGCCGCTCGGCCACCGGCGGCTCGAAGCAGCCGCCGAGGAGGGCGGCGAGGAGGAACGTCGAGAGAATCGCGGTCCGGCGGCGTGGGAGGCGCATGGTGGCCTAGAATCTTGACGATGTCCACGCGCCTCGACAAGTGGCTGACGATCGCCCGGGTCTACAAGACCCGCACCCTCTCCGCCCACGCCTGCGACCTCTCGCGGGTCCGGGTCAACGGCGTCGCGGTCAAGCCGCACCGCAACCTCGTGGTCGGCGACCGCATCGAGGCCGAGGTCACCCCCGACTGGACGCGCATTCTCGTCGTGCAGGAGATCGCCGACAAGCCGCTGCCCAAGGCGGAGGTCGGGCGGCTCTACGAGGACCTCTCGCCGCCGCGCCCGACAGCCGATCCGCTTCTCCGCCTGATGCGCCGCCCGCCGGTAGCGCGCGAGAAAGGAGCCGGCCGGCCGACCAAGAAAGAGCGCCGGCTGATGGAAGACTGGGAGAGCTCGGGCTCCGACTACCAGATGCGGCGGGACGCATGCTAGCCTTCAGGCCATGCCCGACAATCGACTTCTTCTACTCGCGCCCGAGCTGAAAGAGCTGCGAGAGCACCCGGGAGGTGCTGCGCAGCCGGAAGGTCGCCGTCAGGGAAGAGCGCAGCGCGCGCAACGCCCTCTCCGAGCGGAGGTAGCGGAGCTCCTGCGCAGCGTGGACGAAGTCTGGATCGCCCGCGGCAAGAAGGTCGAAAAGCTCGCGGCGAGAGCGGCGAAGCCGGACGATCTCCGCGGGCCCACGGGCAATTTCCGCGCGCCGATGCTGCGCCGCGGCCGGCGGCTCCTGGTTGGATTTCACGCCGCAAGCGTCGAAGAGCTCGCGGACTAGATACCTACTCCTCGAAGGGGAACCCATGAATCGTTCGAAGAGGCTGGGAACGTTCGTCGCAGGAATGGCACTGGCCGTCGTCGGCACGCTCGTCTGCCTGCCCGCGAGCCTTCGGCCCAGAGCTCGGGACGGATCGAGGGCTTCGCCGGCTACTACTTCGCCGAGGAGCTCGAAGAGAACGTCTCCTACGGCCTGCGCGGCACCTGGATGCCGTCGAAGGGCTGGGGAATCATGGCGAGCTACGAGCGCTACGAGAAGAACGACGGCGAGGGCTACGGGCGCTCCGGCAACGTCGACGCCCAGATCGACTCGCTCGAAGCCTCCTACGTCGCCCTGCCCTGGGGCGAGAGCTGGGAGATCTTCACCGGGCTCGGACTGACCGACATCGATGTCGACGCCCAGGTCGACAATCCGGCCGTCGACCTCACGCAGTCGACCCTCTCGGTGCACGTCGGGCTGGGCTTACCGCGCCATGCTCGGCGAGAACCTCTACCTGCGCCCCGAGGCCCGCGCCCGGATCTACGAGGCCGGCAACAGCACGGTCGACATTTCCGCCTCGATCGCCCTCGGCTGGCGGTGGGACACCGATTAGCCGCCCTCGGCGAAGATTGCCGCGCGCTCCTGGAACCGCTATCTTCGTCGCATGAACTTCGGCAGGGTCCTCTCCGAGACCCTGAAGGCGCTTCGCGAATCCGACATCCCCGCGATCGTCGTCGGAGGGGTGGCCATCGCCGCCCACGGTGTCGTCCGCGGCACGCAGGACCTGGACCTGGCTATCAGCAGCGTCGACGCCGACGCGGCAGTCGCGGCACTGGAGAGCCTCGGATTCGAGACGTTTCGCAGAACGGCCGGATTCTCGAACCACTCTCGACCAGGAACCGCTGAGCGCGTCGACCTCCTCTTCGTCTCGGGCCCAACCGCCGAGGCTCTCTTAGCCCGCGCCAGACCGCAGGCCCTTTTCGACTCCGATTCCGTTCCGATCGTGGATCCGGAGCACCTGGTCGCCATGAAGCTCTTTGCGCTCAAACAGAACCCTACTCGTCAGGGAATCGACCTCGAGGACGTTCGAGCGCTTCTGCTCAAAGGCCTGGTGGACAGGCCGACGGTTCTCCACTATCTTGATCGGTATGAGCTCGCAGAGTACCGGAGGGCCCTCGGCTTCGACGCCTGATCGGCTGGAGTTCTCGCTGCCGGTGACGCCCGAGGACGTGCGCGCGCTCGACGCCATCCGCTACGCCTTCCCGATGCCGTTCGCGGAGTATCTCGAGTTCGTGACGCGCTGGTCCGACGAGTGGGTGAAGCGACACGGCATGCGCCACTACGATGACGGCCCCGCCGAGCCCTTCCAGCTCTAGCCAGCACCTCTCCAAGGACCCGCACCCGCACGCGGGGCACGGATCCTGGAGCAGAAGCTCACTTCAGAACGCCAGGCGATAGGTCAGCCTGACGTCTCGACCGGGAAGCGGAGCGACCTCCTTCAGGTACGAGATGTGCTCCTGAGCGTACTCGTCGGTGAGGTTCGTGCCGGAGAGAATGAGGTCGTGAACCGTGCCTCCGAGGTAGAAGCGGTAGCCGATCGAGGCGTCGAGGAAGGTGTGCCCCGCCGTCGGGGTCTCGAACTCCGAGATCCGGTCCTGGTTCTCCGTCCGCCGGCAGAAGAGGGACGCCTGGAACTGACTGCCCTGATAGCGGAGGCCACCGCCGAAGCGCGCCGCCGGAATCCGCGGCAGCGGCTCACCCGAGCCGCGCAGCTCTGCCCGCACGAGATCGCCCGAGAGCTCGAGCTCGAGGTGATGCGGATCGGAGTGCAGGATGTCGAAGTGCACCTCGGCCTCGGCGCCGGTGAACTCGGCGTCCGCCTGAACGAACCGGACGACGGGCAGCGCGTCCTCCTCCTCGCCGGTGAAGTCGTCGTAGACGTAGTCGTCCGCGCGGCTGGTGAAGAGGCTCAACGAACCGCGCAACCGGCCGGTGGTCTTGTGGAACGCCAGGTCGATCCCGAGCGTCGTCTCTTCGCGGAGGTTGGGGTCGCCGATCTCGTACACGCCGGTCGCAACGTGCGGGCCGTTCGAGTACAGCTGCTCGGGATCCGGGAAGCGCACCGAGCGTGAGCCGGTGAGCGAAAGCGTGTAGGCCTCGTTCGGCCGCCACAGTCCGCCGAACGAAGCGGAGGTGCCGGAGAAAGTACGGTCCGGCTGCGCATCGGCGCTCGAATCCTGGTGCTCGTGCCGCACCCCCACCTGCGCCCGCAGGGACCCGGTTCCGATCTCTTCGAAAAGGAAGGCGGCCCAGGTGTCGTTTTCGGTCGGCGGCACGAACGCCTCTTCACCGATCGCCTCGAAGGCGCGATTCGCCACCTGAATGCCGACCGCCCCCTGGAAGATCCCCAACTGCTTGTGCGGAGCGTCGATCCGGGCCTCCCAGGCGTCGTTCAGAAACACCGTTCCGACCTCGGGCCCTTCGAACTCGGTGTGCTCGTAGTCGGACTGGCCGAAGCGCAACCGCAGGCTCTTGAAGATCCCCAGCGGCGTCGTGATGCCGCCGCGCGCGTCGATCCGGCGCTGCCGCTGATCGAGTCGCACCTCCTCTTCCGCGGGATTGCCGTAGTTCGCGTCGTAGGCGCGGTAGGCCGCACCGAAGAACCCGTTCTCGCCGACGAAGGAGAGGCCCAGGTTGGCGCCGTCCGACTCGGAATCGGAGTTGACCACGGTGCCGTCGCCGCTCGCGTAGTCGTCGCTCGTGCGATTGAAGCCTCCGGCCCGCCAGGCAAGAGCACCCACCGAGCCGCCGACGGCGACAGTCCCCGTCCTCTCGTCGGCGTTCGAGCCGCCGACGAGCTGCACCTGCCCCTCGATGGCTCGCGCCGAGCGGTACTCGGCGATGCGGTCGTCGATCACGTTGACCACTCCACCGATGGCGTTCGATCCGTAGAGCAGCGTCGCCGCGCCGCGCACGACCTCGATCTTCTCCGCCGAAAGCGGGTCGAGGGCGACGGCATGGTCGGGGCTGGTGTCCGAAACGTCACCGGAGTCGACGCCGTTCTCGAGAATACGGATCCGGTTGCCCCCCTGCCCACGCACCACCGGCCGGCTGGCGCCGGCGCCGAAGAAGGTCGAGTTCACGCCCGGCTGCGTCGAGAGTGTTTCGCCGAGACTGCCGCGCGCGGCGATCGCGAGCTCGTCCCCCGACAGCACCCCGACCGCCTGCGCCAGATCGGCGAGCGTCCTCGCGTCGGCGGTCGCAGTGACGACGAGCTCGTCGCCATGGATCGAGAGGTCGAGCGGAATTTCGATCTCGGTGGTCTCGTCGGCGATCACGGCGGTGCTCGCCGAGGCGGCGCCGAAGCGATCGGTTTCGACGACGACCAGGTAGCTCCCGGCCGGCACCTGCTCGAAGCGGAAAGCTCCGGCAGCGTCCGTCTCCGCCTGCCGGGTGGTGCCGGCGAGGCGGACCTGGGCGCCGGCAACCGCGCTGCCGTCGGCATGGTAGATGACTTTTCCGGCGAGGGTTCCGACGCTGGCAGCGAGCGCGGCGGACAGCGGTGCGACAAACAGAACGAGGGTCGCGAGGACCCTGAGGTGGAACTTGAACATGTACGACTCCTTCTCGCGCCGCGGCGCGGAGACAGCCCGCCGCGCAGCGGCGGAGCCCGATGAATCCGATTCTCGAAAGCTGTGGGGTCGAGCGCTGCTTCGGAGTCAGGCGGCGGGCGGAGCGCGTCCGCCGGCAGGCGGAAGGAGGGCACTGCGGAGCGAGGGTTCTACGTGGGAAGCGATCCGGCGCGACGTTGGCGCCGCATCGACCTGCGGGATCTCCGGCAACTGACCGCCGGCGACGCGGCGCTGCAGCAGGCATGCGACGCAGCGCTCGCGCGTCTCGGTCGTCGAGGCTTCACAGTGCTGGCTGGCCCCGGCGTGCGTCGCCGCGACCGAGACCGCCGAGTCCGCGGCGCCGGGATCGCTGTCGCGCTCGAGCGGATGATGCTCGAGCAGCGACGGAAGGGCACCGAGGATGCACAGCGCCAGTCCGACGAAGGCGTGGACTTTCTGGCGGAGGGGCAATCGAGAACCCATTCGCAACAACTCTACCAGACGGCGCCCTGAACGGCCGAGAGCTGTTGCGCTGCGCGGGCTGGGAGCCCGTGCTGGCTCGAATCCGCCGGCTAGCCGCCGGCGCTGGCCCCCTCGACGATGCCGCCTTCGGTCTGGGCGTAGGGGTCGAGGATGGCGGCGAGCTCGGCGGGGGGCAGGATCTGCTTCTCGACGCAGAGCTCGCGTACGGTCTTGCCGGTCGCCACCGACTCCTTGGCGATCGCCGCCGCGGCGTCGTAGCCGATCCGCGGCGCCAGAGCCGTGACCATCGCGAGCGAGCGCTCGACCAGCTCGAGACAGCGTTCGCGATTGGCGGTGATGCCGGAGATGCAGCGCTCGACCAGGAGGTTCGCCGCCGAGGTCAGCAGCTGCATCGACTGCAGCAGGTTGTAGGCGATCACCGGCATCATGACGTTGAGCTCGAAGTTCCCGGTCATGCCGCCGATGGTGATCGTCGCGTCGTTGCCGACCACCTGCGCCGCGACCATGGTCGTCATCTCCGGAATCACCGGATTCACTTTGCCCGGCATGATCGAGCTCCCCGGCTGCAGCGACGGCAGCGAGATCTCGCCGATGCCGCAGCGCGGCCCCGAAGCCAGCCAGCGCAGGTCGTTGGCGATCTTGTTGAGCGACACCGCGATCGTCTTCAAGGCCCCGCTCGCTTCGACCGCGGCGTCCTTCGCGGCCATCGCCTCGAAGCGGTTGCGCGCCGGCACGAACGGATGCCCGGTGCGGGCCGCCATGCGGGCGATGACCGCGTCGGCGAATCCCGGCGGGGCGTTCAGCCCGGTTCCGACCGCCGTGCCGCCGAGCGCGAGCTCGGCAAGCCTCGGCTGCGCGGCATGGAGACGCTCGATGCCGTTTTCGATCTGCTGCGCGAAGCCGGAAAAATCCTGCCCGAGGCGAATCGGGACGGCGTCCTGGAGGTGCGTGCGGGCGATCTTCACGACGTCGTCGAACTCGACCGCCTTGGCAGCCAGCGCCTCGCGGAGGCGGATGAGCGCGGGCTCAAGATCCTCGGTGATCGCCGAGTAGGCCGAAACGTGGATCGCGGTCGGAATGACGTCGTTCGACGACTGCCCGGCGTTGACGTGGTCGTTCGGGATGGACCGGCTTCTTCGATCCGACGACGCCGCCGAGCATCTCGATCGCCCGGTTCGAGATCACCTCGTTGGCGTTCATGTTGGTCGAGGTGCCCGAGCCGGTCTGGAAGATGTCGAGCGGGAAGTGGGCGTCGTGCTTGCCGGCGTAGACCTCGAGCGCCGCCTGCTGGATGGTCTCGGTGAGGCCGCGGTCGACGATGCCCATCTCGGCGTTGACCGCCGCGCATTCACCCTTGATCAAGCCCAGCGCGGCGATGAAACGGCGCTGGAAGACCAGGCCGGAGACCGGAAAGTTGCGCCGCGCGCGCTCGGTTTGCGCGCCCCAGTAGACCTCTCCCGCGACTTCGATCTCGCCCAGACTGTCCTTCTCCATCCGGTGTGCCGTCATCTCGGTTCTCCTTTGCCTACTTGCCCGCCTCGTACACGCGATCGATCTGCAGCTCCGGTCCACGCAGGGCGGTCACGGCGAGCTGATCGGCGCGTTCGTTCTCCGGATGCCCGTCGTGCCCCCGCAGCCAGAGGAACTTGACCTGATGCATGTCGAGCAGCGCCAGCAGTTCCTGCCAGAGGTCGGGATTGAGCGCCGGCTTCTTGTCGGCCTTGCGCCAGCCGTTGTCGCGCCACTTTCTCGCCCAGCCCTTCTCGATCGCTTCGACGACATACTTCGAGTCGCTCCAGATCTCCACCCGCCGGCGGCTCTTGAGCGACTTCAAGCCGTCGATGACGGCGAGCAGCTCCATGCGGTTGTTGGTGGTCTTGCGGAACCCTCGCGCGAGCTCCTTGCGATGGGTCCCCGAGACGAGCACCGCACCGTAGCCGCCCGGCCCCGGATTGCCGCTGCAGGCCCCGTCGGTGAAGATCCGGATCTCTGGAGCGCTGGCGGTCACTCGGCGCGCACCGTCAAAGAAGTGGCTTCCGGGGACGGCAGGAGCGCGGCGTTCGGAATTCTGGGAAGTCGCGCGCCCAGCTCCTGGAGCGAGCGCACGGCGAAGCCCCCCTGCTTCAGCGCAGCGATGCCTTCGACCGCCGCCAGGGCGCCCGAGAGCGTCGTGATGCACGGCACCTGATAGCGCACCGCCGTGCGCCGGATGTAGGCGTCGTCGATCGCCGAGTCGCGCCCGACCGGGGTATTGACGACCAGCTGAATGCCGCGATTGATCATGGCGTCGACGACATGCGGCCGCCCCTCGTGAACCTTGTTGATCCGGCGCACGGTGAATCCGCGGCCAGTCAGAAATCGTGCGGTGCCGTCGGTGGAGACGATCTCGAAGCCCAGGCCGAGGAGCCGCTCGGCGATCGGCACGAGGCCGGGCTTCTCGCGGTCGTGCACCGAAAGGAAGGCGCGTGCCGGCGAGCGGCAGCTGGTTGCCCGCGGCGATCCAGGCCTTGGCGAAGGCCCAACCGAACTCCTCGTCGACGCCCATGACCTCGCCGGTCGACTTCATCTCCGGCCCGAGCAGCGGGTCGACGCCCGGGAAACGCTTGAACGGGAAGACCGGCGCCTTGACGAAGATCGCCGGCGCCTGGGGCTCGCGGACGAAACCGATCTCGGCGAGGAGCTCGCCCGCCATCACCCGGCAGGCGATGCCGACCAGCGGCACTGCCGACCGCCTTGGCGATGAACGGCACGGTGCGCGAGGCGCGCGGATTGACCTCGAGCACGTAGAGATCGCCGCGATGGCGGGCGAACTGGACGTTCATCAGTCCCCGCGACGCCGAGACGCAACGCGAGCCGCATCGCCACGTACGCGCATCTCGTCGAGCTCGCCGGCGGCGGCGTGATGCGGCGGCAGCACCGCGGCCGAGTCTCCCGGAGTGGACGCCTGCCTCCTCGATGTGCTCGAGAATGCCGCAGACCACCGCCTGCTCGCCGTCCGCGATCAGGTCGAGGTCGAACTCGGTGGCGTCCTCGAGGTAGCGATCGAGGAGCACCGGGTGCCCGTCCGAGACCTCCGCCGCCTGGGCCATGAAGTGCGCCAGCGTCTCCTCGTCGTAGCAGATCGCCATGGCCCGCCCGCCGAGCACGTAGGACGGGCGCACGAGCACCGGGAAGCCGAGCCGGCGCGCCACCTCGAGCGCCTCCGGGAGCGTCCGCGCGGTGCCGTTCTCGGGCTGCCGGATGCCCTCCTCGGCGAGCAGCGCGCCGAAGAGCTTGCGGTCCTCGGCGAGATCGATCGCGGCGGGCGAGGTGCCCCAGATCGGAATGCCCGCCGCCTCGAGCCCTTTCGCGAGCTTGAGCGGCGTCTGCCCGCCGAGCTGAACGATCACGCCGTCGGGCTTCTCGCGTCTCGCAGACCGCCAGCACGTGCTCGAGCGTCAGGGGCTCGAAATAGAGCCGGTCGGAGGTGTCGTAGTCGGTCGAGACGGTCTCGGGATTGCAGTTGACCATGATGGTCTCGATGCCGAGCTTGCCGAGCGCGAAGGCGGCATGCACGCAGCAGTAGTCGAACTCGATCCCCTGACCGATCCGGTTCGGACCCGAGCCCAGGATCATCACCTTGCGCCGGTTGGAGGGCTCCGCCTCGCTCTCGCCGCCGAACGTCGAATAGAGATAGGGGGTCTCGGCGGGGAACTCCGCCGCGCAGGTGTCGACCCGCTTGAAGACGCGGTGGACTCCGGCGCGCTTGCGGCTGCCGGGCGACCTCCGGCTTCGGTGGCGCCGACGAGCTGCGCCGAGCCGCGCGTCGGTGACGCCCATCGCCTTGGCGCGCCGCAGGAGCTCGACCGGCAGCGACTCGAGCACCCAGCAGGCGACCTCGGCCTCGAGATCGACGATCTCGCTCATCTCGCGCAGGAACCAGGGGTCGATGTGGGTGATGCCGGGCGACCTCGTCCACCGTCCAACCCTGGCGCAGCGCCGCGAAGACGGCGTAGAGGCGCTCCCAGTTCGGGCGTCGCCATGCGCTGCCGCAGCCGCACCGGATCGGCAGCGCGCTCCTCGCGGGCGCCGCCGCCGTCGAGCTCGAGCGAGGCGATGCCCCTTGAGCAGGGCCTCCTTGAAAGTGGAGCCGATCGCCATGACCTCGCCGACCGACTTCATCGCCGTGCCGAGCGTCGTCGAGGCGCCCGGGAACTTCTCGAAGGCCCAGCGCGGAATCTTCACCACGGTGTAGTCGAGCGTCGGCTCGAAGGCGGCGAAGGTCTTGCCGGTGATGTCGTTCGGGATCTCGTCGAGCGTGAAGCCGACCGCGAGCAGCGCGGCGATCTTGGCGATCGGGAAGCCGGTCGCCTTCGAGGCGAGCGCCGAGCTGCGCGAGACGCGCGGATTCATCTCGATGACGATGCGCTCGCCGGTCGTCGGCGAGACCGCGAACTGGATGTTCGAGCCGCCGGTCGCGACGCCGACCCGCCGGATCACCTTGAAGGCGTCGTCGCGCATCGCCTGGTACTCGGTGTCCGAGAGGGTCTGCTGCGGCGCGACGGTGATCGAGTCGCCGGTGTGAACCCCCATGGCGTCGAAGTTCTCGACCGAGCAGACCACGATGGCGTTGTCCGAGCCGGTCGCGGATGACCTCGAGCTCGAACTCCTTCCAGCCGAGCACCGACTCCTCGATCAGCACCTTGTGCGAAGGGCTGGCCTCGAGCGCGGTGGCGGCGATCTCGTCGAGCTCGTCGCGGTTGTAGCAGGTGCCACCGCCCTCGCCGCCGAGCGTGAAGCTCGGCCGCACGATGACCGGGTAGCCGATCGTCGCGGCGATCTCGCGCGACTTCGAGGACCGACATGGCGTGGCCTGAGCGGCAGACCCGGAGGCCGATCTCCTCCATCGCGCGCTTGAAGAGCTCGCGATCCTCGCCGACCGAGAGCGCCTCGATGCCGGCGCCGAGCAGCTCGACGCCGTACTTCTCGAGCGCGCCGCGCTCGTGGAGCGCCATCGCGAGGTTGATGCCGGTCTGCCCGCCGACCGTCGGCAGGATGGCGTCCGGGCGCTCCTTCTCGAGGATCTTCTCGACCACCTCCGGAGTGAGCGGCTCGACGTAGGTGGCGTCGGCCATCTCCGGGTCGGTCATGATCGTCGCCGGATTCGAGTTCACCAGGACGACCCGGTAGCCCTCGCGCCGCAAGACGCGGCAAGCCTGGGTCCCCGAATAGTCGAACTCGCAGGCCTGGCCGATGACGATCGGCCCGGAGCCCAGTACCAGGATGGAGGAGATGTCCGTGCGCTTGGGCATGCGAGTCCGGATCTTATCAGCCGCGACTCGCTGATCTGCGGCGCTCGCCGGCGCTCGGCGGCGTCGCGGCGCCGGATCCGCCGACGCCACTTCCGCGCTCGCGTGCCGGCGCTACTCCTTGTAGCCGGTCACCATGTCGCGGTTGCGCTGCTGGGAGTTGACCCGGTCCTTGAGGCAGCAGACCCGGTCGATGGTGTCGAAGGTGTAGGCGCGACAGCGGTTGTCCCGGCAGGCAGGTCTCCTGGCAGTCGAGCAGGTCGCGGGCGCGAAAATCGACTGTAGTCGTTGCCGCGCCGGTCCAGGCCCCGCTCCTCGGTGAGGCTGCTCTGGCTACCGCCACCACTCGCCGCCACCGCTTCCCGGTCCGCCGCCCCACCCCTGCTTGACGCCCGAAATCACCTCGCGGTCCGGGCTCGGCTTCCGGGGTCTGGGCTTTCAGGAAACAGGCCCGGGTGTCGAGGTTGTAGGAGTAGGCCCGGCAGCGCGTGTCGCCTTTGCAGGTCTCCTGGCAGCGGCGCAGATCCTCGGCTCAGAAATGGCGGTAGTCGGCCCCCCGGCGGTTGACGCCGGGCTCCTCGGTCATCCCCGCGGAGGCGGGGCGGCGCCGGCGGGGGGCGGCGGCGGCTCGATATTCGCGCCGCTGGCGCGGAAGCTCACGCCCAGCCGCACCGGCGTCTGGCCGTCGAATTCGATGCGCTCGAAGCCGCCGCGGCGAGTCGAGCGAAATCCAGCCCTTGGCGGTCGTCGGCACGCCATCGAAGGTCAGCCAGCGAGATGCTCACGTGCTTACGGCCGTTGAAGTCGGTGATCCGGCCACGCAGCTCGAGCTTGCCGTTGCGCCCCCAGACGCTCGATGGCGGCGCCTCCCTGCCCTCACCGAGCACGAATACGCGCCTCGGAAAGCGTCCCACTTCTCCTGGGTGCCGCGGATCTCGTAGGTGCCGCTCCCGCGTGGCGCGCCGCGAGGCGGGGAAATCCCTGCGCTGCCGCGGGCGCCTGCGCTGCGCCCGGCACTGCGCCAGCGAAAAAACTACAAATTGCGGCCGCGGCCAGCACAATTGGATACGTTCGAAAGGCTTTTCGGGTCATGAATTCCTCCGTTGACGGGGCTTATGCAATCCAGCCGCCGAGCTTCATTTTCCTCCCTTTGCTGCGATGCGGCTACCCCACCAGCCGGCGACGAGGTCGGCGGCGACCGCGGCGCCGGTTCGTGCTCCGCCCGCCGCTGCCGGGCGCTCCAGGAGCTCCGGCAGACGCTCCACCCACCTCCCGCTCTCGAGCTCGCAGAGGGCCACTGCCGCCGTCGGCAGGCGCTCGCCGACATAGCGCTCCAGAACGGCCGACTCGCGAAATCCCGGGCGGGGGACGTAGAGCATCCGGCGGCCGGCGGAGACGCATTCGGCAACTGTCGAGTAGCCCAGCTTGCCGACCACGACGTCCGCCGCGCCGACCAGGTCCGGGTGATAGACGGGAGAATGGTGCGGCAGCAGCCGGAGATTGCCCTCCCAGCGCTCCTCGACACTCGCTCCCGGAATCACGAAGGTCGTTTCCGGACAATGCGTCAGGGGCACCAGGCTGGCGAGCCGGTGCTCGACGCCGCCGAAGCTGACCAGAATGAAGGCGTCTCCCGCCGGGACTGCAAGCCGCGCGCGGATCTGCTCCCGAGTGCGGCGCGGCGCTCGCGCCACCGGCGGCACAGAGAACGCGCCCGCGGCGCGATGGCAGCAGGGCTCGAGCTGGAGATGGAGCTCGGCCTGGGCGAACTTGGCGCCCAGCCTCTCCGCCCAGTAGGTGAACCGCGGCGCGCTCGCGGCCAGCGGTTCGTAGATCCAATCCCAGGTGAAATTCTCTACCAGTGCCGCCGGCAACCCGGCGGCGCGGGCGACATCCAGGCCGAAGGGCGCGATGTCGCAGATCACGGCCTGCGCGCCGGAGGCGATGACAGCCTGCGCCACCTCCTGGGTCCGGGTCCGGTCGGCGGCGTTCCAGAATCTCTGGAGCGCCGCCAGGGAGGCCGGCAGGTCCTCCGCCACCGGACTCTTCTGGACCAGTCCGACGTCGCACTCGAGCTCGTGAAGAAGAGGTGGAACGGTGAGCGATTCTGCAAAAAACCAGCGCGGTACGCTCGTCCAGAGGTCGATCTGGCAGCTCGGCAGCCGGTGCGCCAACGCTTCGACGATCGCCGCCGTGCGGGCGGCATGACCGAAGCCGTGCGGCGTGACGAAATAAGCGAATCGCGTCGGCTCCGGCACTCCGCCGAGTCTAGTCTGGCGGCGGCACTTCGCTCCTCGCGATTCTTGCGCTATTCTCCGGGCAAGCCGCGCCTCCCCGGAGGCTTTCGCCGGAACCGCCCCGAATCTTGCATGACGGAGTCCCGCATGTCCGAGCTCGAGAACAGCCAAGTCACGCCTGAAGCATCCGACGCCGCGCCGGTCCACGCCGAGGCCGAGTCCGTCCCCACCTGCGGCCGCCGTCGACGCGGCTCCGGAGGCCGTCGCGCCGGAGGCGCAGCCGGTCGCGGCGGCAGCGGTCGCGACCGACGCGGACCGTGCTCTGGATGCCCTGGAAGCTCCGGCAGCCGCGGACCCCGCCGCAGCCGCAGCCGAGGGCGCGGCTCCGGCCGGCGAGACGCCGGCGAAGGCGGCGGGCACACCGCGCGACAGGAAGGCCGGCGCGCGCGCCAAGGGCGAGAAGGCTGACCGCAAGCCGCGCGAGAAGCGCCATCGCCCGGCCGGTAAGTCGGTCGACGAGTTCATCGTCCCGACGCCGGAGGAGCTCGCGCTCGTGCCGAGCGAGATCGTCCAGACGGCGATCGCCAATCAGGCCTATGTCGAGGGCAAGGTCATCGGCTGGAACCAGGGCGGTTTCCATGTCGTGGTCGACGGCATCACCTCCTTCTGCCCGCGCTCCTCGATGGAGCTGGGAGCGCCCAAGGAGCCGGCCCAGTACCTCGATCAGAGCTTCCTCTTCCGCGTCCTCCGGGTCGAGGAGAAGGGTCACCGGCTCGTGGTCTCGCACGCCGCGGTACTGCGTGACGAGAAGGCGCACAAGACCGCCGAAACCCGCGCCGCCCTCACCGTCGGCTCGTCGGTCACCGGCAAGGTGATTTCGCTCACCGACTTCGGCGCCTTCGTCGATCTCGGCGGCATCGAGGGGCTCATCCACGTCTCCGAGCTCAAGCGCACCCGGGTGACCCACCCGAACGAGGTGCTCAAGGTGGGCGACGATGTGACCGCCAGGATCATCAAGCTGCCGAAGGGCGGCGACCGCGTTTCGCTGTCGATGAAGGCGCTCGAGCCCGACCCGTGGGAGGGCATCGCGGCGCAGCATGCCAACGGCAGCAAGTTCACCGGCAAGGTGATGCGCAAGTCGGAGTTCGGCTGGTTCGTGGAGCTCCAGCCGGGCGTCGAGGGGCTCCTGCACATCTCCCAGCTCGCCCCGGGGATGAAGGCCGAGGATCCGAAGCTCGCGCCCGGCGAGACCCTCGAAGGCTGGGTGCGCGAGGTCGACCTGACGCGCAAGCGCATCTCGCTGGCGCTGCGCGAGACGCCGCAGGGCAACCCCTGGGAGGGGGTCGAGGCCAAGTATCCGGAGGGCGCCAAGGTCACCGGAACGGTCGAGAAGGTCGAGAAGTTCGGCGCTTTCATCCTGCTCGAACCGGGACTCACCGGGTTGCTGCCGGCCTCGGAGATGGGGCTGCCCAAGGGGGCCAACGTGGGCCGGACCTACGGCGTCGGCAAGAAGGTGACGCTGCAGGTCGCCCAGGTCGACGGGCGCAAGAAGCGCATCTCGCTGACCATCGAAGGCAAGACACTCGAGGGCTCGAAGTCGGACTACCAGACTTTCCTCAAGCAGTCGAAGAAGGCGACCGGCATGGGCGCTCTCGCGGCTGCCCTGCAGCGCATCCAGAAGGACGCCGGCTGAGCGGACGGCTGCGTACGGTTGCGAGGCTGCGCCGCCTTCGAGGGCGCTGCCGGGTCGGATCCGCGGCGCATTGATCGCGCGCTCGTGGTGTTAGCATTTTCGCCGCTGTGACGGCCTCCGCGGGCTCTCCGGGCCCTCCCTCCGGAAGCGGGATCGATCCCCGCCTCAAGCGTCGCCTCCTCTCGGGCGCGGTCGAAGAAAACGTTCGCGTCCTGCAGAATCTGCCGCGACGCAAGCTCTATCGGCGGCCGCCGGTCGCCCGCTGGCTCCTTTTCGTCCTGACCGGACTGGGCACGCTCGCCGCGGCCTCCTGGGCCATCTGGTTCCGGCCCCCGACGAGCGCGAGCAAGGCCCCGGCGGTCTTCGCCGATGCGCCTCGCCAGACACCCTACGCCACGCTGCGCGGACCGACTTCGCCCGCCGTCGATCCGGCGCTGCCGGATTCCCTCGCGCTGCCCGATTTCGTCGCGGACACCGTGCCGACGCGGCTCACGGCGGGCCTGTTTCCGGTCGCTGTGCGGCGGATCGTCCTCGACCCCGGCCACGGCGGCACGGACGACGGCACGCGCACGCCAGTCGGCCTGACCGAAAAGGCGTTGACCCTCGACATCGCCCAGCGGCTCGCGCAGTTGCTCCGCGGCGCCGGCTTCGAGGTCACGATTGACCCGCGATACGGACGCCAAGCTCTTCCTGCGCGATCGTGTCCGCTTCGCCAATCAGGCGCACGCCGATCTGTTCGTCTCGATCCACCTCAACTGGTTGAAGGACGGGCGCGCCAACCGCGGCATCGAGACTTACTACCTCGGCCCTTCCGACGACCCCTTCATCACCGATCTCGCGAGCGCCGAGAATCGCGAGTCCGGCTATTCGCTGGCCGATGTGCGACAACTCCTGGACGGGATCTACAGCGACCTGCGCCAGCAGGAATCACGGCGGCTGGCGGCGGCGGTGCAACGGCGCCTGGTCGCGGCGGCGAGCGCAGTCAGCCGCGAGGTCCGCGACCGCGGCGTGCGATCGGCGCCTTTTCTCGTGCTGGTCGAAACCGAGATGCCGGCGATACTCGCCGAGGTTGCTTCGCTCGTCGAGTCCGGAGGAAGCACGCCTCCTGGCGCAGGCCGACTACCGCGACCGGTTGGCGCGCGCGCTTTTCGACGGAATTCGGGCATACTCTCTGGCCACGGAGCAGCTGGCAGGCAGACAGGGGAATCGATGAGCGCCAAAGAAAAGTACCTGTCCGTCGGGATCGACCTCGGAACTTCCCAGAGCGCGATCTCCACTTCGAACGCCGGCCACTTCGTGGTCGACAGCTATGTCGGCTGGCCGGTCGACATGGTGGCGCGCAAGGTGGTCAAGAAACCGGTGCTGATCGGCGCCGACGCGATCGAGAATCGCAGCCTCCTCGACCTCCACCGCCCGCTCGAGCAGGGGCTGATCAAGGAGGGCTCCGAGAAGGACATCGCCGCGGTCAAGGAGATCCTCGGCCACCTCATCGGCCTGGCGGTATCCGAGGGCGAGGGGGAGGGCGCCGCCAACCGCGAGGAGAAGGGACCCAGGGTGCGAGCCGTCGTCGGTGTGCCGGCCGAAACCCTGCGGGTCAACAAGCAGCAGCTGCGCCAGGTCATGAAAGGCATGGTCGACGGCCTGATCATCGTCTCGGAGCCGTTTGCGGTGGCCTACGGACTCGAGGCGCTGCTCCACACCATGATCATCGACATCGGCGCCGGCACGACCGACTTCTGCGTCATGAAGGGGCACTATCCGACCGAAGAGGATCAGCGCACGCTGACCAAGGCGGGCGATTCGGTCGACGACCTCCTCGGCAAGCTGATCACCGAGCGCCATCCCGGCATCCAGTTCTCTCAACACATGGTGCGCAGCTGGAAGGAGGAGTCCGGTTTCGTGGGCGACCAGAAGGAGAAGGTCATCGTCTCCGCCCCCGCCATGGGCAAAGCGCAGAAGGTCGACATCACCGAGGAGATGCGCCTCGCCTGCGAGAGTCTGGTGGCGCCGTTCTCCGAAACGATGCTCGACCTCCTGGCCGCCGTCGAGCCCGAGTATCAGGAGCGGGTGCGCAAGAACGTCATCCTCTCCGGGCGCGGCTCGCGCATCCGCGGGCTGGCCGCGGCGCTCGAGAAGACCCTGATCGAGGTCGGCGGCGGCAAGGTGACCATCGTCGACGATCCGGTCTTCGCGGGAGCGAACGGCGGCCTGGCGATCGCGCTCGACGCCGACGAGTCGGACTGGGAAAAACTTTCGGCATAAACTAGGGCCTGCTCATGGCGTCCGACGACAGCGTTTCCGGCGAGTTCCAGCGCTCGACCCGCATGCCCCTCGATGCGGTCGTGCGCCTGCATTTTCAAGGCACGGTGGCCTATCAGAACGGCTTTGCCGCCAACGTTTCGGCGAGCGGCATGTTCGTCAAGCATCCGGCCCCACCACCGCTCGGAACCCAGCTGGTCTTCGAGTTCAATCTCGGCGCGGAGAGGAAGCCCGTCCAGGGCGCCGGCGAAGTCGTCTGGGTCAGGGAGAAGTACCTGGGTCCCGGCCAGCCGGCGGGAGTCGGCATCCGCTTCCTGCAACTCGACAGCCAGAGCCGCGACCACATCGCGGAAGCCCTGTTCGACTTCCTCGAGCAGTCGCTCGCCGAGGACTCGTTCCTGGACTCGAGCGGTTTCGGGTTCGCCGCCGAGCCGGCGACAGCTGTCGACAGCGCAGCCGACGACGCGCGGGCCGTAGACCCCGTTGACGCCGACGACTTCCCTGGGGCGTCGCTCCCCGGCCCGGCGGTCGGCGACGCCGCCGCCGGCACACGCCCCGGATCGCCTCTGCCGCAGGAGGCTGCGCCCGCGGTGGCGTTCGACTTCGCGGATCTGCAGCGCCTGCCGAAACTCCCGGAGACGCCGGCGCCGGCCGAAGGAAAGCGGGCGTTCTCGGTGTTCTCGCCCCTCGACGAGGCCGATTCGCAGACCGCCAATATCGTTCGCAAGGCCCTGCGGGAAGAGACGCCGATGCCTCCGATGCCGTCGATGGCGGGCGCAGCGGCAGCGAGCGAACGCCCGGGCTCGCGCCTGTGGATTCTCCTGCTGCTGGCAGCCATCGCCGGCGGCGGCTACCTGGCCTGGAACCAGTGGGGCTCCACCTGGCTCGCTCGACGGTCTGCGGAGGCGACCGCTCCGCTCGCGTCCGCTGCGCCAGAACCGACGGCCCTGCGGCGGCCGGAGCCGTTGACCGCGGTGCCGGCGCCGGGGACGACCCTGGCGGAGACGGTCGGAGTCGACCCGGGCGCCATCTCGCCGGCGACAGCGCCGGCGCACTCGGAGCCGGCCATCGCGCCAGGCGAGGAGCCTTCCGACGTCGCGGTCGCCCAGCAAGCGAGCGCCGCGGCCCCTGACCCGGCGCCCGCCGTGGCCGATTCCCCGGCGCCCGTCGCAGCCGATTCCCCCGCGCCCGCGACTGCCGCCGGAGTGCGCACGCGCCGAGCGCCTGACCAGCATCGAATGGCGCGAGTCGGCGAGGGACAGCAGGGCAGACCGCCCTGATTCTCACCGGCGACGGAGTCTTCGCCCCCGGCACGTTCAGCTACTCGGAGATCGGTGGCGAGAATCCGCGCGTCCTGATCAAGCTCAAGGGAATGCAGAACCCCTACCGCGGGCCGTCTCCGCGCGCCCCCCAGGTCGGCGGCACGCTGGTGCGCGGGGTGCGCACGGGGTTCCACGTCACCACCAACGGCAACGAGGTCCACGTCGTCGTCGATCTCGCCCGCGGCGGGGTCAAAGTCGTGAGCCTCACGCCCACCGCCACCGGCCTGACCCTCGACCTGGCGCCCTGAGCGCGGCGGCATGCCGCCGGTCCCGCTCGGCGCCCTACGGTGTGCTCGCCGACCAGGCCGTGAGATCGGCTTGCTCGAAACGATCGAGGAAGACGAGGTCCCGGCCGGCGGCGTTCTGCAGCAGGCGGATGGTGTCGGCGAGCTCATCGAACAACGCCAGGTCGAGGTCGCCGTCGTTGTCGAGATCGAACGGCAACGCGCACGAGCCGGCCTGGGCGGCGAAGAAGCGCTGATCGAAGGCGAAGACGCCGCCGCCGTCGTTGGCGAAGAGATCCCAGCGCTGGCCGCCGTAGCTGGCGAGAATCCAGTCCAGGTCGCCGTCGCCGTCGAGATCCCCCAGGTCGGTCGAGATCGCGTCGCTGGCGATCGCGTGCGTCACCGCCGCCTGCAGCGTGCCGTTGCCGTTGCCGAGCAGGATGGCGCCGTTGGCGCTGCCACCGTTGGCGCTGGTGACGTCCAGGTTGCCGTCGCCGTCGAGGTCCCCCACCACGACCATCCAGGGGCCGCCGCCGGCGGCGATCCCGGAACGGAAGGCGAAACTGCCGTCGCCGAGGCCGCGCAGGATGCGGATCTGGTCGGGGGCGCGCACTCCGACGACGAGGTCGGTGATGCCGTCGTTGTCCATGTCCCCCGAGGTGACGGTCCACTCCCAGCCCGAGCCGCTGTCGAACGTCGAGGCGCCGCCGAAGGTGCCCGCGCCGTTGTTCAACGTCAGCGACAGGTTTCCGGGCACGAAGTCCGCGGTCACCAGGTCGAAGTCGGCGTCGCCGTCGACGTCGAGGGCGGCGATGCCGTGCGGGCCGTCGCCGACGTCCACGACCTGCTCGGGGGCGAAGGTGCCGTCGCCGTTGCCGAGCACGATCGAGATCGTCCCTTCGCTGCCGTTGTCCACCGCCGCGTCGGGCCAGCCGTCGTTGTCGAAGTCCCCCGGTTCGTTGGGCGAGGCGCCCGCGCCGATCGGCGTCGGCGGCTGCAGGAAGTCGGTGAAACCGCCGGCGCCGTCGCCGAGGTTCATCAGCACGCGCAGGTCGGCGGTGTCTTCGTTCATCGTCGCGAGATCGAGCCAACCGTCGAGGTCGAGATCGGTCGCCTGCGCGCCGTAGAGCCGCGTGCCCGATCCCGGCGAAGTGCGCACCGAGATCAGGTCGAGATCGGTGAACGACCTCCCCGCGCCGGTGGCGGCGACGGAGAACTGGAAGGCGTAGCCGGCGGCGCGCAGCGGCGAACCGTCGACGGCCGAAACATCGTGCGAGAGATTCACCAGCACCGTCTCGCCGGGCACGAACGGTCGGCCCGGGCGCAGGCGAACCCCCAGGCCGCCCGGCAGGAAGGTGAACGTCCCGCTCACCGGTCCGCTCTGCCTGCCATAGGCGCGCAGGCTCGCGGCTGAAACCGACGCCACGGAAACCGCGCGGTCGAAGTGGATCGTGATGGCGGAGGTCGGAGCGACATTGCCGGCGTTGCGCGGCGGCTCCGTCGACTCGACGGCGAGCGTGCCGCCGAGAACCGGTGCGGCCACCCACCCGCCGAGCAACAGGAGAATTCTTGCGAGCTTCAGGCTTCGGTCCTCGAGCATGATCGTCCCCCCCCCACTTCCGTGGTCGCTGCGTGGCGCGGAGGGGATGATGCAGGATGTCCGCGCCAGCGGCAGCGGCGGGGTCCATCGGCGGGTTGTGGAGTCGAATCAGCTGCCGAGGCCGAAGACCGGCAGTGCGACACCGGTCAAAGCACGCGCTGCGGGCGAAGCGAGAAAGAGCATCGCGTCGGCGAGCGCTTCCGGCTCGACCCAGGCGCGCGAATCGCCATCCGGCATGGCGCGGTGATTGGCAGGAGTGTCGAGCGTCCCCGGCAGCACGGCGTTCACCCGCACGCCGTCGCGCCTCACCTCGGCGGCGAGACTCTCGGTCAGCCTGACGACCGCGGTCTTGGCGATGCTGTAGGGCGCCGCGCCGGCGTCACCGCCGAGCGACGCCTTCGACCCGACGTTGACGATCGAACCGCTGCCGCGCCGGCGCATGCCTGGCACGACTGCGCGACACAAGTGCAGCGCCGAGAGGAAGTTCGCCTCCCAGAGCATTCTCCAGGTGTCGTCCGGCGCCTCCTCGATCGACTCACCCCCGCGATAGGTGCCGGCAATGTTGAACAAGTGGTCGATGCGACCGAGCCGGCTCGCGATCTGCACGACCGTGCGCTCCACGGCCGGTCCCTCCGCGAGGTCGCAGGCGAAGAAGTAGAGCCGGGCGTCGGCCGCGGCGTCGAAGCATCGCCGCCCTCCGCCTCCGGCCAGAGGGCCGGCAGCCGGTCGAGGGAGCGGTCGATCAGGGCGAGCGTCGCGCCGGCTTCGAACAACCGCCGCGCGACCACACTTCCCAGAGCGCCCGAAGCTCCGCTCACCACCGCGACCTTGTCGGAGAAATCGAACATCCCGCAGCTCCACTCTGGCCGGAGAACGCCGGGCGTCCGGCCGAACGCCGCTCGCTTCGAGCTCGACTACCTGGCGACCGTGACCGGCAGCCGGACTTCGGTGCGGATCCAGCGCAGGATCATGTCCGCTCCGGTCGCCGTCTTCTCGAACTCGAAGGTCAGCTGGTCGACCTCGTTCGCGGCCGCGAGCGCCACCGGCTTCGCCTCGACGACCAGCACGTCGTGCTTGGGCAGGTCGGCCGGGGTGAACTTGTCGGCCACCGCATCGTAGTAGCCGGTGCCGTCGAGCCCGAGCAGCGAGTTGAAGTGGAACTTCCAGCTCTCGGCGCCGGGGGTGGTGAAGAGCGAGTAGGTGCCGGCCGCGAGCTTCTTGCCGCCGATCAAGACGTCCTTGGTGACCGTGATCTCGGTTGCTTCGTTGGCGCCGGTGCGCCAGATCTCGCCGTACGGTACCACCGCGCCGCTCTCCTTGGTGCCGAAGATGTTGTCGCGATCGCGCTTGTACGGTTGCCCGTAGGTGACCTTGACGTAGGCGTCGCCGATCATCGTCCGCTCCATGCCCAGCGGGCTCTTGCGGCGCGACGGGTGGAGGTCCTGCGCGGCGAGGAAGGTCGGCGCAAGCACGGCGGCGGCAGCGGCCAGAACGAACAGGTTGCGGAAGCCTCGAGTCATCGGATCTCTCCTTGGTGTTCAGCGTTCAAGTGGCGCGGCGAGTCGCTCGCCGCAGGCGGCTGATCCTATCAACGACCGTCTCGCGGGCCGTCAGCGCCCCCCGGCGGCGCCACCCCCGGCTTGGGTGTCAGGCGGCCCGGTCCCCAGACCGGGAACCAGAGCACACCGAGGTCGCTCCCCGTGCGCGCGACGACCAGGAGGAACGTGAACATGGACCGCGCGCCGTTCTGGCCGAATCCTTCGTGCGCGAGCCCGACCAGAAAGATCCCGACGAACGACAGGAGAACTGTAGAAGCGAGGAAGAAAGTCGCCTGCAGGGCGCCGGCCGAGGCGAAAGTCCGTTTCGCCCGCCGCGCGGCGAGGAGATCGACCGTGAACTCGCCGAGGAGAAGCGCGAGGTAGGCGAGCACTCCCCAGCTCGGTGCCGCGAAGTTACCCTCTCCCCCGCCGAGGCCGAACCAGGCCCCTCGAGTCGACCGGTCGAGCCCCTGCCCGGCGAAGACCACGGCCGCAAGCGAAATCGCGAGCCAGACCAGCTGAAAGCCGAACGACCGCCCCCGGTGCAGCTCCGGGTCGATCTGCGGACCGCCCGCCAGCCGGTCGCCGACGACCGCCAGTCGCACGACGAGAAAGAACTCGGCGAAGAAGAAGCCGACGAGCCAGGCGACCGACCAGCCCTGCACCAGGACGCCGTGCAGCAGGAAGGCGCCGCGGGCCAGCGGCAAGGCACTGCGCGGCAGCAGCAACCGTGGATCGGACTCGGGACGGCTCGCGAGATAGGCCTCATAGAGATCGGCCGGCTTCGCGCGGCGCATACGGCGCTTCGGTGAAGGGTCGCGGGTCACCGCGAAGAGCCTAGCCACTCCGGCCGTTCACCGGCGCGACGCGAGGATCGCCCGCACGAGCTCGCCGCCGAGCGCGGGAGGACGGCTCTCGAGCTCCCGGCGCAGTGCCTCCCTGCCGAGCTCCACCGTCTTCTCGTAGGTCGCGAGGTAGGCCCCGCAGGAGTCGCAGATGGCCAGATGGCGGTCGAAATGGCTCTCCTCGTCGGCCGCGAGCTCCTGCGACAGGTAGTCGAGGAGGAAGGTGATCACCTCCTCGCAGGTGAGGTACTCCTCGCCGCCATGAGTCATGGTCTTGCCGGTGCGGGATTTCATGCCTCCCCCTGTCGAAGATGCGGGTCCAGCAGCTCGCGCAGCGCCTGTCTCGCCCGGTGCAGGCGGATCTTCACCGCGTTCGGCGAGATGCCCAGCGCCTCGGCCACCTCGCCGGTGTCGAGCTCCTCGATGTCGCGCAACAGCAGGACGGTGCGGTAGGTCGCCGGCAGCCGGTCGATCGCCGTGCCGCACCAAAGTCCGGACCTCGGCGCGCTCGAGAAGCTGCTCGGCGCTCTCCGGCCACTCCCGGTAAGTGCGGGTCGCGTGGCCGTCCTCCATGAAGGTCGGCAGGAGCGGCTCGATCGACTCCTCGGGACGCGCGCGGCGGCTGCGCAGCTGCATCAGCGCGGCGTTGACCACGATCCGGTGCAGCCAGGTCCCCAGGCGACTCTGGCCGGCGAATTGCGGCAGGCCGCGAAAGGCCAGCAGGAAGGCCTCCTGCACCGCGTCCCGAGCCTCCTCGTCGTTGCGGAGCATGCGCCGCGCGACGGCGAGCATGCGCCCGCCATGGCCAAGCACCAGCTGTTCGTAGGCGCGCGCGTCGCCGTCCCGCAGCGCCAGCGAGCAGCGAGGGTTCGTCTGCCGCGCCATTGTCCTCCAGCTCCAGAAGCCCCCCTAATCCGCGGCCGAGAGCTGCGGCCAGTTGGCGTCCCCTTTGGCGATGTTCCCCGGAATGTCGGCCGACCACTTCTTCTGCACCTCGGGACTGTAGTTCAGGAAGAGCCGACCGTTCTCGATCTTCCAGGCTTGCGGGTCTATGCCGGCGGTGTAGCCCTGCGAGACCGCCCAGGCGCAATAGCCGCCGTACTGCGGGGCGTACGTCTCCGGCGCCTGCGCGAAGAGATCGCGGTGCGCCGCCGAGGCGAAGCGCCAGGTGGCACCGTTCCAGTCGTGGACGAACTCCTTGCTGCCTCGAAACCGGCTTGCCGTCGGTGAAGTAAGCGACCGGATCGTAGCCGTCGATCGCCACCCCGCCGAAAATCGTCTTGTTGACCGGCGAAAGCGCCACACCAGGAGAGGCGGCCAGCAAGACGGCAGACACGGACATCAACAGAGTGAAAGCTCGTGGGCGGATCATCGGTCGGGCTCCTTTTCTCGCTCTTTCGATGCCGCGGGCGTCTGCCGGTTTCAGCGCACCCGGCCGAATCCGCGGAGCCCGCGCTATCTGGCGACGAGAGCCCGCGCGGCGACGACCTCCGGCCGGGTCGACGCGGGGTTCGCGAGCGCCGAGACCAGATTGGCGAAGGTGCGCGCCCGCGCGGCCTCGCCGGCGAGATCGGCGGCGCGCGCCGCCCCGGCAAGCGCATGGAGTCGATTGGGGGCGACGGTTAGGCTGGCCTCGTACTCCTCGAGCGCCTCGCGCGGCCGGCCGAGGTCGAGCAAGAGGTCGGCGAGCAGCTCGCGCTGCGGCAGCACAGTGCCCGGCGTCACTGGGTGCTTGCCGACTTTGTCCGCCAGGTCGGCACCCGCCCGCAGGAGCGTCAACGCTCCCTCAGTGTTGCCGCGCGCCTGCTCCAGGCAACCGGCCGCGGCGAGGCGAAGCGCCTCGACGCTCGCGGCCCAGTCGTAAGGCCCCGGAGGCGGCGCCTTCGCCAGGCTCTGGTGGAACGCTGCGAGCTCCGAGATCGCCGTCCCGGCAGCGACCGGGTCGCCGCTCTTCGCCGCGCCGACCGCCCGCGCATAGGCGTTGATCGCCGCCATCTGCGGGAACTTCGTCCAGTCCACCCCGAGGTTTGCCGGCAGGGTGAGCGCCGCGGCCTCCGACCACTGCCGGCGCTCGAGCGCATATCGCGCCGGGATGGCGGCCAGGCCGTAGGTCGCCTGGAGCACCGCCGCCTCGATCGCCGTCGTGCGTGCCACTTGTTCGGCGACGGCGCGCGCGCGCTCGTCATCCCCGGCCTGCAGGTAGGCGTATTCGAGGTAGTCGAGCGCGTGGAGCTCCTCGAGCGCGACTCTGCCGGAACCGGTCCGCGCGATCGCGGCGCGCGCGGACGCCGCCGCATCGAGGTTCGACGCGATCGTCTCCGGCCAGAGTCCCAGCCGGACGAAGATGTGCGAGGGCATGTGCAGCGCGTGGGACGCCGCCGGGGCGATGCGCGCATAGCGGCGCGCGGCGTCGAGGCCGAGGTAGGCGAGCTCCGGCGAGTCGAAGGCGTGAATCGAATAGTGAGTGATGCCGGGGTGATTCGGCAGCTTGGACAGCCAGCTCGCGAGGATCGCCGCCGCCTGCTTCTGCATCTTGTGCTCTGGATCGGCGGGCGGCGCGGTGCCGAGGATGGCCAGGGCGTAGAAGACCGCTGCGTCGGCGTCGTCCGGAAAGCGCCGGGAAAGCTCCCCCATGGCGTCGCGATAGCGCGCCGCGCGGGTCTTGTGGTCCGCGGCACCGGCCTCGGACCAGAAGCTCCCGATCGCCGCGATGTACCCGCTTTCCCGGCCGGTGACGGTGGCGGCCGGGCCGGCGCCGGCGAGCTCGGCCGCGCGCGTACTCGCCGCGAGCCCCGCCGCGAGCTCCGCGGCGGTCGGAGCCGCCCAGAGCGGGTGGAAGTGGCTCATCGCGACGCCCCAGTGCGCCATGGCGCAAGCCGGATCGTCCGCGACCACGCGCTCGAACGCCTCGCGCGCCGCGACGTACTCGAAGGAATGCAGCAGCGCGACCCCGCGCTCGAAGGCCGGCGTGAGCTCGGGACGGCAGCTCACGGGGAACGCGACCGCGCCGAGGCCCTCGATGGTGTGGCCCCCTTCGGCGACGAGCGCGCCCGGAGACCCCGAAACGAACAGCATGGCGATGACCAGATTCCTCTGGAACATGAGTACCTCCCGGTTGCGTTCCTGCAATGAGAAACCGCAACCCTAGCCCGAACCGGCCGTCGACGCCACTGTGCGGCGACAGGCTTCCGAACGGACGGCGAGTCATCTGTCATAGCCTTCGCCAATGCCCAGCCCGACTCGCCTCCGCACCGGCCTGCTCTTTTCCCTTACCGGTCTTTTCGCGCTCCAGCTCGCGACCCCGCCTCGAGCGCGGTCCGCCGAGGCCGCTCGCTCGGCTGGCTCAGATACCGAGCGCCCGGCCATCGCCAACCCCCTCGCCGCCGAAATCGACCGCCGCACCGCGGCGGTCGACGCCAGGATGATCGAATGGCGCCGGCACTTTCACCAACACCCCGAGCTCTCGGGCCGGGAGGTCGAGACCGCGAAGTTCGTCAGCGAGCGGCTACGGGAGATGGGCCTCGAGCCGCGGTCGATCGCCGGCACCGGCGTCTTCGCGGTGATCGCCGGCAAACTCCCGGGGCCGACGATCGCGCTGCGCGCCGACACCGACGCGCTGCCCGTCCGGGAGGAGGTCGACCTGCCGTTCGCGAGCCGCGCCACCGGGACCTACGAAGGCAAGAGCGTGCCGGTCATGCACGCCTGCGGCCACGACACGCATACCTCGATGCTGCTCGCCGCGGCGGAAGTCCTCGCTGGCCTGCGCGACCGCCTGCCGGGCAACATCGTCCTGCTCTTCCAGCCGGCCGAAGAGGGCGTGCCGGCCGCCGAAGGCATCGCGGGGGCCGAACGCATGATCGCCGAGGGGGCGCTCGACGACCCGAAGGTCGACGCCGTTTTCGGGATTCATGTCTTTGCCGGCCTCGAGAGCGGCATCCTCGGCTACCGCCACGGCTCGATGCTCGCGGCGGGCGACCGCTTCGAGATCAACGTCGCGGGCAAACAGGCGCACGGCTCGAAGCCCTGGGCCGGGGTCGATCCGATCGTCGCCGGCAGCGCCATCGTCACCGCCCTCCAGACGCTGGTGTCCCGCGAATCCGATCTCACTCATGAGCCGGTCGTCGTCACCGTCGGGCAGTTCGAGGCCGGGGTGCGCAACAACATCATCCCCGACCGGGCGCGCCTCGTCGGCACGATGCGCACCTTCGACGACGCGATGCGCGACGACCTGCGGGTCCGCATGCGACGCATCGCCGAGCGCGTCGCCGAAGGCTACGGCGCGACCGCGACGGTCACCTTCGACCCCGGCTATCCGGTGACCGCCAACGACCCCGCGTTCGTCGACGAGCTCCTGCCGACGCTCGAGCGAGTGGCGCCCGGACGGGTGCGCGAAGTACCGAAGATCACCGGTTCGGAGGATTTCTCGCTCTACGCCAACCGGGTGCCCGGAGTCTTCCTCTTCCTCGGCGTCACGCCCCAGGCCGACGTCGCGACCGCGGCGAGCAACCACTCACCGCTGTTCTACGCCGATGAAGGGGCGTTACCGACCGGCGTCCGCGCCTACGCGCAGGTCGCCGCCGACTATCTCTTCGCGCATGCCAAAACCAAGGGACGCTGAATGAGGTTCCAGACTCTCCGCCATTCTCTCCCTCGCCGGCGCGACGCTTCTCGGCGCCGCCGAACCGGTCTCCACGCCGGTTCCGCCGGCTCCGACGCCTCCAGCCGTCGCCCTCGCTGCCGCCGACATGACCGCGATCCTGGAGAAGACGGCGACGCTGCGCCTCGCACCCGACCTCTCGCCTCTCACGCCGGGAGAGCGCGCGGCGGTCGAACATCTGCTTCAGGTCGGCGGCATCCTGCAGCGCCTGTACGAGGACGCCCGCCACCCATCGGCGGAGCGCGAGCGCACCCGCCTGCTCGGCGAACCGCGCGCTGCGGGATCGCCGGCGTCCCCTGAAGGTTCCGACGCCGCGCGCCTCTTCCGCCTCTTCCAGGGCCCGATCGCCACCACCCTCGACAACCGGCGCGTCCCCTTCCTGCCGGTCGAGGCCGAGACGCCGGGCAAGAACGTCTACCCGGCCGGCATCACCGCCGCCGAAGTCGAGGCTTTCCTCGCCGCCCATCCGGAGGAGCGCGCCGCGATCCTCGACGATCGCACCGTCGTGCGCCGCGCCACCGCCGAGGCCCTGGCCGCCGACCTCGACACGCTGCAGAAGGTGCCGCTGGTCTCGGGCCTCCACCCCTTCCTGGCCGGCAAGCTCGCGGCGCTGGCAGAGCATCCCGACCCGCAGCGGCTCTACGCCGTGCCGCAGGCGGTCGCCTGGGCGCGGCCGCTGGCGACCGCCTACCTCTGCCCTCCTCCACGCCGCCGACGCGGTCGAGGCGGACGACGCCGAGTTCGCCGGCTACCTGCGCAACCGCGCCCGCGACCTGCTGTCGAACGACTACGAGAGCGGCGACGCCGCCTGGGTGACCGGCCGCTTCGGCCGGCTGAACGCCCAGATCGGCTCGTACGAGACCTACGACGACGCGCTCTTCGGAGTGAAGGCGTTTCCGTCGATGAGCCTCCTGCTGCGCGACGAGGCCGCGACCGCCGAGCTCGCGAAGTCGCTCGGCAGCCTGCAGGAGATCGAGGACGCGCTCCCCTACTCGCCGAAGAAGCGGGTGCGCCCGGAGATTCCGATCGGGGTCTACGAGGTGATCGCCGACTTCGGCCAGGCGCGCGGCACGAACACCGCGACCAACCTCCCCAACGACCCGCTGTTCTCGCGCCGCTACGGCCGCATCATCCTGATGCGCGACAACATCATGAAGAACCCCGATCTCTTCGCCAACGCGGAGCGGCGCTGGAACGCGGCGATCGCCCCCGCCTCGCGCGGCGGGTTGGCCGGCGACGGCGGCAGCGGCGGCTTCCAGCGCACCCTCTGGCACGAGATCGGGCACTATCTCGGACCCGAGTGGACGCGCGACGGCCGCAGCCCTCGACCAGGCGCTCGCCGGCTGGGCCGACGCCGTCGAGGAGATGAAGTCCGACCTGGTCGCGCTCTTCGCGATGCAGACGCTCGCCGACGCCGGTCTCGCGACTCCGGAACGCCTGGCGGCGGTGCGCGCCGGCGGGATCCTGCGCGTCCTCAACGACAACCGGCCGCGCCGCGACCAGCCCTACCAGCTGATGCAGCTGGTGCAGTTCAACTGGTTCCTCGACCAGGGGCTGCTGACGACGACCGCCGACGGCTTCCTGGAGGTCCACGACGAGAAGTACGCCGCGACGGTCGCGAGCCTGCTCCAGGAGGCGATCGCGCTGCAGCTCGCCGGCGACCCGGCGGCGACCGAGGCGTTCTTCACCCGCTGGACCGGCTGGCAGCCCGGCCTCCACGAGGCGATCGGCCAAGCGGATGCGCGACGCCCAGACGACGCGCTACGCCCTCGTCCGCTACGCGGCGTTGGGCGAGTAGCGGGAGTCGGCCGGAAAGCGCCGGGCGCGCTTCAGGCCCTCGGCTTGGTCTCGGCGAAGACGTTCATCGCGGTGGCGATCATGGCGGCGACATCGCCGACCGGCGCCGGAACGATGACGGTGTTGGTCGACTTCGCGAGGTTGCCGAACTGGGCGACCCACTGCTCGGCGACGCGCAGCTGCACCGCCTCGCGGCCGCCCGGCGTTCTGGATCGTCTCGGCGACGCGGCGCAGCCCTTCGGCGGTGGCGGTGGCGACCGCGAGAATCGCCTGGGCCTGCCCCTCCGCCTCGTTGATCTGGCGCTGGCGGGTGGCCTCCGAGGCCTTGATGACCTGCTGCTTCTCGCCCTCGGCCTCGTTGATCCGCGCGTCGCGCTCGCCTTCGGAGGTCAGGATGACGGCGCGCTTCTCGCGCTCGGCGCGCATCTGCTTCTCCATCGCCGACAGCACGTCCTTGGGCGGCACGATGTTCTTGATCTCGTAGCGCAGGACCTTGACGCCCCAGGGCTCCGACGCCTTGTCGAGCTCGGAGACCACCTGGCCGTTGATGTGCGAGCGCTCCTCGAAGGTGCGGTCGAGGTCGATCTTGCCGACCTCGCTGCGGAGCGTCGTCTGGGCGAGCTGCGAGATGGCGAAGAAGTAGTCCTGGACGCCGTACGAGGCGCGCTCGGGGTTCATCACCTTGAGATAGATCACGCCGTCGACGCCGACCTGGACGTTGTCGCGCGTGATGCAGACCTGCTCCGGAATGTCGAGCGCCTGCTCCTTGAGCGACAGCCGGTAGCGCAGGACGTCGATGAACGGGAAGAGGAAGTGGAAGCCGGCGCCGAGCGTGCCGGCGTAGCGGCCGAGCCGCTCGACGACGTAGGCCGACTGCTGCGGCACGACGACGGCGGTCTTGGCGATGACGATGAGGACGAGGAGCGCCAGCGCGACCGGGACGATCACCGACATGGTCATCAGCGAGGCGAGCGGATTCTTCTCGGGCGGATCCGCGAGGGCGAGGAAGAGCGGCAGATGTTCATCGGTTTTCGGGCTCCAGGAGAAGTTGCAGTCCGTCCATGCCGACGACGCGACAGCGCTCGCCGGCGGCGAGCGGCCGCGTCGCGCCGTTGCGGGCGTTCCAGCTCGTGCCACGCAGCTCGGCTTTTCCGACCGCGCCGGGGAGGATCGCCTTCGACCGGGGTCGCGATCTCGCCGTGGAGATCGTCGCCGTGCGGCTCCGGCATCCGCTTCTGCAGCCAATCGAGCAGGGGCTTCCGGAAGACCAGCGTCGCGCCGATCGAGAGCGCAGAGAACAGCAGCCACTGCCCCCACGCCGGCAGCACGACGCCGGCGAGTCCAAGGAGACCCACGGCGATACCGCCCAGACCGAAGAAGAGCAGATAGAAACCGCCCGGCGTCAACAACTCCGCGCCGACCAGCAGAAACCCGACCAGCAGCCACGCCCACCAGAGCATCGTCACGCCTCCGCAGCAGATAGGAAGAACCGCCTCCATCCTACCGCTTTCTCCGTCAGCCCCCAGCCGCATTCCGACGATAGAGCCCCGCCACGCCAAACACTCCGTAGAAGGGGAACTCTTGTGGGTCCAGCCCGTCCCGGGTGGCGCCGAAGACGCCGTACCCGGCCTCCTCCGGCACGAAGTTGCGCGCATCGAGCCAGTCGTGGAAGAGGCAGAAGGCGCCGGGGAGGGTGAGGTTCGGCAGCTCCCGGCAGACGGGCAAGACGGACTCGTAGGCGTGGTCGTGGTCGATGAAAGCGAAGGCGAAGCGTTCCCCGCCGCGGCCGCCCGAGCGCACCAGGCAACGGCGTCGCTCTGGATGAATTCGACGTTCCCGGCGAGCCCCAGCCGCTCGAGATGCCCCCGCGCCACGGCCTGCGCAGCCCGATCGAGCTCGACCGAGACGATCCGCCTCCCGCGGCCCTCCGCCCCCGAATCCGCCACCGCCCGCGCCAGGATCGGGGTCGAGAGCCCGTGGTACGACCCGATCTCGAGAATCGGCCCGGGCGCGAAGTAGGCGGGCTCGTAGAGCTTGAGCGCATCCTCCCGCCGCAACCACCCCTCGATCCCCAGATCGATCAGATGCTCCTTCGCCGGACACGTGGAATCGAAGCAGTGCTGCTCGTTGAGGAACTCGCCGCCGAACGCCTACGTCGGCGAATAGGGCGGAACCGCTGCGAGAGGCATCGGCAATGGGCGACGGACAACTCCCGGAGTCGGCATCGCTGGGTAGTCTACGGGACGCTCTCGCCTGCCCCTGCAGCGACTCCCCAAGGGTCTCGTGGATCCATCCGCCGCCCAGGGCGAACGGGAGACTCGCGGTTAGCGAACCGAAAGGACCAGGAAAGGACTGATGATCCTCTTTTCCTTTACTGGTCCTTTCTTTTCCTGCCGAAGACCTCCCGCCAATGGGCAATGTCCTGGGCGTTGGGGAGCAGGCTTGTCGGCGGCGGCTTGGGCGCTCCTGGCGGCTTTCGATTTCGCTTTCGGCTGGGTGGTGCGCTGGGCGAAGATCGAGGCCGGCTCGACTTTGGCGCCGTGGTCGCGGCAGCGGCGGGCGAGGGTCTGGTCGTTGGTGACGACGGTCCAGGACTTGGCGCCCTGCCGCCCCTGCCCCCTCACGATCGCCGCGATTCGTTTCGTGATGACCTCGTCGGCGGAGCGGCTGCCGCTCCAGACGATCTCGACGCCGCCGAGGTGGGTGGCCATGCCGGGGCTCTCGGGCCCGTCGAAGACCACCACGACCTGCTTGCGCTCGCGCGCCCAGGGGAGCAGGGCGGCGAGGATCGCCTGCGGTGTTGCGCGCCCCCGCCGCTCCGCCCAGCACTCCGCCCAGATTCGCGGCGTCGATCAGCCAGGGCATCGGAGGCCTCGCATTCGGCTCGCCTACATCCGCCCGTCACCAGATCCTGCAGACGTTCGCGCGCACCATCGGCTGGCCGGCCTTGCAGGAGAACGCCTGCGCGAACTCCGGCATGTTGGCGACGACGCCGTTGATCCGCCAGACGCCGGGGCTGTGCGGGTTCGTCGCCGCGGAACTCGCAGCTCCTCCGGCCGCTGGTTCTCGCACACCCACTGCGCGAAGCCGACGAAGAAGCGCTGCTCCGGCGACAGGCCGTCCTTCGGCTCGAGCGTCTGCCCGGCGACCGCCTTCTTCCAGGCCTCCCAGGCGAGAATCGTCCCGCCGAGGTCGGCGACGTCCTCGCCCAGCGTCAGCTTGCTGTTGATCTTGAGGTCGTCGACGATTCGGTACTGCGCGTACTGGTCGACGACGCACTGCGCGCGCGCGACGAACTTCGCGGCATCCTCCTTCGTCCACCAGTCCTTGAGATTGCCGGCGGCGTCGAACTGCCGACCTTCGTCGTCGAAGCCGTGGGTCAGCTCGTGGCCGATCGTGCCGCCGGTGTTGCCGTAGTTCGGGGCGTCGTCCATCTTCGGGTCGAAAAGCGGCGGCAGGAGGACGCCGGCCGGAAAGTTCATGTCGTTCATCGAGGCGTTGTAGTAGGCGTTGACCGTCGGCGGCGTCATCCCCCACTCGCCGCGATCGATCGGCTGGCCGATCTGCGCGAGCTGCCGCCGGCTCTCGAACTCGGTCGCCCGCCGGACGTTGCCGAAGTAGTCGTTGCGATCGATGACGAGCGCCGAGTAGTCGCGACACACTTCTCCGGCGTAGCCGATCTTGTAGCGCATCGCGGCGAGCTTCTCGAGCGCTTTCGCCTTCGTCGGCTCGCTCATCCAGTCGAGCGCCTTCACCCGCTCGCCCATCGCCTCGTGGATGCCGCGCACCATCGCCTCGGCGGCGCGCCCGGGTCTCCGGCGCGAACTGCCGCTCGACGAAGACCTTGCCCAGCGCCTCGCCGAGGTCGCGGTCGACCTCGTCGACGCAGACCTGCCAGCGCGCCGGCGGCTCGGCACTCCCGCGCAGCGTCTTCGACGTAGAAATCGAAGTCGGCCTCGCGATAGGGCGCCGAGAGGTCCTCCGCCGCAGCTGCGCAGCAGCGCCCAGCGCAGATAGGTCCGGAGGTCGGCGACCGGACGCTTGGCGAGGATCGATCTGCACCGCCTTCAGGAACTCCGGCTCGTTGACGTCGACGGCGAAGGCCGCGCCCTCCGCCGCGACGCCGGCCGCGGCGAAGTACTCCTTCCAGGCGAAGGCCGGAGTCAGCTTCTGCAGCGCGGCGAGGTTCATCCGATGGTAGACCTTGCGCGGATCGCGCCGGTCGACGCGCGACAGCGAGGCGCTGCGCGAGATCGGTCTCGATCGCGAGGACGATCGCGGCGCTCTCGGCGGCCCAGTCCGGCGCCTCCCCCATGAGCCGGAAGTTGCGCGCCGTGTGCTCGACGTACTTGGCCCGCAGGGCGACGCGAGGCGGCGTCGGTCTTGAGGTAGTAGTCGCGATCCGGCAGGCCCAGGCCGCCGGCGTGAACGACGGCGATGCGCTGCGTGGCGTCGCCCGGGTCCTGCTCGCGTGCCGAAGCCGAAGAGCAGGCCGCGCCCCCGCTCTGCGAGATGGAGCCGGCCGAGGAGCGGCGCGAGCGCCGCGAGCTCCTTGAGCTTGCCGATCGCCGTCATCTCGGCGCGGATCGGGTCGAGGGCCGGCCTTGTCGATCGCCGCGAGATCCATGCAGGCGGCGAAAGTAGTCGCCGAGCTTGCGCAGCTCGGGATTCGCCGGTCTCCGGGTTCGCCGCCGCCTCTTCGAGCAGCCCCCAGAGATACTGCTGATTCTCGTTGTAGAGCTTGCCGTAGACGCTCCAGCGCGACTGGTCGGGCGGAATCGGGTTCTGCGCTCCGCCAGCCGTTGCAGGAGTAGGCGTAGAAATCGACGCAAGGGTCGACCGACCGGTCCATGAAGGCCGGGCTCGAGGCTCGGCGTGTACGGCAGCGCGGCCAACGGGCGTGGCGTCGTGCTCGAGCCAGCGCTGCCGGGGCGCCAGACGCCACGCCGGCCGCCGGCATGGCGCTCCCGGCGGTCGTGCCAGCTCCGGTGCCGCCGAGGCTGTCGCCGCAAGCGCCGTCGGAGCGACCGGCACGGGGGCGCCTGGGCCACCGCGCGCGAAGCCGCGCCGAGCGCGAGGAGCGCCAGCGCCGACGAGGAAGGTCGATCCGACCCCTGGTCTGCCGACATCAGCCCTTGCCTTGACGGAGAATCCGACGGCGCTCGTCTCCCAGCGCATCTCGACCCGGTCGCCGGCCGCCGACGTACTCGAGCGTCTCCACCATGTCGTGCGCCGCCGCCTTTACGGTGACCCGCAGCGCGTCGCTCGCCGGGTCGTGCTTGAAGGCGCCCCACTGCTCGGCCACCTTGTTGAAGACCACCGTCCACTCCCCCTCGCCGGGGATCAGGAAGAGGGCGTAGCGCCCGGCAGCCAGCGGCTTGCCCTCGATCGTCACCTCTTTGTCGAAGGAGATCGTCGTCGCCTCGTCGGCGCCGGCCCGCCAGATCTCGCCGTAGGGCACCAGGGCGCCGAAGATCTTCCGCCCGGCGACGTTCGGCCGACCGTACTCGACCACGACCTGCGCGCCGCCCGCCGATCGCCTCGAGCCTTGCCGTTCTTGCTCTTGCGCTCCTTGTCGTCGCCGCGCGCCGCCCAGCTCGCCCCCGCCAGGGCGAACAGTCCGAGCAGCATCCAGCAAGCCATCGCTTTCGTTCGCATTGTCGCAACCTCCGGTTCGGGCGCGCCCGGAGCGCCCGGCGCCCGCAGGGTTCAGTTTACCGAAAGCGGCGCGAGGCGGCTGAGGCGGCGCTTCCCGGCGCTCCCGGCCGACCGTTCGCGCTTCGCGCGCACGGGGGCATCTGCCCGCCGCTGTCCCGGTTTCCCGCCGCGCTGCGTATCGATAGGCATATGACCTCTCTCGACCCAACTCCACCGTCGCTGCGTCGCGTTCCACCTTCGCTTCCGCCTCGAACGTTCCACCTGCCCCGATCCAGGTCGCCGTCCTGGCCGACCGAGAAGCCACTCTTCGTGCTGGTCCTCCTGGTCTCCCTGGGGCTCTGGGCGCTGCTCGCGATCTCGATCATCGGCCTGGCCTATGTCGCGCTGATCGGGCTCTTCCTCTTCTTCGTCCACCTCGCCTTCGTCACTCACCTGCGCGGCAGCGCCGTGCGGCTCGGCCCGGCGCAGTTTCCCGAGCTCCACGCCCGCGTCCAGGAGCTGGCGCGCGCGGCGGGCCTCGGGCGCGAGCCCGAGGCCTACCTGCTCGAATCGGGCGGCAGCCTCAACGCTCTCGCGACCAAGTTCTTTCGCGGCCGCATGATCGTGCTCTTCTCGGATCTCCTCGACGCCTGCGGCGACGACGCCGCGGCGCGCGACATGGTGATCGGCCACGAGGTCGGCCACCTGCGCGCCGGGCATCTCGATCATCTGCTGCTCACCGGTCCCGGACGCTTGATGCCGTTCCTCGGCGCCGCCTACTCGCGCGCCTGCGAGCGCACCTGCGACCGCTGGGGTGCGGCGCTGTGCGGCGATCCCGCAGGGGCGCTGCGCGGTCTCGCCATCCTCGCCGCGGGCGGAAGCACGCGCGGTCGATGAACCTGCAGGCGCTCGTCGCCCAGCGCCGCGACCTCGACACCGGCTGGATGACCCTCGGAAGCTGGCTCTCGGCCTACCCGCCGCTCTCCGAGCGCGTCGAGCTGCTCGCGCCGGCGCTCGGCGCCGGCCTGCCGGCGAACGCCCGGGGCCCGCAGCGCGCCGCCGGGATCCTGGCGCTGCTCATCGTCGTGCCCGCTCTCGCCTTCGCCGCCGTCGGCGCCGTCTGGGTGATGGCGGTCGCGAAGTTCGCCGGGGCCGGCAGCGGCCTCGCCGCCCTGGAGAGCGTCGCTCGCCACGGAGGCGACTCCCCAGATCACCGACCCGGCGGCGGTCAATGCCGCCCGCCTGCAGGTCGTCGCCGACCTCGAGGCGATCGGCGGGGTCCTGCGCGAGCATTACGCCGCGACGGGCAACTTCCCGGAGTACGAGTCGGAGGTCGGTACCCTCTGGGCGCGTCTATCGCGGCGAGACCCCCTTCCCGACCGATCCGTTCTCCGGCGAGAGCTACAACTGGGTGCTCACCGGCGAGGCGGCCGGGCTCGTCTACTCCGCCGGCCCTGACGCCGAGACCGCGACCGACGACGACATCGACTACGCCCTCGCCCTCGCAGCGGAGCCCGAGTCCTGATTCGCGCGCGCCGGAGCGCCTGCCGTGGCTGTTTCTCGCCGGAACGTTGATGGCGGGATGTGCGGCGCTGCGGCCTGCGACCGTCCCGCTGCGCACGGTCGATCTGGCGCGCGGCTCCCGGTCGTCCGCTGCCTCGTGGTGCTGCTGCCCGGCCGGTTGGACGCGCCCGAAAAGTTTCGCGAAGCCGGTTTCGCGAGCGCGGTGGCGCGCCGGGGCTGCCGATCGATCTCGTCGCCGTCGACTCGCATCTCGGCTACTTTCGCGCCCGAACGGTCCTCGAGCGCCTGCGGGTGGACGTCGTCCTCCCCGCCCGGGCCGCCGGCTACGACACGATCTGGCTCGCCGGGACCTCGCTCGGCGGCATCGGCGCCCTGCTCTACCTGCGCGACCATCCGGACGACCTTGCCGGCGTGCTGGCACTCGCACCCTACCTCGGAGAAGAAGGGGTGATTCGCGAGATCGAGCGCGCCGGCGGACCCGCCAGCTGGCAGCCGCCAGCCGACGATCGCTGAAGGGGACGTGGGAAGGGAGCTCTGGAGCTGGCTCGCTGCGCGGGCGAAAGAGCGGACGACCGATGCCGCTCCACCTCGGGTGGGGTGCGGCTGATGACTTCGACCGGTCGAACCGGATGCTCGCCGGCCTCCTGCCCCCCGAGAAGGTCTACACCCTGCCCGGGGGCCACGACTGGAGCGTCTGGGAGCGGCTGTGGGAGGCGTTTCTCGATCGCACCCGGCTCTGCGCCCCCGGCTCCTGAGTCAGCCGGCGGTCAGCCGGTGGCATGGCGCAGGCCGCCGACGAAAACCGCCTCGGCGCGCGCCGCGAGCTCGGTCGTCCTCTCCCAGGCGGCGTCGGCGCGGGCGAGAAGCGCCGCGGCCGCGACCCGGTCGGCGAGGCCCGGGAGATTGATGCAGACGTTCTGGTAGGCGCCCGACGCCGCGGCGCGCGCCATCGCGGCGCCGGTGCCGGCGTCGGAGAGCGAGGCCTGGAGGCCGATCCCGCCGATCTCGAGGCAGAGCTCGACGATCTCCGGGCAGGCCTCGAGCGTCGCCCAGCGGCACTTCGATGGCCGCGATCGTCGCGACGACCATCGCCGCGTCGCGCGCGGCGCTGCTCCCCGGCGGTCCCCTTGGGCATTCGCATCGCCGCGAGCAAGCGGTCGAACGCGGCGGTGTCGGCGTCGACCGCGGCGAGCAGGCGGTCCTTGAGCGCCTGGCCGCGCACCGCGATCGCGCTCGAGCGCCGGCTGCTTCGCCTCGAACCCCTGCTTGGGGTGCGAGAGGTTGGCGACCATCGCCGCCAGCCCGGCGGCGAGCGCCCCGGCGTAGGCCGCGACCGACCCGCCGCCGGGCGCCGGCGAGTCGGACGAGAGCTCGTCGGCGAAGCCGGCGAGCGTCATCGCGACGAGCGGCGCCCTCAGGCGGGCCGTGAGCCGGTCCTCGATGATCCGCTCGCGCGCGGGTCGAACGGCTTGACCTCGGAGAGTCCGAGCGTGCGCACCGCGACGTGGACCAGCGCGCTCTCGGGCACGCCGGTCGAGCGCCCCATGCGCGCGAGGTAGTGCCGGCCGGCGGCGAGCAGCGCCGCGCGCGGCACCAGCCCGACGAGCTCCGAGCCGGTCACCCGCAGGCCGTGCGCCGCGGCGCGCTCGTCGCAGGTGTCGAAGACGACGTGGAGCGGCGTCGCGTCGAGGTCGGTGACGTTGATCGAGATCTGGGCGCAGCCGAACTCGGGGATCGTCCAGCCGACCGCCTTGATGCCGGCGAGCAGGCCCGGCTCCCAGATCTCGTCGCCGGCGCCGTCTTGCACCGGCTTGCCCGCGGCGTCGAGGCGCTTCCTGCCCTTCTCGCGGATGTCGAAGGCGACCCGGTTCGCCAGCCGCTTGTCCACCGTGTTCAGGTTGACGTTGTAGGCGACGAGGAACTTGCCGCGCGCCGATGACCGTCGCGCCGGCGCGCGGCATGAACGTCGCCGGACCGAAGTCGGGCTGCCAGGCCGGATCGGCGAGCTTCCCCGCCAGCCCCTCGTACTCGCCGGCGCGGATGTCGGCGAGGTTGCGGCGCTGCCGGCGAAGTCGCCGCCTGCTCGTAGAGATAGACCGGGATCCCGAGCTCGCGGCCGACCCGCTCGCCGAGCCGGCGGGCGAGCTCGACGCACTCGTCCATCGTCACGCCGGAGACCGGCACGAACGGCACCACGTCGACCGCGCCGATGCGCGAGTGCGCCCCGCTGGTGGGCGCTCATGTCGATGCGCGTCGAGCGCCGCGACCATCAGCTGGAAGGCCCCCTCGAGCACCGCCTCGGGCTCGCCGACGAAGGTGATCACCGTGCGGTTCGTCTCGGCCCCGGGATCGACGTTGAGCACCGTCACCCCGGGCACCGCCCCCGCCGCCTTCGCCACCGCCTCGTAGACCTCCGGGCGCCGCCCTTCGGAGATGTTCGGCACACATTCGACGACCCGCATGACTCGACCTCCAATCGTCCAGCTCGAATCGTAGCCAGTCGAGCCAGCGCGAGGGATCCTGGAGCGGTTGTGAGGCCTCGGCCGCGACACCGTTCTTTCGATACGTCTTCACCTCCTGCGGCACCTCTTCTGCCCGCGACCCTGGAGCCCTCTCGATGCGTCGATCTGTCGCCCGCCTGCTGCTCATCGCAGGTCTATCTGCCTCTCCTGCTTTCGCCGCAGACGCCTCGGTCGCGACCCGCATGCCCGCGGGCCTCGTGCCCGACCTCACGCAGCCGATCGACGCCGACGCCACGGCGCGCATCCGGCAAGTACACCACCGCGCCCGAATTCAACTCGCCGCTCACCGACTACCTGCCGGCCTCGGCGAGTGTCCCGGCGCCGCAGGCCGTGCTCGGCGACGTCGCCGGGGCGCCGGGCTACCTGCCCTACTCCGCCGACGTGCATCGCTACTTCCGCCTGCTCGCCGAGGCGAGCCCCAGAGTACGCGTGGTCACGATCGGCACCAGTGAAGAGGGCCGCGAACGGATCGCGGTGGCGGTCTCCTCCGAGGAGAATCTCCTCCGGTCGGAGGAGAACCGGGCGCGCCTCGCCCAGCTCGCCGACCCGCGAAGAATCGACCTCGACGACACGCGCGCCGAGAGCCTGGTCGCGGCCAGCGTCCCGGTCTACTACATCACCGGCGCCATCCACTCACCCGAGACCGGCTCGCCCACCGCGCTCATGGAGCTCGCCTACCGTCTGACGGTCGACGAGAGTCCGTACATCCGGAAGATCCGCGACAACCTCATCATCCTGATCACCCCGGTGGTCGAGGTCGACGGCCGCGACCGCATGGTGGACCTCTACCGCTGGCATCTCGCCCACCCCGATTCGGCCTGGCCGCGTCTCGCTTACTGGGGCCGCTACGTCGCCCACGACAACAACCGCGACGCCATGGGGATGACCCTGTCCCTGACGCGGAACGTCCTCGACACCCATCTCGGCTGGCACGCCCAGGTCCTGCACGACCTCCACGAATCGGTGCCGTTCCTCTACGACAACACGGTCGGCGACGGCCCCTACAACGCCTGGGTCGACCCTCTGCTGACCCACGAGTGGCAGCTCTTCGGCTGGTCGAACGTCGCCGAGATGACGAAGCTCGGCATGCCCGGCGTCTTCACCCACGGCGAGTTCGACACCTGGAGTCCCGGCTATCTGATGTTCCTGGCGGCGATGCACAACAGTGTCAGCCGCCTCTACGAGACCTTCGGCAACGGCGGCGCCGACACCGAAGTGCGCGAGCTCTCCCCGGAGCAGTATTCGCGCACCTGGTATCGCCAGGATCCACCCTGGCCGCGCGTCGAATGGTCGCAGCGCAACAACAACAACTACCAGCAGACGGGTCTCCTCGTGGCGCTCGCCTTCGCTGCCGAGAACCGCGCCCAGCTGCTGGCGAACTTCTATGCCAAGAGCCAGGCGCTCGATCGAGAAGCCGCAGCGCGAGGGACCTTCCGCCTGGGTCTTTCCGGCCGACGACCGCCGCCCCGAGGCGCAGGCCGAGCTGCTGCGGGTATTCGGCCCGCCAGCACGTCGAGATCTCGCGCACCCAGGAGCCGTTCACGGCCCAACTGGCCACGCCGCCGAATCCGCAAGAGGGCAAGCAGGGCGAACAGCTCGACGGGCCAGAGTGGCGACACCGGCAAACGTGCAGCGCCGACCGCCCGGCTGCTGCCGGCGGGAAGTTACGTCGTACGCATGGATCAGCCCCACAGCCGGATCGCCGACGCGCTCCTCGACCATCAGTACTGGAGTCCGGACGATCCGCAGAGCCATCCCTACGACGACACCGGCTGGAGTTTCGGCGAGCTCTTTGATGTCGAGGCGGTGCGCATCGTCGACGGCAAGATCCTCGCCGCTCCCATGGCCCTGCTTACGGAACCGGTGCCGGCCCCGTCGGGGATCACTGGCCCGGGCGCGGTCTACCTGGTGGCGAATCATGGTGCCGACGCGATGCTGCCGCTGCGCTACGCGCTCGGCGAAGCGACCACCACCGGCACCTGCGAGTCGAGGCGACGACAGCGCGTTTCGCGTCCTGGCGCGCGACTTCCCGCGCGGCAGCTGGATCGTCACCGGAATCGACCGTGATGTCCTGGCGACGATCGCGACCCGGCTCGGCATCACGGTGCTGGCGACCGTGCCGATCGACCCGCAGTCGCCACGCGACCCGTCGCCCGCCCTCGGCTCGCTCTCCTCCACAGCTGGATCAACACCCAGACTGAAGGCTGGTGGCGGCAGCGCCTCGACCTGCTCGGCGTGCCCTACGACTACATCAGCACGCAGGACGTCGCCGCGACGCCCGACCTCGGCGCGAAGTACGACGTCATCCTCTTTCCCCCGGTCGGCGTCGGCGAGCCGCAGCGCATCGTCACCGGCCTGCCGATGTGGGGCGACCCGCTGCCCTGGAAGACGACGCCCGAGACGCCGAACCTCGGCACGATCGACGCCACGGAGGACCAGCGCCCCGGACTCGGTTTCGCTGGCCTCGATCACCTGCGGCAGTTCGTCGAGCAGGGCGGCCTGTTGGTCGCCGTCGAGGACACCGCCAACCTGTTGATCGCCAACGGTTTCACCCCCGGCGTGAAAATCGCCGACGCTGGCAAGCTCAAGGTCGTGGGCAGCATCCTCGATGCCCGCTTCCCGCCCTCAGGCTCACCGGTAACGGAAGGCCTCGGCGATCGCCTGTCGGTCTACAGCGCCGAGGGCATGAGCTTCGAGCTCAGTCGGCTCGCGGCCGGCGGCTTTCAGGACGACGAAGAGACCGGCCGGCCGACCGGCCGAGGCTCGGCGAAGGATGTCGACACCCCGCAAGGCCGCACCTTTCCGCAGGCCCCGGAGCGCTCCGACAGCAGAGCGCTGGGAGAGCCTGCCGCTCACCCACGAACAGATGCGACGCAATCCCTACGTGATCCCGGAGCCGTTGCTGCCGCGCGCGCTGGTGCGCTTCGGCGATGCCAAGGAGCTTCTGGTCTCCGGTCTCCTCGACCACGGCAGCGAGCTCGCGCGGCGCGCCGCGGTCGTCGACTCGCCGCTCGGCAAGGGGCACATCCTGCTCTTCGCGATCAACCCGATCTGGCGCGGTTCGACGATCGGCAGCCATCCGCTGGTGTGGAACGCGATTCTCGCCTACGACCGCCTGACGCCCGAGCCGCGCTGAGCCGATTCACGGCACCGTTACCGACCACGGCGCGGTGCCGCCGCTTTCGAAACCGTCGGAGAACAGGCTGGTGGGCACGAAGAGCACCGCGATGCCCGCGCGACAGGCAGCTCATCCAGAGCTCGTAGCCGCCGGGGACGATCCGCACCTCGAGGTCGGCGATCTGGGCGTGCGGCAGCCCGCCCCACTGCGGGCCGCCGTCGCGCGGCGCGGAATAGATCCCCGCCGACTGGCCGTCGAACCACGCCAGGCCGTGCGGCCCGCTGCCGTAAGGATCGAAGAGGTCGAACCAGAGCCTGCCGTCCGGCGTGACGCCAGCGGACTCGCGCCGATCGTCGAGATGCCGCCGAGCGCGGCGAAGTACTGGTAGGTCCCGGCGTTGGCGTCGAGCCGGAAGAGGCCCTGGGTCGAGCCCAACCAGGCGATGCCGTCGGGGGCGGCGGCGACGGTGCCGAAGATGTCGCTCTGGGTATTGAGCTCGGGGAACTGACTGTAGTCGCGGGCGAAGCGATACGCACCATCGGTGCGAATGATCTCGGCAAGGTGCTCGCCCAGACCGTGCCGGGACGGGTCGGGTCGCGCTGCAGGTTGTTGCCCCACGGGCCGTTGTTTTCGACCGCGATCCAGGCCCCGCCGTCCCGGTAGCGCAGGTCGTAAGCAGGGCCCCAGCGACCACAGCCTGCCCGTCGAATCCTCGACCAGGCCGCGGCTCTCGCTCATCCCGGCGAGATCGGTCCAGCTCGAACCGCTCCACTCGTGGAGCCGGCGTAGATCGGATTCGCGACCACGCCGCCGGTCGAGGTGCGGACGCCGACCGCCTGGCAGTTGTCGCTGGCGAACGGAAAGGGCACCCCGAGGCCGTATTCATGCTGGTTGAATCCGGTCCAGCGCTCGCCGTCGAACATCGTCATGCCGCCGGCGCCAGGGCCCGCGTTGGCGCAGGCAACCACGTTCCCGCTCACCGGGTCGAGCGCCAGGTCCGAGTTGAAGGAGTCGTACTGGCTGGTGTTGGTCACCCGAAAACGCTGCCAGAAGCCGGTCACGGCGTCGCGCTTCGCCGCGCCGCCGGTGCCGCTCGCCCAGACATTCGCCGCGCTGTCGATCGCCAGCGAATAGGTCCATCCACCGCCGGCCCAGATCCCGAAGTCCTCCCAGGCACTGCCGTCGAAATGCCAGATCCGGCCGGCGCCGTCGGCGAGCAGCGCCTCGCCGGCACCGTAGGCGTGAAACGCCCAGATCGGTGGGTTGATCGCCGGCAGCGTCAGCTGCGCTGGGCTACCCAGACGCCTGCCGCCGTGCGGTAGTCGAGGGAGTAGACCGGCGTGCTGCCCTCGAACCGGGAAAATCGGCGAATCCAGACGTTCCCCTGGTCGTCG